>CAZYNP010000028.1:0-66341 GCA_964647995.1 uncultured Cytophagia bacterium
TAATTTCTAATTAACCTAATTGAACTAAACAATACACAAAAAACAATCATCAATTGGCTATTAAATACTGGGATTTTTTTAGATCAATTAGAAATTAGAACAATTAGAAATTAGAACAATTACTCCACAATCTCTCCATCCCGAAGCTGCACCACCCGATTCCCTCGTTCGATAATTTTGGGGTCATGGGATGAGAAGACAAACGTGATCCTATCCTCCTGGTTCAGTTTGTGCATGAGATCGATGATCTCGGCGCCAGTTTTGGAATCGAGATTGGCCGTGGGCTCGTCAGCCAGTACGATGGCTGGCTTTTTTACGATGGCTCGGGCGATGGACACCCGCTGCCGCTGCCCGCCCGAAAGCTCGTTGGGCCGATGATGCTTGCGATCGAATAGCCCCACTTTATGGAGCACATCCTCGACGATGGTCTTGCGATTTCGCTTCGAAATCTTTTTCAGGATCAAAGGATACTCGACATTTTCATAGACATTCAGCACGGGAATCAAATTGAAGGTCTGGAAAATGTAGCCCAGATGATCCCGTCGAAAGCGGTAGAGGCCGTTGTGATCATTGGTCGCCAGATTCCTATCCCCGAACCAGAGCTCGCCTGCCGATGGGGTATCGATCAAGCCCAGAATATTGAGCAGCGTGGTCTTGCCGCTGCCCGATGGCCCAGCGATCACCAGAAAATCTTGCTCCCCGATATCCAGGCTGATGTCCTTCAGCGCCTGGATGGTGATTTTGCCCAGGGTGTATTCTTTGTTGATTTTGGTCATTTTCACGATGGTTTGATTTGGCATGATTTTGCTCCCTCTTGTGAGCGATGTTCCTGAGAGATGTAGTCCACTTCTAAAGTGGACTACATCTCTTTCTTTCTACTTATTTAATTTCTCCAATTGCTTTCTGGCATTTTTCGCATATTCAGAATTGGCATCGATTTCCAAAACTTTATTCAATTTTACCGCTGCTGCTTGAAATTGTTCATCTTTCGCCAATGCCAGGCCAAAGTAATAATAGTAGGGCAGCCAGAACTGGTTGGTCATCTGGCCCAATTTTTCCAGTTGCATCGCTTCGATAAATTGGAAATCCGCCAGAGCAGTTTTCAGCCGATGGAACATCTTCGGCACCGACGTCCCATTATTGGCCCGAATCAATCGCACTTCGGGCGAACGGGGAGCGAGCGCCACAGCGCTGTCCATGGCGGCAAAGCCCTGTTTCATGTACTTCATTTTCTCCCAGGGCAAAAAGGCCTCCCTGGCCTTCATGGTCAAGACCGAGCCGTAGTACACCAGCGCCACAGCATGTTGCGGTTCGATTTTCAACAGTCTCGATAAATAATTTTCTGCCTGTTCGACAGCCGCCTCATCCTCTTCGACACCTGCCAGATCGTGATAGGCTTTGCCAAGTTTCAACAGCAGTTCGGTATTATTGGTATCCGCTGCAAGTTGTTTTTCCCACTGGGGAATCTGGGCCAACAGATAGCCCGAACCGAGCATTCCGACCAGAACGATGGTTTGAACGAACATATAAATTCTGTTTCGCATCATAGCCCTCCGTGTTTTGATTGGAAATGAATTTTGAATTTCGGTGGATAAAGATAATGATTTTGGGAAGAAAAAAAATCAAAAAGCGATGGAGGAAGATTTTAATAGGATAAAGCAGTGGATTTGAGGGATGAGATAAAAAATTATTTGTTTTAGGATGATCTGCTATGAGTGAAGTGAGCTACAGGTTAACTGATAAGAATGCTTACCAATAATCTCTATCGAGTAAAAAATTGCCAGATGTGTCTTCAAGCTAATGATATTTAAATCTTATTCTGCTAAAGTTCTTCCATTTTTTTTGAACGAGGTTTAATAATATAAGCAAACGGTTTTTTGGTTTTACGTGCCGCCTGCTTAATATCAGACCATGAGATAATAATTTTCTCAACCATTTGCCAGTAGGTGTAGCCTTTTTTTGAAGGAGGTTTCAGAAAGATCACTCCCATTTGGTATTTTCTGTATAATTCTCTTTGATGCCTGGTGCGTTGTATATTCAAGTCCTGGGTAATTACAACACCATTCTCATTCGCTATTTTTACAATCCATGTTTCATCACGAGATCCTCGTCCAAAAACATCGGATAGATTGCTCGCTTCAATATTTTCATGAGCAAAGGGGCTTTGTAATATATTAAGGGCATTTGCTATTTGGGGTGGAATGTTTTCATCAAAATAAATTTTCATGCAGCCATCCTTTGTTCATACATGACGGCGTCGTCAATGTCACTTATCTTTAAATTATAAATTGAAGCAAGGTACTCTTTTTTTTCTCCCGCTGATAGTAATTTAATCAAAGAATTTGTGGTAATATTGGTACCAGAGATTATAGGTTGCCCGAAACAATGATGAGGATCAACCACAACAGCATGATCTTTTCCTAAAGGCCAATAGCGTTCAGCTAATTGGGTTTCTCCATTAAAATCGATTTTTTTGCAAAATGGCTCAATGATTTTTTTAAAAGACTGTTGTAATGATTTGTTTAAATCAATAAGAATAGAATCATTATAATCCCAGAAGATCAGTTTACCATCACTCATTAATCTTGATATGGCGAACGGATAGGCGAAGTTTTGCAATTTGGTTAGTTGGTCATGAGCTATCTTGATTTTTTTAAATGAGACACCAATTTGTCTTAGAGCATGGACGGTAATAATTTCAATCAGGGTATAAAAATTGAAAGCCTTATTTCGTTGTTCTCCCCAGGTATAGGTCATGTCGCTGTTATTGATAAAATCAGATTCCCAATATTTTTTAACCCATCTTCCAATTAAGCTTTTGGGGAGACCTAAAATTATTGAAGCTTCAGGTATTGTAAATATCCCTTCCCCAATTGAAGGTTCAGCTTTTAAATCAATTAACATGCTATCTCCTTAAATTTAGCTTGATGGCTAAAAAAATATATAAAAATTTTATTTATTTGTCAAGTAATAAATCAACAGAGTACAATAATATTTAAACATGAAGAATTTATGACAGAGCTATCTGGCGCCCAATGAACAACTAACAAATCTGTTGACGCTATTTTTTTCTTATATTAAACTGAACTTATTTCAGTTCAATTATCCAATTATATGAACTCGATTCAATTCACTATGAGGAAAATTGCTCTCAGGAATTTTACAGGCGCTGGCGGACTGGAATCAATAATGGGAAACGGGAGAGATTTTGTGAGGGTGGAAAAATAGTTTTTCTATGTGCAAAACTGGATGATCCCAAAATCAAGCAAAGGGAAATAAATAGCTTGCTCGCCGCCATGGATGAGTTCGATGTAACCGAAGGTCTGATCTTAACCCTGGATGAATCAGGATCGGAAAAGATCGGCGACAAAAGGATTCGCTGGCAGTCGATCTGGCAATGGCTATTGGAATAGCTAATCATCTCGCCAAATATTTGCTTGACAATTTGAGATTATTTATGTATTTTACTTTTATGACAAACGAAGAATTAATAAACCTGATCGCCAGCGGCGAGGATAGCAAGACACAATTTAAACTTAAATTTGAGAACATTGATAAATTATCTGCTGAAATCGCTGCCATGGCCAATTCCGAAGGTGGAATAATTGTAGTAGGTGTTGGCGATAATGGCGAGATTGTCGGCGTGGAAGACCTTCCTAAATTAAATCAATGGATTTCCAATGCTGCTTCTCAAAAAATTCTGCCACCCATTCAGGTCATTACGGATAATGTGATTTACCAAAATAAACTGGTAGTTTGTATAAAAGTCCCATTGGGTACCAATAAACCTTATGCGGTGAACCAAACTGACTTTTGGGTGAAAGTTGGTGCCGATAAGCGCCGTGCCACTCGTGAGGAACTGCAGCGATTGATGCAGGCTGCTGCCATATTGCATGCAGATGAAAAATCTGTCATGGGAACAAGCATCAACGATTTAAACTTAGCGTTATTTCAAGATTTTTATTTCGAGGAATATGAGCAAGAATTGCCTGAAAATCCCAATGAGGTAGCAACCATACTATCGAATTTGAAATTATTAAAAGAGGGACAAGCGACGCTGGCGGGGCTATTATTGTTCGGCAAAAAACCCGAGATAATCCTGCCACAATTTGTAATCAAAGCAGTCTGTTTTGTGGGAGAAGATGAAAGCGAAAATTCATTTATCGATAAAATTACAATTGGCGATATCCTTTCCTCTCAATTCCTGAACACCATGGCTTTTTTTAAGAGGAATCTGAAATATGTTCAGCGCAATGATTCGTCATTTAATGTAGCGGGTGAGCTGGAAATCCCCGTACGGGCTTTGGAAGAAGCGGTTACCAATGCCCTGCTCCATCGGGACTATTTGATCCAAAGCAGCATCCGCATTTTTATTTTCAGAAATCGTATTGAAATTATAAGCCCAGGTGTACTTCCCAATACTGTGACCATTGAAAACATCAAACAAGGGATACAGGTCGCCCGCAATCCAATATTGCTGTCTTTTGCTGCTAAATTAAGCCGACATAGGTATGAGGAATTGGGGCTGAAAATTCCATATAGCGGCATTGGTACGGGGATCAAACGAATTTTGAAAGAATGCAAAAATGCGGGAATTGCCCCGCCAGAATTCATTGAGGATCGGATCACGGGTCAATTCAAGGTGATTTTTGCTCGAAAAATATAATTATTGTAGGACAAGATGCCATCTTGTCCTACAAAGCATAGCCCCCCAAAATCTGCCTGGTAATATTATCGGGCGTTATGCGTTTATGTATTAGGTTATTCGCCATAAGCTTTGCAGCCGACGCCAGCCTCCCTCTCACGTTCATCTTATTTGACTCCCGATTAAAATTATTGAATGGCTACAAAAAATAACTGACAAATGTGTTGACCAGAAGTTTTTTTTCTTTTATTAAGCTGAACTGATTCCGATTCAATTATTCATGTGTGTAAACTCGATTCAATTCACTATGAGAAAAAATTGCACTCAGGAATTTTACAGGCGCTGGCGGACTGGAATCTATAACGGGAAACAGGAGAGATTTTGTGAGGGTGGAAAAATAGTTTTTCTATGTGCAACACTGGATGATCCCAAAATCAAGCAAAGGGAAATAAATAGCTTGCTCGCCGCCATGGATGAGTTCGATGTAACCGAAGGTCTGATCTTAACCCTGGATGAATCAGGATCGGAAAAGCTCGGCGACAAAAGGATTCGCTGGCAGCCGATCTGGAAATGGCTTTTGGAATAGCTAATGGCTTCTTTTGAATTCGCGATGATTTTGATCTACCTTAGCATCAAAAAAACCTGAACGGGCTGCAGAAAAGAATAAAAACCCTTCCGAAGGTTCCAAACCTTCAGAAGGGTCACGTAATCATTTGAAACGGATTATTTCTTCAATTTTTCCAGCGCCCTTTTGGCATCTTCATAGCTGGAATCTAACTGCAGTGCTGCCTCATACGCTTGTTGCGCAGCCGCTTTATCACCCTTGAGCTCATAAAGTGCCCCCAGCCGAAAATGAGCGTTGGCCCAGGTGGGTTGATTCTCCCCTGGCTCATGCTGCAAATACAACTTCAGGCATTCGATCCCTCGTTCCAGATTGGCCCCCGAAAAAACCGCTGTGCGACCGATCTGATACAAAGCAGGATAATAGTCGGGGTGATTTTTGATGATCATTTCAAAAATTTTGAAGGCATTATCGTATTGCTTCTTTTGCTGATACAAAAAGCCAACCTGCATCTCGATTTCGATGGTTTGCTCATGATTATTTTTGATGAGTTCCTGGACCAGGTGCTCTACCTTTTGAGTGTCGCCTTTTTCCAGCAAAATATTGGCATAGGATGAGGCAAAATAACGATCAATTTTGCCAACATTCCCGTTAATGACGCGATCGGCCAGCTCGACCCCTCGATCATAATTACTTTTTGAACTGAGGCAATACATGAGGTAAGACCTGACGAGCATTTGGCTCTCAGGAAATTTCGATATTAATTGGTCGAAAACTTTACTTGCTTTTTCCGACTGCTCTTTATTCACCAGGCTGCGATAAAAATCTCCAAAAACCACATCCAGAAATTGGCTAGTGGGAAATTCAGTGGCAAACTCCAGCACGGCTTCGGGACCTGAATAAGTGGCGGCAAAGCGAGCCAATTCATAAGCGGAAACCTCGGCGCTATCTTTGCCAAACGGCAACATGACTTGCCTGGCTCGTTCTGGCTGGCTCAATATTTTTTGAGCGAACTCCGCCATCTTTTCAAAGGCAAAATTCGAGCGGTACTTTTCCACCAGCCGAGCCAGAACTGCCACCTCTGCAGGATCTTTTTCATAAGCCTGCATTAAATTCAAGAAGTTGTTTTCACCGTGGTAGGTTTTTTCCAATGTATCCTTGAATTTTTCGGGAGGTGGGTCATAGCCTAGCACCCGATCGATTTCCTGGCCGTCGGCGGTAACGACCATCACCGTCGATGTGGCTCGAACCGAGAATTTTTTATAAATCTCATCTCCGTCAGGTTGACCCCGATGGGCGCGAAATAGCAGAAAATTTTGGGTGAGATAGGGATGAAATTGTTCATCCTGGAAGAATTGCTTGTCCAGCAATCGGCAGCCACCTCAGCCAGCCGAGTAAAAATCGATCAGAATCTTCTTGCCGTCCTTCGCCGCCGTCGCCATCGCCTCATCGAATGATCCTTTGAACCAGAGTTCATTCTGAGCAAATAACGGTAGGGCGAAGACCAGAAGGATCAACAGCATCAACGGTTTTTTCATTCCTCGCTCCTGATTTTGGTTCATGATTGAATAGCTGGATTCGGTTATTTAATTAATCAGCCAATACCGTGGGCCACTACGCATTGACCTGACCTGGCCTGTTCACGCCAGACCCTGGAATCGTTCCCGAAAAAATCGTTATCCGGGAGCTATGGCAACAAAATAACCCTAAATTAATTCAAAAAGCAACCAGAAATTATTGAAATTTGGGAGCACATCAAATTTAGAAAAAAATATTCAACCGATGGCCCAAATCGCAGCCCATTCATCCCAGAACCATTCTGGCACCGGGGTGACGGAATTGAGCTCAAGCTATTTGATCACTAAATTGAGTCCCGTAAACCTGGTGCCAGTTAGCGGATGATCGTTCTCAATTTCAAATTTGCTCCATTGGTATTGCAGGTCGAAATGATCGGTGACCAGGCGGAGGGTTCGACTCTCCGGGAAAAACCGAGACGCCAATTTCAGCCACCCGGCCAGACCCACACCAATGCCTCTGGTGGTATAGCGAACCTGGCCATCCAGATCTTCGTATCTCCCCTGTTGCAAATACACTACTTCCAGGAAATTGATCTGCCAGCCTAGCATTTGAATACTACTGAAATTATTTATGAGCAAATCTTCTTCCTCAGTCGCCCATTGGAACGAACTGAGCGTCCAATCCAGGTTGCGCTGCCGCAGGATCATGCCCAGATCGAAACTCAAGCCCACCCGGGCCGTGCGTGGCAGAGGATCGGACTGAGAAGCCTCGATGTAGGTAATTTCGTCTCCGATATTCCTCATGGCATAGGCCAGCTTGGTAGTGACAAACGGCTGCAGGATGCCATGTTTGGATAAGGAAATCGCCAGCGGTTGGCGAATTAAATCCAGCACTGGAACCTGCGCTATGGCGCCGATGTCGAAAGCGGTCGCTTCGGCCTTGATATCTTTCCATTTTTCCTGCGAAAAGGTTTTCCCCAATCGGCTATCGATTAATTTGATGCTCAGCCCGAAACCCGCTGTAATTGCGCCTTGCCAGCCCAAACCGATGGTAATGGCCTCCGATTTTTCCCAGACTTTAAAGGGGCCAAATACCTCACCAGCAGCGTTCTCACAACTTTGGCTTCCGAGGTCCAGGTATGTTCTTTGAAAACCGATGCCAGCGCTCAGCGCTCCCGGCAATTTAAACCCCACGTTAAAAGCTTTGTTATCGTAAAAAATATCATTCGTAATGGCAGGCAACCAGCTCACTCGCTGCGGATAAAAGCCCATCGAAAATCGATGGTTCAGAGAAAAGAGGCCCAGGGTGGCAGGATTATAGAATGCGATCATGGCGTCCGTTTCGGGCAGGCTCAGAAAAGTCTGTCCCAAGCCATTGGCACGAGGGGACGGGGAAATCAGCAAGAACAAGCAGGCGGCATCGGATGCGGCGAAACCAGTGCTCGCCAAAAAACAGATCGCAATAAGAGCCATCAGGACGAGTTTTAGGGTTTTCATTTTTCACTCCTTCTGATCGGTTAACTTTGGACTGCGACGTTTAATTTATTAAACTCTGGACAACTTCCACAGGTTTCCGCAATTATTCAATATTGCCTGAACTCAACCAACCGAATTACCGAAAGACAACAGCAGATGAGATCGGTATCCGTTTTCCAGTCCGGTAATTCGATTTTCTGTTCATCACACCTGACGGCCAAAAATTGCTTGACAATCATTGATAAAAATTGTATCTTTCCAGCCTTTTGAAACCACCGGATGTTAGCGAATTTTGATATAGTTATCGCTATACCGCCTGGAAGTTTTTTTTGGCCACGGATGTTAAATTCAGAGCGGTTGGGATCGAATTTGGGGGATGGTTCTGGTGTGCATTTAGTTCTTCATTATCTGGGCAATTAGATTCAAGGCGATATCGAATCCGGTGAAACTATTCACTTTCTGCTACTGGAGATTTGAAATGAGACGATTAGCGAAACTTTGGCAGCGCGGAAAAGATTTTTTAGGGGTGGAAATACCCATCATGGCCGGCGCTATGACCTGGATTTCGGATCACCGACTGGTGACAACGGTCTGTAATCATGGCGCATTCGGCTGCATGGCCGGGGGCAATATGCCACCGGAAGCTTTTTCGCAAGAGATCGATAAAATCAAGCGACTAACCGATAAGCCCTTCGCGGTGAATTTGATCACTATTGCGCCGAATTATCAGGAACATCTACGCATTGCGGCGACCAAACAGGTGCCGTTCATTATTTTCGCCGGCAGCATTCCCAAGGGGTCTGAAATCAAAATCGCCAAAGACAGCGGCGCCAGAGTTCTGGCCTTTGCCTCCAACGAAAGCATCGCCGAAAGGATGCTCGCTTCCGGCGTGGATGCGCTGATTCTGGAAGGGAGCGAAGCCGGTGGCCATATTGGGCATGTGTCGCTGATTATTTTACTGCAACAGGTGCTTTTCACCATCCAGGATAAGCCGGTTTTCGTAGCGGGAGGCATCGCCACCGGCAAATTGATGGCACATCTGCTGTTGATGGGAGCCGCAGGGATTCAGATGGGCACACGCTTTGTGATGACCGAAGAGTGTCAGGTGCATCCCAAATTCAAAGAGGCATTTATCAAAGCCAAAGCCCGAGACGCCGTGGCCACACCTGCCGTGGGTTCGGAATTGAATGTGGTCGCAGTTCGTGCCATTCGCAATAAAGGGATGGCTGAATTTGCTGATCTCCAGATGGATTTGATTCAAAAACATCGTCGAGGAGAAATTACCAAAAAAGATGCTCAGTATCAGGTGGAGAATTATTGGGTCGGTGCACTGCGTCGGGCAGTTCAGGACGGTGACGTAGATTATGGGTCATTGATGGCTGGTCAAAGTGTGGGGTTGGTCCATAAAGTCCAACCCATGAAAGAGATGTTTGACGAAATCATCGGCGAAGCCGAAGCTGAACTCGAAAGCATTTATCAACGGTTAGGGTGCGAAGCTGCAGTTTGATCCAAAAATTACTGACCGGTCGTTTTTAGCGACCGGTCAGTTTCAATACGATACCAACTGGTGTGACAATACGGGAAAATGCTTGGGCGGTATGAAAAGCTACTTCACTTCTGCTGCCACTTTTAATTTCACCTGAAATTCAACCTCATTCCCCTTGACCGCGCCTCGCTCTTCCACAATTTCGAACCAATATAGCTTATGGCCACCCTCCAAGAGCTTCTTAACCGCACTTTTTACCGCGTCTGAAAAACTAACGTTTGATATGCCAACCACTTCCATCATGTGGATCATGTTATTTCTCCTTCATTTCATCTTGCTTATTTTGTGTATTACCAGTTTTATTCGGGATAGGCCAGAGCCTGCTCGATTGCTCGAACCACTTCTTCGTCTTCCGGAGCGGTACGAGATCCAAATCGAGCCACGATCTTTCCCTGACGATCAATCAAGAATTTATTGAAATTCCAGCTAATATCACCGGCAAATTCAGGATTGGTCTCCTTCTCTGTCAGGTATTTATATAGCGGCGCAATGTCTTTTCCTTTCACCGAAATTTTGGAAAACATGGGAAAGGTCACCTGGTAATTGACCGAACAAAACTGTTTGATTTCTTCGTTGCTGCCGGGCTCCTGTCCCAGGAAATTATTGGCAGGAAAGCCCAAAATCACCAAGCCTTTATCCTTGTATTGCTGGTAGATTTTCTGCAATCCCGCGTACTGTGGGGTATAGCCACAACGACTGGCCACATTCACAATCATGATTACTTTGCCTTTATACTGCTCCAGCTTCTGATCTTTGCCATCAATATCTTTCATTGTAAAGTCATAGATGGATTTCATTTTTTCGCCTCCTGTCTGTTCATTTGATCGCACGGCTCGATTAGCAATGCCGAGCCCGAGCAATCCCATCAACATCATCGTCATAATTTTCTTCATGGTAAATTCTCTCCTGAATTCATTAGTCATGCCAATTAATTTTTATCCATTAGATGCCCGCGAATCTAAAGAGATTCAGCAAGCCAGATGAAAATTAAACAAGTTGCCAAGGATTTGGGGACACAATCAACTACTGTCAGCAGGACATCAGCCATATCCCCGCAGCAAACGCCCAACCTTGCCGCGCACTCAAGCCTTTATTCTACTACTCGATATTCAGCGACCCGCTTAGCTCCACAAACCTTCATGGCCCAATCATCATTTCTATAAAATAAAAAACGGATCCCATTTTGACCAGAACAATGGAATCCGTTATGACCAAAGCATTTAAGGCAGATTTGCGGTTAGAATTTTTTGAATTTGTTGCTTGGGACACCGCATACCGGGCATTTATCCGGCAGATCGCCGTCGATCTGCGTATAGCCACACACTGGACAGATGTAAACGGTCTTAAGGGCGAAGTCTTTGCCCTGTTTGACCTTTTCTTTTGCTTCTTGATAGTAGGCAGAATGTATTTTTTCGGCTTCCACTGCATAATAAATGGATTTTTCCGCACCCTTTTCATTTTGCAGTTTGGCGATGGCGTCATAGGCCGGGTACATCTCCTCCACCTCAAAGTTTTCGCCGTTTATGCCGGTCTGCAAATTTTCCTCGGTTTTGCCGATATAGCCGAGATTCCGAGCATGGTTGGTTGCATGAACCTGTTCGGCATAGGCAATGGCTTTGAATAGTTTGGCAATGTTGGGATAACCTTCACTCTCAGCGACATCGCTGAAAACCAGATATTTCATGTGCGCCATGGATTCGCCGGCGAAAGCTTCGTTCAATGATTTTTCAGTCATCTTTTTCATGACTAACCTCTCCAGTTGATAATATGAATCTTAAATTAGGTTAATTATTGTCTATTTCGCCCAGAAACCAGAGGTGATTGCCAGGACAGATATTGGACATAGCTCGATCGGCACGCTAAACCATCGGCCAGAACCGATTGTCATACCATACGCTCTCTTGCAGCGCCTTATCCAATTCACTTAAAAATTGCAAATGGGTCTTTTCCCAATTGGCCAGCCAATCGAAAAGCTCTTTTTCCAGACCATCGCCGGTGGCCTGGCCGCGTTGCGAATAGAATCTGACCGCATTCTCCTCCATGCCCATAGCCGCAGCAATGGCCGCAGCCTCGTAGCTCGCAGCGGTAATCTGTTCGCGTATTTTTTGGGTCAACACCGCGTTGCTAATTCCGGGAGAAGATTGCTCATAACTGATTTCCGATAATTTGCCAGCTCGTACCAGGCTGGCATAGTGCCGCGAGAGGATGTCGATATGCTTTTCTTCCTCTGCGGCCATGGTCTCGAAGACCTCTCTAACAGCTTCGCTGGCAGTATTGCGGGCTGTTGCTTCGTAGAAGGCTTTGCCCCTGCGTTCCAGCAAAATCGCGCCTTTGATGATGTCCAATGCTTGCTCGTTTTTCATGCCTTGCTCCTTCTATTTTTCAGGATCAGTTAGCGTTCTCTGCTTTCATGAGGCATTCGCTACAAATACCTTTGAAATATCCATGAATGCTCTCAATCCGATGTCCCTCCACGCACATCTCTTCCTGGTAGACACAGGTGACATCCAGATCGATGATTTTGCCGCATTGGCGACAAAAAAAATGATGATGCGGTTGCAGGATGTATTCATAGCGGATTTCGGACTCGGTTATGGTCAACACATCAACCAGGTGGTATTTCCGAAAAATATCCAGAGTGTTGTACACCGTGGTTTTTGATAGCGTGGGGACCTTTTTGTAAAGCGCAGCATAGATCATATCCACGGTGGGATGGGAATGATTCTTGTCCAGATATTCCAGGATTTTCAAGCGCTGAAAGGTTGGCTTGATGCCGCGGTCGACCAGGATCTGTTTGTATTTTTCCATTTTGATATTTTTCTGATTTGATAATCATCCCTAATTTAGATTCAATATAATTTAAAATAAATACAAAGTCAAGTGGTTTTTTCACTGTTCTGAGAAAAGAAATCTGCCGCGACCAATATCGATGTCGCAATTAGTACTTGAGGTAACGCCATCGTTACTCCAGGCTCTGATTCGATGGGACCAACAATTTTTCAGGGCAACCTTTGCCCAACCGACTGCCCTGGTTAATGGCCTAAGCTTCGCCAAAACTAACTGCCTCCAGGTGGAAATTTGGAGCGAAATTCTCGGTTTGACGAAATTCCCAATCGTTGGGACAAAAAAAATCCAACTGCCAAAACGGGAGCATCCGGTTTAGCAGTTGGATGATTCAGGCCCGGAAAATTGAATTAGGTCATCAAAGCGTATCTTCCGAAAAACGGGGATAACATTAGCCCCTGATTCTGTGCCTCGAGCAGTATTGCCAATGCAACCGATGCCATTACTTGATGAGTACCAGCTTCCTGGTCGCCTCAAAATTGCCGGTCTTCAAGCGATAGAAATAAACGCCAGAGTTCAGCGACCAGCCCCGATCATCCGCGCCCAGCCAGATAATCTTATGCAGGCCTGCGGTTTTTCGCTCATTCAAAAGCGTCGCCACTTTCTGGCCCAGCAGATTATAGATCTCCAGCGTCACCTGTGCGCTGGACGCCAATTCAAATTGGATGGTGGTTTCGGGATTGAACGGATTGGGTGTATTCTGATAGAGCATAAACCGGCCCGGTACAATTACTTCCCGTGTGGGTGAAAATTGAACCGCCCCATTCGCATCGATTTGCTTGAGCCGATAATTAAACGCCCCACTCCCGACCGGATTATCGATAAAACGATAATGCTGTGCTTCCGTGGTTGTCCCATGGCCCGGCACGAATCCGATGTTCAACCAGATGGTGGCACCCGGATTTTGACGCTCTACGGCAAAGCCGTAGTTATTTGATTCGCTGGCTGTGGACCAGTTCAATTCCACCCGACTGTTGCTCCATTGCGCATCAAACGAGCTGAGCTCCACCGGCACAATCAAGCTCATCGATTTGAGGATGGTACTATAGGTTCCAACGACCCAGCCTACATTTTCATCAATGATCGAGATATCAAACAGGCTGTTAACGGTTCCAATATCAACTTTGTACCAGGTGGCGCCGCCATTCATGGTTTTTAGCAAAGCGCCTTCCAGGCCTTGTTTAACCGCCCAACCCACCAGCGGGTTGAGAAAGTATATTTTCCGAATATAGTCCGGCTGAGCATTGATGAACTGTTCGCTCCAGGTTTGGCCGCCGTCCGTGGTTTTTAGGAGCGAATTGCCGCCAATCCAGCCGGTGGTATCATCGATGAAAAAGACCGAATAGAATTTTTCCGTGCGACCGGTGGTAACCATGGTCCAGTTAGTGCCGGCGTTTTCGGTGAGCAGTACTGCGCCATTTTCGCCGACAGCCCAACCGCGCTTATTGTTGATAAAATAGATATCATGCAGCGTGGCCATCACCGGGCAAGCCTGGCGGGTCCAGTTGGTTCCCCCATCGGTCGTATGCAGAATGATGGAAGAATCCGCCGAGACATTGCCGCCACAAATCCAGCCAGTATCTTTATCTTTGAAGAAACAGGCATTGAGAAAAAATCTGGTGTTGGCATTCTGAGGCAACCAGTTGCTGCCGCCATCAGTGGTGTGCAAAATCAGACCCCACTCGCCAATGGCCCACCCCATCTGGTCGTCCACGAAGAAAATATCATAAAGCGTCTCTGAGCTTGGCGTGGTTTGGGCAATCCAGTGTTCGCCGCCATCCGTACTCTTCATAATAGTCTTATTTGGGCCGACGGCCCAGCCGATGTATTCAGTGACGAAATTCACACCGAAGAAATTCCAGACTGCGGTCCCCAAGCTCTTTTCTTGCCAAACGGAGCCGTTATCTTCCGAGCGTATGATCACTCCAGCATTGCCCACGGCCATTACCACATTGGAGTTACTGAACCGCACCGAATTCAAATTGCGCAACACATTGCTAATCCCCGCGTTCCAGGTTAGGCCACCATCGTCGGTTCGATACACGGCGCCGTCTTTGCCCACCGCGCAACCGACATTGGCGTCCCTGAATGTGATAGACCATAAGGGCGTGTTAGGAACAGTTTGCGATCGCTGAACCCAGGTAAGCCCGCCATCGGCAGTGTAGATGATCATGCCCGGCGCAGTGATGCCATCGCCGACCGCCCAGCCCTGGAATGCATCAACGAACGATATCGAAAATACTTCTTTGGTCAACCGCGTATAAATTGGGGTCCACGTTTGCCCCCCATCTTCAGTTCTCAGAATGATGTCTTCGGGATTTTGGGGAGCCAGGACGTATTTGCTGCCAGCAGCCCAGCCGAGATTAGGATTACAAAACTGAACTGCGTTCAATACGCTGGCCGCGGCATTTTCAAATACCGTCCAATTCTGTCCACCATCGGTCGTTTTTAGCATTACCCCAATTTTTTCATTGGACTTTATTTTATAGCCCACGGCCCAGCCGTTGAGATTGTCATGAAAGTATAACCCTCGAATTTCAGCGATATCGGGAATGGTTTGCGCCGACCAGTTGTTGCCGCCATCGCTTGTTTTCAAGAGGATGCCATTGCTGCCACCGGCCCAGCCGTTATCGCGGTCGCTAAAAAAGACCGCCAGCAAATTGCTACTGCTGCCGCCACAATAATGAGCCACGCTCCAATTTTGGCCGCCATTGCTGGTGGTGATAACGGTGCTCACGTCGCCAACGGCGATGGCGGATTGACCATCAAACAGCCAGATATCGTGGAGCGGATTGCCCTGTGGTTTTGGATTTTGCCAGAACCACTGCTCTGCGGTCTGGGCAATGCTGATGGTCGCCCAAATAACAATAAGCATCAGCGTCGTCAAACATTTTCTCATACATCCACCTCATGTTTGGTTAATGGATTTTGCGAATGCAACAACTACATCGTGGATGCAGCGCGGGCAGATGGGCAAGATGCAGTACTCTTGTGAACCAGAAGTACAATTTTTAGCTAAACCAAATTAAACAATTGTCACAAAAATAGCAACATATTTTTCGCTACGCCTAAAAAATGTTTTCTCACCACGGATCGGCATCGAGTTGAGCGCAATCGAGGCCATTGTGCTCCTTCGGTGTCAGCTAACCAGCAAACATATCGATCTGTAACTGCTGACTGGCCTGTTGCTTCACCTTCTTCTCCCGAACCCGCTTCAATTCATCTTTGATCAGAAACAATTCCCGTCGAAATTGCAGTGGCGTCTGAATCTCCATTTGTTGGGCCAATTTCAAGGCCGTCTCCAGCAACTCACCAGCTTTTTCCAGTTTCTGGCTTTTCAAATAATAGGTAGCCAGTCCCCAATATCCCCAAAAGCTTTGGGGACCGATTTCGATGGCGCACTCAAAAAGCTGTTCGGCCGTCTTGAGATGCCGCTGCTTCAGCAATATATGACCATAGTCAAAATAGTTCTTGGCATCCATCGGGTCCTTCAAAATGGTAAAAAAGAAGAAGCGATCCCGCTGGTTCTCCCAATATTTGCGCATGCTGATTTTGGCAGCCAGCAGGGTAATGAGAAAGATATTATTGGCCAGGGGGTTTTTGTTCTTTAACGTATGGATGGCCAGATCAAGCTGCTCGGTTCGTTCCCCAGCCGCCGCTTTGGGCCGCAACTTTTCCAGCCGCTTGATCAAGGTCGGTAGCAGCGATGGGAGGTCTTTTTCGGCACTTTTCAAAATGGCGCCATAAAGCTGGCGGGCCAGCGCCTCTTGCTGCTGATCGGTAACCATCTCCGACAGAAAATTGGGATCGTTCAAATCCGCCGCAAAAAGTTGGTGTAAATACAAAGGCAGGTGCACCAACTCATCGAAATAAATCTCAATCACCACCTCCCCGCGCAGCAGGGCAGACACGATCCCCTCGAAAGGAACGATCTCCTGATGCTCGATCAACAACTTCCAGAAGATCGGCCACTGGCAAATTTGTCGGGTCTTTTGCAGAATAATCGGGTCACGGGTAAGCAACTCCGGGTCTTTGATTTTTAAACTGTCCATCCCTTCCAGTAACACCGTGAGGGAATCGATGAAACGCAGGCCATCCTTGAGCGAGAGATTGAAGATAATCTCCCAGAGCGGATTGTCTTCCATGGGCAAGCCCAGGTCCGTGTGGGATTGCAAAAACACCAGCGCCGTCATCAGCGAGTCCTGCTCGATGCCACCATGGCTGACTTTGAGAAGCTCGTTGAGCAGTTTCTCCTGGGTCATCCGAATGAACTCCCGGGTGATAAATTTTGGTAGCACTTTAATGCGAATGGCCCGTCGGAATTCCACTGGATTTTTGATATGCTCGAACTTCTTCGGGTCGGAATCCACCAGGTCGCGGATTTCGCGCAGCAACTCCAGTTCATCAAACCGCAGTGTTTTTAGTTCAGTTCGCGAGGTGAGCAAATGGGAGATATTTTCAGAGTTGTAGATCAATCGTTCCAGACTGGATTTGGGTGGCCGGGCGGCTTTTTTGCGATCCACCAGCATTTCATTGATGAATTCGAAACGCAGCGGCGATTTTAGGATTTCGGCGTTTGGTTTTAGCTCGTTCACAGTCATCGATCAATGTCCAGGAGTTAAACTTTTTGAAATAGCAGTTGCTCTTGCATCATTGTTCGCATCTGGGCTTGCAATCGAAAATTGTTCTGACGACCAAGCGCGGCAATCTGCGCCGCAGTCCTGGGAAAAAGTCCATGCCCCAATAATCGACGCAAACAGGTCCAGAGACCTGGCGGAGCAGACGTTATGATCAAGCAACCAGTTGATGACAGGATCCGTTGGGCTTCGTAAAAAATGCCAGCAGCATCGCGCAGATATTCGGTCAATCCCACAGCCACTACCAGGTCGGCGACGGCTGGCTTTAGCGGCAACCGACCGGCCTCACCTTGCATCAAGCAGGCAGTAGGAACATGCTGTTTTGCTTGCTGCAACATGATAAAATTGCTGTCAATTCCAATCACCAGTGCGAAGCGGTTCAACCAGCGAAGCACATTTCCATTTCCGGTTCCGACATCGACGGCAATACCGGCCCCAGCGACAACAACCGACTGCAGCAGGCGTTGCAGGTTCTGGTTTTCCCGCTCCAAAATTCGGTTGAATGGAAAACGAGATCGAAACAAACAATATAATCTCGCCCGCTGTCGCCAGAGACGCTCTTCAGCCCAAAAATTCATACCAATCTATTTTCATTGCATTCAGAAATGAACCCGCCCGGAGATCGAAAATCCGTAGCCTCATTTCTGACCACCCAAAATTTCAACAACGACTATTCCGAAAAGTCGCTTTATTTATAAAGCAAATATTTTTCGCGCAGCAATCGAAATGTATCCAGCTTTGCCTGCCAGCTCTGGATTATTTCCTGCGCCGACTTCCCTTCATCGATCGCTCGCGGCGTATCATCATCGCCAAACATCAGCAGCGGACTACGGGCGGATTTCCAGGCGAATTTATCGGGGTGCAATTTTTTAATCGCACAAATGAGATGCAGTCCAAATGAAACAGCCGGGAATCGATGCGGATCAGTAATGGTGAACGACAGACCGTTACAGCGTTGGCCCTCGAATTTCGGATTCATCGCAATGCCCGGCAGGTCGATGGGAATAAACGACGTGGTGTCGCATTCGATTCCGGGGATGTTTTCTTTCCGGAGCAACTCGGCCAGGGCAACATGGTCCAGCCAGGGTGCGCCAATGGTTTCGAATGGCCGTAGCGTCCCCCGGCCCTCCGCGACATTGCAGGCTTCCAACAAACCAATCCCCGGGTACAGCAAGGCAGTGGTCGGTGAAGTCATGTTCGGTGAAGGCTTTATCCAGCGCCAGCCCAGCTCCGGATACCAGCAGCGACGATCCCAATTCAGCAACGGAATGATGGTCAGGCGACAGCGCACACCATTAGCCAGCCAGCCCTCTTCATTGAACAACCGCGCCAGTTCGCCAATCGTCATCCCATGGCGCAGGGCAATGGGATGAATGCCGACAAATGAGGTATATTCCTTTTCTAATACTGGACCTTCCACCATCACGCCGGTAATGGGATTGGGGCGATCGAGCACCACAAAATGGATATTGTTTTCGGCCGCGGCCTCCATGCATAGCGACATGGTGCTGATATAGGTGTAGAATCGGGTACCGACATCCTGAATATCAAAGACCAGCACATCAATATTGGCCAGCATGGCCGGCGTCGGCTTGTTGGTAGCGCCATAAATGCCAAAGATCGGCACCCCAGTCTGAGGATCTTTCTGGTCATTGATGGTGTCACCGCCTTCCACGTCCCCCCGGATGCCATGCTCCGGGGCAAACAGCGCCACCAATTTCACACCAGGAGCGCGATAGAGCAAATCGATGACATGCGTGCCATTGGCATCCACTCCGGTTTGATTGGTGATCAATCCCACTCGCTGGTTTTGAATGATCTCCAGTTTGCTATCCAGCAACACATCAATCCCGAATTTGAGCGGTGGCGAAGCAGTTTCCTGAGAACAGGCAATAACGAGGAGCATTGTCCAGAAGATGGTCCAACCAGATTTTTGCAATGAAGTGACTCCCTTTTTAAATTTTAGGCGTTGTCAAAAACAACCTGAGATTTGCCCCCAAATCCGATCCGATAATAACCTCATTCACAACGCCTGGCTTTGGTTACAATACGATATCGGTCCCGATCAAAATTTTGATATCGAACGAAGCGGCATTGGAAATTTGGACTGGTGTACCCAGGCGTTTTTTCAACGCCAGGGCCTTTTTGTTTTGCGATGCAGGACACTGGATAAATGTGCTGGGATAGTTCTTTTTATCGGCATTGCGATAATCGACCACTGTGATCTTCTCATTTTCCAGCGGCTGACCATCCAGTAGTTGATTCATACGCGCAGCGAGGCCGGTAAGCGGAGAACCATTTAAAATTTCCACGTAGCAATCTTCCGTGGGAGGCGTTGTCGGAACGATGGCTTTGATTCCGGGCAGCTTAAAATTTGCACCCAGCACCAGCGTCAAATCCAATGGGTGCGTTTCCGGACTTACCTGGAAATAACGCGCAAACAAGCGCTGATAGGCTGCGACCCGTTCCTGAATCGCCTGATTCTTTTCGGGCTCCAGGCCGCGCCGCCAGATGATCTTCGACTTTTTCAAGCGAATGGTCGATTTTATCTTATTGATCTTATCCGCCGAGGCAAGGCTTTTCATGTCGCTCAGATAACTATCCAGGTTCAATTTTGGCTGGAATGTACCGTCCAGCACGGCTACGTGCAGAGCAGTACCAGCGGGAGTGACCATTGATGGCTCTTCGACCGCTGGAGTCGGTTCGTAGCTGGACTCGTCTTCCAATGGCAAACGCTCCAATTCACTTTCATCGGGAACAGTCGGCGTCTGATCCATTTTCGCCGGTAATGGTGGCGGTTCCTGGCTCTTTTCTTCAATTGAGGGGGCAGTCAACGAAAACCAAAGTTGTGGGCCATATTGAAAAATCAGAAAAAAGATGAGTAGCGAAAGCAGAATCGTCCCGGCGATTTTCATGATGTTCTTAAACGGCACGTTAGCTACCGGCCGCCCCCCTTCTTTTCGTTTGATCAGTGGCCGTCGCAGGTCCCGATCCTGGGCAAAGTCGGTTACGGTTTGTGTCTCCTCCGGCGGCATCTCGCTGATCCGTACCGGTGACCGATAGCGAACGCCTTTGATGGTGATCTGACGCTCGGCTGGTTCTGGTGGCGTTTCGATTTTCGGTGGCGGCAATTCTTCAGGGGCATCGACACGCTTGATGCTTTTCATTTTCACCATCAGTGCAGTAGCGTCATCTTTGTTTTGCTGATCCGCCGCTTGCTTGACAATGCTATCGCAAACACTCTGAGCAGTCGGCAATGAAACCAGCGCTTGCAGCTCCGACTCCGACATCCCGGCATAAGCACCATCGGTGCACAGCAGGATCGCATCGCCTATCTGCAGTTTCCGTTCGCTGAGATCAACCTGCACCTGCTCGCTGAGACCCAAAGCCCGCACCAGCGCCAAATCATCTTCTGGTAACATGGTGCGTTCACTCACCTCGATGGCATGGCACTGCGTCAGCTTTTCCAGGCGACTGCCGCTTAAAAAATAGGCGCAACAAGAACCAACATGAGCCACGTGCAACGTGTCCTGATGGATCACCGCGGCAGTAAGGGAACAGGACATTCGATTGGCCGGGCGGGATTCGACATTGGTATCATAGACAGCCAGATTGGCATTGCTAATCGCCCTGATCAGCATTTCGGGCACCGAACCAACCCAGGGGCTATCAAAGTATTCAGCAATGACAGTTTGCAGCGCCAGTTTGGCCGCCGTGGCTCCGGCACCCTCCGGGCCGTTCCCATCCGCGATGACCAGCATCTGCCCGCGCAATAGCAGCACCTCGGCTTCCTTCGGGAAATAGTAGCCGATCAAATCTTCATTCTGTGCGTGGCCTATCCCCGGAACCGAGCTCTTGCCCAATTCCAGACTGAAAATCATATTGTTATTCGACAATTTCCTCTCCCCAATTTTAAATCCATCCAGCCTGCGATGACAATATAAAAGTTAACAAGTTAAAAATCAAGTAAAAAATAAGTTACCGCGCAAAACCTTACCTGCCAGCAGATGACGAATGCCCATTGAGGCGGAGGACAAGAACGCGGTGCCAGCAAAATCCGTTTTCACTCATCAAAGTTTCTGGCGGTGAAGGTTCGGTAACCACCAGGTTGGCCATATCACCAGATCAGAATATGATTTCGGTCATTTCACCAAACTAACCGCAGTTGGTGGCATCTCAGAACCAGCAGCTCTCTATTTCAACTCTCTTTTAACTGCAATAATCACAGCAAAGTAATAGTGGCCATTTTTTAAGTTATGATAGCGGTGTTTTTGGCACAAGCTTTGAATGAACGCTAATGGAATTCCATGAATGGAACCCGTACCAATTGCAATCAGGCAGTCGGGCACCATTCCCAAGGGTGATGCAACATTGAGTCAGTCTGGCTGCCTGGTCTATTTTTTACACTGGTGATTAGACCCAATCTTTCCCAATCATCAATTTAAACCTAAGGAGCAAACATGCGATCAAAATGTCTACTGGCAGTTTTATTGATGAGCTTATTATTCATCAATTCAGTTTTCTCCCAGACCTGGGATCAGGCCACAGGTATCGGATTCACTGGCAATGGCATCAAATTTCTTGGCGGCGCAGTAGATCGAGCCGCATTGGGACTTGGCGGCGGGCTATCACTCAAATATGGCGCTTCACCTTATGTCATGTTCGATCTGAATGCCAATTATGGCAGTTTCAAGCCAACGGTTGACGGCTCGTGGTACAAGAAAGATGCCAGTGCACCTTTCCGTACCTTCCTTCTGCCGGTGTCGTTGGATATTCGCTTTACACCGGTTTCCGATGGTCGTGTGAAGCCCTACTTTACCTTTGGCGGTGGGCTGTTGCTCTGGGATTTGCGCAACGTGGCCGGCACCGACAAGAGCTTTTTTGGCGATTATGAACTGCGCTGGGGCGATAGTGTTCATAAGGGAACTCAGCGTGAATTTGTATTCAAAGGTGGCCTGGGCCTGGAACTCTTTTTCACCCATGCGGTGTCGCTGGATCTGCAGGCGGGAATGCAGTCGTTACTCAACAACGATCCCAAAGACAATGTTGGCTACGGCGATGCCAACAATTACGCCGCCACCGGCCGGGTTGGACTCAACTTCTACCTGGACTATTACAAGGACACCGATAAAGATGGGATCGAGGATAAAAAGGATGCCGATCCCTTGCGCCCAGAAGATGTCGACGGTTTCAAGGACGATGATGGCGCACCCGATGACGACAACGACAATGACGGCGTGCCTGATCTAAGCGACAAAGCGCCCAATCTGGCCGAAGACAAAGATGGCTTCCAGGACGATGATGGCGTGCCCGATCCCGATAACGACGGCGATGGCATTCTGGATGTTAACGATAAGGCGCCTAATGAAGCCGAAGACATGGATGGCTTCAAGGATGGTGATGGAATGCCCGATCCCGACAACGACGGCGATGAGATCCTGGATGTCAACGATAAGTGCCCTGGAACGGATGCGACCGTTGCTAACGGCGAGAATACCAAAGAAACTTTCAATGGCTATCAGGATGACGATGGTTGCCCTGATACCAAGCCAGTACCAGTTCAGTTAGAAAAGACAGGCGCAAAACTGGTACTCAAAGGAGTGAATTTTGAAACCGGCAGCGCAACGCTAACCAAGGAATCCTATGCGATTCTGGATGAAGTAATTGCTGGTTTGCGCGATAACAAAGATGTCAGCATTGAGATCCGTGGTTATACCGACAGTCAGGGGGCTGCGGCAGCCAATCAGAAATTATCGGAACGTCGCGCCAATACGGTGCTGCAATATCTGGTTACCAATGGCATCGAGCCCACCCGCTTGAAAGCGGTAGGCCTGGGCGAGAAGGATCCGATTGCATCCAATAACACACCCGAGGGACGCGCGCAAAATCGACGCATCGAGTTTGTGCGCACTAAGTAATCCAAGCGTAACTTTTTCGCTCCCATTTACGCTGAAGGCAACAGTCGCTGTGACTGTTGCCTTTTTTTATTTCGATCGCTGCATGCCGTATAAATTCTTTATCCGCCAGCCACTGATCACGTGCCTTGTTAGAGACCATTCATCGAAGATAGCGGCAAGCAAGCAAAAATAGCCTTGATTTTATCATTGAAAAGTGCTAAACTTCTATTGGCAATTTCAAACTGATCCTTTTTCACCCTGGTCATAAACCGGATTTCTCGTTCAGCAATTTGGACAGCAAAATACAGCAATAAACTAATAGGGTCAAATCGGTAGCGGATTCGGCTGGTTACTAAAGTTAATAAGTTTTTATGAATTGGTCTCGCATACCAGTTCGATTAACACCTTAGTAACACCTGAAATTCTCAGATGGAAATGATTGTCAATAGACGCCCAGCGAAACGCACGATAAAACACAGAACGCACTTTCGATTTTTTGACTTTCATGTCATTCTGGGTATTTTGTGGTCAGAAAGCTTTAATTTTCCATCGACATGGTTCATTTTAGAAATTCAGGTAACATCTAAAAATCCGTAATAGCAGAAACCTTTAAGTTTGGATCCGATTTACCATGGTTGGCAGAATCCAACAACGGCGGGGTCTCCTCAGAGCCATTGCTTTCTGGCTAAGTTATATCGTCTTGCTCGCATCGCTACGCAGCGAGCACAACCCGCAGCGACGACCCACCGGGGGCCACATAACCACCCTGCCACCGCTTCAGCCAGACATCATCGTTGCGCCAGGCGCTGCACAACCTCCAGCGTTGCCAGACAGCTTTATGAGTTCCAGCCATCGTTTCAACATCCACTATACCACCTTCGGCTCTGATGCCCCGCCCGCGGAGGATGCCAATCACAATGCAGTCCCCGATTACATCGAACAGATCGCCGCCGCCTTCGATGAAAGCTATCGCGTGGAAATAGAACAGCTCCATTATCGCGAGCCGCCGTCCTTCCAAAACGGCACTATGCCCTACCACATTTATGTTCTGAATCTGGGCAATACCAGCGGCCTAACCATCACCGAACTGAAGGACTCCAGCGCTGCGGAAGAAAAAAATGTCTCCAGCCACATTCTGTTTGAAAATGACTTTGTCGGGCCCGATTTTCATGTTCAGGGTGACGAAGCCATTCGGACCACGGCCGCCCATGAATTTTTTCATGCTATCCAACTGGGTTATGTATTTCGCAAAAGCGATAGTTTCTTTTATGAGTTGACCGCGGTCTGGATGGCCGATCGGGTGTTTGATGAGATCGACAAGCATTTCTATTATCTGGATTATTTTTTCGCTGCGCCAGAGATTCCACTGACTGGCGTGTCGTTTACCATTCCCAATGTCTTCAAACACATCTATGGCTCATGCATCTTTGCCTTTTACCTGGCCGAAAATTTTGGCATCGATGCCATCCGCTGGATCTGGGAACAGATGCCCGAACAATCCGCCTTGTTGGCCGTGGATCAGCTATGCCGAAAGCAGGGCAGCCGTCTTGAGGCTGAATTGGTAAAATTCGCCACCTGGAATTTTTTCACTGGCTGCCGGGCTCAGCCTGGCTATTCGTATTCCGAAAGCTCACTCTTGCCCGAAATCCGCACCGAAATGGATACTTTGATCCAATATTATCACCAACAGGAGGGAACAGGCTATTTTCTCACAGCCGCCTATTTTATTTTTCAGCCCATGGCTGATGGCGAGTTCCGGGTGGTGCTTACGACCGAGCACAAGTCCCACTGGCGGTTGGGAGTCGCGGTTTACGATGCCCTTCGTCTGGAAACTTTTATCGCTGCACCTGACGAAGAAGTTCACTTGAAAGACATCACCACCGAGCAAAAGATAGTTATCATTCCCTGCAATGTCGATTATACTCACAATCCGACCCTGATTTATTTCAAGGAACAGCCCGAGAGCTACACTTTCTATCTGCAGCGGGAAACCAGGCTGCAGCCCGATCTGGCCCGGCCATTTCAAATCGAAAAAATTTATCCCAATCCGTTTTCCATCGGAGTCACCTTTTGGATCAAAAAATTGGATTCGGCACCACTATCGATCCAGATTTTCAATATCAATGGCGAGCAGGTGGCTTGTCTGGCCGAGGAATTGACCATGACCGATCTGACACAGATTCACTGGCGTCCCTCGATGCAGGCAAGTCGGTTAGCTGCGGGAATTTATCTCTGTCGATGCTCCAGCCGGGAATATTCAGAAACGATCAAGTTGATCCTCTATCGCTAAAACTGCGCCGGTGCCAGAAATCGTGTGCCCCAAACGCCATTCGACAGCGGGCGACGCAGCTCATAGCATTGTGTGTCTATTCGAGACCACGCATGACACGCATGAGCGGAGCAAGAAACAATTTTTCCGATCGTGAAGTTAATTGAGCAATTCATCAGGTCTATTTTCGCGATAGCCATCACCTTCTGAAAACGCGCTAACAGAGATGCTACGTACCGAAGGGCGGCTATCTTTTCCATCACCAGCGGAGGGAAAAATGCTCTGGGAAGAGCGATGGCATCCTTTACGAGAAGAATGGGTGATCGTAGCCGCCCATCGTCAGGGTCGACCCTGGAGTGGCGAAACGGTACCCGGGCCCCAGGCAGAGCTGCCGGATTATGTGGCCGACTGCTATTTATGTCCGGGCAATGTGCGCGCCAGCGGAAAGCACAATCCCAATTATCAGCAAACATTCGTTTTCGACAATGACCATCCTTGTGTCGGCCTCAACGCACCGTTGAATTTAGAGACTCCCACCGGTAGCTATCGCAATCGGCCAGCCACCGGCATCGCGCGGGTCGTCTGTTACAGCCCCAGGCATAATTTGACGCTGGCAGAATTGGCCATTCCCGACATCGTGAACCTGCTGCACGTGTGGCAGGAACAGTATTGTGAGCTGGGCAACCTGCCCGAAATCGCCCATGTGTTGATATTTGAAAATAAAGGTGAGGTAGTCGGCGTATCCAATCCGCATCCACATTGTCAGATCTATGCCACCAATTTTGTATTTAAATTGATCGAAACCGAGGCCAGGGTATGCCAGCATCATCTGGCCACTACCGGCCGGGTGCTTTTTCAGGACATCATCCGGGCGGAACAGGATGACGGCCGGCGAATCATCGTCGAGAACGATTCGGCCATCGCCTTTGTGCCGTACTTCGCCCGATACGCCTACGAAGTCTACCTGGCGCCGAAAGCTACCCATCCCAGCCTGGCCGCACTTTCCGCAGCCGAACTGACCGATCTGGCGCAGGCGCTAAAAACCGTTCTGATCAAATTTGATAATCTCTGGCAGATGCCGTTTCCGTATGTCATGCCGTTGCATCAAGCGCCCACCGACGGCGGTGATTATCGTGGCTTTCATTTTCATATTGAATTTCATCCTCCACTGCGGAAACCGAATTTATTGAAATACCTGGCCGGGCCGGAAATCGGCGGCGGCAATTTTTTGAGCGACACCTCGCCCGAAGAAAAAGCCGCCGAACTCCGGGCTCAATCCGCTGTCCATTATAAACAGGCCAGCACCGGTTCAGTCGGCACAGACCCGGTGGCTGACCAATTTTCGAAGTGACCAAGATTTCGAGGCAATATGTACCAACTCATCCAGGGATCAACTCAGCAATATCACGCGGTTCGTTCGCTCATCGACATACTCAATACACTGCCTCAGCATCCCATCGCCGAGGCTCGCACCTTATTCGATCCGGCAGGGGAACTGATCATTGCGCGGGCCCCGGGGCGGCTGGATGTGATGGGTGGTATTGCCGATTATTCAGGTTCGTTGGTGCTCCAATTGCCGCTGCGCGAAGCGACGATGATTGCGCTCCAGCGACATAGCGAGCGCAGCTTGAAAATTGTGAGCTTGCAGGCCGCTGAAAATCACCGCCAGGCATATTTTCAAATGCCCCTAACTGAGCTGGAAACCGGCGGGCATCCGATTACTTATGAAGCTGCTCAGGCATATTTCCAGCGACACTCCGGGCAAGAATGGGCGGCCTACGTCGCGGGTGCTTTTCTGGTGTTGCTGCGGGAGCAGCAGGTCCAGTTTGCAGAAGGGGCAAGCATGCTGATTCATTCCGAGGTGCCGGAGGGCAAAGGTGTCAGCTCCTCGGCCGCGCTGGAGGTGGCCGCCATGCAGGCTATCGCAGCCGCCTTTGATCTGTCCATCGAGCCCCGGGAAATGGCATTGCTATGTCAAAAAGTTGAGAATCTGGTCGTCGGTGCCCCCTGTGGCATTATGGATCAGATGACCGCGGCATGCGGTGAGGAGAATCGACTCCTGGCCCTGCTGTGCCAGCCGGCAAAGTTGCAGGGCACGCTGGATATTCCCGAAGCGATCGCCATCTGGGGCCTGGACTCTGGCGAACGGCATTCGGTCTCTGGATCGGATTATACCTCGGTGCGAGTCGGTGCTTTCATCGGCTACCGGCTAATTGCTGCGCTCAGCCAGCTCAACGTGCAGCCACGGAGGAATTCTCAGACGGTTCAGATTGACGATCCCTTTTGGCATGGCTATCTGGCGAATATCACTCCGTCGCTTTTCGAGCAACAATACGCAGGCCAATTGCCCGAGCAGATATCTGGCCGCCTCTTTCTGGCGCAATATGGCGGCACCACCGACCGCATCACCACGGTTCAGCCGGAGCGAGAATACGCCGTGCTGCGGCCGACCGCGCATCCGATTTATGAACATTTTCGCGTGCAAACCTTCGCGGAACTACTTGCCAGCAACATCACCGAACGAAAATTGCAATTATTGGGTGAATTGATGTATCAATCTCATGCCAGTTACTCTGCCTGCGGATTGGGCTCAGCGGGTACCAACCGGTTAGTGGAATTGGTTCGTCAATTTGGCCCAGCCCACGGCCTTTATGGCGCCAAAATCACCGGCGGCGGTAGCGGCGGCACCGTAGCGATCCTCGGCCAAAAAGATAGCATTTCCAGCATCCAGGAAATAGCAGCAATCTACGCGGCAGAAAGGGGATATGAACCCTATATTTTCAAAGAGTCGTCCGGAGGGGCAGAACACTTTGGGGTGCTCAAGGTGAGACAGTGACAGGAAACCCGCTGCATCTCGCCGATTTTTATTCATCGCCTCGAGGGATGTATCGTCGCTGCTGCTTGACCTCGCTACGCTTTCGCTTGAGCTCCAATCGCTGCCATTTCGAATACAGCGAGGGTTTTCTTTTGCGCCGCGCTTTGGGCTTGTGCGCCGCCTTTCGAATGAGCTCGATCAATCGTTGGAGGGCATCTTCACGATTTTTCAATTGAGATCGGAACCGACGCGCGGAAATAATCAATTCGCCGTTTTCATTGATGCGGCTGCCTGCCAGTTTCAATAACCGCTCACGCACCTCCTCAGTCAATGATGGCGAACGTCGCACATCAAATCGCAACTGCACCGCGGTGGCAACTTTGTTGACATTCTGCCCGCCCGGTCCCGAGGAGCGAATAAATTCTTCTTGAATTTCGTTTTCGTTGATAAAAATGCTGTCTGTGATTTGAATCATGGCTTGCAATTGAATAATTCACTATCTAATCTTCCGACCTCGCAGTCGATCCCAATGAATCTGTCAACCGTTGACAGCCAGTGCTATGTTTTTCGAGGCTCACGGAGCGTCGGTCATGGCCTGGATGGCTATCGACAATATACCATTTTGCGTGGTAAATGTCAATAAAATATTCGTGCTGGAAATTTGGGATAGGAATTCTTCTTGACTATTGAACATAAAAATGGTATTATTAGGTAGATTCTACGCAACCATTAACATCACTCTTTATGAGAGAAAGCAATCGAACCCAAAATGGATATAACCAGGCTACCCGAATCATTAACCACTTTGTTGAAAAACCACTATTCCAATGAGACAATTCATGTTGCGATTGCCTCCGATGTGACGAGGCGACTGATGTATGGCGAGGAGTGGCTGATTGCCACCGACAAACAAATTGCCATCTTTGTCGCTGACGATGGTGCTTTTCGCATCATTTCTTCGCATCCGCTGTGCGACATCAACAAAATCGAAGCGGTTAATTTAACGGGCAGCGGTGTGGTCGAGATTTCGGTCAATGGCCAGCCCCATCGTGTGATTTATTACTCCAATGCTCGGACTCCTGATTTTGCCCATGCCGTGGAGCAAATCAAAGCGCTGCTGGAGGGCCGGCCCACTGATACGGTACCATTGCATGATCACAACAGAAAAAAATGTGAGCGCTGCGGCTTACCCATACCTGCCGACTTGAAAAAATGTCCGCGCTGCACGGAACGCTGGAAAACCCTCCGCCGAATTTTTGCCTTTGTTCGGCCATACCGGGTGCAACTGATCTTCATCTTTTTGTTGCTAATTGCTGGCACCGGTTTTGGTTTGATCACACCCTATCTGAGCAAGTTGTTCATCGATGTGATTCTCAAACCCAATCCTCAGAGCGGGCTATTTGAACAGGCTCACTGGCTCCCCCTGGCCGCACTGGCCATGTTGTTGGCCTACGCTGCACAAAGCGTATTCAACAGTCTCCACCTGCGGTTGACTGGTGTGGTAGGAAATAATACAGTCTACGATGTCCGCGCAGCCATTTACAAAAAACTTCAAGAACTCTCGTTGGCCTTTTTTGATAAATATCAGACCGGCGCGCTCATGGCACGGGTAAACCAGGATACCCGCGAGCTTCAGCATTTTTTGGTCGATTTCATTCCCATCACGCTGGAAAGCCTGTTGATACTCATCGGTGTCGGCATTTTGCTGTTCGTTTTGAGCTGGAAGCTTACCCTGTTGGTGCTAATCCCCATCCTGGCAACCATTCTGTTTTTAAAGAAGATTTATTTCAAAATATATCTGTTTTTCCGACGCTTCTATCATCGCCGTTCCCGCTTGAGCGCGCTGATCAATGATTCCTTATCTGGAATTCGCGTGATCAAAGCCTTTGGACAGGAAGATGAGGAGATCAAAAAATTCGACGCCAAAAGCCGAGCTTTTCTGGAAGCGGGGATCGATCTCGAAATCAAATGGAGCCTCTATTCCCCAATCTTTCAATTCCTGATTATGCTGGGATCGATTATTATCTGGTTCATCGGTGGGAAATATATCGTTGCTGGCTGGATGAGCCTGGGGGATGTGGTGGCTTATGCCGGTTACCTGTGCATGTTCTATCGGCCAGTGTTCTTTCTGATTCGTTTGCTCCAGCTCATCACCAGTTCGCTCAGTGCGGCGGAACGGGTTTTCGACGTTATCGATACCGAGGTACAGGTAAAAGATGCCCCCAATGCCAGCGCGATGCCGACGATCCAGGGAAGGATCGAATTCCAGAATGTCACCTTTGGCTATGATCCCTATAAGCCCGTGATCAAAGACCTGAGTTTTGTCATCAACGCCAATGAAATTGTGGGATTGGTGGGCAAAAGTGGCGCAGGGAAAAGCACTATTATCAATCTGGTATGTCGGCTGTACGATGTCGATAAAGGTGCCATTCTGGTGGATGGCAAGGATGTGCGGACGATAAAATATCACGATCTACGCCAGCAGATTGGGGTGGTGTTGCAGGATACTTTTTTATTTAACGGGACAATCTATGAAAATATTGCCTACGCCAAACCCAATGCCAGCACCGAGGAAGTCATCGAGGCGGCGATGGCGGCTTACGCCCACGAGTTCATTTTGACCAAGCCAGATGGCTACGATACCGAAGTGGGCGAACGCGGCAATAAATTATCTGGTGGCGAAAAGCAGCGCATCGCCATTTCCCGGGCGATTCTGCGCGATCCCCGGATTCTCATCCTGGATGAGGCGACTTCGTCGCTGGATACTGAGACCGAGAAGAAGATTCAAGATGCCCTGCGCCGGCTAACCCGAGGTCGCACCACCATTGCCATTGCCCATCGGCTGTCCACGTTGCGCAACTGCGATCGCCTGTTCGTTATCGATGAAGGCAAGCTGGCAGAGATCGGCACTCATAAAGAGTTGATGGAGAAGAAAGGAATTTTTTATAATCTCGTCACGGTACAAAAAGAACTTTCAAAAATAGTGGCGGTAAGTGGTTAGATGATAAAATTATTATCTCCCAGCGAATTGACCTTTGACCTACAAACCAATGGCCGGCTGCGGCTGACAATGAGCAACGGGAAAACATACGCGCCAATCACCTGTGTGGCGCTATTTCCTCTTTCCCGGCCCCAGGGCTATATTGCTATTTCAGTTCAACAGAATGGTGCTACGGAAGAGATTGGCATTATCCGGGAGCTCAGCGAACTGCCGCTGGAGCAACGAGCGTTGGTCGAGCAAGAGCTTCAATTGCACTATTTTTGTCCCCGAATTTTGAATATTCATAAAATCACTTCCAAGTATGGCGTGGATCAATGGCAGGTGGCGACTGATCGCGGAGAAAAGCAGTTCGTGGTGCAGGATGCGAAAGAAAATGTCACCATTCGGGACGATGGTTTGATCGTGATCACCGATTTCGATGGTTGCCGATATCAGATTCGGGATTATCGCCAACTGCCCTGGCCAGCCCGGATGAGGCTCGAGCAGGCGCTGTTGTAGCTGAAAACGGGAGTGGCAGCGTGCTGGATTTTTGGTATCATGCCGAAAATTAGCGATTATTTCTGACCGCTTTGATGATTCGACAAAAATAGAATCTTGATAATTTCAAAATTTTGTATTATATTTTATTGCTTGAGCAATTCGGTAAAACTCGGGGGCAGATCATGATCGATCTGGTTGAATCTTCATATTGAGCCTGGAAATTGGTAGGAGCAGACTTGAGAGAAATTATCGGAACCAGTAACCGAATTCTGGAGATCGATCTTGCGAATCGAAAGGTAACTGAATTCCCAATCACCGAACAGGAGCGTCAGCTTTATCTGGGGGGCAAAGGCCTGGGCTTAAAACTCTTGGCTGAGCGATTACAGCCGGGCATCGATCCTTTGGGAGAAGAAAATATTATCGCCTTGATGCTGGGCGTTTTGATGGGCACCGGTGCGCCCTGCAGCGGCCGGTTCGTGGCGCTCACCAAATCCCCGCTCACCGGCATCATGGTGTCTTCTTCTTGCGGCGGGCCATTTGGCATGGCGGTCAAAACCGCCGGGTATGATGGTCTGTTGATCAGGGGCAAATCTGAAGCGCCCATCTATCTGGAGATCGATGCGGACGGGGTAACATTTCACAATGCCGCGGCGTTATGGGGCAACGACACGGAAGAAACGCAAACGTTATTAAATTTGAATAAGACGGATGGCGCATTGGTCATTGGCCCGGCTGGAGAAAATAGGGTCCGCTTTGCCAATGTTCGGTCCGGAAGTCGCTTCTTCGGTCGTGGCGGTATCGGAGCAGTTTTCGGCGCCAAGAATTTGAAAGCCATCGTGGCGCGTGGGGGAAAGTATAAAATTGTTCCTCGAGACCCGAAGGCTTTTAAAAAGGTCCAACAAAAAGCGGTTAAACAGATCAATAAGAATTTAATCACCGGCAAGCTGTATCGCAATTATGGTACAGCGTCGAATTTCAAATTTTGTCAGCGCGGCAATATTGTTCCGGTGGAAAATTTTCGGTACGGCGATCACGACCGGATCGACAACGTGACCGGGGAGACGATGCAGGCGAAATATCAAACCCGGCCGTACCCCTGCATCCCCTGTTCCATTTTATGCGGCCATAAGGGTACTTATCCGGACGGCAGCAGGTACAAAATTCCCGAATATGAAACCACCGCCATGCTCGGCCCCAACCTGGGCATTTTCGATACCGATATCATCACTCAGTGGAATGAGCAGTGCGGCAAACTGGGGCTGGATACCATTTCGACAGGTGCGACGTTGGCCTATGCCATGGAAGCCGGGGAACAGGGCCTATTTCCCACCCCATTGAAATTCGGATCGCCCGAGGGAATTGGAGACACCATCGAAGCGATAGCCTATCGTCGGGGATTTGGCGCCGAGCTGGCCAACGGCACGCGCTGGCTGTCTGAAAAGTATGGCGGCAAAGAATTTGCCATGCAGGTGAAAGGGATGGAGTTGCCAGCCTACGATCCTCGGGGATCATGGGGGCAGGGGCTTTCGTACGCCGTGGCCAATCGCGGGCCCTGCCATCTCTCGGCCACAACCTTTGCGCTGGAAGTTTTTTTGAATTATTTAAATCCCTATTCCACCCGCTCCCGTGCCGAGTTCGTCACTCTTTTCGAGGCCATTTACAACGGCGTGAATTCGTTGCACATTTGCCTGTTCACCACCTGGGCTTTTTTAATGGAGCCGCCAATCGTGAAATATACGCCCACGCCGCTGTTGAGATTTTTCATGCAATATTTGCCAAAGCTGGCCCAGAAATTTATGGATTTGAGGGTGTTTTGCCAGCTCTATGAGTCCATCACCGGTATCAAAATGAATCCGAAGCAATTGTTGACCATCGGACATCGGATTCATCTGCTGGAGCGCTACCTGAACACCCGCGAAGGCATCTCCCGCAAGGACGATACATTGCCCGATCGGTTCTTGAAAGAAGGCCGAAAAAATGATCCTGCTAACCGCACCGTACCGCTCGACAAAATGCTGGACCGGTACTACCGGCTGCGGGGTTATGATGAGAATGGTATTCCCACAACCACGACATTGAAAAAATATGGCATTAATATTGACTAACGTTCAATCGTAATCATAAATCAGATCACTTATGTTGACCTGAGCACTGAATTTGGAGGGAGAGATGTTTCAAAGTATTCCGCACCTGTTGTTCAACACTATCGAAAAATATCCTGATAAAGATGCACTGCGATTTCGCCGCGGCGGCAAGCTGCGACGATTTACCTATCGCGAATTTGGGGAGCTGATCCAAACCCTGACCCATGGACTGGCGGCCAGGGGCTTGCAGCCCGGTGATAAAATTGCGATCCTCTCGAACAATCGGCCCGAATGGACGATTGCGGACTTTGCCGGCCTTTCCTTGCGCGGGGTGGTAGTTCCTATTTACCAGACATTACCACCCAATCAGATTGCCTACATCTTGAACGATTCCGAAGCAAGGGCTATTTTTGTGGAAGATGAACACCAGTATGAAAAAATTGTCCAGATCCGAAAAAAGCTACCTCGGCTTAAATTTGTGTTCTCATTTCAGGAAATTCCGGATACCAAAGGACTGGTGCAATCATTTGAAGAACTGCTGGCAGATGGCAAAGAACATCAACGCCAGCAACCGAACTTCTACTACGAATCGATCAATCACATCGAACCCAGAAAAATTTGCAGCATGGTGTACACTTCGGGAACCACGGGCGATCCCAAAGGCGTGATGCTGCATCACCATGGATTCATCACCGATATTATAAATGCCGACGCCGTTTTGAATATTGTCGCGGCAGATGTCTTCCTGTCATTTCTACCCCTGAGCCATCTCTACGAACGCCTGGCGGGCCACTGGACACCGATGTACAAAGGCGCAACCATTCACTATTCCCAGAGCATCGACACGGTCATCGACGATATCGCCGAAGCGAAACCCAGCGTAATCGTAAGTGTTCCCCGGCTGTATGAAAAAATCGCCGCCCGAGTACTGGAACAGGTAGAAACAGGGTCGGAACTCAAGAAAAAGATCTTCTATTGGGCACTGGCCGTGGGCCGCAAATATCACGATCAGCGGATCGATGGCAAAATCTCCTTCAAAACGAGACAGCAGCATAAGCTGGCTAATAAGCTGGTATTCCAAAAAATCAAAGATAAAATGGGCGGGCGACTCAGATTTCCTATTGCCGGGGGAGCGCCGCTGGCCGTGGAAACGCTAAAATTTTTCGAGGCGCTGGACATGCAGATCATCGAGGGCTATGGCATGACCGAAACACATCTGATTATCACGCTGACGCCAGCCGGCAAATCCCGCTATGGTTCCTGCGGCAAGCCCATCAATGAGGTTCAAGTAAAAATTGCCAGTGACGGCGAGGTCTTGATCAAAGGGCCGACAGTTATGGCGGGTTATTATAAAAAACCGGAATTGACCAAAGAGGCGATTGACAACGATGGCTGGCTCCACACCGGCGACATCGGCTATCTGGATAATGAAAACTATTTATATTTGACCGATCGCAAGAAGAACATCCTGATCACTTCTGGCGGGAAAAATATCGCTTCCGCTCCCATTGAAAATGCTTTGAAGGCCAGCAAGTACATTGATGAAGTCTGCCTGATCGGGAACAATCGCAAGTTCGTTAGTGCGCTGATTGTGCCAGACTTCGATAATTTGAAAAAATGGGCACAGCAGCACGACCTTGATGTTACCGATAATAACGCGTTGGTGGAGCAGGCTGCGGTTAAAGATTTCGTATGGCAGGAGGTGGAGCGCCTCCAGACCGATTTCGCCCGTTTTGAGCAGGTAAAAAAAATCGCCCTGCTGCCGACGCCATTTACCATTGACAAGGGCGAATTGACACCCAGTCTGAAGGTAAAACGGAATGTGGTCGAGCAAAATTATAAAGACCTGATCGATAAAATTTATCAAAGCGAACATGTGGTGTGATTTTAGATTTTACCTGAATTCACTGCTGTCCAAGATAATTTGAATATCTAAATTTGCTCATTGTAAAATCGGCCACTAAAAGTAAATTCATTCGTTTTTCAAAATGAGGTTCTATTTCCACCTCGCCGCCGGTTGGCGGATGATATTTTGCTGTCCCAAATGCTCGATGAGAAATCGTGTTTGGGACAAGAGTGTTTTTCAACAAGGTAATAAGGTTTCTACTACCACGGATTTTGATATGTTACTAAGGTTTTCATCAGCCTGAGACACAAGACCAATTCAGAAGACCCTATTAACCTTAGTGCCTGATTTCAAAAATCCGTTTAGGGCTTGAAAGCGTCTGACTATTAAAAATAACATCCCGCTTAGCAGGATCAATTCCTGCTGGCGTTGACTATTTCTACTTGGCGGGATGGAGTTAGCGTGGTAACCCTAAAATGCTCCCGCATGAAATTATGGAATGATGTACCAAATTCAACAGGGTCCATAGGATTTGATCCATTCCCTGGCTGAAAAAAAATGATTAACCTTAGTAACCAGGTCGGCCCAGGACCGCCCGAACCTTATTACCTTATCGGGAATATTCCTTAAAAGAAAAATAAGCGAATAAGGTTTAGCATCGGTGGATCACCTGATGCTCCTAAGGTTAATAAGGTCTAATGGATTTGGTCTATTAAACCGAGCTTTGGTGATTGAAATAAAATCGTGTCAAACGAATTTAATTTTTTCTTACTTTGAGTATTTCAGCAGAATGGGAGTAAGCTGTAAACCTTTTAATAACCCATACCGAGTGCGCTCAGCTTACATCATCAGGCCGGACATAAGTGGCACTTGATGCTTCGCTGGCGTCCTGATTGACGGTTGGATTGCGAAGGGAGGTCTTGTGGTTATTGGCCTGTTCTGCCGCCAACGATGAAACGGGTGACTGGAGTCCGGTGTGGGCTCTATCAAAATTGAGGAGAAACGTTTATGCCCATTTTGGCGACTGATCTTCAAGCGAACAGCATCATCCATGGTTTTCAGATCAAAAAAATCAGTCCCCTGTCCGATCTCAACATGATCGCTATCGAACTGGTCCATCTGAAAACCGGCGCCAGGCTGTTGCATCTTTACACGGATGATGCCGAGAATCTGTTTTCCATCAGCTTTCCAACCCCGCCGCTGGACAATACCGGTATTCCGCATATCCTGGAGCATTCCGTTCTGGCCGGCTCTCGCAAATTTCCAGTGCGAGAACCCTTTTTCGAGATGGTGAAAATGAGCATGGCCACGTTCATCAATGCCATGACCGGCTGGGATTGCACATACTACCCCGTCGCCAGCAACGTGAAACAGGATCTGTTCAATCTGGCGGAGGTCTATTTCGATGCGGTCTTCAATCCGCTATTGACCGAAATAACTTTCAAGCGAGAAGCCCACCACCTGGTCCCGTTGCAGCCAAACAAGCCGCTGGGAAAATTGGCCATCAATGGCATTGTTTACAACGAAATGAAAGGTGTTTTTTCTGATCCAGAGTCAATTTTGTATCGGACAATGGAGCGTGGTCTATTTCCAGATACGGTTTACGGCAGGGAATCGGGCGGCGATCCTGATTTTATCCCCGAATTGACCTACGAACAGTTGCAGCAGTTTCATCGGACCTATTACCATCCCAGCAATAGCTATTTCTTCTTTTACGGCGACATTCCAACGCGGGATTATCTTCAATTTTTGAAAGATCGGCTGGATGCATTCGAGCGACGACCAGTGCAGCCGGACCTTCGGCCACAGCCTCGCTGGCAACAGCCCCGCAAAATGATGGAATCCTATCCCATCGGCGAAGCTGAACCCAGCCAGGAAAAAACCTATCTGGCGATCAACTGGTTGGTCGGACGCGGCACCAATCCGCTGGACGTGGCCAGCCTCTATATTTTGAGCTTGATCCTGCTGGGCAATGAGGGCTCGCCGCTCAAAAAAGCCATCATTGATTCCCATCTGGGCCAGGACCTTATTTTCTCCGGCTTTCATTCGGTCGGATTGGAGACGACGTTTCGAGTGGCCCTGAAGGGATCGGAAGCCGATCGCTACGATGCTTTCGAAAAATTGGTGCTGGACACGCTGGCGCAAATTGCCGCCAGGACGATTGAACCGGAACGGATCGCGGCTGCCTTTCAGCAAGCCAGCTACCACTACCTGGAGATATTGCCAGAATATCCTCTGGACCTGATGGAACGCGTCCTGGAAGGGTGGATCTACGGGATCGAGCCGCTGACCTTTGTGCGAATGAAAGAACATCTGGCCGAGTGCCGGCTGCGAGCACAGTCGAATCCCCAATTTTTCAATCAACTGATTCGCGATCGACTGCTGGACAATTGCCACCGCCTATCGCTGATTCTATCTCCAGATTCGCAGTTACAATCCCGGCGTGATGCTCAACTGGCTCAAAAGCTGCAGCAGTTGCGCGAGAGATTTTCTAAGGATGAGATGCATAGAATTGCCGAAGCCGCGGCTGAAGTCGAGCGGATTTCGGGCGAACCCAATTCACCTGAGGCGCTGGCCACATTGCCCCAGCTCAAGCTGAGCGATCTGCCCCGTCGACCCGCGCACATTCCAACCAGCCTGGAGAAACTGGCCGGTGGGGTCGATTTTCTGCACAACGATGTCTTTTCCAACGGGGTCACTTACCTTTATCTGCATTTTGATCTGAAGGGATTGCCGCGGCACCTCTGGCCATTTCTACCCCGATATGCGGAGGCCATTCGCAAAATGGGCGCGATGGGACAAAATTATGAGCAGATCGCCAGTCGCATGGCCGCCAGCACCGGCGGCATCCACTGTTGGCCTTCGTTCACCAAACACGCGGTTGACCCTGAACAGTCGATCTGGGGACTAAAATTCAAGCTCAAAACCCTGGATGAGCAAGTTGAGCCGTCGCTGCAGTTGTTGCACGATTTGTTGTTCGGCGTGGATCCACGGGACGGTCATCGCTTGCAGGATGTGCTGCGCCAGGCGGTAACCAGATACCGCACCAGCCTGGTCCATGACGGCGCCGATACGGCTGGTCGCCACGCGGCACGAGGGTTTACGCCCGAAGGCTACCTTTCCGAACTGGTGAATGGGCTGCCCCAGTTGGAGCTGACCGAAGCGATGAACCGCGAGTTTGAAACCAGGCAACATGAGTTGATGCGCCACATCGAGGAAATTCGCAACTTCATTCTCGACCCGGGCCGGCTGACCGTGAGTTTCACCGGTTCCGATCGCAGCGCCATTGCCGTACGACGTCATATTTCAGAGTGGATCCAGCGGATGCCCCAGGGAGTCATCAAAGAGTCGCCAATCGGCTTTATGCCCTATGAACAACCGCCCGTCGAGGGACTTGCAGGTCCCATGCAGGTGGCCTTTTGTGTGCAGATTTTGCCAGCTCCGCATGTGTCACAACCAGAAATGGCCGCCTTAAAATTAGGGACTCGAATCATCTCGGTGGAATATATTCTCAATGAAATCCGTTTCAAAGGCAATGCTTACGGCGCCTGGTGCAACTACAATGGTCTGGATCAAGAAATCGAATTTTGCTCCTATCGCGATCCGCATATTGTCCGTACCCTGAAAGTCTTCGACGCGGTCCTGAAATATGTGCGCCAGGCCGACTGGACCTCCGGCGATATCGATCGTGCGATTATCAGCACTGCCAAGCGCTTTTTGGAACCCATTCGCCCCAAAGAGGCGACTGAGAACGCGCTGCATCGCCATCTGACCGGCCAGACCGCGGCCATCCGGGAACAACACTATGCCCAAATTCTTGCGGCCACCCCAAACGATGTAAAACGCACCACGCTGGAAGTGCTGGCGGAAAGCCTCAAGCGACGAGCAATCTGCGTTGTTTCCAGTCGCCAGAAGCTGGAGGAAGCCAATCGTCACCTCCCACGGCGGCCGTTGATCATCGAAGACATTTTGAAATCCGGCGCTTAGCCGAGGAGCAATGAAATGAGCAGCCTCACGGAAGATATTTTGAAATTATTGTTCTCGATTCTGATTGGAGGACTCATTGGCACTGAGCGCGAGTTTCGCGATAAGGCGGCAGGTTTCCGTACCATCATCTTCATTTGTGCGGGCGCCACGCTATTCACCATGCTTTCGGCCAAATTGGGCGCACCGCAGGACGTGGCACGGATCAGCGCCAATATTGTTACAGGCATTGGCTTCCTCGGTGCGGGAGCGATTTTGCGCGCCAGCGGCCGCATTGTCGGGCTCACCACCGCCTCCACCATCTGGCTTACGGCAGCGATTGGCATGGCGATTGGCGCCGGGCAATTTGTTTTGTCTCTGGTGATGACCGGCCTAACGTTGATCGTGCTCTGGCTCTTCCCATATATTGAAGAATGGATTGGCAAAATTCATGATGTTCGAACTTATGAAATACGCTGTGCCGTGGGCGCCGATAAAATCGAACATTTCAAGGCGATTTTCGATCATCATCATTTGCGCCTAAAGTTGAGCAAGCATTGCAAGGTCGAAAACAACCGGATGGTCTGCACTTTTTTGACCACGGGTGCGCCCAAAAATCATGATCAGGCGGTCACCGAGTTGCTGGCTGATGAAAACGTTCACTCGCTGAACTTTTGATCCGGCCAATACTACTTTGGTAACCGGCGCCGCTTTGGTTCCCTGGTGAGCGCCAAAGCTTGGACTGGAATTCATCCGCAAGGATGTTAAATTTGAGGTCGGAACATTTTGGCACTCCGACCGCCCCTATGAAATGGAGCATTTGGGCATGGAAATGCCGGTTCGAAAGCGAATTTGTCTATTCAGCCTGTTGATTTTACTTGGCTGCCATTCACGATGGCAGCGGGTGGATCAGCTTTTTGAGATGTACGACCAGCCGAATGCGCCCGGTGCGGCCATGATGGTGATCAAGGACGGCAAGGCAATTCTAAAGAAAACCTATGGGCTGGCGCATGTTGAAAGAGGCGTGCCTGTAACCAGTAATACCAACTTTCGCCTGGCGTCGGTGACCAAACAGTTCACCGCCATGAGCATTCTGATGTTGATCGAAACGCAGCAACTCGCGCTGGAACAAACACTCAAGGATATTTTTCCGGATTTTCCCGATTATGGCCGCAAGATTACCGTACGCCATCTGCTGACCCACTCTTCGGGATTGATCGATTATGAAGATTTGATTCCGGATTCCGCCACCAGCCAGGTGCTCGACCGCGATGTATTACGGTTGATGATGGCGCAGGACTCGACCTACTTCGAGCCGGGCACTCAGTATCGATATAGCAACTCGGGGTATGCGGTGCTGGCAATGATTGTCGAAAAAATTACGGGGCAATCCTTTGCGGCATTTTTAAAAAGTCGCATTTTCGATCCTCTGGGCATGAGCGGCACTGTTGCGTTTGAAAACGGCATCTCCGAGGTGAGCCATCGTGCCTATGGCTATGCCCACGAAAACGGCAGCTTCATATTTCGTGACCAGAGTCCCACCAGCGCCGTGTTGGGCGATGGGGGCATTTATTCCTCGATTGAGGACCTCTATAAATGGGACCAGGCCCTTTACACCGATGCGCTGGTGGCTTCACAAACACTGGCCATGGCCTTTACCCCAGCAGTTCTCGCCGATGGCACGCCATTGGATTATGGCTTCGGCTGGAGGATCGATACCTACCGTGGCCATCAGCGACTGCATCATACGGGACAAACCTGCGGCTTCACGACGATCATTCAGCGCTATCCACAGCTTCATTTTTCGATCATTATTTTGACCAATCGCCATGAACCCATGCTCACCGAACTGGCAAATGCCGTGGCCGATCTGTACCTGTCGCAACAGTAGGAGCGAAACAACCATCATGTTGGAGTCCAAGTTCTTGTTCATATATCTCATTTGAGTCACAACAACGGAGACATCTATGAACCGCACAATCGCAATCATACTTGGTGGCGGTCGTGGCACGCGACTTTTTCCGCTGACCCTGGAGCGCGCCAAACCGGCCGTTAGTTTCGCAGGCAAATATCGACTGATCGACATCCCCATTTCCAACTGCATCAACTCTGGCATCAAGCGGATGTTTGTGCTCACCCAATTCCTTTCCGCCAGCCTCCATCGGCATATCATGCAGACCTACCAGTTCGACGTATTTTCTGATGGATTCATCGATATTCTGGCCGCCGAGCAAACGCCAGAAAGTTCGAGCTGGTTTCAGGGAACCGCCGATGCGGTACGGGCGACGCTCCGGCATACGCTGTATTATGACGCCGAACAAATTCTGATCCTTTCCGGGGATCATCTTTATCGGATGAACTACGCCGAATTGATCGCTTATCATCGCCAACAGAAAGCCGATATTACCGTTGCCGTCTATCCCGTGTCTGTGGAAGACGCGCCTGAATTGGGCCTGTTGAAGGCCAAAGTCAGCGGCGAAGTCACCCATTTTTATGAAAAACCCCGGGAGCCCGAGATAATTAGCCAATTTCGCGCGCCGCAGGGTCTCTTTAGAGCTCGCGGTTTAGCAGTAGAGCGAGAAAGCTATTTGGCCTCGATGGGGATTTATGTGTTTCAGCCGAAGGTGCTCAGGAGCACGCTGGCCGATTTTTCGAAGACGGATTTTGGCAAACATATCATCCCCGGCGCCGTTGGGAATTATCGCGTATTTGCCTATCCTTTTACCGATTACTGGAAGGACATCGGCACGATTCGTACCTTTTTCGACGCCAATATCTCGCTAACGCTGCCGGATCCACCCTTCAAGCTGTACTCCCGGCACTGGCCGTTTTATACACGCACTCGCTCGCTGCCGCCGAGCCGCATCATGCGCTCCGAGATTCGCGATAGCATTTTGAGTGATGGCTCGGAAATCGTTGGGGCGCGCGTGGTTCATTCCATCATTGGGGTTCGCAGCAATGTGCGTGAGGGGACCTTGCTGGATGAAGTGGTAATGCTTGGTGCGGATTTTTTTGATAGTGATGACATGATGCGCGATCGTCCACGCAAGGATGATTCGCTGCCGCCGCTGGGCATTGGCCGCAACTGTGTTATCGAACGCGCCATTATCGACAAAAATGCCCGGATTGGCGATAATGTAATCATCCGCAACAAAGCCGCCGTGCAGAAGCTGGAAGGCAAAAATTATTGGATTCAAGATAATATCACGGTCATTCCCAAAAATGCCGTCATTCCAGCCGGAACCGAAATCTAAATTTCGTTCCCTCGTTTTTTAACTGTGTTTTGATTTGAGGAAGTTATGCAATCAATCAGCCAATTTCTCATCGACAATCCCATCGTGCTGTTGTTTACCATCATCGGCCTGGGATATCTGCTGGGTAGCCTCAAAATTGGTGGTCTCAACCTGGGAGTGGCTGCGGTGTTATTTGTGGGCATCGCTTTCGGTGCCATCGACAATCGCCTGGATCTGCCAGAGTATATTTACATTATTGGCCTGGTGCTATTCGTTTACGCCATCGGTCTTCATGCTGGACCAGGATTCTTCGCCTCGTTCCAGAAACGGGGATTGCGCATCAATATGATGGTGGTGCTGATGTTGACCTTTGGCGCAGTATTGACCATGATCTTGTGGAAAATCCTTGGCGTTTCGGTTCCCAGCATGGTGGGTCTCTATTGTGGGGCGCTCACCAATACGCCGGCACTGGCAGCCACAGTAGAAACCATCAAAAATATGGCCAAGGACCTATCGCCAGAAACCCTTCGCTTTTATTTGAACAGTCCGGTCGTTACGTATGGCCTGGCGTACCCATTTGGCGTGTTGGGCGTTATCCTCTGGTTTTATCTGTTTGCCCGATATATGAAAGTCGATTTCAATCAAGAAGCGCAGGTTTCGGAATCCGATGTGATCTTCACCCGCACCTTTCGCGTGACCAATCCCGGCGTTATTGGGAAAACGGTGAGCGAAGCGTTGAATTTCTATGAGCGACCGGGATTTGTGCTCAGTCGTATCCAAAAAGGGGATGAAATTTCCATTGTCGCGCCCGATACAGTGCTGGGACAGAATGATCACATCGTGGCGGTGGGGAATGCGACGGCCTTGGAGCGAGCCCGGGTGCTGTTCGGCGAGTTGGCCAAAAAGCATCTGGACATTGCCGAGGAACCAGGGCAATACAGCTACCGGCGCATTTTTGTGTCCAGCCGGGATGTGGTGGGCAAACGCATCGGCGAGCTGCAGCTCCAGAAAAAGTTCAATGCCACCATCACCCGGTTGCGCCGCGGCGATGTGGATTTTGTCCCGTCGGCGGATACAATTTTGGAATTGGGCGACCGCATCCGGGTGGTGACGCTACGCCAGAACCTGGATCAGGTGACCAAATTCTTCGGCGATTCCATTCGTGCTGTCTCCGAAACCGATTTCCTGTCGCTGTCACTGGGAATCGTACTGGGCGTGTTCGTGGGTACCATCCCGTTTCCGCTGCCCAATGGCATGACCTTCAAATTTGGTTTCGCCGGCGGCCCACTCATCGTCGCCCTGATCCTGGGCCGACTGGAACGTACCGGACCCATCACCTGGAGTCTGCCTTACAGCGCCAATCTCCTGCTGCGCCAGATCGGACTCATCTTTTTTCTGGCGGCCATCGGCACCAAAGCCGGCCATGGCTTTGCCGTCACCTTCAAGACCGGCGGCTGGGGCTTTATCATCGCCGGAGCCATTATTACTTCGGCGGTAACTGTTCTCACCCTGTTGGTTGGATATAAATATTTCAAATTACCCATGGCCGCAGTGATGGGCATTATGTCTGGCATCCAAACCCAGCCCGCCTGCCTGGCCTACGCCAACCAGCAGGTGCAGAACGAGCTGCCCAATGTTTGGTACGCCACTGTTTACCCCGCGGCGATGGTGGCCAAGATCATTCTGGCTCAGGTGATCATTTCCATGTTTTTGCTATTGTAGAACCGAATGGCCCCGGGCCATGAATCTGCAACCTGGCTGAGACTGGTCCGATTATCAACGTTGAATATTTGATTGATTTTTGCAAAACAAATTTTTAAATTGATTCCCGGATAAAGTGATTTATCGAATTCATTCTTGAAAACGCTGAATGCAATGGCCCAGAGTTGCCCCGGCTGAGGCTCTCGTTCAATATGCGGCGTCGCGATTTTCGCTCAGCTCGGCGGAATTGGTTCAATCGAACCTCAACGCATTTTTGCTGGATCGAGTTCAGCGAAGTTCGATCGAACCGCGAAAACAATCGACCGAGCTTAACGTTCCGACGCGCGGGGAATTCGACCCATTGCTCATAACCAATCCTGATCAATAGCGCAAAACGTGACCGTCAGCCGACACTCGTCGGGCAAGGCACATGTCTCAAATTTCGGAGGAAGGAAATGCCAACATCCAATGCTACTGGAAACGCTATCCAAATTCTCTCTTTCTCGAACCAGACTTCGGAAGACAAAAAGCTGCTCAAAAAATTCATCGACTTCCACTGGCAACACTATCAAAATGAGCCTCAATTTATTCCGCTGCTGAATTACGAGTACCTCGGCTTCAAGCTGATCGGCATCCACGGCTTCTTCGAGCCGGATAATTTGTTTTTCAAACACGCCGAGATGAAATTCTTTCTCGCCATGAAAGGCGCAGAAGTGGTTGGCCGCTGCAATGCCTTTATCAATTACAATCACAACCAACATTGGAAGGATAAAGTAGGATTCTTTGGCCAGTTTGAATGCATCGAGGATCAAGCAGTCGCGGATCGGCTGTTGCAGGCCGCAGCGGATTGGCTGAAATCCAAAGGTATGGATACCATTCGCGGGCCGCAGAATTTGCCAGTGAATGAAGCCACGCCCGGCGTGATGACCGAGGGATTCAACTCGCGACCGGTAATTTATTACATGTACAACAAACCGTACTATGCAGACCTGCTAAAAAAAGCCGGCTTGACGCCGGTCAAACGCGTGCTCTCCTGGGAAGTGCCGGTAATGGATCCGCGCTATGAAATGCTCGAAAAGATGGCCAAAGAAGCCATCGCAAAATATGGGGTGACCATCGAAACCTGGGCGGAGCGACCACTGGCGGTCCGCAAAAAGGAAATGCTGGAAATCTATAACGATGCCTGGAACGACAACTTCGGCTTTGTGCCGTTCACCGAGGAGGAGTTCAATGTGATTGTCGATGATATGCAGCTTATCATGGACAAGAGTTTGTTTGTGATTGTCTACGTTCAAGGCGAGCCGGCGGGATTTTTTGGCGGTGTGCCCAATATCAATGAGAAAATGAAACCGCTGGCGTTCTGCAAAAAATGTGAATTGCTGCGTGCGGCCAAAATGCTGCTCACCAAAGGCGGAGCCAGGGGATTTCGATTGGGCTATCTGGGCGTTAAACGAAAATTCCAGCGCCTGGGTCTGGCAATGGTCATGTTATGGCAACAAAAAGCTTATGCCCAGAAAAAGGGCTACGAATATTGCGATATCGGCTGGGTGCTGGAGGACAATATGCCCGTCATCAAATTGGTGGAAATGATGCAAGGCTCGTTTTCAAAAGCCTACACGATTTTTCAGAAAGCGATCTGAGGCGAATGTTGAATCTGGCATCGCCGGCGAAACCGGCATGGAACTGGTCAATGCTTCGTTTTTAGAATAGGAGCAATTCATTCCGTCCACAACCAGGTGGGCACTGGCGCCCCAATCACTCAAGAAAGCCGCTTATATAATAAGCGGCTTTTTTTTGAGTCGGCCGAATCGTTCATCGCTGTCATGAGACGTATGTTGCGCCTGGTTACTTCTGCTGTTAGCAATTTGGTTAATGCTAACTGCAATTCTAAAATGGACATGATTATCAATAATTCTCCCATGGAACGCACGCAAAAGCATTGACAGCATTTCTTATTTTTCGGATTCCGTGTCATTCCGGGTATTCAGTATGCCAAAGGTTATCATCTCCATCGTCACGGTTCGTTTTAGAAATTTGGGTGCTATTCAAATCTGACAAAATTTCCTGAGCGAAGGAATAAAATCTGTTGCCTATTCCGCCGCAGTCTATAACAGCAGCTTACCTTGAGCAATACGTCAATTGCCCAAATTTACTGCATTGCCCACCTCATCTTTTCAAGACCTTGAAGGCTATCCCGCGCCCCTGTTGCTGCATGATCGCCAGATTGATCCAGGCCAGCGCCAATTGTTCCAGCAAATTGACTTTATCGACGCCGCCAAAATCATAGCATTCGGCAAATCCCAACTCCTTTGACAACCGTTGCGCCACTTCTTTCGCCCGGGATGAATCACCGGCCACGAACATGTCGATCCCGGTTCCATCATACGTTGGATTTTCCAGATTTTCAAAGCCCGTGGAATTGAAGCATTTCACCACATGCTTGCAATTCGTCAATGCCAGCAGGGCTTCCACGCCATTTTGGTAGGGATCGGGTTTGACAAAAACAGCATTGGTCGTATCGATGATCACCTTATTTTTCACATCGCCGAACCCCCGGGCCAGGTCAGGAATGGCCGTCGGAGGGGTCGCAATGACAATCACCTCAGCCGCGGCCACTGCGTCGCTGATCGCATGGGCGGAAATGTGTTGATGATATTGAAGCAATTTGGTCACCTTGCTTTCGGCAACATTTCTAACACCGAGCAAAATTTGATGTCCGGCTCTGGCAAGTCCTCTGGCCAGGGCGCCGCCAACATTGCCCGAGCCAATCATGGCAATTTTCATTGTTTAACTCCCTCTCATTTTGATTTAATGACTACCGAACCGCATTCTGAAACTGAAAGACTTGAGCGCAATTTAAATTCACATCCCAATCCATTCGACCGGATGAACCTGTTTTCACAGGAGGATTAGCTTCGATAGCTTTCATCCTGGTCATCAAGTTCATCCGATCGGGAATTTCCGGCAAAGGTGAAACGCTCTCACCGGGTGGATGGCCATGATCAATTAATTGTTCTGAAATGCATGAGCAAACACCTGAGCGAATTGTTCGATCGTTGTCGGCGTGGTGGTATCTGATGTCCGTCGGGCATCGCTCAACACCCGGCCTTCGTTCATGCTTTCCACAAATTCGTTCATGGCATTGGCCATGTTTTCGCTTAACCCCCATCCCTGGATCATTCCCAATTTCGCATCTTCATAGCTGGCTTCCATGTATTTGAGGTCAGGCTTGCCAATGGCCTGGCCCACAACCCGGGCGATTTCAGTATAGGTCACATCTCGAGGGCCGAGAACATAATGCACATTGCCCACACCCTGAAAGTCCAGCTTGAGCAGTCTCCGGGCCGCCACCTCGGCGATATCTTTGGTGGCCACCATCGGGAATCTCAAATCGGCTTTGACCGGGGAGGACATGAATCCCATCATCTTGATCATTCCAATTTGACCAAGAATATTTTCCATAAAATAAGAGGGCCGCAGGTGCAGCACATTCAGCCCTGGGATTCGATTCAATCGTAGCTCGAGGTCGCGCAGCCCCTGAACCACTCCGGCTTTTTCTGGCAAATGAGCCCCAACACTGCTCAACGTCACTGCATAGCGAACACCATTGCCCTCGATGGCGCTGGCAATGCTTTCAGCCATCTGATTCTGATAGCTGCGATAATCATTCGTTTTAAAATTGGGGGGAATCATGGCATAAACCGCGGTGGCACCCTCAAAAGCCCCGGTCAAAAAACTGGCATCGGCAATATCACCGACGGCCGCCTCAGCGCCCAACGCCACCAGCTCGTTCACTTTTGCTTTGTCCCGACTGATAGCCCGAACTTTCTTCCCTGCCTTGAGCAATGCTTGCACGATCGGTTTGCCTGTATTTCCCGTTGATCCCATAATGACGTACATAATTATATCTCCTTGTTGATTTTTTCTCATGAAATTTCATCCGACTTTTCAAAAAAGATCGGAGCGAGTTAGAGTTTAAAAAATCCGTTTCCTGTTCCCCAAATACTTCTGATTGCCTGCCCCCATCAAGCTCAATGACCCTCTCGCCGTCAGGACAATCGACCAGGCGATGGCAATGGCCAGGCCTTTATTTTGTCCCTGCTGCGCCAAAGAGCAATTTTCGTAACATGCCCGTTATCGAACCACTCCATCCCCGATGGGATTGGAGCTGAAGCGAGCATTCACTTACCGCATTGATAAAATATGTCCCATTACCGACAGAATTATGGCACACACAAAGAAGAAATATGTCGCCGCCCGCCATCAGGCAGATGAAATGCAATTTTCCGATTTTCAACGTGCCGAGCCCCTGGCCTGACAAAACGCCAGTTACCCCCACTAAACCCTTTCGCGCCTGCACCGACAAAAATATCCTCCACTGACCAATCGTTGCGGTTGATATTCCCGGTCGAATTTTACCCATTCGGCAGCAGGGAATTATTTTTCTGTCCACCGAAAACCTGGCTCCTCAGCGAGGATTCCCGCAATTCATCGAAGCCAGGTACTGAATCACCACCGCAAGCCAATGGCGATTGTCAAAAACTCCATGAATGGACCTGACAACTGGCAGACCCCGGCAAATCGCTCCATAAAATTGATTTCGCAGGCCTGTTGTTCATTGAACTGGCAGAAGAGATACAGGTCTTTCAACTTTAGAACCTCGATCAGCGGATGGTGCGGATCATACCCTCTGGGCGCGGTCTTGAATTTTTCCCCCTCCAGCGTGAAAGTAGCGGCAAATTTCTCATCGCCAAAAATCTGCTGCCAGCGATCGGGATGGGCGACGATAGCATCCCGAATTCTTCCCAGCGTTTCGGCATCGGGCTGCCAGACCCCAATGGCAGTGAACACGTTGTCGGGTTCCAGATGCAGATAAAAGCCCGGGGCATGGGCATCCCTGGCGCTTTCATGTCGGAACTGAATTCCCGCATGGGTTTTATAAGGACTTTTATCCGGCGAAAAGCGAACGTCCCGATAAATCCGAAACAGCGAGCCACCCATCTTGCGAGCATCAGCCTCGAAATGCGGGCTGATTTTTGCCAGATAAGGGGCAAAATCGGCTATAAATCTGAGCAGTGGCTCTCGCACCACTGCCTCGTAGCGATCCTTGTTTTCCTCGAACCAGGCTCGGTCGTTATTCAGCTTCAACTCTCTCAAAAAATCAAACAGCGCAGGGGTAATGTAAGGTGAAAAATTTTGATGATCGTTCATGGTCTCGTTTCCTTTGGATATTTTAATTCCATTCAAAATTTCCAATATCCAAAAATCAAAACTCAAATAAATTTCAATCCTCAATGCTCAAAATTCCAAAAAGTGTGCTTTATTGAAATTTTGGGATTGAATATTATTTGTTGTTTGTTTTTTGTGGTTTGAAATTTCAGCTAAAAGCGTTTTGTATAACCATGACAATACGGATGATGCCCCGTCTTCTGATAGTAGGATTGGTGGTACCGCTCCGCCTCCCAGAACGTATCCGCCTTCGTTAATTGCGTAGCCACTTTGTAACCTTTGTCCTTCAAAATTTGGATTAGCTTCTCCGCAATCTGCTTTTGCTCCTCATTCACATAAAAAATCTCGGAGCGATATTGCTGGCCAATATCAGGCCCCTGGCGATTGACCTGAGTGGGATCGTGAATTTCAAAAAACAGTCGAGCTAAAGTTTCAAAATCGGTCTGGGACGGATCGAACACGACCTCCATGGTCTCGGCATGGCCTGTATTGCCTTCGCAGACATCGTCGTAGGTGGGATTTTTCAGATGTCCACCCATATAGCCCACTCGGGTGGAGAGCACGCCTTTTTCTTTTTGAAAGAAATATTCCACGCCCCAAAAACAGCCGCCGGCAAAATAGGCTTTTTCAGTTTTCACTTCTGCTTTTGTTTTTTCATCAGCAGGAATGAAATTCATCGAGATCGAATTCACGCAATGTCGGGTATTCTTGGCGGTAAATCCTTCTCCCAAAAATACATGCCCGAGGTGACCGCCGCAGTTGGCGCAGACGATTTCGGTGCGAATGCCATCGGCATCGGGAATTCGCTTTACCGCTCCAGGGATTTCATCATCGAAGCTGGGCCAGCCACAGCCCGAATCGAATTTGTCTTCGGAGCGATACAGCGGCGCCCCACATTGCTTGCACGTGTAAGTCCCCTTTTCTTTGTGATTGTAATACTTGCCCGTAAACGGCCTCTCCGTCCCTTTGTGAAGAATCACCCGTTGTTCCTCTGGAGTCAATTGATTGTACTTCATACCACTATCCTGCTTTGTTTTATCCTGTGAAATTAAACTGATCGCAGCTATTGATACGACCAAAATCATCATAGAAATGATAATTGTTTTCATTTTAATCACCTGCCATTAATAACCTTTCAAAGGTTTAAAGCCTTCGACAGGGTTAGTTCAATATTTAATTGCATTGTCGAAAGAAATTCTCCAACGGATTGAAACAAGCCAACTGATTAGATAACTATTTATAAATCCGTTGGGTTGTTTCTATCCGTTAGTAAAAAGCTTGGCTTGCTTTCAGGATCTCAAAAAAACTCCTTATGCAATTTCCATTATCCCAATCCCTTTTTTGCCATTTTTCACATCCTCAAACTATTTCTATCTGCCGTTTCACGATTCACCTAATCCACATCACGATTTTATAAACGTCCCATTCCGATATTCCTGGAACGCCACCATCAATTCCTCATCCGTATTCATCACAATCGGCCCGCGCCAGGCGATGGGCTCGTTCAATGGCTTGCCCGAAACCCATAGAAACCGAACAGGATCCGCCTGGGTCTGAATCTTGACCCTATCCCCCTGGGTGAAAACAATTAGATGATCGGCCTGAACGGAGTCAGCGCTATCGGGATCGAAATAACCGCTGCCCTGAAACACAAAAGCAAACGTCTTGTAATCGGGTTTGGTAGCGATTTCTAATTCCGCATGTGGAGCGATGGCGACATCAAAATATTCGGTATCCACCACCAAATCCTGAACAGGGCCGTTCGTGCCATTCATTTGTCCTGCAATTATTTTAATCTTCACATTGGGATTGGGCGAAAACTCGGGGATGGTCTCGCTCCTGACATCCCGATACCTGGGTGCCATCATTTTATGCGACTTCGGCAGATTGACCCAGAGCTGAAATCCCCGCATCTCTCCCTCAAATCGTTTTGGCATTTCCTGATGAATGATGCCGCTGCCCGCTGTCATCCATTGCACATCGCCCGAGTAGATCACCCCCCTGTTGCCCAGGCTATCGCCATGTTCCACCTCGCCCGCCAGCATGTAGGTCACCGTCTCGATCCCCCGATGCGGATGCCAGGGAAAGCCAGCGAGATAGTCCTCGGGATCATCCGATCCGAAATGATCGAGCAAAAGAAACGGATCGAGCAACGGCTTTTCATAATAGCCGAACACCCGCTTCAATTTCACCCCTGCTCCTTCGAGGGTCGGCTTGCTTTTTAGAATCTGATTAATTTTTCGGAATCCATTCATGGTCTATTTCCTTTGACATTTTTAATTTCAGTTTAGGCGTCACCTGATCGAAAGAGTCGTAGCCGATAACAAGATGAAAACGGTTATTTAAACACCACTCTGGCCGTCGCATCTTCTTTGTAAAAAATCTCATGTCCATCCACCCATTGGCCGTTCTGAAGATATTGTGATTTACTATGCATTCTGCCATCGGGCAGCAACTCCCCAATGGCCTTCACTTCGGTGATGCCATTCGGATTGCCCGTCACCAGTTCGTGGCTGATCAATTTTTCCCCATCCACGGTAAATGTGCCGGTCGTGTAGAATCCTGCTGTGGTAAAATAAAAAAACAACAGTTGCTGTTTGTCCCTGTCCCAATAAATAATGGTCTCGCCACCATAGCTTCCATCATTGACCGAATGCATTATCCTGATGGCCTGACCATTCAGAATCAGTTCCCAGCGAGAGACATCTACCATCGGTTTTTCGGCGGTGGCGTTGGCAAATTCACCCCGCCAGGTCTTGCCCACGAACGGCAGAAAAGGCTTCAGATGCTCATTGACCACAGGTTGATCGCTGGCAGGCTGGGCTTGTTGACCGTAAGCCGAAGCCGATATGAGCATTCCCAGCATCAGACTAACAAAAAAATGCTTATTCATCCATTCCTCCCTCAGTTAATATTGCTTAACGCCACCTGGCATAAGTTAAACGATCCAGGTTCGCACTTGCTCCCACCGAACTGAACTCCCATCGAAAAATTTTGTTTTAAAGTCCCCATACCTTGCCAGGTATTTCATCACAACTCAATTTCTCACCCACATATTTTCACCAGGTGCCATGCCATATCCCCCAAACTCCTTGCGCTATCACTTCCGCTTGCCTCGCTCGAAGTCGGAGTTTTGGAGCAATGGAGTGCTGCGGATTTCTAACTGTCATTCATTACTCCATCACTCCAATGCTTCATCACTACATCATTTCAAAACCATGCATCTAAATTTTCAAATCAAAATGACAGGGTCGACTCCAGATAGCAACAGGCAGCCGACCCTGTCTGTGCGGAGGGTAGTTCTTCTATTTGCAACTCGATTTCGAGCCAGCACTATCCGAGTAAATCAGCTTTGCCCGCTCATTTCAGGAATTATGCCAATTGCTCCAATTTCTCGATTGGCCAATTAGCGAAATTCGTTTCGTTAGTGCAATTAGCGGTCTCATCGAGTCTACCACCGATGTCACCACTAACCCGAGTCACACACTCCGCCTCATCAGAAAATTAGCGGAATTCGTTTAATTGGCGTCATTAGCGGTCCACTTTGGCCGTCGCTTCCCCTTATCACTTCATCGCCGCATGAAATTTCTCCGCCACGGCCTTCCAATTGACCACATTCCACCAGGCCTCGATGTAATCGGGACGTCGGTTCTGGTATTTCAAATAGTAGGCGTGTTCCCAGACATCGATGCCCAGGATCGGCGTCATCCCCTCGCTGATCGGGCTATCCTGATTGGCCGTGCTGCTCACCATCAAGCGACCAGCTTTGACGCTCAGCCAGGCCCAGCCGCTGCCAAAGCGGGTGGCTGCGGCATTGGAAAATTTTTCTCTAAACGCCTTAAAATCGCCAAACTCTTTTTTGATCGCCGCTGCTAGATCGCCTGTCGGTTCACCGCCTGCGTTTTTCGCCATAATTTCCCAGAATAATATATGGTTCACATGGCCGCCGCCGTTGTTCCGAACCGCCGTGCGTATGGCCTCGGGCACAGCGTTCAAATCTGCCAATAATTTTTCCACGCTATCAGCTTGAAAATTGGCCGATTCCAGCGCTTTATTCAAATTGGTGGTATAAGCCACATGATGCTTGTCATGATGAATCTCCATGGTGCGCGCATCGATATAGGGTTCTAAGGCATCATAAGCATAATGTAAATTCGGTGTCTTGAAATTCATAATTTGCTCCTTCTATGTTTTGATTCATGTTTTCATCTTAAAAATTTTTTCCAACGGATTGATGAAGCCAACGGATAATTTTATTAATATCATTTTCTCAGATTTAGCATCAACATCCACATCCAATTAGCCGATCCACCTGTCATCGTCCCCCTTTTGGAGGATGCCAGTGGGATGTTATTCATCTTGAAACAGGGGAATTAACATCTATGAGTGCAATTTAACTCAATATCATTGAAATACCAGACCAAATTGGTCTTATTTGTGTAGAAAAAAATTTCTCAATCACGATTAAAAACGATTACTAAACCTGAAAAGTTTAGTAATCGTTGTCCCCTGTTATTTGGAGGTACAATTACCAAACTTGAAAAGTTTGGTAATTGTACCTCCCCACTTGTTTCTCCCCAATTACCCAGTTACCCAATTACCTAATCACCCAACTACTCTTCATATTTCAACAAAAACTCAGGATTCACGACCTTGAAGCTCAGCCTTCCCAATTCAGGATCTTGCGCCTCGACAACGGGTCGGATGACAATGCCTTCCCTGGGAATATCGGGATTGAGCACGCTTTTGTCATTGGACAGCGCCACCAGACCATCCACATCGTGCGTACCCAGGATGTAATCGTCGCGAATAATGGGCACGGTCTCGAATCCTGCCTCTCTGGCCAGGGCCACAAATTCCTCATAATTCAAATAGACAAAGCGATCGATGTCGAAGATGCTATAGATCAGCACCTGGTGGCCAGGCAGTTTATATTTATTGCCCTGAATTTTCGGTCCCAGTATCTCCCCCTGAAAGGCGATGTTGCGATGGAGCTTTCGCAGTTTGCCCTCGATGTCGTGCAAGCGAGCGACCATCCAGTGGATATTGGTCTCGGTCTCCAGCAACTCCAGATTGCGAGAGCAAACGCCAAACTCACTATCCCGAATGTAATAGGTGGCGCTGGTGCCATCCACCTTTTCGGTAATATAGCAACGCTGGCCCACGTTTTCAGGTCGGGTGAGCACATCGGGCACGGATTGGATGCGCATCTCGTCGGTTTTGGGGATGAACCCAGGGAAACTGCCTTTTACCTGGCCGCTGGTCATCACGGCTGGCGGCGGCTCATATTTTTTAATTCCCAGCAGCTCGGTGACATCCATTCCCTCGCTGATCGGAACGTTTTCCAGCTCTTTGATCTGATGAATAGGAAAAGCAATGCCCTGCGAAATCTGTCCCCGCAGCTTCACGGTCTTGATCCTGAACTTCCGTGGCCGCAAAAATTCATATTCGGGCTTTTCGGGCAACATGCTGTCGATCTCACAATAGACGCAATAGTCACCCACTTTGAAATCTCCCTTCTTGACCACCAGTTGCCAGCCCAGCACGGTGGCCTTTTCAATCTTGTCCGCCTCGGGAATTGGCTCCAGACTTTTGATCCGCTGGATCGTAGCTAATTTTCTCATTTTTAGACTCCTTTTTCGTCTTGAGTGCCTTTTTTAAATATTTTCTCTCCCAGAAACGATATCCCACCGAAATGAATTTTTAGAATTTTTATTATCAGGGAAGCGGCTTCCTATTACCCTCTATTACCGAATTGCCCAATTATTTTAAAATATTTTTTCCCACAGAAATGAAATCCCACCGAAATGGATTTTTAGAATTTTTATTATCAGGGAAGTGGCTTCCTATTACCCTATTACCGAATTGCCCAATTATCTTAAAGTATTTTTTCCCACAGAAATTAAATCCCACCGAAATGAATTTTTAGAATTTTTATTATCAGGGAACGGGCTTCCTATTAACTTATTACCCTATTACCCAATTACCTAATTGCCCAATCCCCTAACGACCCGATTTCCACTTGATATTACACCCAATACTTGGTTTTTGATCCTGGCTCACGGGCTTGCCAGCGATGATGGCCTCCAGCGCCGCCCGAAGGTCTTCGCCCGTTACAGGAATATCATTACTGGGCCGAGAGTCATCCATCTGGCCCCGATAGACCAATTTCAAATCTTTATCGAAAACATAAAAATCAGGCGTACAGGCGGCCAGATAGGCACGGGCGACCTCCTGGGATTCGTCGTAAAGATAAGGGAACGGATAACCGAACTGCTTCGCCACTTTTTTCATCTCTGCTGGAGAATCTTCGGGGTAGCCCTGCACATCGTTGGAGCTAATGGCAATGAATGAAATTCCTTTCGACAGGTAATCCTTTGCCAATTGCACCAACCCTGTTCGAACGTGCTTAACAAACGGGCAATGATTGCAAATAAACATCACTACTGTCGCCGTATCCGATTTTAGCTCTTGCAACGATAGTACTTTTCCAGAAATGGTATCGGGCAATTTGAAATCAGGCGCCGATGTTCCCAACGGCATCATGTTCGATGGCGTGACTGCCATTTGTTCCTCCGCTTTATTTGTGACCGCTAATTTCGCGAACGAGACGAATTTCGCTAATTGGCGCAATTAGATTAATTCGCGAAATTAGCGGTCAACTGTATTCGTCCAAAGCAATTGCTGTCGACAGAGCAAAAGATTTCTGACCGCTAATTTCGCTAATTGATAAGAATTTCGCCAATTGATGATTGGCCTGCATTTCGATTCGTAAATCTATGAAGCCATGCATTTTTGTTTGTACCCCAATCACTTCAAACTCAAAAATTAATAATTCGCGCAATTAGATTAATTCGCGAAATTAGCGGTCAACCCAGAATTCAATAGCTTGTGGAAAATTTCTTCTCAAAATCTTTGAGCGTAATTTCATCCAATAAATTGACCAATTTCGATTGAATGTCCTCCATGGATTTTCGGATCAGGCAATTGCGCTCCCGCTCGCAGACCGTTTCCTCGTCAGCATCCAGGCAATCGGCGATAGCAATTGGGCCGTCAATAGCCGTGATCACCGAGGAAATATTGATGCGATCGATGGGCTGGGCTAAGTAATAGCCCCCTTTTACACCTTGCACAGAGATCACCATTCCACTTTTCACCAGGCTCTGCAGAATTTTTCCCATCAGCTCCAGCGAAATGTTATATTTATCCGATAGCTCCCGTGCAGTTGTCAACTCATCAGGCGATTTCTTTGCCATGTGCAGGAGGGCGATCAAAGCGTATTCCACTTTTTTGCTGAATTTCATCATCAGAAGTTATACCAGACTGAATTGGTCTTACTTTAGCTCAAAATAAAAATCATTTTTTTCCAATGATTTCACCCACTGAAACGCCTGGCGAAAAAATTTGTTCCAAAATAGGACTATGGAGGTCGGATTTAAAATTGGAATTCTATTTTTAAATTTCGTTAGCGAAAAGGAATGATTTTTCTCCCACAGAAATGGAATCCCACAGAAAAGAAAACTTAGGTTTTATTGATAGATGCTCTGTTTTCTGATTTTAAAAAAAGACTTTCTCTCCCACCGAAATGGAATCCCACAAAAATAGAGTTTGATCCTTAATTCTGGGCGCTTTTATTTTGCCAAATGGTGGATCGCCTCCTGGCGGTTTTGAAGGCTAAAAACATGTTCATTGAGCCAGGAATGAATTATCTCGATCTTGATGTAAGGCCCTCTTTTTTATTTCAAAGAAAAAAAATATCAAATAATTTTCATTTGAATTTGTTATATTAGTGTATGGAGCTGGAGAACATGAAGGCGACGGAAGCTTTGGTCGAACGCTATCGCCAGGGCGATCATGCTGCTTTTGACCAGTTAATACAAGAGCATGGCAGGCCGCTATACAATTTCATACTTTCTATGACCAAAAGCAAGTCGCTGGCCGACGATGTCTATCAAGAAACCTGGAGTCGGGTCCTTCACCACCTCGATGACTATCGAGAGCAGGGGCAATTTAAATGCTGGCTGTTCCAGATCGCCAACCATCAATGCCTGAATCACCTGCGATTGCTCAGACGAGTCTTTGTGCCATTGACCGAGATAGTCAATGTCGAGAGCGAAGCGAACCTAATCATCAGCGGTTCCAATCCTGATCCCGGGCCTGATGAAAAATTGGAGCGCAACGAACGCCTCAAATGGGTTTGTGCGTGCGCTCAACAATTGCCCATCAAGCAGCGTCAGGTTTTTCTCTTGAAAATGAACAGCGATCTGACATTCAAAGAGATTTCAATGATTTTGAACCGACCGTTGAATACTGTGCTCACGCAGATGCGAACGGCACTTTTGACCATGAGGAAAAAACTAAAGGCCATTTATGATGAAGTGTAAATTTGACAGGTCAAAATTAATTTTATACCTATTCAATGAAGTTACCTCAGCCGAAAGAGAGGAAATTTCCGCTCACATCGAATCCTGCGAGGTGTGCGCCTTAGAACTTGAACAGCTAAGTTCCGTTCGGAGTCGCTGGCCCAACCAGCCCATCGCCGATCCGCCCTCTCTTCATATTGTCAAAACGCCAGCGCGGCAGAAACTGGTTCGCCAGCCTCGCCGAGCCAGGAGAGTTCGGCGGCTGATACCTGCTCTGGGCTTTGCCATTGTGCTGGCTATCATTGCATTTTCACTGATCTGGCGGTTGGCGATCAATAAGCGATCCAATTATTGGAGCATCGAAAATAGCTGGGAAGGACCCTATCGGTATCAGTTCGAAAGAATAGATCGTACCATTGAGATGATCAAGAATGATGAATTTTTTAACTAATGACGGCAGGATAAGATAGCATCTTGTCCCGCAATTAATGGAGGTGTAACATGAACAATCTACAAAAAACATTATTGAGCTTTGTTTTTGTATTGCTATTCTGTTTTAAAACGCTGGCGCAAGAGATGGGCGCTATCGAAGGAACTGTAACATCCACAGATGGAAAGCCGATTCCTGGCGCAACAGTGATTTTTAAAAATACCACCAAAAAGTTGTCGACAGATTTTGATGGGAAATTCATAGCCGAAAAAATGTATCCAGCCAAATATACTGCTTTCGTCTTCAAATACGGCTACAAAACCTTCTTAAGAGATGATGTGAAAGTGGGAGCGGGACTGACGACTGCGCTTGAAATCACTCTCGAACGTGACCCGAACAACCAGGGCTGCGGCACAATTGCAGGGCGAATTATTGATAAAAATGATAAACCGATTGCTGATGCCAAAATAATCATCGCCGAATCTTTTGTCCCTAAATCAGATGATATTGTTACCATCGAAGATTTTATTCTCAAGGGGGCGCAGATCGAAGCCAGCTCTGACCGAGATGGTAATTTCATCATTAAAAATGTTCCTCCAGGCAGGTTCACTGCCTTTGCGATGAAAGATGGCTACCAATCATTTATGTATTTTTCGATCTATGTTGAAACTGGGCAGACAAAAACAATCGAAGCGAAATTATCTGAGCAAAAATATTCATTCATATACGGCAAAGTCAAATCAACCGATGGAGAGGCAATTCCAGGCGCCAATATCACTTTAACAGGGACTCGGCTGGGCGCTGCTTCAGATCCACTTGGCAATTTTATCATTAAGGAAGTTCCACCTGGCAAATATATTTTAAAGGTTGCGATGTTGGGATTTAACCCCTATCAACAATCAATTGCTGTCGAGAAAAACAAGCACCAGAAATTAGCAGTTACAATCGAACCTGATATTTCATTTAAATTGGAGAAGAAATCAGATCTGCAAGCTTACGAAGATCGGTTAGAAGAATTGCGCCAGGCGTATTTCCTTGCTGAATCAGAAACGGATCGGGATGAGACTAGAAAACAAATCCGAGCACTCCTCGAAACCATGTTCGATTTAAAAGAAAAAGAATACGCCAAGAATATCGAAGCGAAGAAGCGCAACATTCAATCGCTGGAACAGTTACAAAAATATCGTGCCGAAAATAAAGACGATATAATAGAGCGCCGACTAAAAGAATTGCTGACGGTTTATTAATTTCCACAAACCAGGGAGTTAAGGCGTAAGCCTTACATATTAACTCCTTAGTCTAATGACATTTTTTTGGTGGAGGATTTTGAAAATGCAATCAATAAAAATATACTCCTATATTTTGATCTCCTCACTTTTTTTCTTTACGTATTTGCATGGGCAACCATCAGGTTGGCAAGGGAAAACAGAAATCAAAAAGAATATTCACTATATTTACAATCCAAAACAAGGTTTATGGGACGATGATCCTTCAAAACAAATTACGTTAGAAAAACGATTCAGCATCGGGTATTACGAAGGACCAGAGGATTATCTTTTTGCATTAGTTAGAGAAGTCATCGTTGATAGCAATGGCAGGATAATCGTGCTTGATAAGGATTGCGTGCGAATTTTTGATCAATCGGGTAAGCATGTCCTGACTTTCGGCAGCGAAGGCGAAGGGCCTGGCGAATTTAAAATTCCTCGAGGAATGGCATTGGATGATAATGGCAATATTTATATCTATGATTCCATTTTGCAGCGAGTGTCAGTTTTTGATTCGGTTGGCAAATTTATCAGAAGCATTCGGTTGAATGACAGAATGTTTGGCAAGATTGGATTAAAGTCAAATCATGATATCGTTCTATCGAGAATGATTCTGTTCGATCCTCGAATGCCCGATCAGTTTAAGGATCATAAGCTCATTCGATTATACAATCAAAAAGGGAAAAAGCTTGCCTCGTTTTTCGAAGCTGAATTAATTGTCAACAATGGACCTTTTGGTCGGGAACAATTTTCCTGGTGCTATTTCCAATTATTGAAAGGGGATACTTTGATCGGTGGCTATAATTACCCTTACAAAATTCATCTTTTTGATCCGAACAATAAGCTCTTCAAAGTCATTCAGCGGGAGTCACCCATTTTTTCGAAACCGAGTCTGCTATCATCTCAAATGAAAATGATGGATGGCAATATCTTTGAAACAAAAGCCCTGGCGTTACGGGCATCGATCTGGGATATTTTTGTTTTGCCAGATGGAAAATTTTTCGTTTATATTAAAGACAATGGTCCCGATTATAAAGAGCACTTCTCAAAAAATGCACTCGGCTCCCAGGAGGGAACCATGGTGCTTGATCTATACGATAAAAACGGCTATTTTTTGAAAAGCTATCCTTATGTGAACGAGAAATATGGCAAGATAATATTTGTCGATGCCGAGGGATATTTGTACACGGCGATTGGTCCCAGTGAGCTTATTCCTGGCGTGACGAAATGGCGGATATCTTTTGAATAATTAGAACAACCTTGATTTTTGACCATCCCCGCTCCCATTTTACCTTGATTTTTGACCATAACTGCTCTCATTTTACCTTTCTTTTTAACCATAATTATACAAAAATATCCTTGATTTTTAGCCATAATCTTTGTATTATTTATCCAGTTGGCTCATTAAATCAAAGGTGCGGGTTTGAAAAGAATCGTTTTTGAAGCATTAAAACGCTGGAAGGATAGCCCCCAGCGCAAGCCGATTTTGCTTCGCGGAGCTCGACAGGTCGGGAAGACTTACATTGTGCGGGAACTGGGGAAATTGTTCCCCGATTTCGTGGAGATCAATTTTGAGTTGTTGCCCGACGCCAGCAAAATTTTTGAGCGTGATCTACTGCCCGAGCGGATTATTCGAGATCTATCGCTTTTTATTGGCCGAAAAATTGAACCTGGACAGTCACTATTATTTTTGGATGAAATCCAGGCAGCGCCGAAAGCCATCCAGGCCCTGCGCTATTTCTATGAACTGCTCCCGCAGCAGCATATTATCAGCGCTGGCTCACTGCTTGATTTTGAGCTGGAAAAAATCGGAATGCCTGTCGGCAGGGTAACTTCGATTTATATGCACCCCATGTCCTTTTTGGAGTTTCTGGCCGCTAAAAATGAGCCTTTGCTGATCGAAATGATCCTGGAACATGATGTCCCGTCAAAGGTGTCTGAAGTCGTTCATCATAAATTGCTCCATCTGTTAGGCGAATATTTGGCCATTGGTGGGATGCCAGAAGCAATGCAGAGCTGGCTCGATAGCGAGGATTTGAACAAATGCGGGGCGATCCATCGGACCATTATCGATTCATTTCGCCAGGATTTCAATAAATATGCGACCAGGTTTCAGATCAAATACCTTGATGTGCTGTTTGATGCCATTCCCGCCTTGTTAGGACAAAAATTCAAGTTCAGCAATATCCCTGGTGAATATCGAAAGCGGGATCTGCTGCCTGCCCTGGACCTATTAATCAAAGCAGGTATAGCTCATAAAATCCTCCATAGCTCAGGCACAGGTATTCCGCTGGGGGCGACTGTCAATGGCGACAAATTTAAGCTGCTATTTGTTGACATCGCACTGGCACAGACGATTTTGGGACTGGACACCACCTCCTGGCTGCTCGATCCCGAACTCAACTTGATCAACAAAGGCGCTATTACCGAGGCATTTGTAGGACAGGAGTTACTGGCTTATTCGCTGTTTGATGTGAAAGGCCAACTGTATTATTGGCATCGAGAAGCCAGAGCCAGCAACGCCGAGATCGATTATCTAATTCAAAAACAGAACCTGGTGATTCCCATTGAAGTGAAAAGCGGCGCTCCTGGCAAATTAAAGAGCCTGAAAATTTTTCTTGACGAGCACCCAAATTCAACTCAAGGCATCCGCTTTTCCAGCCAAAATTACGATGCAACCAATGGCATTCAGAATCTGCCGCTCTATGCGGTGGCCAGAATCATGGAAGCGCAGCAATCCCATTTCCTGTCGCTGATTCATTAGGTGGGGTTGGTGGAGGGGTTAAGTAGGTTGAGTGAGTTAAGTAAGTTGAGTGAGCGGGGCTGACTGCATGGTGGGGATTGTTTCGCCATTGAGCGTCAGGTAGCTCCGCAAGAGATGAACCGTCAGGCAGGAGTGAACAGGCAGGATGGTCAGCAGATCTCCAATGTGCACCTGATTAAAAAATTGCGGATCGGTTTTGATGATCCCATGCTCCTGGGATAGCGCCGAGACATAGGCATGGGAGATGACGGCACCCCAGCCTCGTTCCTCGAAGGGCGCCACGTAGCCGAAAATTTTATTGCTCTGGTTATCAACAATGAATTCTTTCGAGAGATGAACCGCTCCCCCGTAAATCACGATCTCGTTCCGCTCCCGATGTTTTGCCACCACAGGACAGGCCACGGCCACAGCAATATCTTGCTCCGCACAGGAGCCAATGGTCAATTGCATGACATCATAAAAAACAAAATTGCCCGGCCGAATCTCATCCACACCGCTGAAATCATCCCTAACGCTGCAGCAAGGTGTATCGCCAATAGAAAGTTGAGTCCCCGAGAACCCCTTTTCGATCAGCTTCTGCTGGAGTTGCTGCAGTTTTTCAACCATGTCGTGATAAATTTTCCTGACCTCAGCCGCGGAACGGGCTTGATAGGCATGTCCTGCATGAGTTAATAATCCTGTGAACGCCATCTTTTTTGATCGGCCAATCAGGCGAGCCAGGGCGATCACTTCATCGAATTGATCCCAAGAAACTCCCGTGCGATGATAGCCGACATCGATCTTCAGCCATACCCCAACCTGATATTGGAGATTTCGATCCAAAAAAGCAGCCGTCTGCTCCGATTCTACCAGTAGACTTAGATGAATCGACGCAGCGAGCTTATTGATCGCTTCGATCTCCAGAATATTCACAGGAAAGGCAATGGTAATATCATCCCAGCCATGCTGGGCAAAATACTGCGCCATCTCCACCGATGACACGGTGATGGAAGCAACGCCGCACTCCCGAAACCATTCTCCGATCCGGGCGGATTGATGGGTTTTGAAATGGGGGCGAAAACGCACCCGGCTGTTCGCTGCCTTAGCTGCCATGCGGTGGATATTGGCGAGGGCTCGTTTTGCATGCAAAATAAGGGTTGGCCGCGAAATCGGCAGGTTATCAACGATACTATTTTTTGGATCAGAAATATCGGAAGCCGCGCTCATTATGTTCTCTCCCAAGGGACTCAATTGGTCTACCATACTACTTCATTCAACTCGACGCAATTATCTCCAGGTCATGATGGCGTGCCTTGGATCAACATGCCACGCTATAAAATACAATATTCCGCGACAGTTGCAACCAAATTTTTGCAAATCTAATTTTATTTTTGGACTCGATCATTCCGATCCACCTGCGGCTATTTTGGAAGATCGGCAAATTTTAGGTTGACAAAGGCAATGAGTTTTGTTAAATTAGTGTGGCGATCTAAACATCATTGCTCGGAGCAACTGCCACAGCTATTCGGAAAGTCCTGTCGATTTGCGCTCGGAGAAACCGTGGGACTTTCGGCTGCGCGCTCCACTACCGGAATCTCCCAGCCAAAGATCAATGCCTGGCGCCGGTTCGTTCAGAGGCGAGGGCAGATCATGGCTCAGATGGCCATGGCCGCGGTGCTTTGAGAGAGGCCAATCACAGTTGCGCACATCGGAGTCGGGTGTTTCGCATGGTTGCCGGAGAATTTATTAGCCTTAACAACTTCGCTTCCCAGCGGATAAGTTAACCATACTAAATCCGATTTTGGAAAAATACGCCGAAATCAGAGCTTGATAAAACCAGAACTCTGTTCATTTTTCCCGTACCTGAACACAGAAAGACACGCGAAATGATTGAAGATGAACCTGGCCTTGCTACCCCTGAGATCAACGAAGCGATCTCATCCGGCGAAAAGCAATTCGATCGGATGCGCCGCACCATTAGCCTCTTTCTCGGTCCGTTGGTTTTCATTATCTTGCTGATACTGCCGCTACCGGCCCTGACCCCATCCGCCCATCGACTGGCTGCTGTTTTCGGGTGGGTGCTGATTTATTGGGTTGGCGAAGCTTTGCCGATTCCGGTAACTTCGCTGCTGGGGCCGGTCCTCTGCGTTATTTTGGGAATTGCGCCGGCCAGTACCATTTTTGCTCCATTTGCCAATCCCATTATTTTTCTGTTCATTGGCAGCTTCATGTTAGCCCGGGGCATGATGGAACAGCAGCTCGATCAACGCATTGCACTCAGCATCCTCTCGCTGCGCTGGGTTGGCAACAGCCCTGCCCGCCTTGTGATTGTTGTTGCAGCGATACCCATTCTGCTATCAATGTGGATCAGCGACAGCGCCACCACGGCCATGATGTATCCGATTCTGATGGGAATCGTTACATCGTTGAGCGCGCTATCGAAATCCGCGACCAAACAGCTTGTTTCAACCCGGTTTAGTACCGCGCTGCTCTTAGCCATCGCGTATGCCGCGCTTATCGGTGGTACCGGCACACCCGTGGGGACACCGCCCAATCTGATTGGTATCGCCATGATCGACCGGCTCTTGCACGTGAAAATCTATTTTTTTCAGTGGATGGTGCTGGCCATTCCCATCATGCTGACCATGTGGTTGGTCATGATCCTTTTTCTCATGAAAATCAATCCCCCTGGCGTGCAGGAATTTCCCGGGCTGGTGGAATTTTTGCAGGCACAGCGCGCGCGGCAGGGCCCCTGGACACGCGGTCAGAAAAACGCGCTGTCGGCCTTTCTGGTGGCGGTGATTCTCTGGATTGCGCCAGGCGTGGTGGCTTCTTTCTGGGGTACCGAGTGTCTGGTCTTCAAATTCTGCGAATCCCATTTGCCCGAAGGCATTGCGTCGATGGTAGCGGCAATCCTCCTATTTATTTTGCCGGTCAACTGGCGAGAACGGCGCTTTACCTTGAGTTGGGCACAGGCGCTGAAAATCGATTGGGGCACAATCCTGCTGTTCGGTGGCGGATTATCCCTGGGAGGACTAATGTTCACGACGGGCCTGGCCGATGTGCTTGGAAAGCAGCTCATTGCTATCGGCGGCGCCACCTCGCTCTGGACGATCACGGCCATTGCCATCTTTTTGGCTATCCTGATCACCGAAATGACCTCCAACACCGCCACCGCCAATATGCTGGTACCCATCATGATTGCTGTGGCGCAAAGCGCTGGCGTCAGTGGGATTCCCCCCGCCATTGGGGTATGTCTGGGGGCCAGCATGGCCTTCATGCTACCGGTTTCGACGCCTTCCAACGCCATTATTTATGGTTCGGGCATGGTACCCATCACGGCGATGATCCGCGCCGGTGCGGTTTTGGATCTGCTGAGCTTCCTGATCATTTTCATCGGGTTGCGGATTTTATGCCCCTTGTTGGGATTAATCTAATACCGATTAGTCAGATTTAATCTGAACATCCCCCCTTGCGCAGCTCCAAAGGGGGAATTGCAGGAAGTCTCCCTGCCAGTTAGCAAGGGCATTTAGGGGGATGTTAAGTGGCTTGAATAGCCTAAATAATATTGATATGCTAACTCTGACTAAGTGCACCATTTCATAATTTCTTGTAGAGTTATTAAAGACTTTATATCTTAATCCCATTCTGCTGAAATATTCAAAGCGATAAGGAATTATCACTAAAGTTCGGTTTAATGGACCAACTCCATTAAACCTTATTAACCTTAGTAAAATATTATGATCCACTGATGCGAAACCTTATTCGCTTATTTTTCTTTTAACCAACATTCCC
>CAZYNP010000029.1:0-65449 GCA_964647995.1 uncultured Cytophagia bacterium
ACCTTATTACCTGATCGGGAATATTCCTTAAAAGAAAAATAAGCGAATAAGGTTTCGCATCGGTGGATCATCTTATGCCACTAAGGTTAATAAGGTCTAATGGATATGGTCCATTAAACCGAACTTTGGTAATTGAAATCAAATTTTGTCCAACGAGTTTAATTCCTTCTTGCTTTAGATATCTCAGCAGAATGGGATTAAACTGTAAACCTTTTAATAACTCTACCAGAAATAATGAAATGGTTTTCTAAGATAAATAGGGTTTTCTGAATTGGTCTCGCAGGTGAGTTTGATTAAAACCTTAATAACATCGAAAAATCTGTGATCGCATGAACCTGATTACTTTATTTAAAAGCACAATTATCCAAAACAGGATTTCTCATTGAGCATTTGGGTCAAGAAAATATGGTCCATCAACTGGCCATTGGCGTCAACCTTAGACGATACTGGTGGCAAGGGCACAACGACACGGAGCATCTGTGACCAATTATCTTATGAAACGAAGCTATGGCCAAAAAATTCGATGACCACGGATTGCTTTTTAGGGATATTTTCTAAAATCCAATCTGATTTCTTTGCCTCTTCGAGTCCTGGTGGCATTACCAATATTTTGGACAGCGTTGGTCTCGGCAAAAATTCAGAAAGGTCGGTTTGAATCCGTGTTGTTTACATTGGGAATTTCGAAATTCAAAATTGATTGGATTTTGTTCCTGGGATAGGGGGCAAGGTTAATTCTCAACGATTTTTTTAAAATCCACGGTGTTGATGGCTCCCCACACGGGCAATCCCAGATGTTGTTCCACCTCCGCTGGCGAATTGACGGTGTGATCGAAATATTCTACCATGAACGCCAGACCCAGGCCGCTGATCAGTCCCAGCAGCGAAGCTAAGAGTAAATTCAATCGTTTGTTCGGTTTAATGGGCAGGTTGGGAACCAGCGCCGGCGAGATGACCTTGATCTTTACGCCACGCTCCAGTTTGGCCTGGGAGATGCGCGCCTCCTCGCGTTGTTTGAGGAGCATGGAATAGACCTCGCGATTGTCCTCGATGCCCCGGGAGAGCTGCGTCAGTTCATAATCCTTCTGCGCCAACGCTTTGATCTGGCCATTCAAGTCATCGATGGTGCTTTGCAGTGCTTGTTCCTCGGCTTTCATGGCCCGGATGGATGTCTCCTCCAACTGCACAATTTCATCCACTTCCTGTTCGATGCGCTGCCGCGTGCTGGCGATGGCCTGTTCCAGATTGACCACCTCCTCGTATTCGGGAGTAAATTTTTGCAGCAACAGGTCGCGGCGGAGTTCCAGGTCCAGCAGCTCGCCGCGTAGTCGAGCGATGTGCTTTTCCCGGCTGAGGCTATTGGAGCTCTCGGTCACCGGAATATTGATCTTGTCGCCGCTGACCAACTGGCTCTTGATCACGTTGAGCATGGCCTCCTTGCCGATCCGCTGGGTGCGCACATTGGTCAATGCTTTTTCATAATCGGCTATTTTGGCCAGCAGAATATCGCTCTGCGCGACCGGAGAAAGCAGCTCCTGAGCCTGTTTGAATTGCGTCTGCCGCTCCTCCAGCGCCCGCAGCTTTTCTTCGGCCACCCGAATTTGCTCGGTGAAAAATTGGTACTGCTCGGATTCGCTGAACAGGTGCAGGCGATAGTCGATATAGGCTTTGATCAGATTATTGACGATTGCGGCGGCCCATTCCGCGCGTCCCGACTCGAAACTGATTTCCAGGACATTGGAGTCTTTGGTGTTCTCGACCTTCAATCGGCTTTGAAATGCTTGCAGGAGTTGATTTTGATTGCGGAGGCCATTGAACTCGCTTTGATCCAGCTTCATGCTGTCGATGATCATGAGCGCCACCGGTGTGCTCTTAATGATCTCGATTTCTGATTTCAGCCAATCGTGCTTTTCATACATCAGGTTCAGGTTCATTCGGAACAGCAGGGACTTTTCACTGTCCATCTCCCGTTCGATGAGAACCTTGGCATTGGCCCGATAGACCGGCTGCATCAGGTACGTCCCAATGGTCACCGTAGCCACCACGCTGATCAGCACCGAAAGGATAATGTATTTGCGCTTGAAGATGATATTCAGGAAATTGCGCAGCGATGCCGCCTGGATGTCTTTTTCGGATAAGGATGGTTCCATGGTATGGATAGCCTGGTATGGTTATTAACTTTTTAAAATGAAACTGACGATTGAAACTGATCGCTCTTTGACCACGAAATACACAGATTGACAAGAAGTTAAAAGCGCTTTCAGTGTTTTTTCGTGTGTTTCGTAAGGCAATTATGGATTATTATTTCCATTTTAGAATTTCAGGTGGTTTATTCATCTCATCTCTAACGGCTGGAGGTCCCATGAAGGGGATTGACGAAATCTGCCATGCCGAAATCTTGCGGCTCTAAAGCCACCGAACCAAATACTCCCATTCCCCCTTATCCCCTTATTCCCTTATTCCCTTATTCCCTTATACCTTTATACCTTTATCCCTTTATCCCTTTATTCCTTTATTCCTTTATTCCTTTATTCCTCTATTCCATCCCTCCCATTTCCAATTTTCAATTACCTCTAATTTTCCTACCACACGGCTCTGCCGATTAGGTAAGCTCAGAGTTACCATCGGTTCCACCACGCTGCTCGGAGATAGATATCCAGTGGGGGAATGATGCCCGAGAATGCCTGCTCCAGAAATGTGTTGACATTGGCAATGAACGTTTTGGGCACATAGATGATGTCGGAGGCTTCGAGATAGAGATCGTTTTTTTGAATAGCCGTGGGTGAATTCTGGCTCAAGTCGATGCGCTGCACGTCGATCTTACCCTCCTGCTGGCGACGTAATAACACGATGCTTTTCAGCATGGCGGTTTCTTTATGACCGCCCGCCAGCGCCAGGGATTGCAGGATCGTCAAATTGCGTTGCAGCGGAAAGGCGCCCGGTGATTTCACTTCGCCCAGCACGTAGACCTGGTAGCCGCCAAAATTGCGGACGATGACCGTGACTTCCGGGTCTTTGATAATTTTCGCATACGCCTCGGTGATGTGGTGGCTCAATTCCTTTGGCGTCATCCCAGCTACCAGAATATCACCTACTTTTTGCATGGAGATTCTGCCATCCGGCCGCACCGTTAAGGTTTCATTGAACTGATTGTTGTTGAAAAATTTGATCTCGATTACATCGCCAAATCCGAGGCGATATTCGGTGGCAACTGAGGATTTGGGTGGAGGTTCGCTGGCCGAAGGAGGGATTGCCTCCGGCACTTTTGCGTGGGGACGAATGGCGCAGCTCATCTGCGATAGCAGCCAGAGCAAGCTAACGACCAGAACGAGTACTTTCATGAATTGTTGGATGTGTGTCATGCGTTTTTTTTGAGGTTAGCAAATTTGATTTGCCACGAAGGCTCTAAGTCATAGCTTATTTTGATTCGGTTTTGCGGAAAACCTGTGCTGCCAATCCGGTTGCTTTTGGACGAAGCATTTGTTAGAAAAGCAGCTTGCGTCGGTACCGGCATGGCTCCGCCATCTCAGTCACAGGCCGAGGCGATGAAATTTAGTTAATAATTTATTAAATGATTCGTTACAACGAGTCTGGCATTAATTTTTCGCTGGATTATCTTTCTGCATTCATAGATAACGACTTTCGATTCGGATTGCGGAAATAATATCGCACTTTTTTTGGTTATTTCGAAATGCGGGGTGATTGGGCGAATAGGCGATCCGGTGACCGAGGATGGGCACAAGACCGGATAGCAATAATGGGATAAGATGGGGGATATTGATTCTGAAGCAGCGGATTTGAAGCTGAGTTTGAAACCGATTTGCGGCTTCGTTCGCCAGCTCGATAATTTCTTAAGCTCGATGTCCCATTTTCAATGCGCTTTAATTAGCAATTCCCCAATCTGCCATCCCCAATTCCACTATCTACCAGAAGTCGAATTGCCCCTCCCCAATTACCCAAAGATCTTACACATTTTTTGACCCAAATACGAACCCAATGGTTTTGATCATAATTTTCAAATCCAATATCAGCGACCGATTGCTGATATAATCAAGGTCATAGTGCAAATTTTCATGGATATGCTTTTTTCGCGAACCATAGAGTTGCCAAAGACCCGAGACGCCGGGCTTGACTGCCAGTCGCAGCGCTTCCAGATGGTTGTAATTTTGCACGATAAAGGGCATCTCTGGCCGGGGTCCGACCAGACTCATGTCGCCCTTGAGTACATTGATGAGTTGTGGTAGTTCATCCAGGCAGCTCTGGCGGAGCAATCGACCAAAGCGGGTGAGCCGAGGATCGCCATTATCACCGGGCGAACTGGCATATTGGTTGACGTCTGACTTCATGGTGCGAAATTTATAAATATAGAATGGAGTTCCCTTCAGATCCTCATTGCGGCGTTCCCTGAGATGACCATTGCTGTGATAGCGTCGATTTTTACCAATTCGCTGCTGTGTGAAAATGACCGGACCGGGTGAATCCAGCATTATTAAAATTGAAATCACTATCATTAACGGCAAGCAAAGGATGAGTCCCACCCCGGCTACCAATATATCGATCATTCGCTTGGTGAAGTCATATAGTGTAGTGGATAATCCCCGGTCCCTTTGATTGATCCAGGATCGTCCAACCTCTGGATAAACAACCAGGCTCGGCTGATTAACGAATGTTGGATAATCTTTCTTTTTTTTCCGCCTTATCTTTTCGTCCAACTCGATATAAACCTGGAATTGTGCACCCTTGTCCATAGCAACCTCTTCTGATGTCAAATCAGTGTTAGTCAGTTCATAAGAGTTTTTTAATCTTGAAACGGCAGATGTGAGAAGTCAGAAGTGATTAGTAAACAGTGATCAGTGATCAGTGATCAGTAAACGAGAGAACGGTGATTGCTGTATTGCTTTTCACTTTTCACCAAAGCTTGTTTGCTTCACATCTGCCGTCTCACTTTTTTAGGCAATCAGGTAATTGGTAGATTAGGTAGTTGGGAAAAGATCCAACAATAGCAGCAACCTGATCCCCCAATTACCTAATTCCCAATTACCTAATTACCTAATCAATTTACTTCATCAAAACCAATTTCTTTGTGTCGCTAAATCCATTCACCTGTAGCGTGTAATAATAGACGCCACTCATCAGGCGAACACCAGCATCATCGGTGCCATTCCAAATCAGCGAATAAACGCCAGCCGCTTTTTCGCCACTCACCAGGGTGCGAACGACCTGACCAACGATATTATAGACCTTCAGGCTGACATAACCAGATTCCTTCAAAGAGAAATTGATGGACGTTTCCGGATTGAACGGATTGGGATAGTTCTGTCTCAATGAATATTCAGTTGGAATTCCTTCGATACTCGTTGAAATTAGTGACGCATCGACGGAAACTGAAATGGGACCATGGAAGCTCTGGTTCCCATTGTAGTCCACATCACACAGCTTATAATAATACGTCTTGCCGCATTGCACATCGCGGTCGGTGTAGGTGTAGGTGTGGGCTTCCGCTGAACTGCCCGCTCCCCGAATGATCTGATTGGTAATCCGGGTATAATCTCCTTCGGCGCTCATATTTCGGTAGACATGATAGCCAAAATTTTCAGTCTCTGATTGTGTTACCCATTCCAGAACCACCACTCCATCAGCGGCTCTGGCGGTAAAGGAAGTGAGCTCGACCGGGATCAAGACATCGGACCAGGGTTGATAATCCACATAGCTGGTCACCGCATTGCCCGTTCCCGATGGATTGTTATAATTTGGGGTTCCCGGCAAAGTCTTGTTATCATGCGGACCGGAGGCATTTCCCCACCAGTTGTTTTTAGCATCGATCATGGTGCCAGAATAAAGATTTTCCACGCCATAAGTTGTGTTATTTTGGATATTGCACTGGTTGAAATTGATATCATAGGAGCTTGAGCTTGTCCCAGTCGCAGCATCCTCTAAATGAACACCAACATCATGTCCGGTGATGTCATCCTGTGTCGCATTTACGGTTATATCACCATCGCCATAGGTGTATATAAAATAACCATTGCCACCATTATTGGCGACGGTATTGCTCTGGAAGTTTGCAGTCACCGAAGAGCCAGCGGCTTTATCTTCGTCCGCGATTACAATACCACCCTCATCATTATTATGGATGTTATTATTGGAGGCATTGACCACAATATCCACGTCCCCGGCATAACCATCAAATTCATTGCCGATATGCAACGCATATTGACAATCGTAAATTTCATTGTCAGTTATCGAAACTGTTTTGGTCAACCCAGAGAGGCTGCCAGTGTAACAATTTTCAACATATATGCCGGCGGAACTGCTGCCATCTGATGCAGCCGGCGTATCATAGCCATAGATGGTGTTGCCGCTGATTGTGGCAATGGACGCCGATCCGATTTCCATGGCATAGCCAAAGTCGTCTACTGTTTTATAAAAGGTATTGTCGCTAACTGTTAGATCGACATAATCATGTGTGACAATGCCAAGTCGTCCGGTTTCACTAAAGGTATTGTTGCTGAAGGTAACTTGAGCTCTGGATCCAGCACTATAGGATGGGGCGCGAACATAGCTGGTAATTTCATAGTAAGCGCTTGCATCAGGGAGAGACATATTTTTAAAATTATTATTGGATAAATCGCCGGTTGCATCCCAATATAGCACTCCACTGATATTGTTTCCTTTGATAAGATCGAAATCAAAGGTAAAGCCGCTGATATCGATATTGGTTGAACTAACAACGCGAACAACGGTTTTGCGCGAACTGCCATAAGACGCTACATTCCAGTCCAGCAGCGTGCTCGATTTCACGATCGTGGTGGCTTTATCTGCTCCCTGGATAGTAAGGTTGTTTTTATTTTCAATATTAAGTGTTTCGTTGTAAGTTCCTGCCGCGACGTTGATGACATCACCAGAAGCAACATTATTTATAGCATGTTGAATGGTCTGCCATGGATTTCCGGCACTCCCATCACCAGTGACGTCACTCCCGTTCGTTGCAACATAATAATCTGTTGCCCAAACGCTGCCAGCAATCAAAACCACAATAACTGCCAGACTTGAAATAATGAGTTTTTTGAGCATTTTTGAACCCCCTGCTTTAATAATTTGATATGTTAGTTGATTAATTAAAAAACTTCTTGCCACTCGAGCGAAATAAAGCAATTGCTGCTGCTTCTTTCCTGAGCAGCGTCCTTTCTCTGAAATATCTACCTGGTATTTTTGCTTTTATGCTGTTGTTCTTATCACCCCCTTGATTTTTTAAAGGTATTGAATTCAGATTTCAATTGATTATATATGAAGATAGCTTCCACTACTCTCTTAAATTTTCAGAATAATATTTTCATCTAAATTGCAGGTAAAATAACTGCTGTCTTCAAAGCCAAATGGCGCAGGATGTCTTTGATCTAATGGCAACCAGATTGATGTGGCAATGAAAGCCGTTGAAATCGCGGGAACCCTCGTGTAGAATAAAATCGAGCCGGGATCAAGCAGAAGCTCGCTTTGCGAAAATGCCAAACTAATTATAAAAAGAAAGAAGGAAAAAGATAAGATAAAGATTCGCCTGCCCATCTTAGCCCCCTGCTAAGTTCAATAACAGCAAAAAGCAGTCCTGCCCTCGTACCAGAATTTTGGCTTGTGCTGTTCAAAAAGAAATTATATGAATTCAAAATGCCGTATGTTTTCAGTTACAAATAACCAATTCAAAAGCGGTAAGACGTCCTTATAATACACTCGGTATAGCAGGATCGCGAAAATGTTTTTGTATTTTTTTATTCAATCGTAAAATAATTTGGAAATTGCTATTGGAATAGCGAGCCCAACTTTAATTTTTATTACAATTTTTGTTGTTCACCACCTGACTCCACTAAAATTGGAATTTTTTAGTATAGCCCTAAGAGTTAATAAATCAAATTGTTGATACATCGAATGAAGGTGGCACCAAATCTGAAAGCTATGGCTTCAAGCATAGATCTTAAATCCAGCAACAATGAACGATTGTTGATATAATCTCTATACTTTGACAACTCAGGCTATCGGGCAATTAGGTAATTGGGTAAATAGTAGAATAGGTAATTGGGCAATTAGAAATTCTATACTAATCACCCAATCACCCGGCTACCAGATTACCCAAATTACTATCTCATAAATGTCAGCTTCTTCGTATTTTCAAAGCCATTCACTTTCAACGTGTAAAGATAAGTCCCGCTGGAAACCCTGGTGCCCTGATCATTGGTGCCGTTCCAGATCACCGAATAACTCCCAGCCAGTTTATCTTCATCGACCAGTGATCGAATTAATTGACCCTGGAGATTATAAATTTTCAGACTGACCTTGCCCGCTTCTTTGATTGAGAAATTGATGGCGGTCTCGGGATTGAAGGGATTGGGATAGCATTGCGCCAGTGCATAATTTGTGGGTTTAACCGCTTCGACTGTCACCGAAATGGGACCGTGGAAGCGCAGGTTGCCCGCAAAATCCACATCGGCCAGCTTGTAGTAATAGGTCTGACCAGGCATAACATTGCGATCGACAAACGAATAATGGTGCGCCCGATCCGAGTTGCCGCTGCCTTTGATCAGTTCGGTGGTAATTTGCTGATAATCTTTGGCGACATCCAGGCTGCGGAACAGGTGGAAGCCGAGGTTTTCAGTTTCAGTAGCTGTGGACCAGAAAAGCACCACCTGATTTTCGCTAATTGAAGCTGAAAAATTCATCAGCTCTACGGGAATCAATGGTCCGCTGCCCGATGCATAGCCGATAGCGTAATTTCCGGAGGGACTTCTGCCAGCGTACCACATCTTGTAAGTACCAGATTGAAAAATGACTGATGGGCAATAGGTTCGATCGGATCGCCAGGGGTAGCCCGGATAACACGTATCGGTTTTGTGGAAAATAGGGTTGTTGGCGTCACGGGTCCAATTGAAGCCATCCGAAGAAGTGGCGAAACCGATCCCGTGATTCATCGCGCCATCGCCACCAGAATACCACATCTGATAGGTACTTGACCCAAGCTTAATGATGGTGGCGCGACTGGCGTAGTTACGATCCCAGTCGCCACTCACATAAGTGCCCTCCAAAACCGGGTTGGCTTTCCCATTGCCATCGGGATCATATCCGGTCCAGGTAATCCCATCGCTGGAGAAGCCGACACCAATTGCCTCATCCCCACCAGTAGTGCCATCATAATACATAGTGAAGGTCCAATCGGTGCCGCTGTTCGAGGCGCTGGGATTATAAAGGATATCACAGGGGCCATAAGAGCCACGATTCCAGGGCTGTGTTCCACTCTTGCTGGTCTCTCCGCCGCCTACAATCGGCACGGTGCCGTTTTTTAGCGGCTGATCGTTGTACCAGTGTTCTCCGTCCGGCGAATCGGTATAGCGAATATCATTGATCGAATAGCTTAAGCCCGGCCAGTACCACATGCGATAATACATGGTGGCTCCGCTGGGATTCTCCCCACTATTGAGCCCTGCAAATCCATCTGGATAATATTCCACCGTGGCGTGGTTGGCATTATGAGCGCTCAGCACGATTCCCACATCGGTCCAGTTGATCCCGTCATTCGATGTTGCCAGTCCGGTGCCAGTCTCACTGCCATACCACATTTTATAGCTTGCCGATGAACCATGACCGGAAAAGTTGTCGGCATCATAAAGCACGCAAGGGTAATAGGCTTTAGGGCCTCCCACGCCCTGACCAAAAACTGGATTGCCCGAGTACTCTTGAGCCCAGGCGCTTGCTCCTGCCACCAACAAGATCAGGACCCATTGAAAAATTGTGGCTTTTTTGAGCATGTCCTTTCTCCTTCTGCTAAATGGATAAATTCACTATCAAATTATGTCCTGTTAGATCACATTTTGCTGCACTCACCGCTGCGAATCGAAACCATGATGCTGCTCTGGTTATCAGTTCCTATTTTGATGATAACCTAAAACTCTAAAATGAGGCAAGAAGATTGAAGACTGGAGCTTTTTGCGCACGAAATACAAGCAATGACACGAAAGTCAAAAAATAGAAAAAGCTTTCAGTGTTTTTTCGTGTCTTTCGTGGGCCAATTGCTTATAGTTATTTCCATTTTAAAATTTCATATATCAAAATATTGGCCTGATGCCCCTCAAAAATCCCATGCCTAATTCTACTTTGTTTGATCGGTACTGCAATGTTACCTGCTCAACGACTGCTATCGGTACTTAATGTCCAAGATACGCTCTTTCGTACCAGCGCCCCAAATTATCAAGTCAATCCTTAAATATGGTTACTTCATCAGCAGTAATTTCTTCGTCATTTCAAAACCATTGACTTGAACGGTGTAATAATAAATCCCGCTGGCCAGCCGGAGCCCATTATCAGCCGTGCCGTTCCACAATACCGAATAACTCCCGGCCGATTTTTCTTCGTCAACCAGCGTCCGAACCAATTGACCTTGAAGGTTATAAATTTTCAGGGTCACCTTTCCTGCTTCTTTCAATGAAAAATGAATGGCCGTTTCCGGGTTGAACGGATTGGGATAGTTCTGGCTCAGAGAATAGCTGCTCGGAACAGCCTCAACCGTGACCGAAATCGGCCCGTGGAAGCGCAGGTTGCCCGCAAAATCCACATCGGCCAGCTTGTAGTAATAGGTCTGACCAGGCATAACATTGCGATCGACAAACGAATAATGGTGCGCCCGATCCGAGCTGCCGCTGCCTTTGATCAGTTCGGTGGTAATTTGCTGATAATCCTTGGCGACATCCAGGCTGCGGAACAGGTGGAAGCCGAGGTTTTCGGTTTCGGTAGCCGTGGACCAGGCGAGGCGAACTTGCTCAGCAACGACCGTTGCTGTAAAGTTGGTGAGTTCCACCGGCACCGGGGCATCTCGCCATGATTGGCCGATACGGATGCCATCGACGGTGATATTCTGATTAGCATGAAATTGTCGAAGGGCGATACTGCCCAGGTTCGATGGATCGCTCTGGGAGTTTTCGTCGATCGGTCCGAGCGTGGCTGCTGCTGGCTCAGTGGCCGGCAGATTCGGGTCTGCGAACACAAAAAGACTGACCAAATCGTTGGAACTGCCAGAAACGAATTCGTATTTTACCACCAGAAGATAAGTGCTATTTTTGCTATAGTTGTTATCCGTGTAATTGGCGGGAGTGCTGCTTCTTTTGGTAACCGAGAATTCAATATTGCCCGATTCGTCTGTTTTTGCCCAGACTCTCGCAATATAGGTCGTGCCGATATTTGTCGGGCCCAGATGAAGGAAATAATCGGCGCTCGGCATATTGTTGATGGAAACGAGAAATGAAAGGTAAATGACTCCGCTGGTCTGTTCGGAAAAGTTGCGGTTCACATCCTCGCCAGAATTATCCAGCAAGGCGGCATTGCCACTGATGGAGGGATAGTTCGTATAACTGAGGCCCGGAGAAGTGACAGTAATGGGATTGGTGCCGCCGCTGTTATGGGCGGTCCAACCGTAATCAGTTAATTTGACACCCTCTGGATAGTTGAAGTTCTCTTCGAACAGCAGTTGCGAATGAGCGGGTAGCCCCAGCCACAAGATGAAGATCAGCAGGTAGAGTGAAATCTCAAAAATGGGTTTCGTTTTCATGATAGCCCCCCGTCATGAATTTAAAGTTAAATTAAATGTGCAATCAGGTTATTAATTTGCTTCTTGTCATTTATTTCCTCATGTTCCTAAAAACGGCAGTGGTAAGCGGCGAATGATTAGGCTTGAAACGCTGCGCCCAGCTTTTTGTATTTATCCTCGGTTGTTAAATCGGTCCCCCGACGTCTGTTGTGGTTTTGTATTGAACCGCCTGGCAAATGAATCTATCGCTAATCATTACTATTTGGCGGCTAATTTCCCATAATTATAATTTCAAAAATTATACCAATAAAAAAGCTGCGTATAAGCAATTGGATTTTTGCCAATTGAAGCAATCCCTCAAAAAGCGGCTTCAGGCTAAAATTGTAAAGCATGGCGACCAAAAACGATAGTTAGGCTGTAACCATCAAAAAAAACAGTTAGGGAAATTGTCAGTTTTCTTTACAGAAAATGACGCCAATGTTCACATTTGGCAACCATCGAACTATTTACTGGAAATCTCGGCATCTTAAATTGAATTTAGTTTCCTAAAAGCGCTCATAACAATAAGCTCATTGGAGGCAGTTTGGTATAACCATCAATGGGATGTGATTTGCATGCGCAAGAGGGGCATCGCTGGAGAATAACCTGAAATTCTAAAATGGAAATGATTATCAATAATTGCCCGACGAACCACACGAAAGAATACGAATAGCACTTTTTATCTTTTGAATTTCGTGCCATTCCGTGTATTTCATGGGCAAAGAGAGATCATTTTCCATCGCCATGGTTCATTTCAGAAATTTAGGTATAAAATAACTCGGCTGAGGAATCAGAAACGCGCAGCCGCCCGGTCAGAACAAATGGGCGGCCTCAATCACATCTCCCCCGTTGAAGATACCGATCTTCGGATAAGAAAACCCTTCCGAGGATCGGACCGTCACTTTGCTAACAATATAGCCACCGTGAAATCATGGCGGCTGCCTGGCTTTGGCGCTAACAATAATGACCCGAAACTCAATCCGATTTCCAGTTCAGTGACCGCAGCAAATGGTCACTGCGTAGTGGCAAACAATTATCGCTTTTTGTTTGGTAGATACTGGCAACCATGGTCTTTTGCGTAATAAAAAATCATAAAAAAATAAAAAATCGCAAATGACAATTAATATTACCAGATCAATTATGCTAAATTGCAATTGCGGATGGTAGCGATGATAAGCTACTAAGTAGTGAATGTTGAGGGGCCAATTGGAGCGATATCAAGAATTGTGATGAACTGCGTGGGTTTTCCAATTGCCGGGAGATTCGCCAGCCGCCTTGATTGGCCAGTTAGGGCAAGCAAAGACTGAGTACCTCGGAAGCATCCATTCATGTGGAATTTGACAGGCAGAAAGCCGAACACCGTGCCGCTGGAGATTTGATACCACTGCCAATTCTGGCGCTCCGCCCGGCTCAGGCGCATCCAATCTGCAGACCAGCCAGCAACAAGAATGACAAAACGCAACATCGGTCGAAGCGGATTGCCGTTTTTGCTGTTAGGTTCCTGGAAGGCAGTTCGGCCGCTGAAGCCCCGGGCGATGCCGTTGGGAGCTAAGGTATCTTTTCATCAAAGCAGCGATTCGCCCAATTGTTCCTGGAATTGGGTGAACTCCTTTTTGTGCCGGTCTATTCTGCGTTGAAACATGTCCTGCAAATTGCGCAGCATTTCCAGGATAAAATCCGATGCTAACTCGGGCACGGCAAAATTGACATTTTCCAGGGTATCGCTGGGCCAGTGCCAGTTGGGAATCAGGCCGCGGTCGTCCAGCGATAGCAGAAGGATGGCGTGATAGCCACGCCGGGCCGGAACAATGGCGTCGGTGCAGGCCAGGCGATATTTCGCCGCCGTAATGCCCCGCAAGGATGATGTGAGGACCGATTTTTCTGCGACCAGGATGAGGTCATTGGAAAAACGATAGAAATTGAGCATCCCCTCGCCGGTGAAATAGTGCAATCGGCCACTGCCGATATTGTCGAGGTTGATAAAATAGGTTTTCCCCTTGTCGAGATCTTCGGCGTGCATTTTCAGAAATTCAGCCATACCAATAGCGCCAACCTCCTCGCTACCGGTAGCAACAAACCAGAATTCGATCTCCGGGATGGTAAGTTCTTTCAAGCGGGCGGCAACATCCAGCATTACGGCCACTCCGCTGGCATTATCCGATGCACCCTGCACCAGTTCACCTTTCAGCCCGGAATAGAGCAGGATCCCGATATTGCCCAGCACATAAATTCCGCCGATGGCTACGAGCAATTCGAGCACGAGGGGGCTGACTGCGAACAGTTTCAAAATCACCAGTATCTGAAGCGCCACGAGAACCCAGACACCGAGCAAGAAATTCACGCGGAAATTGGCCACGGTTTTTGGATTCCAGAGTGGGCCCGATCGAGCGGTGTCGTAATGGGCAGTGAAAATGACCTTGTAGGGGGCATGGGAATTGATCAATTTGCCGACGACGTTGTGGGAGGTGGCAAAACGGAATAGCCTGGCCAAAGGCTTGAACGCGGTGGTAAAATAGCCCCAGAAAAGTATCAGACCCAGTCCACCCGCTATCGCCGCCAGCCAGGGGAGGTAAAAATACAGCGCGACTTCAAGTATAAAAAAGCCTATGATCGTGATGAGTTCCCAGGTCATGCGTTGTTGGGATTTGAAGGCTTCGATTTTGCTCACCAGGCCGATGGAGCGCATGACCTGATGGATGTGTTCCGCTGCTTTGTGCTCATTTTGGGTGGCGGATGCCCGATGTTTGAAAATGCACAGTTCTCCAATAAACCGTCGAATTCTCATATTCCGTCCTTGATAGTTGGCTGTCGATCCAATTTCAATTTCGCTGTCCAATATCGCAATCTATTCCTGATCTGCGGCCACTATTATAAAAAAAAATCCAATGAGAAGCAAGTTATTTTTAATGAAGTCGCATCTTTGCCATGTATTTAATGCGGTCTGAAGATATCATCTGGAATTCCCGGACCCGCCTGCGTAAACTGGTTCAGCTTTCGCTTTCAGGTGTCTTCGGGATGGCCGGCGAGCCACCTGCAATAGATGGACACAAAATTTCGCTTGATTTTTGCTGTAAAATGACCTATTTTTTGAAAGGATTTTCGATGGGAGTTGAATTATGTTTGCAAATGGAGATGGTAAATGGCCATGGATGATGTGACCGAATTGGCGGGAAAGTTGAAGCAGCTTCCGCGCTCGCCTGGCGTGTACCTTTTCAAAGATAAAAACAAGAAGGTCATCTACGTCGGCAAAGCGCGCGTTCTGCGGCAGCGGGTGCGATCCTATTTTCAGAAGGGCAGGATTGATGATCCCAAATCGCTGCGGCTCAAATCGAAAATCCGAGATCTGGAATTCATCGTTACCGATTCGGAGATCGAGGCGTTGATTCTGGAAGCGAATTTGATCAAGGAGTATAAGCCGCGCTATAATGTCAATTTGAAAGATGATAAGAGTTTTCCATACATTCGGGTAACTAACGAAAAATTTCCTCGCATCTTTCCCACGCGGAAAATCGTGAAGGACGGCTCGAAATATTTCGGTCCATACACCGATGTTCGCTCCATGCGCTCGCTGTTAATAACCATAAAGCGCCTGTTTCCAATTCGCAGTTGCAACTTGAACCTGACCACCGAGACGATCCAGTCGGGCAAATTCAAAGTCTGTTTGAATTATCATATTCATAAATGCCTGGGACCGTGCGAAGGGCTGATCAACGAAGAGGAATATGCGCAAATTGTGAAAAATATTGTGGACTTCATCAATGGGCGGGATCGAATTGTGATTGCGGAATTGACGCAGAAGATGGAACGCCATGCGGAGCAGCGACAATTCGAACGAGCGGCGCAGATTCGGGACCAGATTCGGGCGATCAAAGATTTTCAATACAAACAGAAGGTGATAACGCCGGAAGAGATCGATCGTGATCTGCTGGCAGCGCAAACAGAGGAAAACGATGCCTGTGCCGTGATTTTTAAGGTACGGCAGGGTCGGGTTATCGGGCGGCAGCATTTCTATCTGGATGGCGTGGAGGGGGAATCCATGGACAAAATTATTAGTCATCTGCTGGTGCGTGTCTATCAGCACGCCGACTTCATTCCCCATGAAATTTTTATTCCGCTGTTACTGGAGGATGCTCTGCCCATCGAACAATGGCTGTCGGGGAAGGCCGGTGCGCCGGTGCGCCTGGTGTTTCCGCAACGCGGGGAACAGGCGAAGCTATTGAAAATGGCCGAGCAGAATGCCAGGTTGTTGCTGGAAGAACTGAAGTTGCAGCGTCTGAAGGATCGCGAATATGTGGCCCATTCGGTTCAGGCATTGCAGCGAGATCTACGATTGCCCAGGCCGCCCAAACGCATCGAGGCGTTTGATATTTCCAATATTTCCGGCACCGATGCCACGGCGTCGATGGTGACATTTGTGAATGGGCAGCCGCATAAAAGCGATTATCGGCGCTTCAAAATCCGGGTGAAAAGTACGCCGGACGATTTCGCCATGATGGCGGAGGTAATCGGCCGGCGTTACCGGCGGGTGTTAACTGAACAGCAACCGCTGCCGGATCTCATTCTGGTCGATGGGGGCAAGGGTCAGCTCTCGGCTGCCACCGGTGCTTTGGCCCAATTGAATCTCGCTGATCAGCCGATCGTTGCGTTAGCTAAACGGCTGGATGAGGTGTTTGTCCCCGGCAGTTCCGAGGCGCAGAATATTCCCAAAACGTCTTCGGGTCTGCGGCTATTGCAGCAGATACGTGATGAAGCGCATCGGTTTGCCATCGAATACCATCGCCAGTTGCGAGGCAAACGTGCGAAACGTTCCGAGCTGGATGATATCCCGGGGATTGGCGAGGTCCGGAAAAAGCGTTTGATCCGCCATTTTGGTTCCATCAAGAATTTAAAGAGCGCTTCCCTGGAGGAAGTGAAACAGGTGCAAGGCATTCCAGTAAAATTGGCTGAGACGATATGGCGCGTTTTCCATCCCACCGGCGATCCCGAGCCGGGTCAGTCCTGATCATTCTGGGTTGGTGCTGGCCCTTGCTTTTCTCTGCAGCCGCAGCAGCCGAAGAGAGCCCGAAGCGGTACGATCCGACCACGCTGGTCTTTCCATCGTTCCTGCACACGTATGGCATTCGCAAAGCAACTCGCCTACATCTGGCCCTGTTCACTCAAAATAGGGTGCAGTTCGATGATCCGCAGGGATTGGCTGTGGTTCGGCTGCAGGCCTGGGAAGATACCTCAACCACCAAAGATGACGATGAGGTGACGGTGTATGGCGTCAACTCGGGCCAGAATTGCATCATTTATAATACTTCCATGAAATCACTGGGCATCTATGGCCTGAAAGAGCCTGGCGAGCAACGATTGAATCGGCCGCGCGGAATTGCTGCCACTGCTCTGGGCGATGTCTATGTCGCCGATACCGGCAATCATCGCCTGGTGCATCTTGTCAATCCAGGGCATGAATTGCTATTCAAAAACAGCGTGGGGCAAAAGGGCGCCGCCACTGGTCAATTTGATGGGCCACGCGGGGTGGCCGTGGACTCGCGGGGACGAGTTTATGTGACCGACCATGGCAATCATCGGATTCAAATTTTCGATGCGAATCTGAAAGTGCTTTATGGCTGGGGCACGCCCGGCCGTGGCCCCGGTCAATTGTCAGGACCCGATGGGATCGCAGTGACCGATAAAAATGAACGCTGGTCGTACTATCGGGAAGATTTCGTGGTGGTGGTCGATGGCAACCACGACCGTTTGCAGCAGTTCGATCTTCAGGGACGCTGGTTGAAACAGATTGCTGCCGCCGAGTTTCACCATCCCGATTGCTATCTGGCGTATATCACCCTGGATTATTACGACAATATTTATGTCACCGATACGAAGAACCATTGCGTGCACAAGTTCGACCACCGATTGAATTATCTGACCAGCTATGGACGCTATGGCGATGACGACAAAGAGTTTATCGAGCCGCGAGGAATTACCAACTATCGACGCTTCGGTCAGATGTTTGTCGCAGAAAAATGGGGAGCCCAATATTTCTGGATCGGCACCGACTGCTTTGATTTAGAAGCCGCAACGGTTCCCGGAAAGAATCTGTTCCAATTTACGTATTTTCTGACCGAGCCGGCATTCGTCACGACGGATATTCTGGATTCAGAAACCCGACTGATCGCACGTCTCTGGCAGAAGCAGTTTAAAGGTTGTGGCCCACAGGCCGATGCCTGGTCCGGAACCATCTGGCCGATCGCGGATTCGGTGTTTGTCAAAGAGGGCCAAAAGCCATCGCCGCAGTATCAGCCAGGCAAATTGATCCCGCCCGGCACTTACCTGGTTCGTATGCAGATAGAGCCCACTTATTCGTCCTATCATTACTTCAAAAAAGTGATGACGGCGCGCGTAAAGAAGTGACGCAGATTTTGTGGCGGCGCGATCGTTGCTGGGCAATTTGGGCCGAAATATTGTCCCTTTGATTTAGGAAGGAGGTGCAATGAAATGGCCGGCCGGAATAGCAGCAATTTGGTTCCTGACGTGCGATGCCATCGGGTGCTGGCACTGATGTCGCTGCTAATGTTAAGTTGCATCGCGACCACCAATTACTACACTGCTCGAACCCTGAACCGGGGCGAAAAGGTATTTACGCCAGGCTGGGATAATCTGCTCCTGGTCAGTTGCGCGGATAAAGAAGAGGGCCAGCGCTGGCATTTTTTCCTGACGCCGAGTTTGGGTCTGGCGGTGGGAGTTGGCTATCGACTGGAAACAGGGCTTCGCTGGTACTTTCCGTATGTTTTTGACGCCGCGTTCCGAATGCAATTGACTCCCCGGTCGTTCCGCGCATTTGACGCATCGGTCAATGGCCAAGTGGTCGGCCCTTTTTTGATGCCACCGGTGTTCAAATACGGGGCAACGGTGAGCAGAGAAATTCGGGGATGGCAACCGTTTCTCAGTTATTACCAATATTATCCAATGCGGGACCGGGATGAGTGGGATGATTTCAAGACGCTGCCTGTGCTATGTTTTGGCATGGCTATTCCCTTCGAGCAACAATTGATAGTTCCAGAGATCAACTACCAATTCGAGGCCAATGAGTTTAGCCGGGGATATTTTTTGTGTAGCCTGGGATTTAGAATTCTGTTGCCTAAAAAACAAACGACCCCATCCAGGATAGCGGTGGCGAACGGACCAAAGGGGAAGCACTGATTTTGGATATTAGCTGCAGGCAAAATGAAAAAATTACCTCCGATTTTGCTGCATCAGCTTGATCAGACCATCGGCGTCAATGTTTCGACACCGTCGGCTTTTTGATCGCCGAGATGAGACCCAATTATGCAGTCATTCTTGCATGCTGGCTCAGGCAATGCCAGAGGTCATCGAAATCCGCTTGCGCCGGTGAAATTGTCTGCCAAAAAGAGAGGTGCTGCTATGTTCAAATATCAACGATCCTGGTTTTTGCTGTTACTTTTGCTATTGACCGCGATTGGCCGGCCTACCGCTGGTTGGTCGCAGGAGCGCATCATTCGTGCCATTCGAGCGGTACCCAATAAATTCATTCGTACGGTCACCCATCCCGATTTCGTGGCTTTTCTGGATTATACCGTCTCCTTCATGCATGTGTATTATGACGCATCCTATGACGCCGTATTCTGGCAAATCAGCGCCAATCGCTCGCTGAATTGGTCGATTCAAACAATCAACCAGAGTATGCATGGAGGGGCCAACCTTTACAATATCCATTATTATAAAAATATGGCCCGCCTGGCATTGGTGCTGAAAGGCTATTGCGCAGGTATTAGCCTGATCCACATCAAGGATGGTAAGCTCGATAGCCGGCGCTTGCTCCGCCGCGAGCTGGGTATGTTGCCAGCAATGATGACCGTCTGGCAACTACGATATAAATATTGCCGTTATGGCGAGGCCTGGGATACCTCCACCCGGCATAACGGCTCGCGCTATGTGATTCCCCTTCCCACTGGCGATGTCAAAATTGGGTTCTCTAACTGGCAGGTGGATTTGGTGAATCTAATGGAATTGGGGATTAGCGGCTATTTCATCGGCCGGGATGTTTACGAAGATTTTCGAGCAAAAAAGCAGCAACAAAAGCTGGATCGTCTGGATTATCGGGCACAGCGCTGGCGTCAGGATCGATTCCACCCAGCGGTACTTCTTGGCGCGGCCGAATAGTTCATTGGGTTCGGGAGTCAAGCTGAGCAATGGTTGCTGCGCCAGCGAGCCGGTTGGAAAGCATCGGCTGGGCCAATTGATCGCTGGACCATTGCCTGTCAGCAGGGGATGTTTGACCCGCGGCGATCGCCAAATTGACGCCGGCAATCACGGCCAATTTAGGCACAACCTGGCGCGGTTAGCATTTATTAATATAATTTCTTTTGACAATTTCAAAAAAAATACTTATAATTGGGCGTTGCAATAATTGCAATTGGGGAAATAGGGGGGAGCCGTTGTTAGGTTTAAGCGTTCATACGAAGAATCACTCAAGGCTGAAAGGACCGACATCATGAACGACAGCAGGTGGCAGATGGTGAGGCAGGGTGTGATTTTGGCCATGGCTCTGGTGATAATAGGCTGTGGAGCGGTGCATAAACAGATGGAACCCGGGCCGGTGAACCATTCCAGAACCAATTTATCGTTTCTGCTGCAGGAATTGAAAGAAAATCCCAAAGACCCATTCGTTTATTACAAACTCAGCCAGGTCTATGCCGACCTGGACAGCATCGATTACGCCCTGGTCTCCCTGGATAGCGCATTGGTGCTCGATCCCAAAATGAACCAGGCCAAAGTCCTGCGGGCGAAGCTCCTGCTGAAAAAAAATCGCATCAAAGAAGGGTACACCGAATATCTGGCCGTTCTGAAAAGCGAAACCGGGGAAGAGTATGTGGATGAAATTCGGAGGCAATTGGGCCAGCCATTCCCGATTCATCAACTTACCAGCGGGGAGTTCAATAATGCCTATCCCTATTTCAGTCCCGATGAGAAACGTATCGCCTTTCAATCCGACCGTGACGGCAATTGGGAGATTTATCTGATGGCCACCGATGGTCTGCAGGAGGTGCGTCTGACCAATCACCCTGCGCAGGATGAAATGCCGGTCTTCGGTGCGGAGGACAATATTATTGCCTTCACATCCACTCGCGATGATACTGTGGGCAAAGGGCGGTTGAACAAGGCCCGAAATATCTATCTACTGGATGTGCTGGCCGGGACGGTGGCCCGGCTGGCCGAACATGAAGCCGATGATTGGTATCCGGCCCTGTCCGAAAGAGGGCGGATGCTGGCTTTTGTTTCGGAGCGAGACGATCTGCGGCAGGTCCCGTTTCATGAAAAGCTCAGCGAAATCTATCTGTTCCAATTGCCCCAATCGCTCCTTGTGCGCCTGACGCAAAATGAAGCGGATGACACCTCGCCGTCATTTTCCGCTGACGGCAAATGGATTCTATTCACTTCCAATCGCACCGGGACCTTTCAAATCTTTCGGATGGATGCAAAGGGACGGATGCTGGAGCAATTGACCAATCTGGCGGGGAATGCCGGTGCACCGCATTTTTCCCATGACGGCAAAAAGATCACTTTCTTCGCGGATACCACCGGCAATTGGGAAATCTATATGATGGATAGCGATGGCAAAAATTTGGTGCAACTGACCAATGATCCGGCTCAGGATAGCTATCCCAGCTTTGCGCCAGATAAACGAAAGATTATTTTTCATTCCAATCGGACTGGAAAATTCCAGCTTTACTGGATCGATTTGGCCAATCCACTCACTCAAGAAGATCTGGTCAAACGCCTGGAAGACCAAATTGCGATGATGAATTAGCATGAATCTAATTGTATTGCAAAATATTCTTACTGTCTGCGCCCCAGCATGGTTGTATGGCTGGGGCTTTTTTTTAGCTGATCCAACGGAAAGGTGAGCAAAAGTGGACGCAAATCAGCAAGCACTGCTGGCATTAGAAGATGGGCGGACGTTCTGGGGTGTCGCCTGCGGCTATCGTGGCGAAACGCAGGGCGAGGTGGTTTTCAATACTTCGCTAACTGGCTATCAGGAAATACTAACCGATCCTTCCTATTGCGGCCAATTGGTGGCGATGACGTATCCCCATATCGGAAATTACGGCCTCAATGGTGACGACCATGAAAGCAGTCAGCCGGCCCTGGCTGGATTGATCCTGAAAGAGTGCTGTCGGCATCCCAGCAACTGGCGAGCCGAAACTGATTTGCAGTCATTCCTGATTCAGCACCGGATCGTGGCCATCGCCGGGGTGGATACGCGCGCACTGACGCGACACTTGCGCGATCAGGGCGCCCTGAGGGGTGTGATTTCCACTGAAGATTTGAATCCCGAGCGGCTGGTGCAAAAGGCTGCGGAAGTGCCATCATTGCAGGGACGCGACCTGGTCCAGGCGGTGACCCGATCCAAGCCCACGGTTTGGCGAGATAGCCTGTCTCTGGGATGGCAGTCGCTGGCTGGAGTCACCGACCGGGTTGGGGTCGAATCCTATCGGGTTGTGGTTTACGATTTTGGTGTCAAGTCCAATATCCTGCGCTGCCTGGCATCGCTGAACTGTCGCCTGACCGTGGTCCCGGCCACAACTCCGGCGGCCGACGTGCTGGCGTTACAACCGCATGGTATTTTGCTATCCAACGGTCCGGGCGATCCTGCGGCTGTGAGATATGCGATCAAAAATACCAGCAAGCTGCTGGGCAAAGTGCCATTGATGGGCATTTGTTTGGGGCACCAAATTTTGGGTTTGGCGTTGGGTGGACGAACCTTCAAGTTGAAGTTCGGTCATCACGGTGCCAATCACCCGGTTAAAAACCTGCTCACCAATCGCATCGAGATCACGGCGCAAAATCATGGCTTTGCCGTTGATCTGGATTCGCTGGATCCGAGCGAAATCGAATTGACGCATGTCAATTTGAATGACGGCACGGTGGAGGGACTGCGTCATCGGCGTCTGCCAGTGTTTTCCGTGCAGTATCATCCAGAGGCATCGCCAGGACCGCATGATTCGCTGTACCTGTTTCATGAATTTATCGAGCTAATGACCAAGGAGCGCCACCGAAAAGAGTCCGGTCGCAGCGTTAGCTAAATTGCTGATGCCTTAATTCCAGTAACCGTGAAATTATGGAGGAGGAAATTGCCCAGGCGAACCGACATCCAAAAGATTTTGCTGATCGGCTCCGGGCCGATTGTCATTGGGCAGGCCTGTGAGTTCGATTACTCGGGAACTCAAGCTTGCCGCGCCCTCACCGAGGAGGGATATCAGGTGATTCTGGTGAATAGCAATCCGGCCACAATTATGACGGACCCCGAATTGGCCTATCGCACCTATATCGAGCCGTTAACGGCTGGGGTGATTACCAAAATTATCGCTAAAGAGCGACCGGATGCGCTGCTGCCGACCATGGGCGGTCAGGCGAGCCTTAATCTGGCGACGGAATTGTACCAGACAGGGATACTGGATAAGTATCAGGTGCAATTGATCGGTGCCAGCTTCGACGCGATCCAGAAGGCAGAATGCCGGGAAAAATTCAAACAGACCATCGAAAAGATCGGGCTGGATCTTCCGCTCGGGGGTCTGGCCCATTCGGTTGATGAAGCCATGGCCATGGTGGGGCAAATTCCATTTCCGCTGATCATTCGGCCGGCATTTACGCTGGGCGGTACGGGCGGAAGCACGGTTTATAACATCGAGGAATTTCGCGAAAAGGTGATCTGGGGCTTGAACCAGAGCCCCATTTCCGAGGTGTTGATCGAAGAATCGATCTTCGGCTGGAAAGAGTTCGAACTGGAAGTGATGCGGGATCTGAAGGATAATGTGGTGATCATCTGCTCCATCGAAAATCTCGACCCCATGGGCATCCACACCGGGGATAGCATTACTGTGGCACCGGCGCAAACCCTGACCGACCGGGAATATCAGGCGATGCGAGATGCGGCTATCCGGATCATCCGCGAGATCGGTGTCGATACCGGCGGGTCCAATATCCAGTTCGCCATCAATCCTATCAATGGTCGGTTGGTTGTTATCGAAATGAATCCGCGTGTATCTCGCAGTTCGGCGCTGGCGTCCAAAGCTACGGGGTTTCCCATTGCCAAAATTGCCGCCAAACTGGCCATCGGCCTGACGCTGGATGAGATTCCCAATGATATTACCAAAAAGACGCCGGCCTGTTTCGAGCCGACCATCGACTATGTGGTGGTGAAAATCCCGCGCTGGGACATGGACAAATTTCCCAGAGCCGACCACACTCTCGGCACTCAGATGAAATCGGTGGGCGAGATTATGGCAATTGGCCGCACCTTCAAGGAGGCCCTGGGCAAAGGTCTGCGCTCCCTGGAGATTGACCGCTATGGTCTGGAAGATATCAGTCAGGTATTTCATCATAACGCCCACGAGGACTTTTTCAGTATTGGCGAGGTAATCGAGAATTTGCGGCAGCAGTTGAAAAAGCCAACGGCCGGCCGCATCTTCTGGTTGGGCTCGGCGTTGCGCGCCGGGTTGAGCGAACAGGAAATTCATGAACTCACGGGCATTGATCCCTGGTTTATTTCCGAGATCAAGGAGGTCATTCTGTTTGAACGGTCGCTCACCAATGGCCGGGCTCAGGTGGAAGCACTAACGCCGGAGGTCCTGCGCACGGCCAAAGCGTTGGGCCTATCCGATCGTCGGTTAGCGCACCTGGTGCAGAGCAATGAAGACACAATCCGTGCCACCCGCGTTCGATTGGGCCTGCAGCCGGTATATAAAACTGTCGATACCTGCGCCGCTGAGTTCGAGTCTGCCACCCCCTATTTTTATTCCACCTATGAGCAAGAGAATGAAGCGATTCGCAGTGGCCGCAAGAAGATCGTGATTCTGGGTGGGGGACCCAATCGCATCGGTCAGGGGATCGAATTCGATTATTGCTGTGTGCATGCGATTCTGGCCTTCAAGGAAGCTGGCTTTGAAACCATCATGGTCAATTGCAATCCGGAGACGGTGAGCACCGATTATGATGTGGCGGATAAGCTCTATTTTGAACCGCTGACCCTGGAGGATATTTTGCCGATTATTGACAACGAACAGCCCGATGGAGTGGTGGTGCAATTTGGCGGTCAGACGCCATTGAAACTGGCGCTGGCACTGGAGCAAGCAGGGGTGCCGATCATGGGCACTGCTCCTGATTCAATCGATCTGGCCGAGGATCGACAGCGTTTTGGCGCGTTGATTCAGGAATTGAAGCTCCGCCAACCCAATCATGGCATGGCGCTATCCATTGATGCCGCGATGGAAGTTGCCGAGCGCATTGGTTTCCCGGTGCTCCTGCGGCCATCATACGTGCTGGGTGGTCGAGCGATGGAGATTATTTACTACAAATCGGCATTGAAAAATTATATGCAGCGAGCCGTGCAGGTTTCGCCGGGACATCCGGTGCTCATTGATCAGTTTCTCGAAGATGCGTTTGAGGTGGATGTTGATGCTGTTAGCGATGGCGAAGATGTGTTTATTGGGGGCATCATGCAGCATATCGAAGAAGCGGGCATCCACTCCGGCGATAGTTCCTGCGTGTTGCCGTCCTACATGATCAAGCAGCCGCATCTGGAAATGATGCGGCAACAAACGCGTGAATTGGCGCTGGCCCTGCAAGTGAAGGGCCTGATCAACATCCAATTTGCCATCAAAGATGACCTGCTTTATGTGCTGGAAGTCAATCCACGGGCGTCGCGTACCGTGCCTTTTGTCAGCAAAGCAACCGGCGTACCCCTGGCCAAGATTGCCGCACGGGTGATGCTCGGCGACCGCTTGAAACAAATGGGATTTTTGACGGAAGTAAAACCGAAAGCCATCGCGGTAAAGACGCCGGTATTTCCTTTTGCGAAATTTCCCGGGGCCGATAATCATCTGGGGCCGGAGATGCGGTCAACGGGCGAGGTGATGGGCATGGCCGAAAATTTTGGTCTGGCATTTGCGAAATCCCTGCTTAGCGCCGGCATACGATTGCCGTTGCAGGGAACGGTTTTCATCAGCGTCAACGATTTTGACAAGCCCAAAGCCACTATTATTGCCAGAGAACTATCCCATCTGGGATTTCGGATCGTGGCCACCCGAGGTACGGCTGCGGCTTTCCGCCAGGCCGGTATTCAAGCCGAGACAATTTATAAGATAGCTGAAGATCGCCCCCACGTCGTTGATCATATCATCAATGGCCACATCCAGATGATCATCAATACGCCGCTGGGAAAAAATTCGCGTGCCGATGAATACGCAATGGATCGCGCGGCCATTCAGTACAATATTCCCTGTCTGACCACATTGTCCGCTTCTTTTGCCGCCATCGAAGCCATTCGGGAACTGCGAAAGAATCCTGAGGAACTGGAAGTAACCAGTTTGCAGGAATATGCTGCACGATAGCTCCCCAGGGGCTATGGCGAACGAACCGCTATGATGAGGTCCCTGGCGGCTGCGAGTCCAAATTTTTATTGAAAATGTCCCGGATTTGCCCTATATTCTCCGCAGCGTAACCACCGAAATTGGTCAGCGAACCCGATGAGTGGTTGGGAGAATTCGAGATGGCGAGGGTCGTGAATTGAACCAATTTTGAGAATGACAGCAGAATTAGCCCGATCGATTTTTTCGTCATTGGGGCGAAAGACAACTGCGCGTTTCATTAGCGCCTATCGAAATCAATGGAACTGTAAACTGCGCGGAGGTGAAGGTTGAGTAAAACTTACGATGTTACAGTGGCTGGTCACATCTGTCTGGATATTATTCCCCAAATTCCCGATACTGGCATTCGCGACATCAGCGTGCTGTTCCAACCCGGTCGGCTGATCCATGTGGCCGCAGCCAAAATTAGCACCGGCGGCCCGGTATCCAATACGGGTATTGCGCTCAAAAAATTGGGATTGAAGGTTGCATTTATGGCTCGAGTCGGCAATGATGAATTTGGAAAATTGATCATTCAATTGTTGCGGCAGCAGGGCCAAACTCAGGGGGTTTCGATCTCAGCGAACGATCGGACGTCCTATACCATTGCCATAGCGCCACCGGGAATCGATCGCATTTTCCTGCATGATCCCGGCGCCAATGATTGCTTCTCCAGCGCCGATTTGAACGCAGAGCTGATCGCCCATTCGAAGCTTTTTCATTTTGGCTATCCGCCGATCATGAGAACCTGCTATCAGAACCGGGGCGAGGAACTTCTGAAAATTTTTCAATTGGCCCGATCCGCCGGCGTGGTGACATCGCTGGACATGGCCCTCCCGGATCCCACCTCGGACAGCGGCAAAGTTCCCTGGCGGGAAATCCTGGAGCGATTGTTGCCGTTGGTCGACATTTTTTTGCCCAGCATCGAGGAAGTTTTCTTTATGCTGGAACCAGAAGCTTATTTTCAGGTCAAGGCCAAAGCGGCCACCAGGGATGTGGTGGATTTTATCTCGCCAGCCGACTTTGCGCGGCTGGGCGAACAATGCCTGGCGCTGGGTGCGAAAGTCGTCGTGCTGAAAGCCGCCCATCGCGGATTGTATACTTTGACTGCGCAGCGGGAACGGCTGGTCGGGCTGAGCACACCTCCCGGCGACCTGACCAACTGGTCGCAGCGCGAACTATGGTGCCCGGCGTTTCGGGTGGACAAGGTTGCCAGTGCCACTGGCTCTGGCGATTCAGCCATCGCCGGATTTCTGGCAGCCTATCTGCGCGGCTATTCTATTGAGGCGTCATTAAAATTGGCAAATTGCGTCGGCTATCAAAATTTGCACGAGCTGGATGCAGTCAGCGGCATTCATGATTGGGAGTATACCTGCTCGCTGGTCAATCAGCAAAAATTGACCATGATCGATACCGGCCTATCCGCGAACGGCTGGCAATGGGATGCGACCGAACAATTGTGGCTTGGAAAACGAAATCGAACGTGGGATTGATTTCTTCAGCCAGGGCTGAGGCGGGATCTTTGGAGATCATCGTCGAACTTGAAAAGTTGGGAATGTGACTGTCACGGTGGCCGTGACAGTCACATTTTTTTGGTTATTATTTCATAAGTAGCATCTTCCGAACTTGCTCGAAGGGCTTTGATTGATCGCCCTGCGGGGTGATTTTGATTCGATAGAAATAGAAGCCCGAGGCGACCGGTGCATTGTTCAGATCACGACCGTCCCAGGTGGCGGTGTGCGCTCCTGCCGGCAGATCACTGTCCACCAGCAGTCGCTCCTGCTGGCCGCGCAAGTTGAAAATTTCCAGCCGAACATGCGCCGGAGCTGTTAGGTGATAGGAGATCGAGGTCGAGGGATTGAACGGATTGGGATAGTTTTGCAACAATGCCATTTGATCTGGCGCCAGATTGGTGCTACCCATATCGTTCTGCGCCAGGATCAAATTCAGCGGATGTTTCACCTCTCGTTGCACTTCGATGGCCGAAATCTTGGGCTCATCCTGGCTGGCGGCAAAGTCGATATTCAACTGGCCATCTTTCACGGCGGCGGTGATCACTTTGACAATGGCGGTTCTGGGACCGGCTTCGGCAAAGATGTCAAAATCGTCCAGCACGGTCACGCCTTCGACCATCACATCCATGATCCGCTTGCCTGCCGAGGCAAAGTAGATTTCAGCGAAATGCAACGCAATTTGATAGCTGCCATTGGGTACATCAAAAACATAACCTTTGAGGCCCCAGCGTTCGCTCTGGTAGAGATCCTCGTCCTTGGTATTTTTGATCCAATAATACGCCTGATACACATTGCCGCCGACATATCCCCAACTCCCTTTTTGATAGGCCTGATCCGCACTCCAGAGGTTGCCCGCGGCATCCTTGAAGCTGGCGCCACCGGCATTCACTCGCTGGATGTATGGCTGCGGTTCGCCGACCATCACCATCGCCGGCACCTGTTTATTGCCGCCATTGGATAGGATCGAGATGACGGCATCATAGAACCCGTCAGCCAGGCCGCTGCGTTTGATGCTCACTTTCACCGTGTCGGTATGACCATAGAGCACCTGACCGGAATCGGGAACTACGGCAGTGATCCAGCCACCATTCACTACTTTTGCGCTCCAGAGGAGGGGTTTCACCCCCTGGTTGCTGATGGTGAAAGATAAAGTCGACAGGCTATCGGCAAAATCCAGTGCCGAAGGCTCGACCACCAGATAAGGTTCCTGTGGCACCTGAAACACAGTGAGCCCCGAGATGGAAGCCGCACCTTTTTCGGCAGTGAACGTGACATCCAGCGATTGGTCAGTCACCGGAATCTCAAACATCCGAGAGCAAGCGGTATTCGGTCCAACCTGGGCCAGAATGTCGAACTTGCTCAAAACCAGACTATCTTCGATGGTCACATTGAAAACCCGTTCGCCCACCGTAGTTAGCTGCAACTCGGCAAAATGTAGCTGCACTCTAAATAGCCCGTTGTTCTGGAGCGGCAGTCGGTATTTGGTTAGCCCCACGCGAGCACTCTGATAAATGGGATCGTCCTCGGTATTGGCGATGGGGGACTTTGAAGTGACCGCTTGACCGCCAACATATCCCATGTCCTCCAGCCAGGGAGAATTGTTTTTATCGGCGAATGGTGTACCGCCACAGTTGATATGTAACGGCTTGTTTTGGGTGTTGAACGCCAATTTGAGTTCGTGATTGCCGCCGTTGGTCTCTACTCGAAGCGAGCCCTGATAAGTCGTATCCGCCAGACCGGTGCGATCGATGGTGAGCTCGACCAATTGAGTATGGCCGGAAGCCAGTTGACCGCTTTGCGGGAGGATGGCCTTCAGCCAGGTCTGGTCGTTGCTATTTTTCACCGACCAGTTCAGCGTGCTGGTTCCAACATTGGAAATGGTGAACGAGCGCTCGGTCAGCAGCGAGCCAAAGTCCAAATTAGCTGGTTTCACTTCCGACTGCGGTTTGTCCGCTGCCACTTCCATCAACACCTTCACGTTATCGCTGCCGCCATTTGAGGTGATGGTGATCTTGCCCTCATACTCTGCCGGAGCCATTCCTACCCGGCTGACATAGACATCGACCACCTGAACCTGAGACTGATTCAATGTTCCGCTGGTTGGGGTTACCGAGGTGATCCAAGTTTTATCTGGATCCTCGTAAAGACTCCATTCGAGCGGCAATTCTCCGCCATTTTTGATTTCAAAGCTCTGCTTGGTGCTTCCGGTGCAGAAATTAATTTCGTCCTTGTTTACCCACAACCGAGGTTCGTGCGATGGCTGTTCTTCCACGCCGATCGCTTTGACATTGGCATGGGCAATGGTCACGCCCGGTTCTTTTTCGATCGTGATGAATTCGATATCCAGCCGGCCATCGCTCACCTCGACGTCGAACACTTTGTCGATAGCTGCCGCGAAACCGGCCTCGGCCACCATATCGAAATTGGACAGCACCCGGCTACCCTCGATGTTCACATGGAAAATCCGTTCACCGACTCCGTCGTAATAAAGCTCGGCGAATTTCAAGGTGACGACATACTTGCCGTTGGGAACCGTAAAACGGTACCATTGCAACGCATTGCGTTCCGCTTGATAGAGCGGATCGTCCACTGTGCCGCTAATTGGAATGCCGTAAAACAATGCATACCCGCCGTTTTCCCATCCCCAACTGCCTGGCGAGTAGGGCTGATCATCCGACCAGACATTTCCCTCGTGATCGCGATAAGCTGTACCGCCACAATTGACGCGAATGATGGTTTGAGAAATCGCAACAGTAGCCAGCAGCGCCATCATGACCACACTGGCGACAAACGGTAACTTGAATTTGTTCATAACACCCCCTATGACTTTGGTATGAATGGAAATGCTTTATGTTCGCTTCGTCCTGGAAGTCCGGGCGATGGCGAACCAACCCGGCAGCCGCAGTGACGAAGAAGAATTTCGGTCGGTGCAATCTGCGATGCGTGTGCCAATCAAATATATTGCTGCTGTTTGCGCTGCCAACGCCAACGATTGACATAGAATAATATAAACAAAAAGACAAATTTGCAGAAAGTGACGGACCAAATTTAATCTTTTTTCCAATAACTAACAAACCATATTTAGGGCTAAGAAAATGGCAAAACCGGCATGAAGTTCGATAGCAGCAGTGATATCTGGATGATCAATAAAGTGGCGGTTTTTATCTGGATCAAATTTCCATTATTTCATTGGGTTAGAAAACCATGGCCGGTAGCAATAAACGGAATGAAAAAATTCCCGATCGGCGCTGATTACAATATTGTTAGTGCATCAGCCAGTGAGCCGCTGGCAACGCCAGGCGCAAACGGCAGGTTGGTCCTGGTATTTTTTGTGACGACATTGAATCCGCAGGCAAAGCATCGCGTTTCAGACGGGGTTATTCTCCTCCCAGCGCTGTTCCAACGCGTTGGTCAGGAAAATGCCGCCGGGACCGGCCACCGGGCATTTGGTCACACAGATGCCGCAACCGATGCAGAGCGTTTCGTCGACGTAGGGAAATTTGACCACCCGGACTTCGCCGTTTGGCGTCCGGGTTTCGCGGCTATCGAATTTGATCGCCTTGTCCGGCAGGGGGCAATGTTCCTCGCAGACGAGGCAGTCCTCGGCCCGATACCAGGGAATGCAGCGGCTTTTATCGAAGTAGGCCGTGCCCATGCGCATTTTTTTCTTGGTTTCTAATGGCAGCGGATGGATAGCACCGGTGGGGCAAACCTGGCCGCAGAGGTTACAATTATATTCGCAATAGCCATGTCGGGCATTGACGATGGGCGACCAGATGCCTTCCCAGCCGCTTTCCAGGAGTGCCGGTTGCAAGCACGCGCCGGTAGACGAACAGATTTTGGAGCAAGCCTGGCAACGAACGCAGCGATCCAAAAATTCAGTTTCAGGCAACGCTCCTGGCGGTCGGACCACAGCCCCATGCTGGACTTTGTTGGGAAAGCCGGTTCGAATAATGGCCAGCGACAGCACACTGCCAGCAGTGGAGTAGAGGAAGCGACGGCGGTGGATGTTCAGATTTTCGGGTGCCCATTGGAGGCCCAGTCGATAGCTAATGGCTTGGGTGGGGCAGACCGCGATGCAACTCATGCATTCAATGCATTCGACCCGGGAATGGGAGCGAAAATCATCGTTGATCGCGTCCATTTTGCATTCCCGCTGACATTTGCCGCAATCGATACATTTATCGTCCGCTACGGTAATTCCTCGGGTCAATCGTACGGCGGCGACGCAGCCAAATAACGCGCCCAGCGGGCAAAGATAGCGACACCAGAAACGCCGGGCCAGCAACGTCAATAGCAATATGCTGCCGAACACCAGAACCAATAGCACACTATTTTGAAAATATAACTGCTCCAGGGGCAGAATGGCCTCGCGCAAAAAGTCATTCAAGGAATAGAGGCTGTCCTGAAACATGCCAAGGCTGATCAGCCAATCGATGGTCGATTGCACGAGAAAACCGAATAAAGGATAAATAGCGGCTGTAAATGATCGCGTCATGATCACAATCGGATCAAAAAACCAGATCAATTGCAGCGAAAGAATGGCCGCCACCAATAGCACGATCAAAACCGAAAATTTCCAGGAGCGCAGTTTCCGATCGGGTTGCGATTGACGCTTGATCTTCCGGCGCAGCCAATCCGCCGCGTCGATGGTTGTTCCCAGCGGACAGATCCAGCCACAAAAATAGCGGCCAACAACCAGTGCCAGCACCAGCAGAATCAAAGCGAAAGCCAGCGGGCCGATCCACTTTCCAGCGGCCAGCGAGGTGGCGATGGCCACCAGTGGACTGAATCGCAGGAAAATATCCGCTGGAATCAAACGTTCGTAGGGATAGGCTGCCTGAAAAAATAAATATAAGAAAAAGAGAAAAAAGATGGCCTGAGAAATTTTTCGTGCTGTTCTCATGACGACCTTGCGTTGATCACGCTTTCAGATTCACTTTTTCGATTTTCAGTTTTCGGAGATCCAATCGGCCGAGTTTGCGGCGCTGGGCTTCCTGAAGGAATCCTAAATTTTCAGGATTCAGTCCAAACAATGTTGCCCCATAGGCATCCACCGCAACGGGATCGACACCCGCGATGATGGTGTTCATTTGTTTGACATCATTTAAATTGCCGCCTTGCGGGCCATTATTCATCAACACTCGAACTGCGTCCAGAATTGTGAGCTGTGGTTTGATCACCGTATTTAGATCGACAATTTTGACATCGAACCGGTTATGAATGTGACCCCGATTTTCGCCGATGACGCCCATGATGTTTTTGAGTCCCAGCGTAACCCTCGAGAGCGAATGGTGCTTGGCGATGGGAACATTGATGAATACATCCGCCTCCAGCGCATCTCGATAGAATTCCCATGACTTAAGCTCCTGCCCCTGGCTGATGGCTACCTTTTGAAATTTTTGCGTATAGATATGACTCACTTCGGCACCAGCGGCGCTGGCCGCTTGTTCGATCTGGCTGCGTTGATAGCAGCGTCGGGCCTGGTTACAGGTTTTATCGAAAACCTTTACCCTGGCCGCGCCCGCATTCAAGCAGAGCCGCACGATTTCAGCCACCACTTCCGGATTGGTGGTTGCGGCCTGCTCCGGGACGCGATCCCAACCGATGTTCGGCTTAACCACCACTACCTGGCCTTTTTTCACAAATCTCGATATGCCTCCCAGTACGTCCAGCGCTTTGCGGACCATTGCCGCAGGATCACTGTTTTGAATGACCGCCAGATCTACCGGCGAGCCCGACTGGGTGGTGCTTGCTGCTAAGCCCACTTTGCCAACGCCGGTCAGCGCTAACCCTGCCAGACCAGCGATTTTTAAAAATTCTCGTCGTTCCATTTTCTTCATGACGCGAATCTCCTAATTATCGTTGCGAAGTTTTATATACAAAAAAATAGCTCAAGATGCAAGCGAAAAAATAGGTCGACAAAAAATGATTGACACCTGAATTTCTAAAATGAACAATGACGATTGAAAGTGATAATTTCTTGCCCACGGAATGCACGGAAGAAAGCGGAATTCAAAGGTTAAAGAGTTATTTCAGTGTTATTTTCGTGTGTTTCGTGGGGCAATAATTGACAATCCTCTCATTTTAGAATTTCAAGTGATATTGTAAAAAGAGGATCTTGCTCCCTGATATGATCTCATGGCCGCGAGACCCTATCGCTAATTTGCGATCGGGGAATAGTCTGGCAGCAGCGCGAACGCAGCCTGGATTTTGGTGCCGGTGTTATCTTGTTCTTGTCAAATTTTCCAGACCGTTGGCGTCAACGGCGGGAGTGAATCCTTCCGAAGGCTGGGGCATCTATTAGATTGAACTTATGGGATTCGCCTGCCACCCCTGCGAATTTCAGTTGTGGAGCAGTTGAGCGGAGGCAAACCAAAGTTCATGTACAAAAAATAATAAAATTTTTGTTGACTTTTAATAATAATAAGCTTATATTTGGCGCTTTTTAAAATGGAAGGCTTAGGCTTCCTTTTTTTTATGCAGTTAGATTGGATTAGTAATTTTTAAGGAGTCAAAGAAGTGGCATCTTTATTACCATTGTCAAAGGTTCGCAATATCGGGATTATGGCGCATATCGACGCGGGTAAGACAACGACGACCGAGCGAATCCTGTTTTATTCCGGCAAAATCCACCGCCTGGGTGAGGTGCATGATGGCAGTGCCACCATGGATTGGATGGAGCAGGAGAAAGAACGCGGCATCACCATTACCTCGGCGGCGACAACCACTCGCTGGGAAGGGCATGAGATCAATATCATAGATACTCCGGGACACATTGATTTTACCGCGGAGGTGGAGCGCAGCTTACGCGTGCTGGATGGGGCGATTGCTCTATTCTGCGCTGTGGGAGGCGTTCAGCCGCAATCCGAAACCGTATGGCGACAATCTGAAAAATATAATATTCCTAAAATTGCCTTTATTAATAAAATGGATCGCGTTGGGGCAGACTTTTTTACGGTGGTGAAAGAGATCGAACAGACGCTGAACGCCAATGTCGTGCCGATTGTTCTTCCCATCGGACAGGAAGATAAATTTGCTGGCATTATTGACCTGATCGAGATGAAGGCGATTTTCTATGATGATCCGCTGCTCAATCTGAGCTATCAGGAAACCGAAATCCCGGCTGAACTGAAGGAAGTGGCGGCCAAAGCGCGACAGGAAATGCTTGAAAAACTTGCTGAGCAGGATGAAGCGTTTTTCGAGATGGTGATCAATGGCCAGCAGCCCTCGGTGCAACAGATCCGCCAAGCCTTGCGGGTCGCGACCATCAATTTGAACCTGGTGCCAGTGATGTGTGGCTCGGCCTACAAAAATAAAGGCATTCGACGATTGCTGGATGCGATTGTGGATTATCTGCCATCACCCGAGGATCGGCCCCCGGTCATTGGTGTTGCCCGCCAGGAAGGTGAAACCGTCGAACGGAAACCCTCGGATGATGAGCCATTTTCAGCACTGGTGTTCAAAATTATGGCGGACAAACATCGCGGCAAGCTGAGTTACATTCGCGTATATTCGGGATCGGTCACGGCGGGATCCTATATCTATAACTCTACACAAAAGAAAAAGCAGCGGATTGGCCAGATTTTTCAGGTTCATGCCAACCGAATCGAAAGTCGTGACGCGATCTATTGCGGCGAAATTGGCGCAGTGGTGGGCCTGTCCGATGCCATGACCGGCGATACGATCTGCAATGAATCGCATCCGATTTTATTGGAAGCGATCGAATTCCCGACGCCAGTGGTATCGGTTTCGGTAAAATCGAAAAGTCGTCAGGATCGGGATAAGCTGGTGCTCAGCCTGCACAAGCTAAGCGAAGAAGATCCGACCTTTGTGGTCAAAGGTGATGAGGAAACCGGGGAGACAGTAATTTCTGGAATGGGCGAACTGCATCTGGAAATCCTGCTGGATCGATTGCGACGCGAATACAAAGTGGAATCCGAAGTGGGTGTGCCCCAGGTGGCCTATCGGGAGACCATTTATAACAAAGTGAGCGAGAATACCAAATACGTCAAGCAGACCGGTGGGCATGGTCAGTACGCTCATGTGGTCATCGAAGTGGAACCGTTGCCGCCAGGCAAAGGCTTTGAATTCATCAATAAGATTATTGGCGGAGTGATTCCCAAAGAGTATATTCCGGCGATCGAAAAAGGCATCATCGATGCGATGGAAAAAGGCCCCTATGCTGGCTTTCCGGTGGTGAATGTGCGTTGCACACTGGTGGATGGCTCGTTCCATCCAGTAGATTCTTCGGAAATGGCGTTTCGTACTGCGGCTGCGATGAGCTTTAAGGCCGCTTTTCAAAAAGCGAGCCCCAAGCTGCTGGAACCAGTCATGTCGGTTGAAGTGACGGCCTCCGAGGATTATCTGGGCGCTGTAACCGGCAGTCTGGTGACCAAGCGTGGCAAGATCATGCACATGGATCTGAAAAACGGCACCCGCATCGTAAAAGCACAGGTGCCGCTGGCGGAAATGTTTGGCTATACCAATGAGCTAAGAAATATTACCTCGGGCAAAGCCACGGCAACGATGCATTTCGATCACTATGAAGTCGTACCATTTTCCATTGCCGAAGAAATCGTTGAACGGCGCAAGGCCAATAAAAATGGCAAGTAATTGCTCTGCAAAATTGGACTTGCTCCAGCCAGGGGCAAGTCCAATCATTTGCGTCTTCCTTAATGGATCAAATGAAATTTCGCTGTTGCCCCGGTAAGTTTCAACTGCAAAATTGCAATTTGAGCTCAACCACGCCGATTGCTCACTTGCTGAGGGCGAACCTTCTTTCATCGAACGTTAAGCATTGAACAGGGATAACCGCCCGAAGCGGGTTCAATTTCCATTGGCTTCCCGAATGGGTTCGATTATTACCTGTTGGTGTCGTTAGATGCCTTGCCGGACTTATTCCTACCTATTTTTTGCCTTGATTTTTAGCTAAATAATTCGTATATATCAAACAAATTTTAGAAGATGCTGGTTCGATTGGTTCAAATCGAGCAGTGAGCTGCGGCCAAAACTATCGAATTAATGTGATGGTGGGGCGCAGCATTGATAGCAACCAGGAGTTTTTTGCAATAATGCTAATCACAACCCGTGAGGTTTCATAGGATAATTTCCAGCCGAAAAAATAAGGAGAGGCCTTAATGCCAGCGAAAACTCGAGAATTGCCCCCAGAAAAAATGCGCTATTATTGTGATCCCGGCCAGTTTGCCTTTCGCTCCACTGCGGAGTTGGCACCACTGGATGAGGTGATCGGCCAGGAACGCGCCGTGGCTGCTATCGATTTTGGCGTGGATATGAAAAGCTATGGGTACAATATTTTTGCAGTAGGTCCTGCGGGAGCGGGTCGAACATCGACCATTACAGAAGCCGTTCAGAAGCGGGCGCAAACCATGCCTGTGCCCGATGATTGGTGTTATGTGTTTAATTTTCGGAATCCGGATCAACCAAATTCAATGCGCTTGCCAGCAGGCCAGGGCCGCATATTCCAAAAGAGCATGGAGCAGTTGATTGCACAATTGAAAAAAGACATCCCTCAAGTTTCGAATTCGGAAGAGTACAAAAAGCAGCAACAGGCCATTCTGCAAAATTCGCGTGACCAGCAGAATCGGCTGTTGGCAGCATTGGATGAGCGGTTGAAGGAACGGGGGTTCACCCTTCGTAAAGTGGCCACCGGGCTGGTGCTGGTGCCCATAATCAACGGCCAGATGATCACGCCAGAACAATTCGATCAATTGCCCCAGGAGGAGAAGGAACGACTCGAAACAGTTGGTGCGGCGCTGCAGGATGAACTGAATAAGGAGTTCGAAGCAATCCACCAACTGGAACGCGAAACCAAAACCAAATTGGAGCAGCATGAACGCCGGATGATGCAGATCGCCATTCGCCAGCCGCTGAACGACATCCGCCGTCAATTTGAAGGGCACGATGAAGTGCCAACCTATCTAAAGGAAGTGGAGGAGGATATTCTCAATCATATCGCCGATTTTCTGACACCAGCCGGGGAGACCGAAGGCGAATCCTCCAGCCCATCAGCAACCGGTCAGGTGACGTTTGATCGCTACCGGGTCAATTTGATTGTCGATAATAGCACCACCAAGGGTGCACCGGTCATCGTCGAACAGAATCCGACCTACAATAATCTTATCGGACGAATCGACCGCATTTCCAAAATGGGCATTTTGATTACCGACTATTCGCTGATCAAAGCTGGTTCTTTACACAAAGCCAATGGCGGGTTTTTGATCATCGAAGCCGAGCAGCTCTTTCAATCGCCCCTGGCCTGGAAGGCATTGAAGCGGGCCTTGAAAAGTGGAGCTATCGTGATTACGGATTTGAGTGAGGAATATAGTTACGTTAGCGTAAAGACACTGGAGCCCGAGCCCATTCCATTGAGTGTAAAAGTGGTTATTATTGGCAGCTATCGCTACTATTATGCACTGCTAAATTATGATGACGAATTCCCGGAGCTGTTCAAGGTCAAAGCGGATTTCAATATCGATATGCCCCTCACGCGGGAGAATGTGCAGAGCTATGCCCGGTTCATCCGCAATCAGTGTGAACTGAAGCAATTGCATCATTTTGACCCCGAGGCTGTCAGTCGGGTGGTAGAATATGGCGTGTTTCTCACTGGCGATCAGAAAAAACTGTCGACCCGTTTCTCGGATATTCAGGACCTGTTGGTGGAGGCCAATTATGTGGCCACAAAACATCATCACCCGCTGGTCTCTGGCGCCGATGTGCAGCAAGCCATTGCCGCCCGTGAGTACCGGTTGAATAAATACGAGGCTCGCGTGCGCGAATCCATTATCGAAGGATCGATCTTCATTGCCACTGATGGCGAAAAAGTAGGCGAGGTAAATGGGCTCTCGGTGATCGACATTGGCGATTATGCCTTTGGCAAACCAACTCGAATTTCGGTCCAAACCTATTTGGGGCGTAGCGGCGTCATCGATATCGAGCGCGAGGTAAAATTGAGCGGTCCGCTGCACAGCAAAGGGGTGCTCATCCTTTCGGGCTATTTGAACGGCATGTTTGGTCAGCAACGCCAATTGTCCATGTCGGCCAGCATTACGTTTGAACAAAATTATGACAGCATCGATGGGGATAGCGCTTCATCAACGGAGTTGTACGCCCTGCTGTCCAGATTGTCGGGTTTTCCCATCAAGCAAGGGATTGCGGTTACCGGTTCGGTGAATCAATTGGGAGAAATACAGCCCATTGGCGGAGTCACTGAAAAGGTCGAGGGGTTTTACTTTATCTGCAAAGAACGGGGCCTGACTGGCGAGCAGGGTGTAATCATTCCCAAAAGCAATGTGCGCAATTTGATGCTGAAGGAAGAAGTCATTCAGGCGGTTCGAGCAGGCAAATTTCATATCTATCCCGTGGCCACGGTGGATGAAGGTATTTCCATTTTGACCGGCAAAAAGGCCGGCAAACGTCTGGCGAACGGCCGTTTCCCTAAAAACAGCGTTTTTGGTGCAGTAGAAAAACGATTGGAGGAGCTGGCCGAGCAATGGAAGAACCAGGATCGCAGCTCGAACAAAGAATCGAACAAAGAGTCCAATAAAGAGAAGAAAGACCGTGAAGAGGCGAACCAGCCGCAAGATGATCAGGAGGAGGCCGGCGAGTAGCGACGATGTGAAGCAATGCTAACGGCGAATGAAGCGCAGCCAAAAGTGATCGTGGCCAGGCAGTGCGCCACCCATTGGGGCCAGGGGTAAATTGCCATTACTGCGCCCGGTTCAGGGAGATGGTGCAACTGTACCGCGACGACGGTTGGTGCAAGCCTGACTGGTTCCTGACAAAAAAAATCGGTAGCATTGCCGCTACCGATTTTTTAGTCATGGCCTCTGATTCATTCAATCGGTCATCTAACTGGTCACCAACACTCGCTTGTGATTGTTATTCAGACTATATAGCGTTCGCTTCTTGCCATTGACATTGATTTTTTCCTTATACACTGGAATGCCCAGATGGGGCATGATCTCCTTGGCAATGAAATTGCCCATGGCTGCTGGATTTTCGACATTGTATTTGTCATAGCCCATTGTTTTGATAGTTTCCTTATTTTCGGCAATCAAAGTTCGCAGCAGCTCCTTACCAGTAAGGTCATGTTCTTTGAGCATCTCCAGCACCTTGGCTCTGAGATCTTCAATTTGCATAAAATCTCCTCCTCAAAACTTATCCACAGAATAATTTAGAAGATTTATATGTATTGGGTGAATTGATTGTCACGTTTAAGGCGCTAAATATATCAAACTTTTTAGTTGTTGTCAAGTATAATTTTTGTGACTTTGAGCAACTGATTTTATCGGACAATTACGCAATTGGTTTCTTATGGGTTCTTCGGAAAAGCTAACGCCTGGATACCTGGCTGGCGACGGCAATGGCCCGCAGCAATGATAGCGCTCGATGCAGGTAAGAATTTTCGCTTGACTTTTGTTTAAAGGTTAATTAATTTTGTCACGTTGGGTTCGCTTGATTCGGTTTCAAGGGAGGCAAAGTAGATCAAGGAATTCCTGGTGCTGGGTAGATCGGATGGCAGAGCAGCCGTCTGGTCAGGAGTTTTGCCATGAATAAGTTGGGTGCTGGCGGGTTTAATTGATGGTCGCGCAAATAGGGGTGCCCCAGCCAGCGAGCGATTGTAGGGCGTGATTTGTAGCTTGAATGAGATGGTATGAAAAAAGGTAAATTGATCCGATTTATCTATAATCCACACTCAGGGCTAATCCATCCAGAGCAATTCATTCGTCGCGTGATTGCTTATTATTTTCCCAGGAATTTGTGCTGTTATGATTTTCAGGTCACCGAAGGGAGGCAGCATGCGTTCCAGCTCGCCACTGCCGCGGCCAAAGAAGGGTATGACATGGTCGTGGCCATTGGTGGCGATGGCACAGTCAACGAAGCCGCTTCTGGCCTGGTCAATTCGGAAACTGCGCTGGGGATCATTCCCAATGGTTCTGGCAATGGTCTGGCTCGCGGCCTGGGTATTCCTTTGAGCATCCGCCGTGCGGCTCGTTTGATTACGGTGGGCACCACGCGTGCGATTGACGTGGGTCAGGTAGGGGATCGCTATTTTTTTGTGGTGGCCGGTCTGGGATTGGATGCGGTGATCGGGAAACGGTTCGAGGACTTCAAACTGCGGGGGCCAGCACCCTATTACATTGCTGGGTTTAGAGAATTTTTTCGATATCAAGAGCCGGAGTATGTGATCAAGTGGAGCGGCAAAATCATCCGCACTCGCGCCCTGGTGGTGGCAATTGCCAATATGCGTCAGTATGGTAACAATGCAATTATTTCGCCACGGGCGCAGCCGGATGACGGGCTGCTGGATCTGGCGATTATCAAGCGCAGCAATTTTGTATCGACCATTTATTACTTGCCCACGCTGTTTACGGGGCTTATTGACCGCACGCCTTTTATCAAAATTTTTCGTGGCACCAAGTTTGAGATCCAGCGCGAACTGCCGGGGCCGTATACGCTGGATGGCGAGGTCTTCGATGGGCAGACGCACCTGAAGGTGAGCATGTTTCCCCATGCGCTGCAGGTGATTGTTGGCGATCCTAATTTTTGATCGTTCATCGCCAGGCGCGACCGTCCTGCCGCCCGGTCCTGGTATCTGCCAATGGTGGATGCGTCAAACAGTAAATAATGAACCGGCTTTGAGCAATACATCCGAGGAAATGCAACCAGATGCAAACGAAGAGAGCGGGAATGAAAATTGGTGTTCGACTGCTGGCCTTGCTTGGATGCTTCATCCTGGGAGGAGTTGTTACGCCTGCATGCGGTCAGATGTCCACCCAATATGAGGAGCAGGCGTTCGCTACGGCCAGCGGCCTTTATCGGGATGGATTGTATAAGCTTGCGATTGACCAGTTGTCCGATTTTTTGGTTCGATATCCGAATAGTACGTTTACCGGGATCGCTGCGTTTATGCTGGCGGAATCCTATTTTCAATTAAAAGACTATACGAATGCGATTTATCAATTTCAAAAAGTGCTCTTAACCAGCCCCACCATCCAATATCGGCAGCAAGCGACGGTGCGCATGGCCGAATGCCATTTTTATCTGAATCAATTGGCCGCAGCCAGGGAGACATTGACCAAATTTCTGCGCAATCAGCGCGAGGGGGAGATGGTGGATGATGCGCTATACTGGTTGGCCGAGACTGAATATCGTTTGGGACAAAAAAACGAATCATTGCGCCATTATCGCGAGCTGATCGATCGCTTTCCCAATAGTAATTTAGCGGATTATGCGCTATATTCGATCGCCTTCATTCAGGAGACGAGCGGCACGCTGAGTGAGGCGCTGGAATCCTATAAAAATCTGATTAAGAATTTTCCCAATAGCAAGCTCTACGCTGTCGGCCTCTATCGCATTGGTTTGGTGGCTTTCAATCAACGAGACTATCCGTTTGCTATTCAGGTGTTGACCATGGCCGTTGAGAAATATCCGACCAACGAGCAAGCCCCACGGGCAACTTATGTGATCGGCGAGTCCTACATCAAACTAAACCAGTTCGATAAAGCGATTGACCATTATCGAAAGTTGATCCGCGTGGCGGCCACATCGGATCTGGCGGCTGACGGCTATTATGGCATCGGCTGGGCGTATATCAAGCAAAAAAAATTCCAGCAGGCCATTGCCCTGTTCGATACGCTGCTCCAAAAATTTCCACAAAGCCAGTTAGCCGGCCATGCGCTCTATCAACAGGGAAAGTGCTACCAGTGGCTGAAGGAATTGCCGCAGGCCCGCCAGATATTTGAGTCGTTGACTATGCGCTATCCGCAACATGAAAAAGTGGCCGATGCCCATTACGAAATCGGAGCCATGGATTTTCAGGCAAATGGTTTCGATCAGGCGCGGCGATCGTTCGAACTGATTGTTGCGAATTTTCCCTCCAGTCCGCTGGCCGCGGAGGCCGGGTTCATGATCGGTGAATGCTATCGTGCCGATAAAAAATATGCGGATAGCCAGCATGCCTATGAGCGAGTATTGCGCCAATATCCCGATGCCAGGGTCATCCCGGCGGTATTGTTAAAATATGGCTGGTGTTTCCTGCAAGAAAAACGGTATGATCAGGCGCTGCAGCAATTCGAGCAGTTGTTAAAAAAATATCCGCGTCATGAACTGGAAGACCAGGCGATATTCTGGAAAGCGGAGGCGCTGTTTCATCTAAACCGGTATCAACAGGCCAGCAGTGCTTATGGCACGGTTATTCGGCAATATCCGCAATCGGAAAAATTGGCCGATAGCTATTATGGTCGTGGGTGGTGCCATTTCAAAACCAACAATTTTTCGGCCGCGGTGGAGGATTTCAATTTGGCCGCAAAACAAGCGACCGATCCGGCGATCCGGGGGGACGCCCTGTTGCGCAAGGGCGATGCGTATTTTAATTTGAAGCAATACGAAAATGCCGTGACCAGCTACGCCCAGGTGCAGCATCTGGAAATTGATCCCGCCCTGCAGGCCGAAGCACAATTTCAAATCGGTCAAAGCTATTTTCGGCTGGCAGATTACGGATCGAGCATCCGTGAATTTCGCTCACTTAAGAATTCCTTTCCCGTAAGCAAGTGGGCCGCCGAAGCGCAATTCATGATTAGCAAGTCGCTGTTCGAAGCCAGCAAATACGATTCAGCTATTGCTGCCTTCGAGGCCCTGGTGCGCGAATTTCCCACCAGCGACTGGGTAGATGATGCCATTTACGGCCAGGCGGATTGCTATTACAATTTGGGTCGATATGAGCTGGCCATCCAATATTACCAGAAGATCATTAGCGAATTCCCCAACAGCGATTTGGTGGATGATGCCGTGGGCGGAATTCAATGGGCGTATCTGCAGCAGGGACAGAATGAGAAGGCGTTGAACTTAGCCGATGATTACATTCGAAAGCATCCCGAGACCGCGCTGGCTGCCGATCTCCAGAATCGTAAAGCCGAGCTGCTGTTTAATCTCAAAAAATATCAACCGGCGATTCTGGCCTATCAGGAGCTGCTCAAAAATTACGCCGGTACACCATCGGCTCAGGCCGCCTGGTATTGGATCGGCGAGAGCTACCTTGAGGCCGGCAATACCAGCGAAGCGTTGACCGCCTTTCAGCAACAGGTGACTCAATTTCCTCAGAATAAATTTGCAATAGAAGCCTATTTGAAAATCGGAACGATTCAACAGCAGCAAAAAGACTATGTTCAGGCAATCGCCACTTATCTGCAGGTGATCGAGAAATATCCCACCGTGGAGGGCGCCGGACGAGCATTGATCGAGATCGGGCGTTGTTATCAAATGAGTCAGCAGCCTGAAAACGCCCAGCGCTCCTATCTGCAGGCCATCGACCTGTTTGGTGAATCCGAAGTTGGTTTCCGGGCGCGGCTGGAATTGGGGAAAATCTATCTGCGAAATAGCCAATACCGTGATGCTCGAAAACAGCTCCAGGCCGTTGTCGATTACCGCACACCTGCCATCTCAGCCGAGGCGCAATACTGGATTGGCGAAACCTATTTATTGGAAAAAGATCATGCCAAAGCTTCGATTGAATTCTTGAGAATTAAATATCTATTTCCGGGTGCTTCGTCATGGATCGTTCGCGGGCTATATCAAGCGGCGCTGGCGAATGAGAATCAGCAGCATTTTGGTGAAGCGCGGTTGCTCTATCGAACGATCATCGAACAGTACAACGACCCGGAATATCGACAGAAAGCCCAACAGAAACTTCAGGAGATTGCCGAAAAATAGATGAAAAAAATGGTACTCCATCGAATACTATCAGGGCTGTCGATTCTGGCCCTGTTGCTCCAGCCGGTTCTGGCTGGCGCCCAAACACGGCCCGCAACAGCCGACTCGGTTCGCAAATTGTCCCCACAGGATGATGCGCCAAAGCTGGAGCTGCCCGATGTGCTGATCTATGGGCCGGATCGTTCCGCACGCACCGAAGGCGATAAGCTCGATCGCACCGGGGATGATTTGAAATTGATTGCGCCCACCAGCGATTATCGCTCCCGGGTCAGTGACCAGACCGTTGCCCATCAGAAAGACCTTTACTCGACTCCAGCCAAAGGACCAGGACGTCGGCTGCTACTGCAATCGGCCGTGGGGCGATTCCAAAAATTCGATGTGCTGGCGGGATTCCAGCAGGAAGCCGATGCCTACAACTTTAGCTTGCAGGGCAGCTACGACCGCAGCGAGGGGCAGTTCGACAACAGCCAGTACTACCAAACGGCGTTGAAAGGGCATGTGGCCGCACGACTTTCGCCCCAGATGGTACTATCGGGCCAGGCCAATTGGGGGATGTCCCAATACGGTCTGTATGCCGCAGGAGATGGGCGAATGCAGCGAGAGATCAATCAAGGCAATTTCAGAATTGCTGCGAAATGGGCGCCCATTGCCGATCAAATTTATGATGGCGCCATTTATTTCCATCAGGCCAGGTTTCGAGACCGGGACTCCAGTGTCTTTCGTTCCACCATCAATGAAAAGATGCTGGGCATCATGGCTAATTTCCAGACCAAATCCAGCCTTGTTCCGATATTCGTCTCGGCAAAATATGAATTCAATCAGCTATCTGATGATACAGATAGCAGCCAGACACAGGGCTTCTTGCAATTAAAATCATGGCTCTTTTATTCCTATAAACAGTTGCTGGTCGTGAAACCCGCCCTGGTGCTGGAATATTTTGCCGCGGGGGATTCGTTTGCTAAAAATCTGCTGGTGCCGGAGCTGGACATTACTGCCACGCCGATGCCATCGCTGGGTCTATTTTTTAAAGCTGGCGCTGGCTATTGTCCTGGCAATCACTCGGATCGTTTGAGACAAAATTCATTTGTGGTCGGGCAGCTTGATTTTATTCCCTCGCAGCGGCAACTGGAACTCCAATTCGGACTGGAATATGCGTTGTCGGCAGTCACCAGCCTCCGTGGGGAACTACTCCACCAGCGCTGGGCTCGCTATGGCTATTTCTTGCGCGAGTCCGATGGCGGCTGGTATCGGATGAGCGCTCTGGATCGTGTAACTCTGAATCAGGTGGATCTGCGAGCGACAGTGAATCTGTCCCCACGGTTCAAAATGGATGGAGGGCTGCAGCTTGCTTTTGCCGCGGTGAAAAACGATACCCTGGCCGGGTCGAAACTACATCTGCCATATCTCCAGCCCTGGTGCGCACCAATTCATGCCTACTACACGATCGACAGCGCCACTCAATTGCGGGCCACGCTGGTCGGGATTGGCGCCCGATATATTGCCCTCACCGGTAATCGAACATTAGACCCGGTGGCACTGCTTTCGCTTCGACTGGAGCGACAACTGTACAAAAAAATTACGGGCTATGTCGAAGGCAGAAATTTGCTCAATCAACGTTACGCCGTCTGGCAGGGCTACCCGGCGCAGCGACTGTATTTTGAGTTGGGGGTCAACGGAAGTTGGTGATCCTGGCACCAAGCATTGCCAGGCTGGGATCATGTTAATTGATATTTGTTCCTGGAATTACAGACAGGAGAAATGTGCTCAAATCCACGGATGATTGGCTGGTAATTCGGTTGCCGATTTCGGACGCGATCGAAGATGCCTGGAGCAATTTTTTATTTGAACTGGGAGCGACCGGTTGCCAACTGCTGGATGGCTTCCTGGAGGGATATTTTTCGGCAGCGGATTGGTCGGATGAAAAATGGCAGCAACTGCAACGTTACCAGGAGGATTTGGCGGCACTGGGTTTTCCGTTGCCTGCCGGATCGCTGCAACTGCAAAGGATTCCCCCTCGCGATTGGAACGAGGAGTGGAAACGATCCATTCGGCCCATTAACATCGGTGAGAAGCTCATCATCAAACCAAGCTGGATCGAGCTTCCTTCGCCACCGGACAGGATCGTGATCGAGATCGATCCCCAAATGGCGTTCGGCACCGGTACCCATGCCACCACGCAGTTGATGCTCGAACTGCTGGAGGCGCATGGTGCCACCTGTCAGCACATTCTGGATGTGGGCACCGGCACGGGCATCCTGGCTATTGCTGCTGCACGATTAACCCCAGCGCATATTCTGGCTCTGGATAATGATCCCATTGCGGCTGCTACCGCCAGAGCAAATATGTTAAAAAACCAGGTGCTGTCCCGGATCGATCTGTTCTGCGGGACACTGGCAGCTATTCAGAAACGGCGTTACGATCTGATTCTGGCCAATGTGAACCGAACGGTGATTTTGGCGTCGCTGCCCCAGATGCACGATTTGCTGTTGCCCCGGGGCCGGGCTATTTTATCGGGCATTCTCTGCGACGAGCAGCCACAGGTGCTTGAGGCTCTGCAGCAACCGCTCTGGAAAATTGTAGCGGAACAGCGCCAGGACGAATGGCTGGCTATGGTTATAGAAAAAAGGTGATCATCGAAGCACTCTCAATTTCCATCATATCTTTTCAAGCCGCAAATGAAAGTTCGATGAAAAAAATAACTTTGATAATTTTTCTCTGGCTAATATTGGTGCGCCTGTTGTCGGCTGGCGGCAAAAAAGTGATTGTTGATTCAGTGACAGTCAGCAACGGTCTCTTGCTGCTGAGCTTTCACGCCGAGGAATTCATCGATGAGAAAATCGCTGAGGGACTGCAGAAAGGGCTAACCAGCACGGTGGAGTATCAGATTCAATTGTGGGAGAAAAGGGGCGGCTTGATCAACCATCTGGTCGTGCAACACGATCTGCGCCTGAAAATCTATTTTGACAATTGGGAGCACAAATATGTCTTGCTAACGCCCGAGGAAAAGCGCATGACCAATTCGCTGGCAACGGTCAAAGAGAAATGCTCCATTGGGCAAAATGTGGAGATTGTTTCCCTGGATCAACTCAAAGAGGACAGAAAATATTTTCTAAATATAAATCTGGTGCTCCGACCACTGTCCATGGAAAATTATGAGGAGATTAAAAATTGGCTCAGCGGCCGGGTGCGGGATTTCTCGCTGAAGGACATCGACGATACGCAACAACAAGAAAAAAAATTAAAGGGCGGCCTGTTGAAAATGTTTCTTACGCTCACGGGCTTTGGCGATCGGGTCGTTAGCGGTCCAGGCGCCGAGTTTACCATTCGGCAGGGTGTTATTCAGCGACTGAAGTGAGTGGACTATCGCAAAATCATGATTTTTGAATATCAGCAAACCCATCGCTTTTTTGCACAAGTTGCCGGCGGTTTGGAGTCCCTGGCCGAGGAAGAACTGGCGCGCTGGGGCGCGCAACGAATCGAACCTATAGTTCGCGGACTCTATTTCGAAGCCCCGCTGGATACGTTGTATCGCATCAATTACCATTCGCGATTTATCACCCGCATTCTCGCTCCGTTGGTCACATTCCCGTGTGATGATCCACAGCTTTTGTATGATGGTGCTAAACGCCTGGATTGGGCCGGTCTCTTTTCGGTCGACCAATCCTTTGCCATTTTTGCCAATGTTGCGGACAGCCGGATAACCCATTCTCGATATGCTGCGCTGCGCGTTAAGGATGCCATAGTCGATTATTTTAGAGAAAATTTCGGCAAACGACCCAACATCCAAAAAATCGATCCCGACGTCTGGATCGGCCTGTACATTCACCATAACATCGCCACCATCAGTCTGGATACGTCTGGCGGCTCGCTGCATCGCCGGGGCTATCGCCTGACATCGGTGGAAGCTCCGATGCAGGAGACGGTGGCTGCAGCCATTATTCATTTTGCCGATTGGGACCAGGACGCTCGGCCGCTCTACGATCCCATGTGTGGCTCAGGCACATTGCTATCCGAAGCATTGATGGCCTATTGCCGGATGCCAGCAGCGCTGCTAAGGCAGCACTTTGGTTTCGAGCAGTTGCCAGATTTTGAGCCCGATCGCTGGCTCGCCATAAAAGCTGCCGCCAATCAGCAACTGCGGCCGCTACCTGATGGTTTGATCGCCGGGAGTGATCTTTCGGCACAGGCTGTGGCTGCGGCCAGGAGCAATCTGCAACGCCTCCCGGGAGGCAATAAAATCCAGGTGACCGTAGCCGATTTTCAGCGCCTCGAGCCATTGAATGATTTCATCATCGTCTGCAATCCGCCTTATGGCATTCGCCTTGGCGAGAGCGCAAAGCTGGGATCCTTATATAAATCGCTGGGCGATTTTTTGAAACAGCGTTGTCGGGGATCAACCGCTTTCGTTTACTTCGGCCAGCGCGAATGGCTGAAATATATCGGATTAAAGCCATCCTGGAAACGGCCATTGAACAATGGGGGGCTGGATGGTCGGCTGGCAAAGTTCGACCTATATTGAATTTTAGCCAACTCATTGAATACCGCATTGTTTTTTTGCGCGTAGTCAGATTTAGCGCCCGAAATGTGCTCGTCCGCAAAGCATCGCTCACGGAGTAACTTGTCGGCTTCCGTTTAATCTCTTGACATTTACCTTCCGATTTTGTATTTTGTGACCTTCAGGATGAGAAATTACGTTCACCATAAGCCAGATTGCAAAACAGATGATAGCAGCAAAAAATCATGTGGTTTTTGCCTGCGAACTACCTGAAATGACCGGAACCAAAAAATAACAACAAATGCTTTGGAGGTATTTGGCGGGACAATGGTTGACAGTAGTTTTCATCTTAGAATGTTACGATCGATTTTGAGTTGGAATTGATTGAGGAGAGCAGGATATTTATGTTGAAATCCATGGAAGAGATGACGCCGGCGGAATATGCCGAATTGGGTTTGAAAGCCGGATTGGAAATTCATCAGCAATTGACCACCCAAAGGAAGCTGTTTTGTCGCTGCCCGGCCGGGCGCTACAGCAATAGCTATGACGCTGAAATCTTGCGACACATGCGGCCCACCCTTTCCGAATTGGGTGAATACGATGGCACTGCGCTGATGGAATTCAAAACTAAAAAAGAAATTATTTATCAGCTCAATAAACACTCGGTCTGCACCTACGAGATCGATGATGCCCCGCCGTTTGAATTGAATCAGGAGGCACTGGATATCGCGCTGGAAATCACCTTGCTGCTGCAATGCCATCTCGTGAGCGAACTGCATATTGCCCGCAAACAATATCTCGATGGTAGCATTCCCACCGGTTTTCAGCGAACTACAATTTTGGGGATTGATGGTTGGATTCCCTACCGGGATCGGCGCATTGGCATCATTCAATTGGGGCTGGAAGAGGATGCATGCCGCGAAGTGAACGATGTCGGCCACACCCGCACCTACAAAACCGACCGCCTCAGTATGCCGCTGATCGAGGTGGTGACTTATCCGGACATGCGGACGCCCCAGGAAGTGGCCGAGGTGGCGCAACTGATTCGGCAAGTGACCCGCGCGACGGGAAAGGTAAATCGCGGGATTGGTGCCACTCGCCAGGATGTGAATGTGAGCATTACGGGCGGCACGCGCGTCGAGATCAAAGGAGTGCCGCGCATCCCCCTGATTCCTCGGCTGGTGCATATTGAAGCGGGACGCCAAAAAGCGTTATTGGAGATTCGCGACAAGCTTCGGTGCCGCGGGCTCGACGCTGATAATTTCAAAGCGATGTTTTTTGATGTGACCGATATTTTGAAAGAGACCGGTTATTTACCGATCAAGAATGCGATGGTGCATGATGTTAAAATTAAATGCGTTCGCCTGCCGCTCTTTCGAGGAATTTTGAGCTATCGGACCCAACCGGGGACGAATTTCGCCAAGGAAATCTCCGATCGGGTGCGCGTGATTGCCTGTTTGGATAAAATTCCCAATATCATTCACTCCGATACCGAGGATGTCACCATCAGCAGCGCGCACTGGCAGAAGATTCAGCGGCTCACCGGCAGCCAGCCAGAGGATGCCCTGGTGATCGTATGGGGGCCGGCCCGGGACGTGGCTACCGCAGCGCAGGAGGTCGGCATTCGTTGTCGGGAGGCGTTGCTCGGCGTACCCAGCGAAACTCGTCAGGCCTTGCCCGATGGCACCACCGGTTTCGAGCGGATTTTGCCGGGACCGGATCGCATGTATCCCGATACCGACCTGCCGCCGATCCCCCTCACCGAAGATCGCATTCGGCGCATCCAGATGGCGCTGCCAATGCTGCCCTGGGATCGTCGCGCCAAATATCAACGGCTGGGGCTGGCGGAATTTATGATCGATAATCTGATTCTATCCGCTCACGCCACACTTTTCGACCAACTTGTGGATGACCTGCACGTATCGCCCCAACTGGCTGCGGTCTTCTTAACGCAAACATTGAAACACCTCAAACGACAGGGGCTGCCCGTTGATCAATTAGACAAAGGCACGATCCTTGATATTTTCCAGGCCTATGTCCAGCAGCGAATTGTTGCCGAAGCCATCCCGTTGATTGTTCGAAGCTGGCTGCGCTCGAACCATCGCCCCATTGAGGCCGTTATCGCCGATTATCAAATTCTGGCTGAGGCCAAAATCGTCGCGATCATTCAGGAGCGTGTAAAACAAACGCAGGATCTCCGGTTCAAAGATGGCTCAAAAAGACGGGCGTATCTGATCGGGTTGGTGATGAAACGCGTTCGGGGATTGGCCGCGGGCCGATTGGTGGTGAATTTGATCGATCGCATATTAGATGAACCAGAGAACCAATAAACACATTTTAGCGGAAGGTTGTTGCATGTTGAACAACGAGAAGTATAAAGGTTATCGCGGGGCGGCATTGAGCACTCTCAAAAACTTTGGAACTCAGGTTTGGAGCGATGTGGAAGTCTCCACGACCAGGGGCGATTTCCAGGGGATCATTCTGCCTCGCTCCGAAACGGCAGATGACCGACACATTGTATTGAAGCTGCGAAACGGCTACAATGTCGGTCTGGCCGTGGAGACCATTACCCACATGGCCGAGAAAGGTTACAAACAGGCCCATTATAAAATCCCTGAAAAGACCTTTCCCTATGATCCAAAGAAACCACGGGTCAAGCTGCTGGGAACGGGGGGCACCATTGCCAGTCGTCTGGACTATCGCACCGGTGCAGTCATCCCTGCATTTTCGCCGGGCGAATTGTACGGTTCGGTTCCAGAACTGGCCGATATTTGCAATTTGGAGACTGAAAAACTCTATGGCGTCTTTAGCGAAAACATGGGCCCGGAGCAATGGATCGGCACTGCCACTGCCATTGGTCGCGAGATCGAAAAAGGAGTCGATGGCATCGTCATCGGCCATGGCACCGACACCATGCACCACACCGCGGCCATTCTTTCATTCATGGTCCAGAATCCCCCAGTGCCAATTGTGATGGTTGGTTCCCAGCGATCCAGTGATCGACCATCCTCCGATGCGGCGATCAATCTCATCAATGCCACCAAAACCGCAGCCGAAAGCGATATTGCCGAGGTGATGGTGTGCATGTTTGGGCCGACCAGTGATCAGTATGATCTGCTGCACCGAGGCACACGGGTGCGAAAAATGCATTCCAGCTACCGTTCCACCTTCCGCACGATTGGTGATATTCCGCTGGCCATGGTCTGTCGGGATTGGATTGTTCCGTTGCGGGACGACTACCGGCGTCGGCGATCTGATCGCCAGGTGATCATCAACACGGCGTTTGAAGAAAAGGTAAGCATCGTTTATTATTATCCCAACATGAAGCCCGATATCATCGAAGCGTTGATCGATAATGGCTATCGGGGCATTATCATTGCCGGCACCGGGCTCGGCCATGTGAATAAGCCGCTCTATCCGTCGTTGAAGCGGGCGAATGAGCTGGGGATTGCCATGTACATGACGGTACAGACGCTTTGGGGCTATGTGCAGATGTATGTTTACGACACCGGTCGGGATATCATGGAATTGGGCGTCATCCCGGCGGCCAACATGCTGCCGGAAGTCGCTTATGTAAAATTGGGCTGGGCATTGGGACAGAGCAGCGATCTGGAAAAAGTAAAACAAATCATGCTCACGCCGATTGCTGGTGAAATCACCGAGCGAGAACCGCATAATGGTTATTTGATTTATCAGGGGGGAATTCCGGAGGTAGAGGAGTTTATTTCCAAGTATTGGAGATAGGGAAAGGGGGATGTGGGATTGGGGATGCGGAATGTGGGATGTGGAATGTGGGATGTGGAATGTGGAATGTGGAATGTAGAATGTGGGATAAAGTTCTGCTTTTTTGCTGGTTTGATGGTATGTTAATAGCGTGATTGTGCCAATAAAAATTGCCGCAGCGATTGGCAGACCTTTTGCCCTTGCAATGATTCTTACCAAAGCAATGGGGGTTTTGTCCACAACGGCGATCGCGGCTGCCTGGTGGCGGTTCTTTAACTTCATGTTGGCGGGTAAAGGTTTACTAAAACAAACCAAACATGGGAGCATGGGAGAGACATGAATGCGCAACAGAATGACATCACGAACTATCAACGGCTGGCCCGGCATCTCATCAAAAATCGGCTGAGTCGCCTGAGAACTCCGGATTGTCTTTCGATCGTGCCGGAAATGCGACTTCGGGGCAAGATCCGGCTGCTGGATGTTGGCTGCAATAACGGCAGGCTTTTGTTCAAATTGGCTTCATTTATGGAAGATAGCGAGCTACATGGGGTTGACCTCAACGACCGTCACATCAAGCGGAATAATAGCCGCAATCGCTATCGAAACGTTCAGTTTCACTGTTCGCCGGCAGAGAATTTGCCGTTCAATGCTAACTATTTCGACATTGTATGTTGCACCAATGCGCTGCACAAGTTTCCGCAGCGCGTCCGGGCGCTGGATGAAATGCATCGCGTGCTCAAAACGGGCGGCGATTTATATCTTCTGGAAGCAATCCGTGATGACAAATGGAAAGATAAATTCGATAAAATTCTTCGTCAAAGTAAATTTATTTTGCCGGAGAAAAAGTTTCTTTCCCGAACCGCTTTGTTGAGCAAAAGTTATTTCATTCATTATGTGAAATAGTGCATTCGAGAACCACCCGGGAGCAGTGAACTTTTCCCAATTCAAGTTGTAGAAATAAACTCAGTATAACGGAAATTCTATCAGGTCGAATGACTCTCATGCTGATGTTTGTTTCGCAACGGATCGGGCGAATGGATCGCCTGTCATTCAAAACCAAATTTGGAGTAACCATGGTCAAAACACTGCTCCCGGCATTCCGGTCGCTAATTCTTCTTCTGCTTCTGCTTGGCACCAGTTTTTCACAACAATCACCCGATGTGATGGTGCTGATTGAAAAACCCAACTATGAGCGTTTAGCAACGATTCCTCAGCTAAAAAACTACAGCCATGATGATGATTATTTGATTGGAGAGATAAGCCGCGAGGGCTTGCTGCTGCTTAAGCAGAGTGGTATTCATTATCGCCTCCTCGATGAGCAGGGTTGGTCCGGCGAATATTATGTGATCAGCCAGCGGCCAATGGGTGTTCCTTTGGCAAGGCTCCAGGTTGGCAAGGTCCTGTATGCTGGCGACTTGCAATGGATCGTCAACGTCGATCGCAACCAGGAAAGCGAGCTGGTTCAAGCGGGCTATCAATTGGAAAAAATCACCCGCGTACCCAAGCCGCTCCCGAAGATAGCTGCTGCTGACCTTCGTTTTGTGGCTCGCCAGGATTCGGCCATCCGTCAGATCATCGAACAGGTGTCGGCTTCCGCGTTGCTGGCCAGAGTTCAGCGGCTGCAGGATTTTAAAACTCGCTATACGCATTCTGACTCGATCCTTGCCGCCGGAGAATGGATCTACAATGAATATTTGCGTCTGGGCTACACCGATGTGAAATTCGATACGTTCTATCTGGGGACTGTGGCGCATCGCAATGTGATTGCCACCAAGCCAGGACTGATTTATCCCGATAGTGTGATCATGATTGGCGGCCATTTTGATTCGATTTCTTCAACACCGCTGACCGCCGCCCCTGGGGCCGAAGACAATGCTTCGGGCACCGTATCCGCCATCGAGGCAGCTCGAATTTTAGCCGACCACCATTTTGCGGCCACCATTAAATTCGTCGCCTGGGATGCCGAAGAGATCGGCCTGGTGGGCAGCGAAAGATATGCTCGCAAGGCTTATTATAACCATGAGCCCATTGGATTTTATCTGAATTTTGATATGATCGGTTTTCGCCATCCCTCGGATCCCCGGCGCGATGTCCAATTGTTTACGGATCAGGCCTCGCGACCCTACGCGGAATTGACTGCGGAGATGGCCACCACCTACACCACTTTGCTGCCGGTTATCCCGGGCAACAGTAGCGGCAGTGATCATCGTTCCTTTCAAAATTATGGCTACCGCGCTATTTTTGGTTTTGAAGGCAATTACGATTTCTCCAACAATCCCCATTATCACCAGCCGACGGATAAAACTCAATACATGGACTTTGAATACATGAAGGAAGTCGTTCAGATGGGGGTCGCAACTATCGTTCATTTGGCTGGGCTGGCGGATAATTTCGAAGGTCGGCCGTTTGTGAAATATCAGATGCATCAATTCGACGACGATATGCTGGGCGACAGCTATGGCAATGGCAATGGCTATCTCGATGCCGGTGAGACCATCGAATTGGCCATCGCTGTTAAAAATCTGGGTGATAGTCTGGCCCGGGGAGTACAGGTCACCCTAAGTTCACGCTCGCCAGTAGTTACCATTGGCAGCGCGGTTCAAAGCTATGGCTCGATTTCATCCAATGCCACAGCAATCAACCAGACGCCCTTCGTTTTGAAAATCGCTGCCGAGGCCGTTTCTGGACAAAAGATCATTCTTGATCTGGAAATTAGAGATGACCAGGGCCATCGATGGAGCGATCAATTCAAACTGCAAGTAACCATGCCCCATCTGGTCTATCGCCAGAAACAGATCCAGGAAGTCAGTGGCAATGGGGATTCTAAAATTGATCCCGGTGAAACTTTTCATCTGGCGCTGGAAATCGAAAACATTGGCCTGCGGACCGCAACTAACATCAGCGCTATACTGGATACCCGTCAGCCGGGAATTCTGATCGCAGACAGTCTGGCGCAGTTTCCCAGCATCTCGCAGTATCATTGGGGTGCAAACAAAGACGATTTGTTTACGATTCAGCTCCAATCCGAAATGAAACCGACAATTGTCGCTTTTGAGCTATCCCTGTCTGAAAATGGCGGATTTTACCATACGACTATTCCTTTCAATCTGGCAGTGGGGCAGAGCCGGGTCCTGGTAGTGGAAGATGATGGCCGGGCCGAATTTTTTGCCATGTATCAAGATGCGCTGGAAATGCTGGGCCTGCCCTATGACCATTGGAATACCGCCGAAAAAGGGGCAATTACCGCAGACGAATTATCGCAATTTGGACGAGTCATCTGGTACACCGGTACTGATTTCGGCAATAGCCTGTTTCGGAAGGGGACGGGAGTGCTGGAAAAATATTTAGCAAAAGGCGGCCGGGTTTTTATCAATGGCGGCTTATTTGCCTTCTCGCTGCGGGATAGTGCTCTCATGACGGATTATTTGGGCGCCAGATATATAAGCTACCGCACCAACCTCCATCATTTGCAAACCGCTGGCTACAATTCTGTGTTGGGAGAGATGAATTTCTGGCTATCGAAGAGCGGAGAAAACAACCAGAGCCTGACCGGCGAGCTGGATGCCATCGCACCAGCCCAGCCGATCCTGTTCTATGATCGCCATAGTTCTGAAGGTGCGGGCAATATTCAATCCAGCGGTGCCGCGGCGGTGGCAATGGCGAACAACAATTGTCGCAGCGTAATATTTTCCTTTGGATGGGAGGGCATCGCGGACGATCGGATTCGGGAACAGGTGCTGGTGCAGGTGCTAAATTGGCTGGAGGGCACTATCAGTTCCATCGAACTTAAGTTAGAGGATCAGATCGTTCCGAACCAATATGCCTTGCTCCAGAACTATCCCAATCCCTTCAATCCATCAACCACGATCGGATTCGTGGTGCCTCAAACCGGCCGCGTGAGCATCAAAATTTTCAATATCACGGGCGAGGAAATCAGGACGCTGGTGGAGGGCGATTTTGCGGCGGGTTGGCATCGGGCAATCTGGGATGGGAAAAATCAGCACCAGCAGCCCGTGGCCAGCGGCATTTATATCTATCGAATGACGGCTGGAAGTTTTCAAATGGCTCGGAAAATGATCGTGGTTTATTAACAATGACCCGAAGAAGCGAATAAACAGGATGGTTTAAGAAAAAAGTTGCCCTGAAAATCTAATCTGCCTTGGGCAATTGCTGACAGTAGCCGAGCACGGTTAAGGTCGCCGGCCTCAATGGGGCCGGTCGCGAATTTGTAACAAGCGCCACCAAACAATCCAAAATTTACGCAAGGAAACCTGGCCACAAAGGTCAGATTTCGGTTGGTTGGTCGCTAAACCGCAGCCACGACTGTCCTGTGCCGCGTGCCACGGGTGGCCGTTTTGCTGGCTATTCGAGATTCCGCGTGAGGCCACCAAAACGCTCCGGCCTTGATTCCAGTTCGAAAACCAATGCGGCCGATCGAATTTGGTTGAGCGATTGGAACAGCTATTCGCTTTGCCCTTACTTTGGCGTGTGCCTTCGCGGCAACTCCGAAAGCCGGGGGCAATCTGATCAAAAGCATCTTCATAATTTTCAAAGGAGACCATTGCATGAAAGGACGCCCACTCACACCACCGGTTGTAATGAGTGCGACCTATGAATTCGACTCATCCGATGATTTGATCGATGTGGTTCAACACCGGAGCGGCTATATCTATTCGCGCTGGGATAATCCCACCGTGCGCGAGGTGGAGGGAATGCTGGCTCGGTACGAAGGCTATGAAGCGGCGCTGGGGTTTAGCTCGGGCATGGCCGCGATCACCACTTCCATTCTGGCGTTTGCGCACCAGAACAGTCGGATCGTGGCTATGAACGAAGTCTATGGGGGCACCTTCCAGTTTTTGTACAGTTACCTCCCCCGGCTGGGGATCGAAACCGTCGGCATTAATTGTGAACAGACCGATCGATTGCTGGCGGCCATCGCCTCGGGGTTGGACGTGTTGTATCTGGAAACGCCAACCAACCCACTCCTGCGGGTGATCGATGTTCAGCCGCTGGTGGCAGCGGCTCATCGTCAGGGCGCTATCATCATTCTGGATTCCACTTTTGCCTCTCCGGTCAACCAGCGGCCCAAAGATTTCGGAGTGGACATCGTCATTCACAGTGCCACCAAATACCTGGGCGGGCATCATGATGTGACCGCAGGATTCGCCTGTTGTGATCAGCGGCATTTCGATGCGATCTGGGAGTATCGCAAAATTATGGGGGGCGTAATGGATCCGCTGTCGGCATTTTTAGTTGCGCGTGGCCTGCACACTCTGGAAATTCGCGTCCATCAACAGAATAAAAATGCCCTGCAGATTGCGCAATTTCTATCCCAGCACCAGGGCATTCGGACGGTGAATTATCCGGGATTGCCGTCACATCCCGATCACCAGATTGCTCGGCGCCAGATGAAAGGATTCGGCGGCATGCTGAGCTTCGAGGTGGCGGCCGATTTCGATGGCACCAAGCGATTCATGGACCAGTTGCAGGTGATCAAGCTGGCCACCAGTCTGGGTGGCGTCACCAGTCTGGCCAATCAGCCGATTACCAACACTCATGCCGCGTTGAATCCTGAAGAGCGAGCCCGGGCCGGAATCAGTGAAAGCCTGGTGCGACTCTCGGTGGGCATCGAAGATCCCCGGTTGTTGATCGAAGACCTGGAACAGGCGCTACGAGCTGTATGACACCAATTGGAAACGGGAGGTTGGACGTGTCGTGGTCATCAGCCGCAGCAGGAAGAATGAATTTTGAATATCCTGGTAGATAGTCTGGCCTTGGCTGGGAAAAGTATAGGTGCTACTTGTTTTCTTGAAGCGAGACCGGTTTGGTATATTAGCGCAGAGATCGTTCGAAAGCTGCGGCTGCTGAAGAAATCAGCGCCGCACTTTCGGCTGATTGCCAGCAGTCTCTGCCCATAAGGTCAGGAGCACTCCGGTCAAAATGATAAAGCCACCAGTGATCTGGATGAAGGTTAATTTTTCGCCCAGCAGCAGCAATGCCAGGACCGATGCGCCAATGGGCTCCCCCAGAATAATCACTGCCACGGCCGTGGCCGAAAAGTACTTCAAGGCCCAATTGATGCTGGTATGGCCGATGACCTGTGGGATCAATGCGACGGCCAGCAGCAGCCAGTAATCGGCCGGTCGATAGCCTGAGAACGAGAGGCCGCTGCCGAGGGCCAAAAGAATCAACAGCACGGCAGCGACCGAATAAACCACGGTCACATATCGAAAGATGTCGATGCTGACCCGCAATTTTCGCCCCGCCAGCAGATATCCCGCTGCGCCGACAGCTCCGCCAATTGCTAACAGATTTCCTACCAGAGAGGAGCGATCCAGCGAAAAATCATGGGCGCTGATGATTGCGCTTCCCGTAACCGCGATGACAATTCCATACCATACCCATCGTGATGGCGGCTCTTTGAGCACTATTGCGCTGCCCAGGGCGACGAAGATCGGTGCGCTTTGTACCAATACCACCGAACTGGCCACGGAGGTATATTTTAGCGAGGTAATCCAGGTGGCAAAGTGGATGGTCAAAAAAATGCCCGATAGCAATACCACTTTCAATTGGGCCCGTGAGAAGGGCGCCAGAATCGGCCCCTGTCGCCATCGGGTGAAAATGAGGTAAAACAGAGAGGCCAGGGACAGGCGATAGGCCGCGATCACCAGCGACGGTGCCTGACAGAGTTTGATGAAAATCGACGCAAAAGAAATCGCCACCAGTCCCAGGCTTAGCACGACCATCGCCTGGCGACGAATCACGGTTTCAGCCATGGGTTTTAATCCTCGAAATTATTGGTTCTCCCTGTTAACTGATGGGTACGGTGGTGAGTTCCCAGGCATCGCAGACGCAGCAACAGATATTTTTGCTGGCCGCGCGTTCTTATGGTCATTCCGACCGAATGAGGCGATGCTCATCTGATTATCGGTCCCATCCTGAAGCTGCTGCGGTGTCCCGATCGTTCTTTGAATCGATTCTTGATCTAACAGAAAATTGTATTCATCGATGCAGATTGTTACCCGAATACCGCAGCCGCTGCAACCAGGCCGCGGGAAATTTGATGCCGTTGGCGAAGGTTGCCAACCATCGGCGGCAGCAATCCAGTGGGCAAAAACCAGATGATTCCAACCAGCGGGTACATGATGCCGGAGGATTGACTTTCGACTGAGAAATCGTCACAACAATCGGCCTATGCTTCTGTTGATAGCGAAGCCTTTATCACTGATGGTAAAAGATCAGTTATAGATGGACTGACCGGTCGCTTAAAAATTGAATACTTCCAAAATCTCAAAAAGTAAAGCGACCGGTCAGTAGCGCTGGCCACTCATAAGTGAGGTTTTATCACTGATGATAAATTTTGCTTGCTTTGTTGGCAAAAAATACTAAATTAGGAAATGCAAGCCAATGCAGTTAAAACCATGACACAATTGGAGGAAGGAAAAAATGGATAAAAAGGTAATGAATCTGATCTGGGGAATTGCGGTTATTCTGGTGGGTATTCTCCTGTTGCTGATTACCACGGGTACCATTCAGGTCCGGCTCAGTATTGCATGGCTATTTGCCTTTTTGTTTTTCTTTGGCTTTGGTATTTTTATGGGATTCTATTTTGCCATGCATCGCACGCAGTTCTGGCCGCTTATTCCTGGCATCATCATGCTGGGATTGAGCCTGCTGATGATCAGCAGCGAAATCGGCCTGGCAGGTGATGCTGGAGCTGGCTTGTTCATGATTTTTATTGCACTGAGTTTTTTGGCTGTTTATATCTTGCACCGCACCAATTGGTGGGCGATTATTCCAGCGGGGATGGTGGGCAGCGTGTCGCTGGTCATTTTCTTTGAGGGTATTTTCGGAGTGGGATTGATGTTTTTGGGCATGGGTCTGACTTTTCTGGCGCTATATTTTATTCTGATGCCTACGCCCGAGAAGCATTGGTGGCCGCTGATTCCCGGTGGTATTTTGGGCATAATGGGCGCGTTGTTCCTGTTTTTCAAGGCCGTTGAATTTGGAAATTACGTGCTACCTATCGGCCTCATCATCGTGGGGCTTATTCTCATCGTAAAAAACATTCGCTCAGCAAAGGCATCTGTTTGAGCCGATGGTCGCTCGGCCGTTCCTGGTTAGAATTCTGTTGAGAAAGTCCGTCGACGGTTCTGTTGGCCTGGCCTCTGGCGGGACAGCAATAACATTCAATTGGAGAAGTAGTGCCGATGTACCAGTCCATCATCACCCACAACGATTTTGATGGGGTTGTTTCTGCCGCTTTGTGTTCCTATGTGTATCGGATCGAGCATATCGTTTTTGCAGGTCCCAATAATATTGCCCGGGCTGAGCTGCCGATTACGCAGCGAGATATTGTTTGCGATCTGCCATATCCATTGGAGTGCGGTCTCTGGTTCGATCATCATGAAGGCAATCTGCAAGAGCTGACGTATCGTCGGATCGATCCCGCGACAATTCCCGGCAAATTTGACCTGCAACCTTCCTGCGCCCGGGTGATTTTTCGATATTTCCACGAGCAACAACCATTTCCGGATTATCTGACCGCGCTGGTCGCCGACGCCGATCAGATTGACTCCTTCGATTATCAGTCGGTCGCTGAGTGGCGCACCGAGACACCGGCTAAAATCATCGATGCAACTATTCGCAGCCAGCATGACACTCTCCAGGACAAACGGCGCTATCTGAAGCGGCTGGTGCTCTGGCTGCGAAAAACCGGCGCAGCAGAGGTGGCTCAAAATGCCGAGGTGCTGGAACGATATCAGCACTATGTCACAGAAGAAGAGGCGATGCTGGTGCTAATCCGGCAAAACAGCTATTTTTTGCCTCAGGATGCCGCCCATGAGGTCATCATTCTGGATCTCACCAATTTCAATCGCCAGCCCTCACTGGTGAAAAACCTCGCTTATCTCATCTACCCCCAGGCACTGGCCGTGCTTGAAATCAAAAACCTGTTTTACAAGGGAACGAAATCCAACGATCTGGGCTTTTCGCTGTCCTTGAGCCTCAATCTAAATCATGTTCAACATGGCAAAGATGCTGGTGAGATCATGCGACTGCTAAATATTGGTGACGGACACAAGGGCGCTGCCGCCGGCAAGCTTTCCTGCACCTCGAAGAACGATATGCTGCGGCAGAAGCAACATTCGCTGGAACGAATACTGGCGATCTGGCAGGAACAGCAGTGATCGGTCTGCATTTCCAAGCGAAAGAAAGCTTGGCCCCAGAATCGAGCAAGTTGGCCAATAGGCATTTTACACTCAGAACCGTCGTCAAGCCAGCCGACGGTTCTGAGAGCAAAAACGCATCTGAGTATCACAATTGAGGTGTGATGATGATCCTTGGGTTGAACGAACAGTGCAAGATCAGGCATACCAATCCCGGTGCGTTTACGCCACCAGAGCGAAGGCCGTTCACGTACGGTTAGACTGATCGACGCTGGAAGAGCAACCAACCAATCAAATTCTGAGCCGATTCATCTCTGAGATCAATCATCTAACTGCTTGGATTCAGACGGGAACGGCTTCGGAATAGAAACTGCATCATAAATTCTCAGTGCGTTCGTCTCTGATTAAAAGGCAGCTTCGGCAGCATTCGATTTTTTCAAAAAATTCGATTGAACCCGCTATGGTAAAAAAAATTATCATCGGAATCGTTTTTTGCCTGACTCCTTTGCCTGGTTTTGCCCAAACTTCCATTTCTCGCAACCATCCCGAATTGAACTGGCGGTTATTCGAAACCGATCATTTTAGAATAATCTATCATGATGGGATCGATTCGCTGGCCGGGGAAGTCGCTCGCATTGCCGAGGCGGTTTATCGGCCCATTACCACCGACCTGGGAGTGGCGCCGCCCCAAAAAACACCGATCGTTGTCACCGATTATCTGGATTACTCCAACGGACTGGCCACGCCTTTAGGGCATTATATCACCATCTGGGCGAAAAGTGAGACGCGATACATGACCGGTCAGATGAAATGGCTGCAGGCAGTGGTCGCTCATGAATTTGCTCACATCGTCGCGTTCTGGGGCGTGCGGGCGTTTCCCGGTTTCTGGCGAGAATTGCTGGCGCTGGGATTTGTGCCCACCTGGTTTCTGGAGGGGGTAGCCGAATACGAAGCGGAAAAATGGTGCCAGCATCGGGAGCTGCTGATGCGGGTTGTAGCTTATCATCGCCAATTATTGCCCTACAAAAAAATGACCGGCTTTATCGGCACCGATGAGATTGGCTCGCGCCTGATTTACCAGCAAGGGCAGTCGTTGATTCAGTTCATTGCCGCCAGGTACGGGCCGGACAAAATTGCGGCCATCATCCGAAAATTTCGCAGCCTGCCGATCAGCTTCAATCTGGCGCTGAAGCGAACCATTGGCATTTCGGAAAACGCCCTGTTTGCTGCCTGGAAAAAGGAGATCGAATCGCATTATCAGGAGAGCTATTCCCGACATAGCCCTTTGCCAAATTTGGGTTCGCGGCTGAATACTCCATTGCCGGGTAACTACGCCGCCCGCTGGTCGCCCGATAGCAATTATGTGGCCGTGGTGGGCATGGATGATTTCGATGTTGGCGTAACCGAGCTCTACCTGCTCGATACACGGTCAGGAAGCTTTCGGAAAGTTGCCGGACCGTATGTGAATAGCTATTTCGCCTGGTCGCCCGATGGGCGAGCCATCGTCTTTTCTCAGCAGCATTTCGTGGCTACCGGTGCGCTGGTCAACGATCTTTTTTGGCTGGATAGCACCACGCGGCAAATCAGTCGACTAACCACCCATGCTCGGGCCACTGATCCCCATTTTTCGCCCGATGGGGCAGAAATTGTTTATGCCGGGCATCAGGGCGCTGGCTCCAATCTGATGATTCTAAACCTGAACACCGGTCGCAGCCGGCAGTTGACCAAGTTTGCGGCTGGTACCGAAGTCTTCAGCCCTCAATGGTCGCCCGATGGCCAGTGGATTGCTTTTGCCATCTGGGATCAATGGGGCTGGCGGGACATCTGTTTGATTCGACCGGACGGCAGCGAGCTCCAGCGACTGACCAATAGCCCCACCGATGAACGAGACCCGGCCTGGTCGCCGGACGGGAAGCAACTGGCATTTATCTCCTATGGCAACGGCAATCCCAATCTGTATCTGATGGACCTGGACAGTCGACAATCCTGGCCGATCACGGATACGCCGGGCGGAGTTTTTAATCCCGTCTGGCTGCCCGGCGGTCGGCAGGTGGCAGTGACGGTTTTTGAAGATCGGAACAAAATCGATGTGGTGACGATCCCTATTTCAGTTCCAGCCGGGAGGAATTCGACTGACTCCATCACCGTTGTGCCTGGTTTGCCATTTCACGAACCGCAGCATCCTGTTGTGCACCTGAGACTGTTCGATCCCGAAAATTCCCGGCCTTTTCCAACGAAATCATACCAGAGCCTGACGCAACTTCGTCCGCAAATCCTGCTGCCATATCTTGACCAAAGTGAAGCCGGCTGGCAGCCTGGCGCAATTTGCCTGCTGGCCGATCCGTTGGCAAAGCATACGCTGATGACTGCTGTTACTTATCGCAATCGACTGCATGCATCGCTTGATTATACCAATCGGCAATTGAGACCAACGATTCAATTGGGATTGAATAAAACCACCATCGATCATGGGGCATTCCTCTCGGTGAGGCAGAGCGATAGTTTGGTGACAACCTTGCCCTTGATCGAAAATTATTATGCCGGATCACTGGTGTTATCCTGGGCGATCAACTTTGGCCGTGATGCCCTGTCGAACCATCTTTTCTGGTTTGGGGCTACTTTTATCCGGAGATCTATCATCAACGAGGCCGATTACCAACGCATCGATACCGGGGATTGGGTCTATCCCTTGCTCCAGGGCTGGGCCAACTATGCCACGCTTGGCTATGCCTGGCAACGCGCGCGGCCTGATATCAGTGCCGATATTCATCCCAAGTCGGGGCACCTGGTCACTGTCTATTTTCAGCAGGGAAATCGCTATTGGGGAAGTGATCTGGAATTCTCCCGATTGGTAACCAGCGCGCTTGTTCGGCATGAGCTGTGGCATTCGGAACATGTGCTCGCTCTCCAGACCGGCCTTAGCTTTCGTTCCGGGTTGCAGCCCATCCAGGCGAGAGCAACTTTAGGCCCAGAAGCCATTCGCGGCCTTTCCGATTCGCAAGAAGGCGATCACCAGGTGAACGCCAGCTTCGAATATCGCTTTCCAATGATTCGTGACCTGGGGTTGAAGCTGTGGATCGTGTATCTGGAACGCTTCTGCGGTGCGCTCTTTCTGGATCTGGGCAAAGCCTGGGGCCAGGATCTGGTACGCGTGAATCAAAAGCGCTTTGTGGCTTTTGAAGCAGCTCGCTGGCGCTATTCGACTGGTCTGGAAATGCGTCATCGGTTTTATGTTTTCGGCAAAATACCGGTTGTCATTCGTGGCGGAGCAGCGGTGGATCTATCCGGCGACAGGCAAGCCCGTCTTTATTTTCGACTGGGATCGATCGATTAATGAGTCTCTAACAAGGTCAGAGATCATTAGCTTGGGCTGATAGCATTCAGCAGTAACCGTGCATCAATTGCCTTGAGCCTGATCTGAGCTATGGTTAAAACCATAAAGACTCGAGGGCCCAAAGAAATTAGATTGTATTTGAGATTATTCCTGTCCCGAATAGGTCGTCAATTGGGACATTAGCTACTTCGCCGAACTCTAACTGCGAGGTTCATGGGCTAATGGCATTCATTTAGTAAATGAATCACGCCTTATTTTGGTTTAAACAAACTTAGTGCTTGATTTCAAAAATCCGTTTAGGGTTTGAAAACGTCCGACTATTAAAAATAACATCCCGCTTAGCAGGATCAATTCCTGCTGGCTTTGACTATTTCAACTTCGTGGGATGGAGTTAGCGTGATAACGCTAAAATGCTCCCGCATGAAATTATGAAATGGTGTACCAAATTCAACAGGGTCGATAGGATTTG
>CAZYNP010000030.1:0-63906 GCA_964647995.1 uncultured Cytophagia bacterium
AGTAGCATTACTTGACGAAGTGCTAAGCTTACAAATTGACGATCGGGCTGTATTAGCTCAAAAGATATGGGACAGCATCGAACATTTTGTCTCGCCTGAGGTGGAAGAAGCCTGGCTGGCGGAGGCAGATCGGCGATGGCAGGAAATTGAAGAAAAGAGAGTAACGTGCATTTCAGCCGATGAAGCCATAAAAAAAGCAAGAAACAGCCTGCACCAATGAAAGTTCAATTTCACCCTGAAGCGACTATCGAGCTGATCGAAGCCGCTCATTTCTATGAAGAACGTCAACAAGGACTGGGAGAGCGATTACTGGACGCTGTTGAAGAAGCGATTGGCTTCATCAGAAGGAATCCAACCATCTGGCATCCAGACAAAGCTGGCAGGCGAAAATATCGTGTTCGGCGATTTCCCTTTTTGATTATCTAAAAAGTCAAAAATAATTCTATTTATATTCTCCCTATTGCCCATACCAGCAGACGACCAGGCTATTGGAAGAAGCGGCATGAACTATAAATGAAGTTTGAACCAAAACTCAGATCAAATTAATTTATGAAAAGCAAATCAGTCCATGAACCCGAGTCCAAATTTATGGCTGCAGCAGAGGTCTGGGAAGATGCCCAACAAATAGCTGATGTATTACGACGGAACTGGTTGCAAGCCGAATCTCTCGTTCGGCTTCAAATACCTTTGTCAAGTTACTTGTCAGCTCTGGATAATATTGGTAGAAAAGAATTGATGATTCCGCTCAAGCGGGTTCGGAAGCGATCCGTGGCTTCAGGAAGGCAAATTTCGACAAATCGAAAGCCAAATTAATTTGAATTGCCAGTCATGCCGAAGGCTGATGAGCAAGGCGTGTTAGCAATCAGCCAATTTCTTAGTTCACCTTTGAATCGACCTGATCCGCCGAAACAAACTCAATATCAGGAAACCCCATTCCTTCTTCATCCGTCACCCGAAAATAGAATCCCCACTCGTTGATCCAATTGCAGACTTTGAGCAAAATTTTATTCAGCCCTGGCTGCAAAACGACGGGGATTATATCGTCGTCAAAAATCGCATCCCTGCCGATATTCATGCGCCAGACCTCTTGGTCATTGAGCCATAATTTTGCCGATTCATTTGTGCCAATGCGGATTTGCGCTGCCTTCTGATCAGGCGACTGGATATAGATCAAGCCATAACCGACTTTCCAATTATAATTTTTATACATCTGCTTGAGGTCGATGTAACCTTCGTTGAAGCCGTCATTGGCATGCTGCCATTGAATAGCCAGATTCCCATCTTTGTAAATCTTGTTTAATTTGATCTCCCGTTCAGGCGGATATTTTTTTTGAAAGCCATTGGTATTATCGAATGGGCTGATCACCAGCCATTTTTGCTCTTCGGGAGCGCCAACGATCTTCAGTTGTTCTTGAGCTTTATCCCGCTCACCATTGTGGAAATATAAATCGACCAAAAATAATCGAAACACCATTTCGGGCAAAGTCAATTCGTGATCCTGGCAATACTGAATCTGGTCCTGGTATTTTGCGATTCCTTCACCCACAAATTGATAGGCATATTGATTATAAATTAAAAAGGATCTTAAGGTCGCATGGGGTTGTTTGACATAACCAATATCTTTCATCATGTCCTTAAATTCGGAGGTAAAATCGAGAGAGGTTTTCTGGTATCTCTCCCATTGATCCGTTTTCAAATATAGCAGCGGTAGATAAAACTGCCCCCACCGTAGAACGTTAGGGCTCTTGGTGCTGTTCAACGTCTCACTGATGATCTTGATTGTTTCATCAACATTGATATCGTACCAGAGACTGAAATTAGCCAGATCAACCATCCGTATGGGCGCTCTGGCGACGAGCGAATCTCGAATGAACGCATAATTTTTGTACAGAGAGGCTCTTGCCTTAGCGCTGTCGCCCTTTTCTAAATACAGCTCAGTCATCCAGGTGGCCGCCCGATAAGAGACGATCGCATTGTGCACGAACCGCTGAAAATAATCAATCGCCAGGTCGATTTCTCCCAATCGCCACTGGGTTAGTCCCATGCGTTCATACCCCAGCGCTTTGGAATTCGGATCGGACACGCTCTCGAGATATTGCTGATAAATTTCAGCGGCCCTTTCGAACTTGCCTTGATCCAGATATACGTTGCCAAGCTGTAATCGGGAGGCATGAAAACTTGGTTCAATTTTCAGGGATTGCTTCAGATTCTGTTCCGCTTGCTTATAATCGCCATGATTCAGATAAATTTCACCCATGCTATCGAAGGGATTCGGTTCGTCAGGAGCGATGGTTTTGTATTGATTCATGGTGGCCACGGCGTTAGCCAGATCGCACTTTCGGGCATAAGAATACCCGATCTGATTATAAGCCAGTTTGTAGCTGGGATCGATTTCGAGAATGGCTTTATAATAGCGCAGCGCTTCATCATAGTTTTGGAGCCCAAAGCAAATATCGCCCAGATTAAAATAGGCCTCGATGTCGTCGGGATTATTTTGGAGCCACTGTTTGGAGGCCTCGATGGTTTTCCGCGCATCACCGTAGACAATGCCAGCCAATCGGTCGATTTGATATTGTTGCTTCGGCATTGCGGTTGACCTGAGCGCCTGTAATTTGTCGAAATATTGAGCAGCCTTTTTTCGTTCGCCCTGGCTGAATAGCCGCAAACATAAATAGTAATACGCATCGATAAAGCCAGGATCAGCCGCAACGGCCTTTTCAAGCTGAGCAATGCCATCGTTGATCATGGCTTTTTGGATGAAATCGATGCCAGCGGTATAGTAGCGCCAGGCTTCCAGCGAACTGGTCGACAAATCGGCGATACTTCGGGCCAGTTCCCGTTCTTCCAGTGACACCGCCAGCGTATTTTTGATCTTCAGGGTGAGATTATCAACCATAGTAAAAATCGCTTCCAGATCCTTGCCTTCGACGCTTTCTTCTTTTAAAATCTTCCCCTGGTTCGGCTCGTGCACTTGGACGTTGATTTGCAGCGAATCGCCATGACGAGAAATATTGCCCGTCAAAACTGCCTCGACATTCGCCTCTTTGGCGACGATGGCTACCACATCGAAATCAAGCCGCTGCGTCGCTGATGATTGTCCTACTTGATTCAAAATTTCAAAAATTCGATCGGTGCTGAGCACCGATAGCGAGCTGGATTGCGATAGCGACCGAATCAGCATTTCGGCCAACCCCTTTTGCAGCCATTCCAGATTCTGATCACCAGTTTTATTTTCAAAGAACATCACCGCGATGGCACGGCGCAGCGTGGGCTCTAAATGGATGGTTGACGTAAATCGCTGACTCTGCTGGGCTACCTGGTTCTGGTCGGCGAGCTTAATTTTTCGTTTTTTCTGGTTTTGATCGCAGGCAACTAAACAAATTCCGGCAGCCAATAAGATAAAGGGGGTAATTTTTATTTTCATCTCTGGGGTCCTAAGTATATTTTTTTAATTCGCCAAGGCAGGTGACAAGCCGCCAGCTATCAATTTTTGGCTAGTTGCCTACGACAGGGCACACGGCTTTTTGGGCTGTGGACTTACGAACCGTTGGGGTTCTAAAATATCTTTCAAGAGATAGAGGTTATGGTAATTGGTTTTTATCCTTCGAATAAATCGTACGAATCGGAAAAGGTATTTCGATTGCCTCGTGGCGATACCGCTCATGCAGTCGTTTGATAAATTCATGCCTGAGAACATATTGATCCTGAAACTGATTCGCGAACATGATAACGGTAAAGTCGATGCTGTGGTCCCCAAACTTATTGTACCTAATCACCGGCTCGGCGTCGGCGACACCACCAGGGACTTCTTTCATGACCGATCTGGCCACTTCTATGGTCACCGCCTCCACTTTTTGCAAATCGCTATCATAGCTGACGCCAATCGGGATATAGACCTTGACGATAGAATTGGGCAAATTGTAGTTGGTAACTATCGCCGATGCCAGCCTGGAGTTGGGAACAATCACCAGATTATTGGGGAAGGTTTTGATGGTGGTACTGCGCCAGGTAATATCGGTGACCAACCCCTCTTCACCCGAATCGAGTCGTAGAAAATCACCCGGTCTAATTTGTCGTGAAGCAATAAGGTGCAATCCTGCAAATAGATTCGCAAGTGTGTCTTGCAATGCCAGCGCGACGGCCAGGCCTCCCACTCCCAACGCCGTTAGGATGGGCATGATCGACACGCCAATCGAGTGGAACATGATCAGGATGCCAATGCCAAAAACCACCAACCGGGTTAAATTGCTCAGGATTGAGGTGGAAGGCAAAATGCCTTCGACATCTTTGCTATACAAGTTGAACAGACCCACTGCAATTCGGGTCAAAACCAACGTCACAGAGAAGATGAAAATCAATAACAGGATCTTTTCCAAAATATGCAAGAACGTCGGCTGCAATTGAGAAACAACAATCGCCCCAAATGCACCAGCGAGAACAAACCAGAGCAACAGCATCCCCCGCAAAGCAGTCACGACAATTTCATCGAATGCCCATTTGGTTTTAGCAGCCACTTTCTTCAGCTTGACCAGTACAATCTTTTCAAAAATCAAGCCAATGATGATGCCGCCCACGACCAGAACAATTGGAAGCACCAATTCAGAAAATTTAAACGTGTCATTCATCTGATTAACCAGCATGTTGTGGCCAAAACTCCCATTACTAACATCGACATCATTACAACCTGGTTGTTATATCCATCTGAGCCAATATGTTCTTTACCCGGTCCTGCTCCGGCCAGACTTTGCCGGTCTTCGGTTCAATAGCATACCAGGCCCCCGCCACCAATTGGGTGATAATTTTGCCACAGAGGTGGGGATTTTCTCGAAAATGAGGTGTATCCAGGAGACCGATTGTTATAGCGCGGGCCAGTGTCTGTGGATCGCACCAGGGATCATCGCTGGAAGATTGACCCATTAGTTTGATAGTGTCGAGCAACACTTTGGCCTCGGTTACCAGTTCGTGTTTCCGCCGTTGGACATCCTGATCCGTCATCATAGCTGGCAAACCCAACAAACAATTTTGCAGCACGCCATGAACGATATGACAGCTTTCAATCAGCTCTTCCGGATTCGTGGCATGATCCCCTTCGCTGAAACCAACCACATGAAAAATATGGGGCGCCAATGCTAAGCCAATAACCGCCGACGCAGCTAACTGCCCTTTGGCCACCGATGGCTTGACTGAAAAGTGGGCAATTCCTGGGCGAACCTCCGTAAAAACGGTAAACGTGCTATCCTGCAGTTCTTCAATAAGCTGTTTTTTGGCCAGCATTTTAGCTAGATCCATTTTAGGCGATGTTCCCGGGGGCGTATTGAACATGTACTGGGCAACATAGTGTCGAACGCCCATTGCCCTGGCATTATAGGCCGCCAGAAAAGCCATGGCCACGGCCAGGCTATCGTGGGCTTCGCGCAAACTCCATTGATGGGATTCATTTACCTCCACAGGAATTTGATGCTCGGCATACCAACGCATGGTTTGTTGGTTCTCCGAGATTGCAGCGATCAATGATCGTTGCGAACGCCCATCCATCACACTGTACCAACAAAGCGGAATAGCTCCCCATGCATTATGGATCGTTTGCACGCTCATTTCAGCCCAGCGAATCAGATCCTGAGTCCCGCTATAGCAGCGCAGCAGGGGATAATTGCCACAGCGCGAAGCCGAGTAAATCGCTCGCAGATCATCCGCTTGTCTCACCGGCACACCCCCCGCACCATCCTGAGTGGCGTCCATCTGGTCAGGACGAAAAAAGTATTCCTGCGCATTTTGATCCGGTCCCAGCGAAATTACATCTAACACGCCCGATTCAGCAATTTGCCGGACACCTTCGATCGTCTCCTGAAGAGAGGGTCTACCAAAATGATGCCGCAGCAGGGGATACGGATATTTCTGCTGAATTCGGCCAACGAGATCCTGAGCATAGATCTGCTCCGGCTTGGTTCCCGATGCTGCCAGCAAATAGTTATGCACCGCTTCGGGCGGCTCTTCGCCTGAAAATACCTGTTCAAATAAGCCGGATTCTCGAGCGACCTGGGCCACAGATGGCGTCCCTCCGAATACCAGGCGCAGAGATGAAAGCTGATGTTGGTTAATAAGCTGCCGGAGCTCGGCCAATAATTCGCGCAGAACGCCTGGGGTCAAACGGTAACTGACAGCAACCAAATCGGGCTGCTGTTGGAGAATGGCCGCTATCAATCGTGATGGAGAAATGGCCGGCCCTAACATGATTGTCTCATAACCAGCAGCCTCAGCTTGTGACAAAAAGTGATAGATGCCACTGACATGGACACAATGGCCCAGAGCAGCCGCAAGAAGTCTCTTGTTCATATTTACCTCTTTGAACTGGCTCAGTGGTACTCGATGGTTGTCGATTTATTTCTTAACTAAATCCTGCCCGATGGCCAGTAGACGCAACTCTTTCAGCGTCATTCCCGCAATACCAAGCCGCTCCACGGTTCTGCCCTCCTCCCAATAATCGCAATTGTGGATAATTGAGGCCAGATGAATAATCGATCGGATGGTTGGGGTTGGGACCTTGAACATTTCGCCCACAGAAGCGATAGGAACCAAACTGGTCGGTACATCTTCGCTAATATAGCGCATATTCAAATTGGTCGGGGCCATAATGCCCCGGTAGCCGGGATTGGCGCGCATGGCGTCATACAAGGTGTTACCAGCGGCACTATATGCCAGATAGAGCCATTCTCGGGCCGACAGGGCGCGAATTCCCAGGGCCTCGGCCACGGCCACTCGCTCGGCATCAATTTTTTCCAGCACTCGAGCGACCGAAGGCGTTACTCCCTGAATATAAAATTGAAATTCAGAGATATCTTCGATCCAACCGGTATTCAAAATGCACAGCGCGGGATGAAAGACAGCTCCAATATTATCAAAACTGGTTTTGAAAATATTATCACCTGCCACAAATTGTGGGAACGCGCAGCGAATTCGCTGCAGCACCTCCGGGATCCGATGGGCACGGATGGATGCGATCGGAATCGAATGCTTGATGCGAAATATTTTAACCTGCGCCGGTCCCATGGCGCGCGAGGCATAAATAAACGTCTGGGCCTCAGCGATAATGACCGACGCCGAACAACCCTGTTGATTTAAGACTTGTCGAAATTCCAACGCACCAAATGTCCGACCCGGATTCAGAATCACCATCTGCCCATCTTGTAAATAGGGAGCACACTTTTCCGCCATAAAGCGATGCGCCGTAGCGGGTACCACGACCATGATAATATCCACCCCCAAAAGGGCCTCTTTGATATCAGTGGTGGCCATGGCAATTTTGCCAAAACCTTCCACCTCTCCTTCCAATTCAATGCCCCCCGAAGCCCGGACACCCCATAACCGGTCCTCGGTGCGATTGTAAAGATGAACCTCAAAGCCCATTAAGGCGAGATAGCCGGCCACAGCCAGTCCCCCATGACCAGCGCCAAGAACTGCGAATTTTGGAACAGGGGTATTCCGCTTCATCTTGATCACTCTTTTGTTGCTGAGTTAACCATAATTCAACATATACGCAACCTGGACGGACCAGCACCAACAGGCAAAGAATAAACCGCTTGATCGAATTAAAAACCTGCCTGTCAACAGATAGTTTTTTTTGACCATCGAAACTGAGCCTTTCAAATCAGCTCGATCAGTTAAATCCGCAATCTATTGAGGACTCTTGTCCATTGAGCAAAATTTTTGCTGGTTAGATACTACCAGCGACCAGCTAAAACAAGGCGCGATGTCATGAATTGCGATATTCGCAAACAAGCAAAACTACCGCGGCCACAACAACATACTGATTATTCGTTGAATTGGAGAGAGCTAATGTAACCTGCTGGCGGTGCTTTCTGCTTATTCACTGTTAGCCGATCGTTACACGTCATAACATTGAAAGCGTTCCGGAATCTGAAATCCGATCACGGCCCGGCACATCGCTGCTGACGGCGCTACCGATTTCAATTGAGATACCTGTGGGCATGAATTACTTCGGGGATATCCGGATCCGCATGTTTCCAGTCCTGCAAAAATTCACGCATCATCTGCCTTGCCCGTTTGGGATCACCGGCAGCCGCGTACGCCAGCCCCAGATGATATTTCGCCAATGCCTCATTGGGATTGCGCTCCAAAAATTTCTGATAGCTTTCGATCGCCAACAGCGGCTGCTGGCTGTCGAGATATACTTTGCCGATACTTTCCCAGACGCCCGTGGCTTCCGGATTGGTGGCAAGAATCTTGTGATAATAATCGATAGCTGTGGCCGGATTGCCTTCCGCAACGCTGATTTTCGCCTGCAATTGGTATAAAAGCGTGCGGAGGATTTCGTATTTTGATTTTTGTATGAACTGATCCAGATGATGAACCCACTGTCGCGCACTGTCGATCTCCCCTTTTTTCAACCAGGCATCGCAAAGCACGCTGTATAAATAAAAATTGTTTGGATCACTGTCCAGGAGATTTCTGGCAATCGCCAGAGCCGAATCCGGTTGGCCGCTGCGGAGATAAATTCCGGCGATCATTCCCCAATAGCTGGCTTTCCCTTGCTGGCTGGATGGAAAGCGGAGCGCCTGCTTCAAATGACCAATCGCCGCCTGGTATTTGCCCTGTGCGCGATCAATGCTGGCCAGGCCGGCATAGACAGTGGCCTTAAGTTCTTCGCTGGGCAAAATCGGTAGCGTCGCCAGGTATTTTTCACGAGCTGCCTTATAATTTCCGGTATCCAGATAGAGTTGTGCCAGCGCCAGCGAAGCATGGTAAAAATTGGGTTTCACGGTCAGGGCTTTTTGAAAATATTTCGCCGCCTGCCGATGATCGCCACTACCAGAGTAAATTTCGCCCAGATTAAAATAGGGCGCGGCTTCTTTGGGCGCAATGGCGATGGCCTGCTCTAAGCTCAGGATGGCGCTGTCATATTTCGCTGCCTGTTGAAAGACATAGCTTTGCAATAGATAGGCCATAACGTAATTGGGATCCAGCGCAAAGACCGTTCGTAACTCGGCCATGGCCCGGCTCAATTCCCGACGGTAATAATAATTGCCGGCCAATTGATAGTGCAGCTCTTTATCATCAGGATACTCCTGGACTAACTGAATCAACGTATTAAACGCGGCATCATGATTGTCATCATTAAGGTAGCTGATCCAGCGAATTTTCATCTGTTCTTTGGGGGATGCGTGACCAGCAAATTGGACGGCTCTGGCAATCGCAGTTTTTGCCTCGGGATCACGACCGACCATTTGATAGACAATGCTTAACCAAAGATGCGCCATGGCAAAGGTCGAGTCGGCAGCGATAGCCTGTTCCAGGGATCGAACCGCCTCGCCAAAATAAGCCTTGTAAAGCAGATCGATACCACGGCTGTAATGCTGATAAGCTTCCAGCGATTTGGTGGTAATGTCGGCGATTTTGAAATCTTTCTCCTCCAGCGAAAGCCGCAGATCGGATCGAATCTGCTGGGAGACGTCATCGATGATCCCAAACACGTTTTCTAAACCGTATCCGCGCGCGCTGCCGGTAGCTCTCCAGACCTGCGAAGCAACATCATAAAGCTGGATAGCAATTAACACCGTATCTTTTTGCATGGCGAAACTACCCTTGACAATCGCTTCGGCCCCGGTTTCAGTGATGATTTTTGCCAGCGATCGATCATCCGGCGCTTTCAAAGACCGAAGGTTCTGTTGCTGATTGATGTCATACAGCCGTTGCAAGCTGACTACGTTCAGATGGGGAGACTGCGACAGATCACGAATCAACATGTCGGCGATCCCTTGCGAGAGCCAATCCAGATTTTTGTTACCAGTTTGATTATCAAAGGTGAGGATGACGATGTTTTTTTTCTCTGCGGCGGCCAATTTCAAAACCGTTGCTTTGTTGCCGATACCTGGCTGCAAGGCGGCATTGTCGGTGGCCAGTTTTATCTTGCGTTTCTCGCGAGAGGGCTGGTCGCAATACCACAAGAAAAGTAAACCAAGACCAATGATGATGAGGACAAACCTAATTTTCATAGCCAAACCTCGTGCCACAACGTAACAATTTCCAATTATTGCCGCCGATGGCGGGAGCATTGACTCAGGCAACATGCACTGCCACCAGCGTAATATCATCGTGCTGCGGCGCTTTTTGAACGAAATTTTTTACCTCAGCCACGATGGAGCGCGTCATTTCTCCGGCGCCAGCACCATTCATTCGGGACAACAATTCACTTAGGCGTACCTCACCAAATTCGTCTCTCTCTGCGTTGCGGGCTTCAGATACGCCATCGGTATAGAAGAGAAACCTATCGCCCGATTGAAACTGAATCCTGGCCTCTCCAATATGTTGATTGAACAAATCTTCCGATGCTAATCCCAACCCGATCCCGGCCGGTATCAAGCATTCGATGGTTCGGGTATTGGAATTCCAGCGCAGCAGCGCATTGTGACCGGCGCGGGCCAGCCGCAGCACCCGACGGTCCATATCGATGGTGGCGTACACCATGGTGGCAAACACCCGACGATCCATCTGGCCAAAGATGCGCCGATTCAGTTCGCTCAGCAATTCTTTTGGGGAGCGATAAACCGTTGCCAGCGACAACATCATGCCCTTAATGACTGCCATATAAAAAGCAGCCGACGTTCCTTTGCCGCTCACATCGGCGATGGCAATCCCCAGCGTGTGGTTGTCCACGCGGAAATAGTCGTAATAATCGCCGCCCACTTCGGTAGCCGGCACACAAATCCCGTCGATATCCAGGCCGGGCAAATGGGGGATGGTCTGCGGCAGCAGCCGTAACTGCACCTGACGTGCAATTTCGATCTCTTTCTTGAGTCGTTCCTTTTCGGTGAGTTCCTGATACAGCAAGGCATTTTCCAGCGCAATGCTCGCCTGCGAGATCAATGTATCCAAAAATGTGACCTCGATTTCCCTAACCGCCGAGGCCGCAGGGCTTGCTTCCAGCACAAACAAGCCCTGCAGTTCGCCCCGGATAATGATCGGAGCAAGCGCGCATGGCTCGCCATCGCATTCCAGGCCGCGAAGTTGCTCCAGAAATTCCGCGCGATAATCAAATTCTGTTAAAAGCCGCGAGTTCGGCCTGGTGCGCAGCAGCCGGGTGGCCGCGCGATCCAGGCAGATGGTATGGGACAACTGGAACGACCGCGGATAGGCGCTGGTCAACTCGAAGCTGTGCTTTTTGCCCCGCTCTTTCAAATATAGAAAACCAGCTCGGCCTTGCATCGCGATGGTTACCCGTTCCGTAATTACATTGGCAATCTTTTCCAGATCGATGGCATAGGCCAGTTGGCGGGTGAAATCTTCGATTACCTGTTTCTGGCGCAACCCGCTGGCCATGTAATTGAACGTGCCAGCCATTTCGCCGATCTCATCCTGCGACCTGATATGAAGTTCCTGCTCCAGATTTCCCTCTGCGATCCTTTTCATCGCCGTTGTGAGCTTCCCCAGCGGATTAACGATTCTGGAACCGACAATAAAGGCGATAACCATTGCCAAAAAGATGAAAATTAAATCCAACTGCAGGCTGCGGTAGAGATTCTTGCGCATCTCGTCGTTCAAATCTACCAACGAAAAACCGATATTGACGGTGCCCAGGTTGCGATTGCCCACGATGATTTCCACGGATTTGGATTCGATATCGCGCTGACTTTCGGGGGCAACCTGTCGTTGGTCCAGGCGCCGCACGATATTGGCCTGCTCCCATTTGCTCAAGGAACGCGGACCGCCCAGGTCCAGCCATTCGAGATTCAGGGCATGAGCCTTCAACGTGCCCGCCTCATCCGTGATCGCAATGTAAACGATATCGGGATTCAGCTTGATCTGGTTATCGATATAGGTTTGATAGATCTCCCAATCTTCGGTCTCAACGGAACGGATCGTGGCAATGTTGTTGGCCAACCGTTCCATGCGCAATGCCACCTGCTCCTTGCGTAGATTCAGCTCGCGGATGGTAAAAATATAGCCGACCGTGCCCATCATCAGAATCACTAACAGCAAGAAGAAAAAGGCAATCTTGACCTTGAGGCTGATCCGAAATTTTAAAATGGGTCGCTTCATAAATTGGATTCTCTCAGCTTTATCAGCGCATACGTATAGAATCGGAAATTGATCTGAAAAATCTCAACTGAATATAACATGTTTCAGGAAAAATGCAAGGAAATAAAGTGGTTCGATCAAAATAGTCGCTGACCAGCCCAGCTTCCCATCAACCTGCGGGTGACCATCCCCAACGTCCTCCCAACCATATCCGTAGCTGCCTGGTTCGATGGGCCTATCGTTTGGCGCAACCAAAATTATGGCCAAAAATATCGCTTGACAATCGTTTCTAAAATCGCTATTTTAACTGCAACGCTAACACCAAACCATCTGCCGCAGGAGGAAACCAACGTGAGTGGCAATTATCGGTCGTTATTTGAATTCAATCCGGAATTAATCTACTTCAATCACGCCTCGACCGGGTTGTTGCCCCGGCGATCGATACTGGCGATGACCGAATATATCGAAGCCCTGTCGGTGGCAGGAGAGCCACCGATGGCTGGACTTTTGGAACTGCAAGCCGAATTTCGCCAACAAGCCAGTCGCTTGCTGAACGTTCCCCCGGAATGCATCGCGTTCATTCGCAACACCAGCGATGGATTGACAGTTGCGCTCCACTCCATCGCCTGGCAGCCGGGCGATAATATGATCGTGCAAGCCGATGCCTTCCCTGCCAGCCTGTACCTGGCGGCCTATTGCTTCCCAACCGTCGAAAAAAGATATGTGCCATTAAATGGAGGGCGTAACGTATACGAGCGCCTGCTCCAGGCCATCGATGACCGCACTCGGGCGATTGTGGTCGATTTTGTCCATTTTCTTTCGGGCTACCGTTTCGATTTGAAGCAATTAAGCGAACTCAAGAAACAGCGAAACCTGTATCTAATTGTGGATGGCATTCAGGGCCTGGGTGCGGTGCAGGTCGACTTGAAGGAGACTGCGGTGGATTTCTTTACGGCAGGCGGCGTAAAATGGCTGCTGGGACCTTCCGGCACCGGCATTCTGTTTGTTCGTCAGGAAATTCTGGAGGAACTGGTGCCTTTTCATATTGGTTGGGCCAGCGCCGAATATGAAAACCTGGATAGCCTGTATCCGGTTCGACCATTGATCAACAACGCGCGGCGGTTCCAGCCGGTAAACGACAATTTCATTGGCATGGTGGGACTGACCGAATCGCTTCGGCTGCTGCACGATTTGCAGCCCGATTGGATCGAATCACAGATCATGTCCCTCACTCATCGGGCTATCTCCACCCTTCAGGCTCACGATTTTCTGCTGCTTACTCCCAGCGAAGACATCCTGCGTGCCGGCATTGTGACCTTCAAACATCCAGAGGTAGCCAGCAAATTTCTGTTCGAGCAGCTTCAGCAACACCATATTATCTGCTCGCTGAGAGAAGGCTGGCTCCGAATGGCCTTTCATTTTTATAATACCGAGGAAGAATTCGATAGCGCCTTTGCAGTTATGCAATCCGCGATCCAGACCATCTAATTTTCGAAAGGGAGCGAAGATGAAGCGTTGGAAATTCTTTATCGCCACGCTGATCGTGGCCGGTTTTGCGATCTTCCAGTTTTGCGAACGAATCGATAATATCCAGATGAACCAGGCCCAGGTGAAAGCAATGCTGGACAAGTTTTATGCATTACAAGAACAGCGAAACATCGCCGCGATCGTTGCCTGTTATCACCCATCGAATCTTGTCGCACTGAGCAATGGCCTCGACGATTATGCAGTGGATAGAAACCAGCTCCACCGTCTCTGGCAAAAATTTTTGGGCGACAGCGGCACCATCAAAATTCAACGGAATAACGAAATTATCAATCTGAACTTTGAGTGCAACGTGGCCTGGGTTTCTTCCATCAATCGCATCGAAACACGATGGGACTCTCAGCTTGTGGCGTTGCCCTATTTTTTCACCGCGGTCTGCCACAGATCGGGCGAACGCTGGCTGCTGGTCCAAAGCCATATCTCTATCCCCCCGGAGGCGCTGCAGCAAGCCACCTGGCAGACCATCCCAACGGCAAGAGAACCAGGCCGGCCATCCGACCAGATACCGGCCCAACCGAACCAGAACTAATCTCCAAGCAGGAGGATTGACATGCGAATTGCGTTTTTGGTGATTCTGATGATCAGTAGTCTATCTCTACCCGCAGCAGCCCAGAGTGATTCTGTCATCTTTGCCGATGATTTTTCCAATTATCACAACGGTGCCGATGGCTCGCCCATCTGGAACATCTCCAAAGGGTTCTGGCAGGTCGAAAACGGTGTGCTGGTGCAGCGATCGCTGGAGTACGATTGCGGCGCCATGCTCGACATCTTTCTGGATCGCTCTTTTGAATTTTCATTCGACTTTCGGGTGCTTACTGGCGAACCCGGTGCGGGATTCTTCTTTCACTCCGAGAGCTATCGCTCCACCGCTTTCTCCCACATGAGTCGCTTTGAATCCAACCAGACGATGCTCATCGGTCACTTCATGGATGCCGGCTACGAATGCACCTACAGCGCTCGTTTGAGCGAACAGGACTTTTCAACCTGGCACCGTCTGCTGCTGCGCGTGGATCAGGATCGACGACAGTACGATATTCTGTTGGACGGCCAGCCCATTGCTGAGAACCGGCCGCTACTGTTTCCGGCTGGCTACTGCGGCTTGCAATCTTCGGGTGGCAGCATCCAATTTGACAATGTCGCGTTGAAGCAATTGCCCATGACGCGACCACCCGTGGCCTTGAGCTGGCTCCATCATTTCTGGGTGACCAAAGATCAATTGATCGTACCCCATCCCGCCAGAGGCATCATCCAGCGCTTCGATCTGACCGGCCAATGGCTGTCCTCCTTCGGCACTCCCGCTTCAGACAGGGGTGCATTGCAGCAACCCACCGCCATTGCCCAACTCCATCAGGGCGATTTTGTGATCGGCGATCAGGGCCGCCATCGCATCCATCGCTTCGATGCGCAGGGCAAATGGAAAGGCGCCTATGGCTATTTCGGCTCGGGCGATGGACAATTGAATGGCCCGGCCGACATTTGCGTGGATCGTCTGGATCGGATTTACATTGCCGACGAAGGCAATCATCGCATCGTTGTGCTGGACTCAGCGCTGCAGGCGATCACCACTTTTGGCGTCAAGGAGCTCGATCATCCCGTGGCGGTATTTGTCGACGGGGACCAAATTTTTGTGCTCAACAATGGCACCAATCAGGTTAAGCTCTATGCCTGGCACCAGGGAAAAATCCGCTGGCTGCGAGACATCGATTTTGGCAGCGGAACGGCACGAGATCTGGTCGTCCAGCCACCAAATATTTATATTGCTGTGGGCAATGAAGTTCGTCTGATCGATCTCTCGGGAAAGCAATTGCGACAATTTCGAGGCGAGTCGATCCAGGGTGTTTTTCCCTATGGCCTGGCGCTGAATGAACAACGGCAACTTTACGTGAGCGATTTTCGCACCGGTCGTTTTTACCTTCTTCCTCCGGATCTATCCGAGCCCCAACCAAAAATTACTTTTCCCGATCCGCGGCAGGCCCGGATTTCATTCCAGACCATGGACCCCGTGTCAGCCAGCATACGAATCACCCACCAGGATCGCGTGATTTATGAAGCAAGTGACAGCCAACAACTCCGCCATCAATTCCAGATTCAAAAATTGAGTCCTTCCACGGTCTATCATTTCCAGATTGCACCAACCGTAAAAATATTGCCGGAGGCCGCCAGGTTCTCTAAAAATTATAGTTTCATCACCCCGGCGGCGCGCGGCACGAAGCATTTTTGGCGGCTCCCCATGGCCACTATCATCTTCACGCAAGTCATGGATTCGGCCAGAACAACCGGCTCGGTGCCCATGCCCCCGTTACCCGCGGCTGAGCTGGAGCGCATCAAAGCCCAGATCGAAGATGGCATCCGCTTTTACTGGCTGAATTCGGGACTGCATCTGTTTCTGGACAATACGTATGTGATAATCGATGAACCGCTCTATCATCACCAGATCTTCGGCTCGCAATGGTGGTATCCGCCCAAAGAGGAGTGGGTGCAGCGGGCATTGGCGCGTTCGGGCCAAAAAATTGACGATGTGGTGGCCGTGCTCTTTCTGGCTTGCGTGCGGGAATTTCATGACCAAACTCAACAGTATGAGTTGCGCGGCAAGGGCGGCGGCTTCACGGCCGGAATTGGCGCCAATGGCCATTTCGGCCTTTCTTATTGGGAAGTGACCGCGGCGGATCATGGCTCGGGCAACAATTGGCTGATGGTACATGAATTCCATCATCAATTGGATGAACTATTCCTGGTCAGCGGCTATCCCGAATATTGGTTCAATCATTTTTCGCCAACGATCAATACAGCGGCCAAATTCGGTGAACATTTCGACGGCAATGCCTGGATCTTAAAAAATTGGCCGGAGATGAATTGGTACGATTTGAAATTCGGCAGCATTCAATTTACGAAAGACACAGATGGGGATGGCATTCCCGACGATGATCCCAGGCTACCCCTGGACGAGAAGCGGCTGCACAGCAATCCACAGCGCCGTGATTCCGATGGGGATGGCATTTCCGATCGAGAGGAACTGAAATTTGCCAACTGGATTATCGAAGGTTGCGGCGAGACTTACGGCGGCGAGGCGCTATTTCCCAATCTACTGCAGGCGGACAGCGACGGCGATGGTCGGTCGGATGCCGTGGACAGTGCGCCGCTAATTCCATTCACGCCGGTGATTCGGTCAAGCGGCGGCGCATCTGAGGAACTTCGCCTGATCGATGACAGCCATGCGCTGGTGGACCGCCGCATCCAGGCCACCGTTTACGCCCACTGGGATTCGACCCGGTTATGGTTTGAGCTTAAAACGGATCGGCTGGCGCCAGTAAAATTGATGATCGACGCCGACGCGGATGGCTGGTTTTTGGGCCGCGACAATTATTTGATCTACCTCAATCCCAAATCTGCCAGCGAGCTAACGACCGAACTCGTCATGGTCAATTGCGCTGATCCCAAGCAATGGCCCTTCCACGATAAAGAATTGGCCAAACGTATCAGCTTGACTTCTCAAATTTCCAGATCGGGTAATGATTATTTGCTGACCGTGGCCATCCCGCGAAATGGGGAAACCAATCTAAAATTGGAAGCAGGCGAAATGTTGGGCATCAATATCGGTTTTGGTGTGATCAAAGACGTGGCGGGGCGCCAGCGATACGTAACCATGTTTGAACCAAATCGCTTCTTTGAGGTGAGATTGGCCGAGTAAAAAGGCTGGGTAGGGGCAGCTTCAATCCAGCGACCAGGTGAAAAATTTCAGCCGAAGGTTTTTGCCCTTCACCGCAACGGCGGCAGCGTAATCTTCGGCTTGCGGCAAATTGATGATCGACCATAGAGCCGCTTCCCGCGCGTCGGGTCTGGTGTGCAATAGCGCCGCGGTCTGGTCGGGCACCAGCGCGACGTCAAAACTATCCAGCGGCAGAGATAGTCCCTGCCCTTGCGCTTTGATATAGGCTTCTTTGCGTGTCCAGCAATTGAAAAATGCCTGTCGCTGAAGGGCTGCCGGAAGCCTCCGCAAAACGGCGACCTCCTTTGGGGAGAAGAAACGTTCGGCGATGCTGAGGTCCACAGCACGCGTCTGCATGTACTCCACATCGATGCCGATGTCCCGCAAACCGGTCACTCCCACCAGCGCCAGCTCATGAGAATGCGATAGATTGAAACGCAGCTTTTCGCCACCCGAATTATAATTCAAAAAGGGCTTGCCGTATTTGTTATAATCGAACTGAATTTCGTAAGGCTGGCGCGCAACATAGGCACTCAAAATCATCCGCAGCGCACCTCTGGCGATCACGAAACGGTTGCGATCCCGTTCAAAATAAAATCGCTGACTCCGTTCCAGTTCATCGGTCGCCAGATATAGCCGGAGTTTCTGGATCTGCGCATCCATCAATGTTAGGGAAATGCGCCAGATATGCACCTCATCTGAGGCGACGATCATTTTTTGAGGATAAGAAGTTGCTCCTTTTTTGATCCCGTTCATTTTGATTTCACCTTCAAGATGCTTGCAACCAATTTTTGCAACTCATAGGCCAGCGTTGCCAACACCTGGGACTGGGCCGACTGCAAGAAAAAATGGCCTCCAGTGAAAATATGCAGGGCAAACTCAGCCGTGGTTTGCTCCCGCCAGGCTTCCAGCGCCGCGCGATTCACGTCGCGATCATCAGCCCCACCATAAACGCTGATCGGACAGCTCAGGGGCGGCTCCGGCATATAAGTATAGGTTTCATTCACCTCGAAATCGGCGCGCAGCATGGGAATTAGCAATTGCATCAATTCCTGATTATTGAGCACCGCCTCTGGCGTCCCTTCCAGTTGCCGCAACTCGATCAAAAATTCCGCCTCGGGCAAATTGTAAATCGGCTGATGGCTGCTGTTCACCTGCGGCGCGGTATGCCCCGAGGCAAACAACTGCAGCGGTGCTGGCACCTGCCAACGACGAAATAACCGGGCCAGCTCAAAACCGATCAACGCGCCCATGCTATGTCCCCAAAAGGCATAGGGCTTCTCCAGGTAGGGCTTCAGCGCCTGCCCCAGATCCTGGACCAGCGGCGTCATACTTTTATAGGGTTGTTCTCGCAGGCGACTCCCGCGTCCGGGGAGTTCTATCGGATAAATCTCAATATTCCTGGGCAACAGGTCAGACCACGTGCGATAGGTCATCGCGCTGCCACCAGCATAAGGAAAGCAGAACAGGCGGAGATCCGCCGCGGGATTGGGCTTTACAAAAGCAAACCAGGAATTCGTTGGTAATGCCATCTCTAATACATCATCCTATTTTAGTTGGTTCATCAATGTTTCGTTAGTTATGATCATCAGGCGGGCACCATCATGCTCACGGTGAGCCGGCCCAGGTGGGTTCCAAAGCTCCAAAGCAGTATGTTACCAGGCCCTCACCCTGTCCCCCGGCGCTGAACCACAGGGTTGCAATCGCCCGGCTCCGCCACTGCTGGCATCGCCAACCGGCCTTTCCAGACAATCGTTGTCAAGCACTATCTTTCATCAATGGTGCGCCAGCCCTATCCTGCGATCGCGCTGGCCCGACGGTCTACGGCAACCCGATCCGATGGCTGATTGCGCCATGATCCTGCTCATTTTAAAATTTTATCTCCGCGCTTTCAGCCATTATTGGCTGCACCGGCTGAGTATCGAAATTCGGCGCTGTGTCGACGCCAATGATCTGTTTTATGATGGACAAACTTTGGCTGAGTTGGGCGAGGAATTCGGCATTGGGAATTCTCCAATTCGTACCCGGCATCATGGTGATAACAATATGATCAGCAAACATCTGATAATGAAGGCCATAATATTTCACATACGGCAGCCGGATGCCGGGTCGACCGACAATCGGCACTTCGGAATAAATTTCAGGATGCGATACAATTATCTCCCGTCCCCGGGCCAGACTGAACCCACCCAATCGCTTCAAAATTTTGGCGAGGATACCTGCTATGCCCAGGAGCAGCAATCGCGCATATTTCTTTTTGCTCAAAATGAACAACCCAAAAATATCATGGGCGGGCAGAAAGCGTCGGGCCTGGCGACAGGCCTGGGACTGGGAATCAATCGCTGCCTTTAGCAGCGCTTTGGCCTGCATTGGGTCTATCGCTCCATTCTCGACATATTCGGTAAACCGGATCACTTCGGGAGTGGTCACGATGGCGGTAACCAGATCCATGCAGCGATATTTGGACATGGCCAAGAATTGCTCGATTTTGGCCATCTCGCCGGTCAATTTTCGTGTTGCCAATTGGAGAGCCAGAATAAAAGTTGGCACCGGTTCACAATGATTTTTCCCAAAGAAATCCTTGCCGATCCCCTCGATGGTAAAGCTTGCGTCCTGATTGTCGAGAATCAATTGAATATCGCGCTGTGCGCTCTGGCGCCAGCCCAGGGGCACATTCCATTTTAGCGCGGTGATCGGCAATAATGATGGCGAAGCTGGGCTGGCCGCTGGCGGCACCGGAATTGTCGTTGCCCGCCGTTGCATTTCCGCTGCCCCGCGCATCATCGTATTTCCGTCGAGATAGGTGCTAAAATTGCAATAGATGCAGGCTTTGGAGTTGCCGAATATGACAAACTGCAAACTGGAATGAAACCAGCGATTATCGAAATTGGTGGCATGCGCCAAAAACGCCGCCTTTGCATACGACCTGGGCTGTTGATCCAGATCCAGGCAGACAGTAAACAAACTATGTTTGATCAACTCCAGATTCTGTAAATTTAGTGGAAGCTTTTTCAACGCACCAAACAAGCGATATTGAACCAGATTCGAGGCCGCGGTGATGATGCCCGGCGCTGGCTCGGCGAACTTTGCTGGATGCTGCCGCGCATCTTCCATTATCCATTCCAACGATTCTCGTATCTGACCGAACACCGCTGGAGCACGCCAATCGGTAATGGTAAGGAGATAAATCCGGCGTGCCACAATGATGGTAATTTGGGAGTCGAATTTACTTTTAAAAATCCGAAATCGTTTACCATCCATAACCAGGCTGGTGCCGAAGAAATTCGGATACTGTCCCATTTCTAATGGTTCACTGTGCAGTTGATCGGGTGGCAATTCGCCCGACATCACCTCTTCATAGAATTGGCGAGCGGCAAGAATCAAAGTCGCTGCCCGCTCGGCAGGCGTCAGTGTTCGTGGATCATCCAGGAGCGCCATCGTCGCCGAAATCACCGGCGCATATAACATTGGGCCTCGCTGATTGATTCGGCGCAAAGCGGCTTCCATCCTATCCGGAAATTGTCGATAGTAGCGACTAAATCCGGTAACGACCATCACGCCCCTGGCCAGCGCTTTTACCCATGTTTTATTCTGGAAGCCCAATTGCGCAAAAAAATCTTCAGAATATAACTCGGCAATTGGCACCAGAGGCGGCTGGCGATATTTGGCATTGAACTCGTAAATGTCGGTTGTCCGCTCGGTTGCTTCCATCGCATACTCCTGTTAACAAGAGGCCGGTTGTTTCCAGAGCATGGGCCAGTGATCTAACAAAGAAAGTGAAATGTTTGTCAGGTTGCGTCGGGGACAACATCATTTCACTTTCATTGCTACTGGAGTTAACGAATATTGAAGGAGGCACGAAAATAAATTCACCAGCCGAACCTAACTCAGCGGGGCATCGTGATCAGCGCCTCGGCGCATTGACTTGACGGATAGATCGGCTGGGAACCATTTTTTTCATTCGCCTTGAATAAGAAACGATCTAATTTTCGGCTTTCGGAGCCGCCGCTTCCATCTTCTTTCGCAGGCTCAAAGGTCGCATGTCGGTCCAGACCTCTTTGATATATGCCAGACAATCGGCCTTGGGACCCACTTTGCCCACATCCTTCCAGCCCAGCGGATTATCGCGGTCAGCCGGCCAGATCGAGTACTGTTCTTCATGATTCACCACGACCTTATAGATTCTGGTATCGTCGTTCTCTTCTCTCATAGCTTACTCCTCTAAAAATAAATTTCCCTTTGCTTCCGCAAAACAGCATCATGGGTCTATCCGGCAGCAGTCATTGCCAGCATCTCGGGAGAGATCGGTTTGCTGCATCGCCTATCGCAATCACACCATGCTATTTCTGTGGAAGTCCATCCTTCTGTTGGGATTGGTTTGAAATTGATTATTTGACTGTTGACATTTTTAGCAACATTATGTTTCTTCATTCGTTTTTGACGGCGTGATTTCAATATTCCGATAATCGGGTATTTCAAATTTGAGCACCTCGGTGCAAAACTTCTTCCACTCAGGCGTTACCTCATCAAAGATAATGTTCCTGTCTTCAAAGATGCCGTCAGTCACAACATAACTATCGTGTAGATAAAGGTAATCCTGATCAGTCAACTCTCTGGTTACTTCAACCTCTTTGCCAGCAACTGGTTTCATTTCTTTTCTAACATTTTGGCTTTTTTCAGTCCAGCCAGGAAACTGCCGCAGCTTAGCCAGACTGTAGGCTTTGCAGTAGGTCGACATCGTTTTCACTCCTTGACAAGTCTATTGGATTTCCAAACCTCCCAAAACGCGGGTAGCTGCCGCAACGTCATCTGTCTTGTCACCAACCACGGTCTCTTCCTCGGGCTCCTGGGTCAAATAGGTGCGATAATTTTTATTGAACGCAATTAAAATCGATAGCGATGCTAAGCTGATGCCACAAATTTCATAAATCAGGGGGATATTCTGATCCAGCAGGTCGGCGACAGCTCCAGAGATGCCCATCGCAATGGGAGAAATTATCCCAACCAGGGTACCCAATAAACCAAACACTCGCCCCCGAATGGCGCTCGGGGTCGTAAATTGCAAAATGGTCATAATGTTTACGCCCGTATATCCGTTCAGAATTCCGGCAATCAATGCCAAAATCATGACCACGATCACTCCGCTGGCAAGCCCTAACATGGCATAAATAGAAGACTCCAGCACGATGAAAATGATCATCAAGCGGCCTCGAATTTTCCCGGGAAAATTGGTGATGCTGGCAGAAACATAGCCAAGCATAGCACCCACACCATAGGTGGCAATTAAAAATCCGAACCATTTCTGCCAGTCCTCGCCGAGATTCAAAAATTTTTCCACATAAAAGGGAAATAGCAGAATTACAGGCGTAATGAAAAAATTCATGATCGCCGAAACTATCAGCAGTTCTCTGAGACCTGCTTTTTGCCAGATGTAACGCATTCCCTCCACAATATCATTTTTAAATTCTTTGAACTGCTGTTTCCAATCGCCAGCATTTTTGGTTACCCGTTGGGGAATAGTGATGAAGGACTCACTTGTCGCCGAGAAAAGATAGGATATGCCGTTGAGCAAAAAGATGAGTGGCCCGCCTAATAATTTGTAAAACACACCACCCAATCCCTGTCCGACCAGAACCGAAATCTGCAAGGATAATTGACTCAGCGTATTGGCGCCGGTGAGTTTCTTCTTCGGCACGATCTCGGGAATAGAGGCCGAAATCGCCGGGAAGAAAAACGAATTCACAACGGACACCCAGATGGAAGTCCCAAACAGCCAGATAATATTTAGCTTCTTCTGTTCCGGGAAAAAATACACAATTGCAGCAAACGAAAGCATGGCCAGCCCGTTGAGCACATCACTGAAGACGATGATCAAGCGCCGGGAGTGACGATCGGCATAGGCGCCACCGATCGGTCCTAGAATTAAAGCCGGTATGCTCGACAGCATCATGATGAGGCTCATAATGGTAGCCGAGCCAGTTACCTCGATGATCCAGAGAATCATAGCAATCGAAAACACCTGACTACCTAATTTACTGACCGCCTGTCCCTGCCAGAGCAAGAAAAAATTCTTATTCAGCAATTTTTTGGGTTCGTTCATCAAATAGAATCTCCTGCTTCACCGTATCCCCCCTTCATTCATTTGATTAAACTTTCAGAGTTTGATTACCAAACTCTTTGGTCGCGCCATCGCGGTGGAAAGCTGACGCCGATTTAAATGGTTCGATAACCCCATTCATCAAAACCAATTTTCCACTCCCGGGCGATCTCCTCTCGCTGTTCGTCAGCCAACGGTTGATAAACATTCTTTTCGTAATTGACAATCGAATCCACATACGCCTGCAATTTTGGCCGGAATTTGTCGAAACCGGGAATATTCAGTTGCTCATAAATTTTGGCTACCTGGCCAACTTTATCTTTAACCAGATCTTCAAACGCAACCTCACAATAGTTCCCCCTGGGAATGAGGTTTCGGTCATTGAAAAATGCGTTAAACATCATTTGATATCTTCGCAGGATACCGGTTTTCATCAGCACCCCGTCCGGATGTTGCAGTCGGGAATGAGGTGCCGCCTCCTGATATAATCCAAGCGTCGATTGAAACACTTTGTACGGATTTCGATGAATGTGGACGAATTTGGCGTCGGGAAACATCTGCAACAAAATCCGAACCTTTCCAGTATGCGTCGGTGACTTGAGAGCCAGCGGTTTCCCATAGCGCCAGGTCAGTTTTTTGAAAAATTCAATCATCGCTTGCTGCCATTGCTGTTGCTCCTCCTCCGTAGCGTTTTCAAATGTGAGATATCGGTCATAAAACGCCTCACGGCGCGGAAATGACCAGGCGATTAACGGGGAACGCAAGCTGGCCACGCAGAGCGCTGCCTCATCTTCACCCGGGCTGGTATAGGTAAGCTGGATATTATCCATGTGCCGTTTTTCGGCTTTGGCATTTGCCAGCGCCTTTTCCACATATTTTTCGCGATAGAGACAGGTGTGCGGATGCGACACCTGGAACAGATTCGGATAGGCAAATTGCTCATCTCTCACGATCAATTCATGTAGCAGGGTGGTTCCCGAGCGCCAGTGCCCCAGAATAAACAGCGGCGGTTGGATTTGCACCCCGTTGACCAGTATGCCAACCGCCCGTAATTCCTTACGTCGCACAATCGATGTCAATAAACTCATTTGGGTAACAAATGCCGCTCTCCCTAAATAGGGACGATCCACTGCGAAACGATTTTCCTTTAATAGTTTAAGCCAGTTGCGAAATGAGATTCCTAATAAGGCATCCATATTGGTTGTTTTTTCCTTTGCTGCAATGCTAAGTTGTCAATTAATTCTCGACTAATTCTTGCTCCTTTTTTTGCGAGCGACTGGCCGCGATTAGCCGCCGCAAATCATCCATATACATTTTCGCCAATCGCTTTATGGTGGAAGGTTTGTATTGATTTTTGCTATAACTCCAATGAATTTCCAACTCGCCACCGCTGATAATCCCCACAATATAGATCAGAGCCCCGCGTTTGCCGCGTGGAGTCTGTTCTGGGCCAACAGATTCAGGGGCCATACGAATAGGCATCACCTCGGCTTGTTGCTGGGGCATTTGATCAAATTGTCCCAGATAGTTGAAATTCACTTCGGGTTTTGGCAACAATTTCAGATTCTGCCGGATTTCAGCATCACTGGTGAGATATCGTGCCAGCCCAAAACCAATGCCCTTATTCGGGATTTGCGCCAGTTGCGCCTTGATGGTCTGAAGTGTCTCGTCAAGGCTCTGGTCCTTTTGGATCTCCAATAATACGGGGAACGAGCTGGTGAACCATCCCATCGTACGGGATACATCGACATCGGAAAAAATGTCTTCACGACCATGTCCTTCCATTTCCACCAGCAGCGTCGTTGTCCCCGTCCACTGGTAACAAGTCCGAACCAAACAGGCGAGCAGCACATCGTTGATTTGCACCTCATTGACAGCCAATACCGTCTGCAATAGGTCTCGTGTTTCAGCCGTGTTGAGCGATAAGGTCAATCGATCGGAGCTCCCATATAGATTTTCGCCATCTGGAAAATCCACCGGTATGGGATGAATTTCTTTCTGGCGTATATTGAGCCAATAGGCCAATTCAGCCCGAATTGCCGGAGTTTGCGCCTGTTCGGCTAACTTCAGTGCCCAATATTGATAGGAAGTTGTTTTAGGCGGCAACTTCACCTGTTGACCTCGATTCAATTGCTGGTAAACGGTGACAAAGTCTTCCATGAATATGCGATAGGAAACCCCGTCGGTCACCAGATGGTGGAATACCAGCAACAGGCGGCTGCTCTGTCCTTTGCCAAAATAGAAATACGCCACCTGGAAAAGTGGCCCCTGGGACAGATTGAAACCGGTTTGCAGTGCCACCTTCGCCGACTCATACGCCGCAGTGCGTTGATTGCCTTTCAAATTCGATAAATCAATATGGTAAAAAGGTGGCTTGATGTCGAGACCAGCGTTAACCTGCTGCCAGCCAGCTTCCGTCTTGTAAAAACGTAACCGCAAGGCATCATGATGGGCCATGATATGCCGGACCGTTTGCTCGATCAGCTTGGGCTCGATCCCGGGCCAGACCTCCAGCAGCATGGAGGTGTTAAAATGGTGTTCGTCGAACGGATGTTGTTCGAAGAACCAATGCTGAATCGGCGTCAACGGAACCGGTCCGGTCACGATCCCCTGTTCGGCAACCACCTCTCCATTGGTACCAATAACAGCAGCCAATGCTTCGATGGTCGGATATTGGAACAATTGCCGCGGCGAAATATACAAGCCGGCCTGTTTCGCTCGGGCAATCACTTGAATGGTTAGAATCGAATCGCCGCCCAATTCAAAGAAATTGTCCCGAATTCCCACCTGTTTCAGGCCCAACAATTGCGCCCAGATTTCCGCCAACGCCTCCTCTTCGGGCGTGCGCGGCGCGATGTACACGCTTTCCAGTTCGGGTCGCACCTGATCCGGAACGGGCAAAGCCCGACGATCGATTTTGCCATTGGGCGTCAGTGGCAATTTGTCCATAAAAATAAATGCGGAGGGCACCATATAATCAGGCACCTTTTCTTTCATCGCATTGCGTAATTCACTGACGGTCGGTTTGGCATCGGGTTCCAGGACGAGATAGGCAACCAATCGTTTCTTATCGGGCTCATCCTCCCGGACCATGACGAATGCCTCGCGCACCGCGGGATGTTTGGCCAGCACGGATTCGATCTCGCCCAATTCGATACGGAAGCCACGAATTTTCACCTGATGATCAATGCGGCCTAAATATTCGATATCACCATCCCGCAAGTAGCGACCCAGATCACCGGTTCGATACAATCGATCACCGGGTTTATCAGAAAATGGGTTGGCAATGAACTTTTGGGCGGTTAGATCGGGCCGGTTCAAATAGCCTCTGGCAACGCCGGCACCGCCAACATACAATTCCCCGGGCACACCCACCGGAACAGGTTCTAAATGCTCATTCAAAATATAAACCTGTAAATCTGGAATTTGAGTGCCGATCACACTGCCCGGCGCGGTCTCCAAATCAAGCAGCCTCAAGGGACGATAGGTAACATGCACGGTCGTTTCCGTAATCCCGTACATATTGACCAATAATGGTTGTTGATCCCCATGTCGATCGTACCACGGTCTCAAGCTATTGAATTCCAACGCCTCGCCACCAAATATGATCAATCGCAGCGCGAGATCGGGCGACTGACCAACGGTCTCTTCTGCTCGAATGAGCTGCCGAAAAGCAGAAGGCGTTTGATTGAGCACCGTCACTCGTTCACGACAGAGCAATTGATAAAAAGCTTCGGGCGATCGGCTCACCAGGTAAGGCACCACCACCAACCGACCACCATAGAAGAAGGCACCCCAGATTTCCCAGACCGAGAAATCGAATGCATAGGAATGGAAAAAGGTCCAAACATCCCGGTCATCGAAGTGATACCACTCATCCGTTGCCTCAAAGAGTCGAACCACATTCGCATGGGTAATCATGCACCCTTTCGGCTTTCCAGTAGAACCAGAAGTGAAGATCACATACGCTAGATGTTCCGGCGTGGCTTCATTTGGCAAATTTTCAGCACTTTCCTGGCCGATTTTTTCCCAATCCGAATCCAGGCAAAGGATTTGTGCTTGCGATTCGGGCAGCTTCTCGAGCATCGGCGACTGAGTTAGCAGCACCGGAGTCTGCGTATCCTCTAACATGAAAGCAATTCGGTCCTGCGGATAAACAGGATCCATAGGTACGTAAGCGCCACCCGCTTTCAAGATCCCCAGGATGGCAACCACCATCTCCAGGGTGCGCTCCATGTACATCCCAACCAGTACGTCTGGGCCAACGCCGAATCTTTTCAAATATCGTGCCAATTGGTTGGCTCGAGCATTCAATTCAGCGTAACTGAGCGTCTGATCTTCAAACGATACCGCGATCGCATCAGGTGTCCGCGCTACCTGCGCTTCAACGATTTCGTGAATGCACTTTTCCTGCGGGAAGCTGATCGAAGTGTCGTTCCACTCATACAGCAACTGCTTTCGCTCAGACTCGGTGAGGAATGGTAGGGTGGAAATGGGTTGTTCTGGAGCAGCAACGATTCCCTCCAGCAAGATTTTAAAATGCTCGATCATGCCTTCGATGGTTTCCACATCGAATAAATCGGTATTGTACTCAAATGACCCGGCTAAGCCATCCCCCTGCTCGACCATTGAAACGGTGAGATCAAATTTAGCGATCCCCGTCTCCGCCTCCACCGGACTCAACGTCAAGTCCGACAGCTTCTGACTTCCCATGGGCAAATTCTGCAGCACGAACATCACCTGAAACAACGGCGTATGACTCATGTTTCGCTTTGGTTGCACCATGTCTACCAGCATTTCAAACGGCAAATCCTGATGTGCATAAGCGCCCAGAGCCATCTCCCGCACCCGTCGCAACACTTCGCTGAAGCTGGGATCGCCCGATAGATCGGTTCGCATCACCAATGTATTCACAAAGAAGCCAATAAGTCCTTCGGTCTCGGAGCGATTGCGATTCGCAATCGGCGTGCCCACGTTGATGTCTTGCTGACCCGTGTAGCGATACAACAGCGTCTGCAACGAGGCCAGCAGCGTCATGAATAGCGTGGCGCCTTCGGCCTGACCGAGGGCTCGGATTTTCTGCCCCAGTTCTGGCGGCAATGAAAATGCCAGCGTGTTGCCATTGTAGGTCTGTATCGGTGGCCGCGGACGATCTGCGGGCAATTCCAGCAACGGTTGACTACCGGCCAATTGTTGTTTCCAGAAATTGACCTGCGCATCCAGCACCTCATCTTTCAACCATTGCCGTTGCCAGAAGGCAAAATCGGCATATTGGATTGGCAACTCGGGCAGCGGTGATGGCAATCCCTTCGAGAATGCCTCATAGAGGATAGCAACTTCTCGAATCAACACACCCATCGACCACCCATCCGCAATAATATGATGCATGGTAAAAATCACCACATGATTTTGCGTATCGATCCGAATCAGATGAACGCGCATCAAGGGGCCACGAGTCAGGTCAAATGGCAGTTGCGCTTCTTCTTTTGCCAAACGTAGCGCTTCGGTTTCCCGATCCTCGGGTGGCAGGTCGGTCAGATCTATTATGGGCAACGCCAGTCGCAATTCAGGAGCAATCACCTGAATTGCTTTTCCATCGATTGACGAGAAGCTGGTCCGCAACGATTCATGCCGCCGCACAATTTCATTCAAACTTAATTCCAGGGCAGCAACGTTCAAATTCCCGGTCAAACGAACTGCTGCTGGCAGGTTATAAGCCGCTGTTCCAGCTTCCAACTGTTCCAAGAACCATAGCCGTTGTTGGGCAAAAGAGAGCGGCAGATACTGATCACGGGAAACGGGTTCGATCTTCGGAACCCCATTGGTGGTGCCCATGTGCAGTGATAGTCGAGCCGTATCAATTGCCTGAGCCAAAGGAGCAATTTGTGGCGCTTCAAATAGGTGGCGAATTGGCAACTCTACTTCAAAGGCATCGCGAATTCGGGACATAAGCTGGGTTGCGATTAGCGAATGTCCGCCCAACTCAAAAAAGTTATCGTAAACGCCAACACGTTTCACTTCCAGCATCTGGCTCCAAATCGAGCACAGTATCTCCTCGGTTGGCGTGCGAGGTGCCACATAAACCTGCCCCGTTATCGCTTCTGACGGTTCCGGATCTGGCAATTGCTTCCGATCGACCTTCCCATTCGGCAATACCGGCAATTTTTCCAGGCGAACAAAAGCCGTGGGAATCATATATTCGGGTAACTGATCTTTGAGAAAATCTCTTAGCTCGCTAATGGTTGGTGCCTCGGGTTTTGAAGAAACAATATAGGCCACCAATTGCTTAATGCCCTTTACTTGCCCCTTGTCGCGCGCCAGGACCACCACTTCCCGAATATCCGGATGCTGGCTGATTGCCGACTCGATCTCGCCCAATTCAATCCGGAAGCCGCGCACCTTCACCTGGTGATCGATACGGCCGAGAAATTCGATATTGCCATCGGGCAGAAAGCGAACCAAATCGCCGGTGCGGTAGAGTCGCGCACCCGGGGTTGCACTGAACGGGTTGGGAATAAAGCGTTCGGCGGTCAAATCGGGTCGTCCATAATAACCTCGAGCTAAGCCGACACCACCGATGAACAATTCGCCTTTGACGCCCCGCGGCACCGGATTCATGTGCCGATCCAGAATGTAAAGCTGAATATTGTGTATCGGTCGCCCAATAGGTACGGTCATGCCATGATCCAGAATTTCCGTCACGAGATAGCTGGTTACACCGATGGTCGATTCGGTCGGGCCGTAGGCATTTAGCAGCCGACGACCACTGGCCCAGCGCCGCGCGATCTCCTTGGTGCATGCCTCGCCCGCAGAAATGATTGTTTCCAATGCGGGCAGATTGTCGTTCGGTAAAATTTTCAGCAATGACGGCGGCAACGTCACCGTGGTAATCGCCTCTTTCTGGAACAATCGGATCAAATCGGGTATCGACATCAACGTGTCACTGCTGGCCAGATATAGCGTCGCACCGGTCAAGAGGGCCATAAAGATTTCCGAAACCGAAGCATCGAAACTGAATGAGGCAAATTGCAGCACCCGACTGTTCGCCGTTACAGCAAAATCTTGAATTTGTGAATGGGTCAGATTGCATAGTCCTCGATGATGCAGCATCACTCCCTTGGGCCGACCGGTGGAACCGGAAGTGTAAATCATATACGCCAGATTGTCCGGCGTGGTGTTAACGGGCAGGTCGGTGCTATCGCAGGTTGCAATCTGCGCCCAATCGCAATCCAGACATACGATGCTAATCTCATTGGCAGGCAACTTTTCCACCAGTCGTTCCTGGGTCAATAAGATGGACAATCCCGCATCCATCAGCATATATGTAATGCGATCTTTCGGATAGTTTGGATCTATGGGCAAATACGCGCCACCGGCTTTCATGATGCCCAACAGTCCCACAACCATCTCGAGGGAGCGCTCCATGCTGATGCCGACGATCTTTTCGGGTCCAATTCCCTGGTTCCGCAAAAAGTTGGCCAATTGATTCGCCCGGGCATTGAGTTCCTGATAGGTCAATTGTTGCCCTTCAAACACCACGGCCACAGCCTCCGGTGTTCGTTTTACCTGGGCTTCGAACAATTCATGAATGCAGCACTGATCGGGAAAAGCCGTCGTCGTATCATTCCATTCGATCAGGAAACGGTGCTTTTCTTCCTCCGTTAGCAAGGGCAACAAAGAGATCGGCTGGTCCGGTTGCTGGACCGCGCCGCTGAGCAGTACCTGAAAATGAGCCACCATCTCGTCGATGGTCGTGCCATCGAACAGGTCGGTATTGTATTCCAGCACAACTCCCAACCCATTGCCGGTCTCCTCCACCGACATGGTCAGATCGAATTGGGTGGTTCCGCTCTGCGCCATAATCGGCAACATCTTAAAATCCGATGTTTCCACGGCAGGCTGTGGATTATTTTGCAAAATAAACATCACCTGGAACAGCGGCGTATGGCTCATATCCCGTTCCGGCTGAATTATTTCCACCAACTTTTCAAACGGCACATCCTGGTTCTGATAGGCGCCGAGACAAACGCCTTTCACCCGTTTCAGCAATTCCAGAAAACTGGGATCGCCAGATACGTCGGTGCGCAGCACCAGGGTGTTGGCAAAAAATCCAATCAAACTTTCCAATTCTCGTCGCGGTCGATTGGCAATGGGTGTGCCCACGCTGATGTCATTTTGACCGGAATAGCGATGCAGTAGGGTATTGAATGCGGCCAGCAACGTCATGAACAGAGTGACGCCATGCGCCTGGCTAAGTTGATTCAGTTGATCGGTAATTGCTTTGGAAATTTCAAATGATCGTAAGGAACCATTGAAAGTCTTGATCGCCGGTCGCGGACGATCCGTCGGCAATTCCAAAAGGGCCGGAATATTGGCCAGTTTCTTTTTCCAATAAAGCAATTGATTTTCTAATACTTCACCGGTCAGCCAGCTTCGCAACCAGTGCGCATAATCAGCATACTGAATAGGCAATTCCGGCAACGGCGATGGTTGACCCTGGGAAAATGCGTTGTAGAGAATGCCCATCTCCTGCAATAACAGATTCACCGACCAGCCATCCGAGATGATGTGATGCATGGTAAACAGCACCACGTGATCGTCCTCGGCCAATTTCAACAGTGTCGCCCGGAATAGTGGCCCTGTAGTCAAATTGAACGGCCGGCGGGCATCTTCATTTGCCAGCCGGGTGATTTCTGCCTCGCGTTCGGTTGCCGACAAGGTCGTCAAATCTACCAGCGGCAAGGAAAAACCGGGTTCATCGGCGATGACCATGATCGGTCGCCCCTTCACCGCAGCAAATGTGGTGCGCAAAATCTCGTGACGTCGCAGCACTTCCTGGATGCTCTGCTCGAAGGCTAGCCGATCCAGCTTCCCTTGCAATCGAACCGATGAGGGGATGTTGTAGAACGACTGCCCGGGATCGAGCTGATCCAGGAACCAGAGTCGTTGCTGGGTAAAAGAAAGCTCCAGTTCCACGTTCTGATCCCTTGGGATCGGTTCGATGGGCGGCATCTCCAGCGACCCCGTACTGAGCTTGGTGCGCTCGATTCGCTCAGCTAACTCAGCCAGCGTGGGTGCTTCAAAAATCGTAATGAGCGGCAGATCCACTTTGAACTGCTCCCGCACCCGTGACATCAACTGCGTCGCCAATAGCGAATGACCACCCAATTCAAAAAAGGTGTCATAAATTCCCACCCGATCGATCTTGATCAACTCCAACCAGATCTTCGCCAGTTCACGCTCGGTATAGGTTCTGGGCGCAACATACTCCTTTTTCATGTCGGCCCGAGTGATTTCCGGTGCTGGCAGTGCCTTGCGATCCACTTTGGCATTTGATGTCAGCGGTATCGCTTCGAGCGGGATGAATGCCACCGGAATCATGTACTCCGGTAATTTCTCCTTCAGGAAATCACGCAGTTCCTCCAGTGAGGGAAGGGTATCATTTTTCGGAACCAGATAGGCCACGAGCCGAATATCATGCTCCACCTGCCAATCGATCACCACATTTTCCCTGATGGCCGGATGTTGTGCCAGGATCGCCTCGATCTCTCCCAATTCGATGCGGAAGCCGCGTATTTTGACCTGAGTGTCGATGCGACCAATGAATTCAATATTGCCATCGGCAAGATATCGCGCCAGGTCGCCGGTACGATAGAGCCGAGCGCCAGGTTCCGGCCCAAATGGATCTGGAATAAATTTTTCTGCCGTCAAATCAGGACGATTCAAATAGCCACGCGCCACTCCAACGCCACCGATGAACATTTCGCCAGCCACGCCAATGGGCACGGGCTCAAGGTTGTGATCCAGCAGATAGATCTGCATATTGCCGATGGGAAAACCGATCGGCACCGAGCCGATTTTCTGAAAATCATGCGGCGTGTCATAATTCATGCAGCCGACGACAGTTTCAGTCGGCCCATATTCATTGATCAGCCTGGTCTCCGGGGCATGTTTCACCCAGAAGGCAATATGCTCACTGGTTAAATTCTCGCCGCCAATGATGAACGCATGGACCAGATCGGATGCAGCTTCGGGCGGAATCTGTTCACTCAGCAGCTTGAGGTGGGCCGGCGTGATTTTGACCAGACTGAAATTTCGGTAATGCAGCAGCGTCCGCGCAACGATTTCGATGTCTTTGGTCTCCGGCGTCAGATAAACCGCGCGTCCCGATAGCAGCGGCGCGTATAAGCCCGTGATCGTGGCATCGAATGCCAGCGATGAATGAACCAACGCACCTCGGCCCTCTTTCAAGGGATAGGTTTGTAGACACCAATAGAGGTAATTCATCAGCCCCCGATGCGAAATCAGCGTTCCTTTGGGTTTGCCGGTTGAACCGGAAGTGTAGATCACATAGGCCAGATTGTCCTCGGACAAATCGATGTTCGGATCTGCCTCGCTTTCACTCGCAATCCAGCCCCAGCCAGAATCCAGGCAGATCGTTTTGGGGTGACCACTGGCCGGTCGCTCCAAGCCACCGGTCACTGTGTCTGGCAGATTACTCAGCAATCGTTCCTGTGTCAGCACCACGGCTACTTTCGCATCTTCCAGCATGTACGCGATTCGTTCCGGGGGGTAAGACGGATCGATGGGGACATAAGCCGCTCCCGCCTTCAAAACCCCCAGCAGTGCTACCATCACTTCCAGCGAACGTTCCATGTAAATGCCAACCAGGCTCTCGTTGCTGATGCCCAATTTGAGCAGATAATGCGCCAGTTGATTGGCCGCCTGATTGAGTTCCAGGTACGTCAATTGCTCGGTCCCAAAGACTACCGCAGGTGCGTATGGCGTCCGCCTGGCCTGTTTTTCAAACAAACGATGCACCAACTGCTGGCGTGGATAATCCACCCGTGTCGCATTCCATTCGCTGATGGCTCGCTCCCTTTCGGCGGCAGTGAGCAAAGGAATTTCATCGATGCGCGATTCCGGCGCTGCTACCACCTGAGCCAGCAGGTTCTCAAAATGTCGGAGCATTCTGTCGATGGTTGCCGCGTCGAACAGATCGGTATTGTATTCCAGAGCGCCGGCTAAGTTATTTCCCTCTTCCAGCATGAACATGGTCATATCGAACTTCGAGGTGCCACTATGGTTTTCCACCGGGCTGATTGTTACACCGGCGACGTTGGTTGGCTGACTGGGCACGTTTTGAATGACGAACATCACCTGGAACAACGGCGAATGGCTCAAATCGCGCTGCGGCTGAATGGCATCCACCAACTTCTCGAACGGTAAATCCTGATGCGCATAAGCACCAAGGGCCACATTGCGAACCCGCTGTAGCAATTCTTTGAAGGTAGGTCGGCCCGAAAGATCGGTACGAAACACCAGGGTATTCACGAAGAAACCGACAATACTCTCCAGCTCGGCCCGGGTGCGATTGGCAATGGGCGAACCGACTGAAATATCGTCCTGGCCGGAATAGCGGTACATCAGCGTCTGGAACGCTGCCAGCAACGTCATGAACAGCGTGGTGCCCTCGCGACTGCTCAACTCCTTGATGGCCTGGGTCAGCGGTTCAGACAGCCGGAAGGTTTTGTAGGCACCATTAAAGGTCTGAACCGGAGGACGAGGTCGATCCGTGGGCAATTCCAGCCGCTGCGGCGCGCCGGCCAATTGCTGCTTCCAGTAGTTCAACTGCGCCTCCAGCACTTCTCCCTGGAGCCATTGTTGCTGCCAGTAGGCAAAATCGGCATACTGAATGGGTAGCTCTGGCAGCGGCGACGGACGCTGATGCGTAAAGGCATCGTAGCACAGCGTGATCTCGCGCACCAAAACGGTGGTAGACCAATCATCGCCAATGATATGATGCATGGTGTAGAACACCACGTACTCCTCGGCATCCACCTGTACCAGTGTTGCGCGCAGCAGCGGGCCGGTGGTAAGGTCGAAGGGAGTCTGGCCTTCCCGCTGCGCGATGGCGTTGAGCTGCCGTTCCCGTTCGTCCGGTGCCAGGCGGCGCAAATCGATCCGGGTCAACGGAATGGTCATGTCGGGATGGATCACCTGATACGGCTTGCCACCACGGGCATGGAAAGTTGTTCGCAATGACTCGTGTCGCCGCACCACTTCGTTCAAGCTCTGCTCCAGAGCATCGATATCAAGATAACCTTTGAAGCGAACCGCTTCGGGAATGTTATAGAATGGACTATTGGGTTCCAATTGATCCAGAAACCACAGCCGCTGCTGGGCAAAAGATAGCGGCAATTCCTGATCTCTGGGGATCGGCACAATGGGCGGCGCCTCGAGCGCCGGTTCGGTTAGCATGGCGATATCGATCTTTTTGGCCAACTCCGCCACAAACGGGACTTCAAATATGCTACGCAACGGCAATTCGATCTCGAACTCATCGCGAATCCGTGACACCAGTTGGGTCGCCAGCAGCGAGTGACCACCCAATTCGAAGAAATTATCATTGACACCAATTTTCTCAATGCCCAACACCTGTGACCAGATACGAGCCAGTTTTTCTTCGGTTGGCGTGCGTGGGGCAATGAATTCGGTCGCCGAAACCGCGGCCGATTCCTGGTCCGGTGCTGGTAACGCCTTGCGGTCGATCTTGCCATTGGGTGTTAGCGGCATCTGGTCGAGAAAGACAAAATAGGAGGGCACCATATAATCGGGCAGTTGCTCTTTCAAGAAACCATGAAATTCGCTGACCGTAGGCTGGACCCCATTTTTGGATACAATATAAGCCACCAAACGCTTGCTGCCGGGAGCATCCTCACGAGCGGTCACGGCCACTTCTTTGACGTGTTCATGTTTGCCGAGAACGCTTTCGATCTCGCCCAATTCGATGCGGAAGCCTCGAATTTTGACCTGATTGTCGATCCGTCCCAGAAATTCGATGTTGCCGTCGGGCAGGAATCGAGCCCGATCACCGGTGCGATAGAGCCGATCGCCGGGGATACCGCTGAAGGGATTGGGGATGAATTTTTCCGCGGTCAATTCGGGCCGATTGAGGTAGCCCCGGGCCAGCCCGGCACCACCTACACATAGTTCACCCGGCACACCGATGGGCACGGGCTGATTGTGTTGATCGAGAATATAAATTTTGGTATTATTGAACGGAATGCCGATGGGAACCAGACGCTCCAGCGACAGATTCAAATCCTGGCTTTCAAAAAACGAGCTATCGATGGTCGCCTCGGTCAAACCGAACGTATTCAGCAAGCGGGTATTCGGCCCGCAGTAGCGCAAGAATTTTTTGTACTCCCCAACATACCAGACGTCGGAGCCGGCAATGAGCACCTTCATGAATTCGAGATGGTGACCCGAATTATCCAGATATTGCACCAGATTGCGCAGCACTGCTGGCACGAACTCGGCGATATCGACCTTTTCCTTGAGCATCAATTGATACAATTTGTCGGCTTCGAGCAGCAGATCTCGAGGCACCAGTACCAGTTTGCCGCCCGAGCAGAGCGCCCGCACCAGGTCACCCGAAAACACGTCGAACGAAAAGCTGGCCATCTGCAAATGGCTCGAGGTATCGGTCCGCAGTCGAAAAGTCTCCTCCCAGGCATGATATTGATTGACCAGGGTGCGATGCATCACCATCACCCCTTTGGACTTGCCCGTGGAACCCGAAGTATAGATGACATAGGCCAGGTTGTCAGGTGTCACATTGAGCTTGGGCGTGGCGGTGCTCTCCTGCGCAATCAATTCCCAATCCGAATCCAGACAGATAATTTCGGCGGCATGATCCGGCAGGTCGGGCAGGATATGTTGCTGGGTCAGCAAAACGGCCACATTCGAATCTTGCAGCATGTGAGCAATGCGATCCTGGGGATAGGTCGGATCGATGGGAACGTAAGCGCCGCCCGCTTTGAGAGTGCCTATTACGCCAACGATCAACTCCAGCGATTTCTCGGCGCAAATGCCGACCAGTTTCTCGGGTTGTACCCCGCGCTGGCGCAAGTAATGCGCCAGTTGATTGGCACGCTCGTTCAATTCCTGATAGGTCAAATAGCGACCATCGAAGGCGACGGCGATGGCGTCCGGTGTAAATTCGGCCTGGGCTTCGAACAGTTGATGGATGCAGATCCCCGTTGGATAATCGGCTTGATAATTGTTCCAGTCCACCAGCACTTGCTGACGCTCTGGCGCCGGCAGGATTGGCAGCCGGGAAATTCGTTCCATCGGATTGGCAACGATTCCCTCCAGCAGTTCCTGAAAGTGCTGCAGCAATCTGAACATCGTCGCTCGATCAAACAGATCGGTATTGTATTCGATCGAAACGCTCGCGCCAACGGCCTGCTCGGTCACCATCAAAGTCAAATCAAAGGTCGAAGTGCCGGCATTGATATCCAGCGTGCTGAGGCTGACATCTGGCAATTCCAGACCGCCATTCATGGGATTGTTCTGCAAGATGAACATCACCTGGAACAGCGGCGAATGGCTCATGTCCCGTTCGGGCTGCACCAGTTCCACCAGTCGTTCGAAAGGAATATCCTGGTTGCTATAGGCGCCCAGGGTGACCTCTTTCACCCGCTGTAACAGTTCCTTGAACGTTGGGTCGCCAGCCAGATTGGTGCGCAGGACCAGGGTATTGACAAAAAAGCCAATCAGGTCTTCGATCTCGGCCCGGTTTCGATTGGCAATTGGCGAACCAACTGCGATATCTTCCAGACCAGTATACCGGTAAAGCAGGATTTGAAACGCTGCCAGCAGGGTCATGAAAAACGTAGCCCCTTCCTGACTGCTTAGAACCTTCAATTGATTGATCAACGTTCCTGGAAACAAAACCTCTACCGTATCGCCATTGGAAGTCTGAACGGCCGGTCGTGGACGATCACTGGGCAACTCCAATACCTGGAGCTTGCCATGTCGTCCATTGAGCTGATTTTTCCAGTATTCCAGTTGCTTGTCCAAGACCTCGCCCGTGAGATATTCTTGCTGCCAGACGGCAAAATCTGCATATTGAATGGGCAGTTCTGGCAAGGGCACTGGCTGGTTATGGATGAACGCGTTGTACAGAATCGAGATTTCGCGGATCAATACACCCACTGACCAGCCGTCAGAGATAATATGATGCATAGTGAATAGCACCAGGTGATCCAGGTCGTCCAGCTTGATCAGCTTAACCCGAACCAGTGGCCCTGTGGCAAGATTGAATGGCGTCCGCGCTTCCAACCGGGCCAGGCGAATTGCCTCCGCTTCTCGTTCCTCCTCAGCAAGGTGCTGCAGGTCCTCCACAGGAATCGATCTCCAGGAAAACGGATGAATCACCTGAACGGGCTTGCCATCGACCTTGGCGAACGTGGTTCGCAATGTTTCATGTCTTCGCAGAACCTCGTTGATGCTCTGCTCCAGCGCGGCAACGTTCAAATGGCCTTTGAACCGGACCGCGGAGGGAATATTGTAGAATGGGCTATTGGGTTCGAATTGATCTAAAAACCATAGCCGCTGCTGAGCATACGATGCTGGGAAAACATAAACATCCTGCTCCGGCATATTCTGAATGATCTCTGACATTTTTAGAATCCTCGTTATGCTTGCTCATTTCCCTCTTTTTTTCACTGCGATCTCTTCGAGGAAAAATACCAACCAAATTTCCGCCGTCAGTCCTTGATGCTGCAAACATAACCGGAGCTTGGCGGAGGTACGAATTTGATGGTTGAATATAAGAATTGCTTTGTATTTTTGGAACCAAACTTAACTTTCTAAAATTGATGATAGCCACAACAAATCATCAACTTTTGCCCCCGGAATACCGGGAATGACACGAACAATAGCTGCCAACAAAGGCTTTCGTGCAGGTTCGCCGGTTTCGTAGGCCAATTGCTGATAACAATTTTCATGTTAGAATTCCAAGTTGAATATTGGAATTTTCTTTTACCTCTTTACTTTTGCTGAAGCTCTGCTAAACTCACCCGATGAGTTTCTCTGGAGACCCGCTTGATCGCCGGCGCCTGTGACTGGCTTTGGCCCAGGATCTTTTTCTGATCGATTTCCTCGGCCAGATCGGCGATTCTGGGCTTTTCAAAAATAACTCGCAACGGCAAATCCACCTGGAATGCCGTACGCAGCCGCGACATAAATTGAGTTGCCAGCAACGAGTGTCCACCCAAATCAAAAAAGTTATCGTAAATCCCCACCTGTTTGACATTCAATAGTTCGCCACAAATGGCTGCCAGTTGTTGCTCGGTTTCAGTGCGCGGGGCGACGTATTCGATTTCCAGATCGGGCCGGGACTGATCAGGCGCCGGCAACGCCTTGCGATCTATCTTGTTATTCGGCGTCAGCGGAAAATGGTCCATGACCATAAAATGCGATGGCACCATATATTCCGGCAATCGCTCTCGCAAGTAGTTCCGCATCTCGGCGATCTTCAGTTCGGCTCCCGGTTTCGCCACCAGATAGGCTGCCAGCCGCCGATCACCGGGAATATCTTCTCGAACCAACACAATCACATCGAGCACATCGGGATGCTCGCCTAAAACCGCTTCGATCTCACCCAACTCAATGCGAAAGCCCCGCACTTTCACCTGAAAGTCGATTCGACCCAGAAACTCTACATTGCCATCAGGCAGATAACGCACCAAATCCCCGGTGCGATAGAGACGCTCGCCGGGTTTGGAACTGAACGGATGGGGGATGAATTTATCCGCCGTCAGATCGGGTCGACCGAGGTAGCCACGAGCCAATCCCACACCACCGACGCAGAGTTCGCCAGCCACGCCAATGGGCACCGGTTGCCATCTGGCGTCCAGTACATACAACTGAAAGTTTGGGATCGGCCTCCCGATGGGCGGACCCTGGCGATAATGCTGCACCACCTGTAACATCGAGGCACACACGGTGGTCTCGGTTGGGCCATAGGCATTGAAAAATTTCCGGCCCTGCGCCCACTTCGAAACAATTTCCGCGGTGCACTTCTCCCCTGCCGTGATCATCACCTTCAAATCCGGCAGTTGTTCGTCGGGCATAACCGCCACCACCGATGGCGGCAGGGTAACGACGTTGATCTGCTGCTCTTTCATAATCGTCACCAATCCCTCGCCGGATGCAAGCTGATTGCGTGGTGCCAGACACAGCGTGCCCAGATTCAGCAACGCCATCACCGTCTCCCAGACCGCGGCATCGAAACTCAATGACGAGAATTGTAAAATTTTGGTCCCCAGCCGGATCTCAAATGCTCGCTGCTGAGCCTGGGCCAGATTGCACAATCCCCGATGTCCCAGCATTGTCCCTTTGGGCTTGCCGGTCGAGCCGGACGTATAGATCACATACGCCAGATGATCCGGATGCGTGGTGATCGGCAGATCCGTAGCCGCATATTGACTGGCGATTTGCTCCCATTCCGCATCCAGGGCAATTACCTTAGCACCATTTTGGGGTAGATTCTCCAGCAACATTTGCTGGGTCAATAAGACCGGAATGCCGGAATCCTCAATCATGTACGCCAGCCGCTCCGGTGGGTAAACCGGGTCCAATGGCACGAAAGCCCCGCCAGCTTTGAGCGCAGCCATAATCCCCACCACCATCTCCAAAGAGCGCTCCATGCAAATTCCCACGGGGGTATCGGGCTTCACGCCCAGCGTCTGCAAGTGCCGCGCCAGTTGATTGGCACGCCGATTCAACTCGGCATAGGTTAACTGCTGACCTTCGTAAGTGGCGGCTATAGCCTCCGGATGCTCCTGCGCCAATTGCGCAAATCGCTCATGAACGCAGCGATCATGCGGAAATTCCACTGCTGTGGCATTCCAATCCGTCAATATTTGCTGCCGCTCAGTTTCCGAGAGCAGTGGCAGGTGCCAGACAATCTGATCAGGATCATTGGCAATTCCCCGCAGCATCACGGCAAAATGATCGAATAGCCGTTGGATGGTACTCTCATCGAATAGATCGGTGTTGTATTCGAAGCCAACGATCATCCCGGTGTCGGCTGACCCCGCTGCGGCTGGAATTTCGGATAGTATAATCGATAGATCGAACTTGGCCACACCGCTTTCGGCTTCTACCGGCGATAGGGACAGGTCGGTCAAATCGAACTGCTGTGCGGGCGCATTCTGAAAAACGAACATTACCTGGAACAGCGGGGTATGGCTCAGGTCCCGCTGTGGCTGCAATTGTTCGACCAGCATCTCGAAGGGGACATCCTGATGCGCATACGCGGCCAGGGCCACCTCCCTAACTTTGCCCACCAGCTCGCGGAAAGTGATTTCCCGCTCGATGATGGTGCGTAACACCAGGGTGTTGACGAAAAAGCCAATGATGTTCTCTGTTTCCAGCCGATTGCGATTGGCAATGGGCGTGCCTACGCTGATATCATTCTGGCCCGAGTAGCGCGCCAGGAGCGTTTGAAAGGCGGCCAGCAGGGTCATAAATAACGTCACTTCTTCTTCCTGACTGATCGCTTTCAGGGCGTTGATCACCGATCGTGACAGTGAAAAGCTTACGGTTTTGCCGCGAAACGTTTGCACCGGAGGACGCGGTCGATCGGTCGGCAATTCCAGCAATGGGGGAGCACCTTTCAACTGCTCCCGCCAATAGGCCAATTGCTCGTCCAACACCTCGCCCACCAGCCAATTCCGCTGCCAGTGAGCAAAATCAGCATATTGCAACGGCAACGGCGGCAATGGCGAAGGCTTGCCGGCAGCAAAAGCCTGATACAATATCGCCACTTCTCGAATCAACACTCCGATTGACCAGGCATCGGAAATGATGTGGTGCATGGTCAGCAGGAACACATGATCCTGTTCGCTCACTTTGATTAGCTTACATCGCAACAACGGCCCCTGATTTAGCTGGAAAGGTTGCTGAGCCTCTTGCTCGGCCAGCCGCAGAATCTCTGCTTCCCGTTGCGGTTCCGGCAACCCTGTCAATTCAATTTTTTCCATAGGCAAAGCCAATTCTGGCGCAATCTGCTGATAGGGCTTGCCATCATGTTCCTGGAAGGTGGTGCGCAACGATTCATGTCGCCGAATGAGTTCCTGAATGCTTTGTTCCAATGCAACCACATTCAGCCGGCCCCTTAGCCGCAATGCCGTGGGAATGTTATAAAAAGCACTATTGGGCTCCAATTGATCCAGAAACCAGAGTCGTTGCTGGGCGAACGACAGGGGCAGATCGCCGTCCCGCGACACCGGCGTCATGGCCAGCACCGGGATGCCTTTAGCAGTCAAACGATAGTCATCAATTTTCCGCCCCAGGGCATAGATCGTTGGCGTTTCAAAAATTTCCCGCAACTCCAGGGGCACGGCAAACATCTCGCGAATCCGGCTTAACACCTGTGTGGCCAGCAGCGAATGCCCGCCCAGCTCAAAAAAGTTGTCGTAAATTCCTACCTTTTCAACGCCCAGCACCTGGCTGAACACTCCCTCCAGCAACTCTTCCGTCGGCGTCCGGGGGGCCACAAATTCACGGCCCAACTCGGGCCGTCCCGCCTCGGGCTGGGGAAGCCGTTTGCGATCGACTTTGCCGCTGGCAGTCAGCGGAAATTGCTCCAGCACCATAAAGGCTGACGGCACCATGTAGTCAGGCAAGCGGCTTTTCAGATATTGATAAAAATCTGTAACCGCCGGCGACGCCACTCCCTGCTTGATCGTCACATAAGCCACCAGCCGTTTATTGCCCAGCTCGTCGTCCGTGGCGATCACTGCGGCCATCTGCACCGCAGGATGCCCGCCCAACACGGCCTCGATCTCGCCCAACTCAATGCGAAAGCCACGAACCTTTACCTGGAAATCGATCCGGCCAACAAACTCCAATCGACCATCCGGCAGGTAACGAGCCAGATCGCCGGTTTTATACAGCCGCTCTCCCACGCTCCCATTGAATGGATTGGGAATAAATTTTTCAGCCGTCAGATCAGGATGATTCAGATAGCCTCGCGCCAGCCCAACGCCACCGATATGCAATTCTCCGGGAATGCCCACTGGTACCGGGCGCAGGTGGGAATCCAGAATATAAATCTGTTTATTTCCGATCGTCCGGCCAATGGGAACGCTGGTAGCCTCAGCAGCCAGTTCCGGCACAATCCCCCAACTGGCGCCGATGGTGGCTTCCGTGGGACCGTAGCCGTTCCAGAAATTTCTGCCATTGGCCCAGCGGTTCACTATGTCAACAGTACACGCTTCGCCAACGGACATTAGGTCCTTGAACGTGGTCAGCCCATCTGGAGATAGCACAGCCAGCAACGAAGGGGGCAATGTGGCCGTGGTGATCCCTTTGGCGCGGATCAATTCTTGCAGATCCATAACCGATAGGAGCGTTTCCTGTCTGGCCAGCACCAGCGTTCCTCCTGCTGCCAATATCGGGAAGATCTCCGCCACCGAGGCATCGAAGCCGATGGATGAAAATTGCAGCACCCGACTCTTAGCCGTAATATGAAGATCACGAACAAAGACACTGATAAAATTGCAGAGTCCGCGGTGGTTTAGCAACGTACCTTTCGGTTTACCGGTAGAACCCGAAGTATAGATTACATAGGCGAGGTTTTCCGGATCGGCCTGAACCGGCATATTATCCTGGTTCTCGTTGGCAGCTACCTCCACCATATTATCCAGATAAATGATTTTTGCCACCTGAGCTGGAAATTTATCGGCCAGATTATGGGTCGTCAATAAAATGGCTGCGCCTGAATCTTCCATGATGTATGCCAATCGCTCGCCGGGATAATTCGGATCCATGGGCACATAGCCGCCGCCAGCTTTTAAAACCGCCAGCATGGCAATGATCACCTCCGGAGAGCGTTCGGCACAAATTCCCACCAGCGCCTCTGGCCCGACACCTGCTTTGCTTAAATAGTGGGCAAGCTGATTGGCGCGCGCGTTCAACTGCTGATAGCTTAGCCCCTGATCTTCGAAGATCAGGGCAATGGCCTCGGGCGTCTGCGCGACCTGCGCTTCAAATAGTTCCTGGACACATTTGTCTTGCGGATAATCCGTTTGGGTTTGATTCCATTCGACCAGGATTTGCTGGCGTTCGGCTTCGGTCAACAGTATCGGTTGGGAAAGTTTCTGTTCGGGATTAGCCACGAAACTTTCCAGCAACTGCTGCACATGGCGCAGCATACGCTGAACCGTATCGGCATCGTAGCGTTGCGGCTCGTAAGCGATCTCGAGCCCAATCTGTTTGCCGGGCGAAACGACAAACGTCAGGGGATAATTGGTGCGAGAATAGGAGTGAATGTCCTGGATTTGCAGACTACCCTTTTTCTCCGTAATCGTTTCCCCCAACGGATAATTTTCAAAGACCAAAATACTATGGAACAAGGGCAAATCTCTGGGGACTTCGCTCCAGCCTTGAATTTGGATCAGTGAACAATATTCGAATTGCCGCAAATGACTCAATTGAAGCTGCAATTCCTGAAGCCACGACAACAGTGATGCCTGCGGATCGATTTTCACTCGAACCGGCAGGGTATTGATAAATAGTCCCAGCATCGTATCAGAGCCAGCCAGATCCACTGGCCGACCGGACACGATCGATCCATACACGACATCGTCATCCCCGCTGTAGTGACCCAGCAGCAGTGCCCAGGCGGCCTGCAAGATCGTGCTCAATGTCAACTGATGTTGGCGACTGAATTCATGCAATGCTTGGGAGATTTCTGGCGAAAGCAGCCATCGTGCGGTGGTATATTCCTCCAGATCTTCGGCAGTTTTTTTAGCCATGCGACCAATTGGAATTTGATTCGGCGATTGGAAACCCCGCAGTGCCTGTCGCCAGAACATCTCAGCCTGCTGAACATCCTGCTCCTGCAACCAGGCGATATAATCGCGATAGGGACGCGCAGGCTCTCGCGTAAACGGCTGGCCCTGGCTCAGGGCTTCATAGATCGCGAACACCTCCTCGAGTAATAACGGCAAAGACCAGCCATCGAATAAAATGTGATGGTGAATCCAGACGAAGCGATGCAGATCATCCGCTTCCCGAATCAGCGTCAGGCGCATCAGCGGCGCCTCGGATAAATCAAACCCTTTCTTTTTTTCCTCATCAATTAATGCTTCAAGTTGCCTGGTCTGGTCTTCCGGGGTCAGATTGCGCCAATCGAGCTGGGTAATGCCCAAATCTACCTGCGTGTGCACGATCTGCAGCGGCTCATCCAGGTCTTCCCATAGAAACGCAGTTCTGAGTACCGGATGTCGCGCCACCAGTGTCTGCCATGACTGCTCGAAGGCCGCAACGTTCAATTGGCCGCGCAGGTGACAACTCAATTCTTCGATATAAACTCCGGTGCCCGGCGTATACAAGCTGTGAAACAGCATTCCCTGTTGCATGGGCGAAAGCGGATACATGTCTTGAATGTTTTCTGATTGCATCAACCGACTCTTTCCTTCTTCTTGTTCAGTTTCTGTAAGACTTTGTCCAATTTCTTTTGGTTCAATTTCGCCAGCGTGAAATCAGATGGCGTGAATCCACCAGCATCGGACGATTTGCAATGGGCGATGATGCCTTGCAGCTCACTCAAAAAATAGTTGGCAAACCGTTCAATGGTCTCACCACGATGCAGATTCGCGCTGTACTTGAATTCCACTTGAAGCTTTCCCCCAGCAATGCTTCCGGTGATATCTATCAAATAATTTCGATGATTGTTTGGATCAATTTCCGGACCTTTGGATTCTCGAGCGAGATTAAAAATGTGCGATTCATTGGCGACTTGATCGAACTGGCCCAGATAGTTAAAAGAAATCTGTGCCGCCGGCAGCGTCTTTAACCGATCGATCAGCTCCTGCTTTGCCGATAGGTACCGCAGCAGACCATAGCCGATGCCATTTTGAGGAATCTGCCGCAATTGTTCCTTGATCGTTTTCACAGCATCGCCGCTGTTGCGCGGCAGCTTCAGATCCAATAGCACGGGATAGACCGAAGTGAACCAGCCGACGGTTCGCGACAGATCAACTTCGTCGAACAGATGCTCTCGGCCATGCCCTTCCAGGTCGAGGAGCAGCGTACGGGAACCGGTCATCCGATAATGCGCCTGAACCAATGCCGTCAATAAAATATCATTGATCTGGGTATGATAGGTTGCCGGCACTTCGCGCAGCAGGTCACCGGTTTCCTCCCGCGATAGCGTGACCACCACATTTCTCTCCGATTGCTCCAGATTGTCACCGGCAGGATTATCCACCGGCAATCGGGATACCGCTTTATTGACAAGGCCGAGCCAGTACGGTTGCTCTGCCTGGAGCGCTTCGGCTTGGGCTAATTGCGTCAGCCGTTCGGCCCAATATTTGTAAGAGGTTGTCTTCGGCGGCAATTGAACCGGCTGCCCCAGCTTGAGCTGTTGATAAATGCTCTGCAAATCTTCCAACAGGATTCGCCACGATACCCCATCCACGGCGAGATGATGGACAACGATCAGCAGCCGTTGCCCTTTGGGGACACCCAGTTCAAACAATGCCACTCGCATCAGCGGGCCCTGTTCCAGATCGAGGCTCGCTTGCAGGCGATGGGTTTGTTCCTCGATTAATTTTTGCTGCTCAGTCCCACTGGCTGCCGATAGGTCATGCACTTCAACGGGCGCCTCGTCAATATCGGCATGGTATTGTTCCCAATTGCCGTTCTGCCGCCGAAACCGCAGCCGCAGCGCATCATGATGGGCATACAGGTGCCCAATCGCCTGACGCAGGAGATGCCCGTCCAGCGGTTCTCTCACCTCGAAGAACAACGACTGATTGTAATGATGCGGCGCGGCGAATTCTTGTTCAAAGAACCAATGTTGAATCGGAGTGAGGGGCACCTGGCCGGTAATAGTGCCCTGTTCCGCCTCGATTTTATTCTCCGCCGCATGATAGGTCAAATAGTTGGCCAACCCGGCAATGGTTGGCGTTTGGAAAAACTGTTTGGGCGTCAGATAGAGCCCTTTTTTTTGCGCTCGGGAGATGACCTGAATGGTCAGAATCGAATCGCCGCCCAGTTCAAAGAAATTATCATTTACGCCGACACGATTGATGCCGAGCACTTCCTGCCAAATAGCGGCCAATTCTACTTCCATGGGGGTTCGAGGCTCTGCGCTTTCGCTTTCAGCAGCGATCCCACTTAACGTTGGCTCTGGCAATGCCTTGCGATCGATTTTGCCGCTGGGTGTTTTGGGAAATTCCTCGACAATCACAATGGCCGACGGCATCATGTAATCCGGCAATTTTTCTTTGAGATAGTCACGCAGAATTTTTATCTGCGGATTGGGCTCGGACGGTTTTGCCGAAACTATTAATTGCCGAATCTGACGGTGCTGGTCATCTGACAGATTAATAAATCGAACACCGAATTCACGGTCATTGTGCCAGATCAAATTAGCCGAAACCCCAGAAAGCTCCGGCAGATCGAGTTTAATCTCTATGTTCTGGAACTGGCTCCAATCCCGCATCGCGACAGTCGTCACGCCTCGAGCACCGGTCTCGGATAATTCGATAACGTTGACATCAATTGGTTGCAGGCCCGCCATATTGATCACAGCCTCACCCTTAAAGGGGACTCGGGAGTGCCGGCGTCGCTCGTTGGCAATGGTTCCTGGTTTTTCTGCCAGCGCGCAATAGGCGATCAGCCGCTTATTGCCCGGCGTATCTTCTCTAACAACGACCACCGCCTCACGCACTGAAGGAAGCTGTCGGAGCGTGGTCTCGATTTCGCCCAATTCCACCCGGAATCCACGAATCTTCACCTGGTGATCCACTCGGCCGAGAAATTCGATATTGCCGTCCGGCAGATACCGCGCTCGATCACCGGTTCGATACAATCGTGCGCCGGCAACTCGGGAGAATGGGTCGGGGATGAACTTTTCTGCCGTTAAATCCGGCCGATTCAGGTAGCCTCTGGCAACGCATTGACCGCCAATTACCAGTTCACCAGGGACACCGATGGGAACCGGCTGCCAGTTAGCATCTAAAATGTGAAGTTTGCCATTCGCTATCGGACGACCGATGGGCATTTCCATGCCTTCCTGGTAGGGCGATAACTGATCCTCCGGATCGTATGCGGCGGCAATCACGGTTCCTTCCGTTGGGCCATAGGTATTCAACCAGCGAATCTGCGAGCCAACCATTCGTTTCCAGAGAACATATTTCTCTGCGGCAACTTTATCACCACCCACCACTACCAACCGCAATGAATCGGGCAGCTCCTGTTGCATCAGCGTCAGGCCGTAAACCCATTCCTGCCAATAGGCAGTGGGCAAATCCAGAACGGTCAACTGATGCGTTTTTATCATGTGGATAAGTTCCTCCCCGCTCAGGATTACCTCGTCCGACTGCCGTAACACAATGGCCGCGCCAGACATCAGTGTGGGAAAAATTTCTTCGACAGCGGTATCGAAATTGATTGTGGCGAATTGCAATACCCGATCGCCGGGCCGCAGACCAAATAGATCTACCACGGCCAGATTATGATTCACAACCGATTGGTGCGCCACCTGAACTCCCTTGGGCTTGCCAGTGGAGCCAGACGTGTAGATTACGTACGCCTGGTTCAGTGGCCGAGCAACATTTTCCAGATCGGCAATATTTTCCTGTCCGATTTTCTCCCAATCCCGATCCAGGCAGATCAATTCCGCCTGCTCCGATGGTATCGAATTGATCAAATCCTGCTGAGTAACAATTAGCGCCACCTGAGAATCCTGAATCATATATTCCAGCCGTTCGGTGGGATAATTGGGATCCAGCGGCAAATAGGCGGCTCCCGACTTGAGAATTCCCAGCATCCCCACAATCATTTCCACCGATCGTTTCAGGCATAGGCCAACCAGGCTTTCAGGCGCCACCCCTTTTTTCCGTAAATAATTGGCCAGTTGATTGGCGCGCTGATTGAGCTCCCGGTAGGTTATCGCCTGGTCTACGCCGATCACTGCCAGAGCATCAGGGGAGAGCCCTGCCCGTTTCTCGATTAATTGATGAATACAATGATCCAATGGAAAATCGGCAGTGATGCTATTCCAATCGTAAATCACCTGTTGCAACTCGGTCGGCGGCATCATTGATACCTGCGAAACGGGCTGATCGGGCGTCGCCACGAGCGCTGTCAACAGCATTTTAAAATGCTCGATCATTCGGGCAATTGTTGTCGGTTTGAACAGATCGGTATTATATTCCAGTGCGCCCCCCAGGCCGGATTCAGTTTCGCCCATCGTCAACGTCAGATCAAAATTCGATATGCCCGTATCCAGTTCAATGGCGCTGAACGTCAATCCTTGTAATTTCAGCTCCGACCGGGGATTGTTTTGCATGACAAACATAACTTGAAACAAGGGGCTGCGGCTCAAATCTCGTTCCGGTTGCACCGCGTCGACTACTTTTTCAAAGGGCACATGTTGATGGGCGTACGCCTCGAGCGTCACCTTTTTGATTCGTTCCAAAAATTTTCGGAAACTCGGATTATCCGCAATATCCAGCCGAAGCACCAGAGTATTTACAAAAAATCCGATCAAATTTTCCGTCTCGCTACGATCGCGATTGGCGATTGGAGTTCCAATTTGAATCACTGGTTGGCCACTATATCGAGCCAATAAAATATGAAATGCGCCCAATAGTGTCATAAACAGCGTGGCACCTTCCTGCCGGCTCAACTGCATCAGCGCGGTGGACAATTCGGGATCCAGCGCAAAGGATTGATGCGATCCATGGTTGGTCTGCACTGGCGGTCGCGGGAAATCGGTCGGCAACTCGAGCATCGCCGGCCCTCCCGCAAGCTGCTGCTTCCAATAATCAAGTTCATTTTGCAATACCTCGCCCTTGAGCCAATTTCGCTGCCAACAAGCAAAGTCAGCATATTGGAATGGCAAATCGGGCAATCGCGGCTGCAAACCATTGGCATACGCATCGTATAACGCAGCTAATTCCTTGATGAAAACCGAAGTCGACCAGCCATCGGAAACAATATGATGCATCACCAGCAGTATGATATGATCTTCTTCACCGAACCGCAATAAGGTCGTGCGCAATAATGGTCCAGCGCTGAGATTGAACGGCCGCTTTGCTTCATCGATCAGGAGCGATTTGGAGTAAGACTCCTGGACTGCAACCGGCAATTCCTGCAAATTGACAATGGGCAAAGGCACAGCCATTGAATTATGAATTTTTTGGTATGGTGTGCCGTCAACGGTCTCGAAGGTGGTTCTCAAGATTTCATGCCGATCCACCATGGTTTGAATACTCTTATGCAGCGCGGCAACATCGACTTTTCCAGTTATCCGCACGGCATCGGGCACATTATATTCGGGGCTATTCGGTTCCAATTGATCCAAAAACCACAGCCGCTGCTGACCAAATGACAGTGGCATATTTCCCGCCCTGGGAATGGGTCGAATCGGCGGTGCGGCGGCGACGGCATCCTCGCGAATGGCGGCGATCTTTTCCGCCAGACCGGCAATGGTGGGCGTTTCGAAGATCGTTTTCAGCGGCAATTCTACTTGAAACACATTTCGAACCCGCGAAATGAACTGCGTTGCCATCAACGAATGGCCCCCCAGCTCAAAGAAATTATCATAAATGCCAATTCGCTCCACGCCAAAAATCGATGCCCAAATTCCTGCCAGCAGCTCTTCGATTGCAGTTCTCGGGGCAACATAGGCACCACCCAGTTCCGGTCGACTCAGATCAGGTTTGGGCAGCGCTCGGCGATCCACCTTGCCGCTCGGCGTCTTGGGAATTTCATCCAGGATGACAAACACCTGCGGCACCATATATTCGGGCAAATTCTGGTGCGCAAATTGACGCAACTCTTTAACCAGCATATTCTGATCTTCGACGATACTCAGTATGGTCTCATCGAGGATTTTTTGATGATCCGGCGTCAAATTTCGGAAAGCCAGGCCGACATGATTTTCGCGTTGCCAGATGATGTCACTTTCGATCTCCACCTGCTCGGGAACGATCGGCAGATTCAGCGCCATGCTGACTCGCTGAATCTGGTCATAGTTAGGCATCGGAGAAATGGTCATCAAGCGAGCACCGCCATGTGATAGGTCCTCCGTGGCCGATTTGATCGGCTTGCTCCCGTTTAAACCAATCACTGCTTCATTGAAGAAGGGCACGCGCACATGTCGCCGCTTGTCGTCCTTCATGAGTGACCGGGAGAATACTGGCACGCAATAGGCGACCAGTCGTTTTTCACCCGGGCGATTTTCAATATCATCCGCAATCGTCACCACCTCATGCAGCAGCGGATGCTTCGCCAATACCGATTCGACTTCAGTTAGCTCAACCCGAAAGCCTCTAATTTTCACCTGATTATCGACCCGGCCGATAAAATCGATGTTGCCGTCAGGCAAATAGCGCGCCAGGTCGCCGGTCCGATACAGCCGTTCACCGGGCAGCGTTGCGAATGGATTGGGAATGAACTTCTCTGCAGTCAAATCCGGACGATTGAGATATCCCCGTGCCAATCCAACACCCCCGATACAAAGCTCGCCGGGCACTCCCACCGGCACCGGCTGCAAATTGGCATCCAGCAAATAAATTTGGGTATTGGCGATAGGTCGCCCAATGGGCAACACTGGCAGTGTTCGTTGCCTCGCGTAGAGCTGATCGATCTCCAACAGCGTCGAAATGACCGTGGTTTCGGTTGGGCCATACGTGTTGATCAATGAGACGTCGCCTGCCACAAGCTGCTGCCACAAGGCCACGCGTTCCGGGGAGGCTTTATCCCCACCAATGACGACCAACCTCAACGATGGCGGCAACTTACGCTTCAGCACGCTCAATTCGTGGACCCATTCGTGCCAGAATACCGTTGGCAAATCCAGCACCGTCAGATTTTCCTGTTCGATGAATTGCAGCAGTTCCATGCCCGAAAGCAAACTGCCGCCGGGACGCAGCACCAAGGTGGCGCCGCACATCAGCGCCGGAAATATCTCTTCCACGGCCGCATCAAAATTGATCGTCGCAAACTGCAGGATGCGATCCTCGGCCCGCAAACGGAATTTCTTGATAACCTCGGTATTGTGATTGATTACGGATTTATGGGAAATCAATACCCCTTTGGGTTTGCCAGTCGAGCCCGAGGTGTAAATAATATACGCCAGATGGTCGCTGCCCACCAGTTCGGCCGGCGTGCCATCATTTAGCGACTCGATTTGAACCCAATCGGTATCCAGGCAAATGATTTGGGTATTCCGTTTCGGCAAGCGCGAGACAAATTGCGATTGGGTAAGCAGTACCGAAACATTGGAATCGGCAATGATATATTCCAGCCGCTCTTGCGGATAATTTGGATCAAGTGGCACATAGGCACCGCCAGCCTTCAAAATTCCCAGCAATCCCACAATCATCTCCAGCGAGCGATCGATGCAGATACCAACCAGCTTTTCAGGCCCCACACCCGTGCGTTGCAAATATCCGGCTAATTGATTGGCCCGCCGATTCAATTCCTGATAACTGAGACTCTGGTCACCCGCCACCACCGCAATCGCATCTGGCGTGCGTGCAACTTGTTCTTCGATCAATTGCTGTATATTTCGTTCGCTCGGAAATTCGGTTCGCGTCTCGTTCCAATCCAGCGTAACCTGTCGTTGCTCAGCCGGCGACATCAGCGGCAAATTGAGAATCCGTTCCTCAGGATTGATCACGATCGCTTCCAGCAGGTTCTGAAAATGCCGGATCATTCGCTGGATCGTGGCGGCCTCGAACAGATCGCTGTTATATTGCAGCGAGGCCCAAAGCCCATCAGGCATTTCGGTCATCGACAGGGTTAAATCGAATTCGGCCGTTTTGCTCTCGATTAGAATCGGGCTCATGGTCAATGAAGGCAATTTTAGCGGCTGCAAGGGCGTATTCTGAAGGATGAACATCACCTGAAAGAGCGGTGTGTGGCTCATGTCCCGCGCCGGCTGCAATACCTCGACCAGCTTTTCAAACGGCAATTCTTGATGCGCATACGCGCCCAACGTCACCTCGCGAACGCGAGCCAACAGTTCCCTGAAACTGGGGTTGCCAGCAAGTTTGGTCCTGATCACCAGGGTATTGACGAAGAATCCAATCAGCCGTTCCGCTTCCGCCCGCGTTCGATTGGCAATCGGCGTTCCCACGCAAATATCATTCTGGCCAGAATAGCGAGCCAACAGGGTCTGAAATGCTGCCACCAGCGTCATAAACAACGTCGCATGGTGATCACGGCTCAATTGAGTCAAGCCGTCGGTAAGCTCTTTTGATAATGTAAAGGTGACATCCTGACCATTGTAAGTTTGCACTGCCGGGCGAGGATGGTCCGTGGGCAATTCCAGCACCGGCAGATCATCACCAAGCTGCTGCTTCCAATAGGCAAGCAGCGAATCCATCGCCTCACCGGTCAATCGTTTTCTCTGCCATTGCGCATAATCAGCATATTGGATGGGAAGTTCAGGCAACTGCACCGGCTTGCCATTGACCAATGCATCGTACAGCACCGCAATCTCCCGATTGAGGACGCCAATGGACCAACCATCGGATATGATATGATGCATGGTGAACAAAATAATATGCTCATCGGGCTTCAGACGAATCAATTTCGTGCGAAACAGTGGCCCGCGGGTAAGATCAAACGGTCGCCGGGCTTCTTCAGCAGCCAACTGCTTGATCTCAGCCTCCCGAGCATCCTCCGATGTCGCTTGAAGGTCGACAACCGGCAGTTCGATTTTTAGCTCTGGCGCAACGATTTGCATCGCTTCGCCGTTAACGGTCTGGAAAGTGGACCGTAAAATTTCATGTCGCTGGACGATCTTGTGAATACAAGTCGACAGCACCTCCAGATCAAGCGTCCCAACCAAACGCACCGCCGAAGGCAGATTATAAATCGCATTGCCTGGCTCTAACTGTTCAAGAAACCATAGCCGTTGCTGCGAAAAGGACAGCGGGAAAGCATTGAAGCTGCTCCCTTGCTGTTTCAGTCGCTTTTCCAGCAGCGCCCGCTTCTCTGGTGATAAAGAAGCAATGATTTTTGAATAATCTTTCATTAGACCTCGCTTCTGCAGACCGTTGTTAACAATGGAAAACAAAACTACTTTAAAAAGCTTATCGATGATTGGAACAATCAATTACGATTTCTTTTGCCAAAATCACAATATATTAGTGGCATTTAAATTGATATGCGTACTGGTTAGTTTTAGCCACCAATTTTTCTTGACTGCATCGATTAACTGCCTTACTTATCTTTCTCTTGCTGCAGCAATTGTCCCGCCTCCTCATCCGACATCTGCTCCAGCTCCGCCAGTAACTCGTCGATGCTCTTCTCCCCTCGTTCTGCGGCCTCGATTGGAATTTGATCCGCTTCGGAAATTTTTGGGCTCTCCTGCACTTTCAGCGCCAGGTCGGCGATGGTCGGAAATTCGAACAAAGTACGCAATGGTAATTCCACCTGGAATTCATCCCGAATATGTGAAATCACCTGAGTGGCCAGCAAGGAATGTCCGCCCAGCTCGAAGAAATTATCGTACACGCCGACCTGTTTCAAATTGAGCAACTCAGCGCAGATGGCGGCCAGTTTCTCCTCGGTCTCGTTGCGAGGAGCCACATATTCGCTGCCCAGTTCGGGTCGGGAGAGATCGGGCGCTGGCAACTTTTTCCGATCCACCTTGCCGCTGGGCGAGAGCGGAAATTCGGCCAACGTCATGAACGCCGAGGGCACCATGTATTCGGGCAAGCGCTCCCGCAGATAGCTTCGCAATTCCCCCACGGTCAAATCTTTGTTCGCCTCGGTGATCAAATACGCCACGATGCGTTTATCGCCAGGCTTGTCCTCTCGCACGATGGCGGCGGCATCCCGAATATCGGGATGGTCTTTCAGCGCCGCTTCGATCTCGCCCAGCTCAATTCTGAAGCCCCGCACCTTGACCTGATGATCGATGCGGCCCAAAAATTCGATATTGCCATCGGGCAGATAGCGCACCAGATCGCCGCTGCGGTACAGTCGTGCACCCTTCTCCCTGCCGAACGGATCAGGGATAAATTTTTCCGCCGTCAGATCGGGGCGATTCAGGTAGCCACGGGCCACGCCCGCGCCGCCGATGCACAATTCGCCAGGCACGCCTTTCGGCACAGGCTGGAAATTGGCATCCAGCACATACAGTTGAAAATTGGCAATCGGTTTGCCAATGGGCGGATTGTTCCGATAGCCTTCAGGCACGAGAAACATCGAGGCGCAAACCGTCGTCTCCGTTGGGCCGTAGGCATTGAAAAATCTTCTGTCTTTTCCCCAGCGAGCCACCAGATCGGCGCTACACGCTTCACCAGCCGTGATGATCGTTTTCAAATTAGGCAACTCGGCTTCGGGCACCACGGCCAGCACCGAGGGCGGCAGCGTCACCATCGTGATCTCATCCTGTGCCAGCACCTGCAGCAATCCCTGGCCCGTGCTCAGCATTTCTCGATTGGTCAGGCTCAATGTCGCTCCGCTCAGCAACGCCATGACCATTTCCCACACCGAGGCATCGAAGCTCAGGGCGGAAAATTGCAGCACCCGACTGCCATAGCCCTGCCCGAACGCCAATTGCTGGGCCTTGCCCAAATTGCACCAGCCCCGATGCTGCAACATCGTGCCTTTCGGCTTGCCCGTCGAACCCGATGTGTAAATCACATAAGCCAGATTGGTGGGGTCGATCTCCAGATTCAAATTTTCAGCCGACTCCTGGGCGATTGTCTCCCACTCCGAATCCACGCAGACCACCTTTGCCTGATGGGGATTGACATTTCCGAGCAATGCCTGCTGCGTCAATAGCACTGAAAGCCCTGAGTCAGTGATCATGTAATCCAACCGATCCTTCGGATAGGCTGGGTCCAGCGGAATAAATGCGCCACCCGCTTTCAGCGCCCCCATGATGCCGATCATCATTTCGATCGAGCGCTCCATGCAGATACCCACCAGATGCTCTTTGCCCACCCCGATCTTGTTTAGAAACCGAGCCATCTGATTGGCACGGCGATTGAATTCACCGTAAGTGAGTTTTTGTCCCGCAAAAGTGAGTGCAATGGCTTCGGGATTTCTTGCAGCCAAATTTTCGAACCATTGGTGCATGCATTGCTGGCTGGGAAATTCGGCTGTCGTTTCGTTCCACTGAACCAGCATTTCGTTCAGTTCCGCCTGGCTCATGATCGGCACGGCGGCAATCTTCTGCTCGGGATCGGCCATGAGATTTTCCAGCACAATGCCGAAATGCTCCATCATCCGCTCGATGGTGGAGCGGTCGAACAGATCGCTATTGTACTCGAATGACGCGGTGAATCCATCCCTCTCCTCAAATATCACCAGCGACAGATCGAATTTGGCGGTGCCGCTTTCGAACGGCACTGGACTGAACGTTAAGCCTGGCAGCTCGATTTTCTCCAGCGGCGCATTTTGCAACACAAACATCACCTGAAATAGCGGCGTGTGGCTCAGATCCCGCTGCGGCTGCAAGGCATCCACCAGCGTCTCGAACGGCAAATCCTGATGTGCAAAAGCGCCCAACGCCGTTTCCCGCACCCGCTTCACCAGTTCCTTGAAATTGGGTTCGCCCGAAAAATCAGTTCGCAATACCAGGGTATTCACAAAAAATCCGATCAAGTTCTCCAGCTCGGAACGATTGCGATTGGCATGGGGCGTTCCGACATTGATATCGGACTGACCCGAATAGCGATGGAGCAACGCCTTGAACGCCGCCAGCAATGTCATGAACAGCGTCACATTTTCTTTCTGGCAAAAGGCCTTGAGCGACTTCAGCAGTTCGCCAGAGTACTGTTTGGAAATCATGCTGCCTTTGAAGCTCTGCACCGCAGGTCGAGGCCGATCCGTCGGCAATTCGATCACGGGCGGACTTCCTGCCAGCTTTTCCTTCCAATACGAGAGCTGTTTCTCCAGCACCTCGCCTATGAGCCATTTTTTCTGCCACTGGGCAAAATCGGCGTACTGGATCGGCAGTTCTGTCAGCGGCGATGGTTTGCCTTCGGCAAACGCCTGATACAGCGCCGCCACCTCTTTGATGAGCACACCCATGGACCAACCATCGGAGATGATGTGATGCAGCGTAAACAGCACCACGTGCTCATCGGGCTTCAGCGCAATCAGGGTCACCCGAAATAGCGGGCCATGCACCAGATCGAACGGCTGCTGCGCCTCCTCGGTGGCCAATTGCTGGACCCTTGCCTCCTGCTCCCCTTCGGTCAGATCCGTCAGGTCGATCTCATTCAGCGTGACCGAAAAATCTTCGGCGATGACCTGATACGGCTTGCCCTTGACCGCTCGGAAAGTCGTTCGCAGGGTTTCATGGCGACGGACGATCTCATCGATACATTGCTTCAAAACCGCTTTGTTCAAATGGCCGCTGAGCCGCATGGCCGAAGGGATATTGTAAAACGGGCTGTTCGGCTCCAATTGATCCAGAAACCAGAGCCGCTGCTGGGCAAAAGACAATGGCAAAGGCTGATCCCGTGGAATACGTTCGATCGGTGGTGCCTCCAGGCCATGCGCCGACAATCGCTCGCGCTCGATGATTCGGGATAGCGCCTCCACCGTTGGCGATTCAAACAGATGGCGCAATGGCAATTCGATGCCGAACGCATCCCGAATGCGGCTCTGCACCCGAACGCCTAACAGCGAATGGCCACCCAGCTCGAAGAAATTATCCTCCACGCCAACCCGTTCCAGGCTCAATACCTGCGCCATGATGCCCGCTACCAGTTCCTCGGTTTGCGTTCGAGGGGCGATATAGGCTCGGCCCAGTTCAGGCCGACCCTGATTGGGCGCTGGTAATGCCTTGCGATTGATCTTCCCATTAGGGGTCAATGGCATTTCATCCAGTCGCATAAAAATCGCTGGCACCATGTAGTCGGGCAAACGCTCTTTGAGAAAGGCATAAAGCGCATTGGCCGACGGCTCGGATTCTGCTTTTGGATCGGCCACGAAATATGCCACCAACTTTTTCTCACCCGTCTGATCTTGCCGAGCCAGTACCGCCGCCAGTTGCACGGCTGGATGCTGCTGCAACGCTGCCTCGATCTCGCCCAATTCGATGCGAAATCCCCGAATCTTCACCTGATGATCAATGCGACCAAGAAATTCGATATTCCCGTCAGGCCGATAGCGGGCCAGATCGCCTGTGCGGTACAATCGCTCCCCTGGTGTGGCGCTGAACGGATTGGGAATGAATTTCTCGGCTGTCAGGTCGGGCCGATGGAGATAGCCCCGTGCCAGTCCGATGCCTCCCACGCAGAGCTCACCAGAGACGCCGATCGGCACTGGCCGCAGATATTCATCCAGCAGATAAATTTGCTTATTGAGAATCGGTCGACCGATGTGAACCGATTTGACTTCGGTATCCAGATTTTCGAACACGCTCCAACTGGCGCCCACGGTGATCTCTGTGGGGCCATAGCCATTGACGACTCTTCTGCCTTTCGACCATTGATTGATAATGTCGGTGGTGCAGGCTTCGCCCGCAGAGAGCACCACAGCCACGGAATCCAATCCCTCGGCCGACATGAGGGTCAACATGGACGGTGGCAGGCTGATCGATGTAACCTGATATTGATCCAGCAACCTGGTTAGCTCGACCGCTGACATCAGGGTCTCCTGTCTGGCCATTTGCAGCGTAGCGCCGCTGAGTAAAGCCGTGTAGATTTCCGCCACCGAGGCGTCGAAACTGATGGAGGCAAATTGCAATAGGCGACTATTGGGATCGACTTTGAGCACCTCCCCATGGGCCTGGCAGAAATTGACCAGTCCCCGATGATCGAGCATAGTTCCTTTGGGGCGGCCAGTAGAACCCGAGGTATAGATCAGATAAGCCAGATTATCGGGCGTGGCCGTTCGGCCCAGATTTTCAGGATGATGGGCGGCCACCTGTTCCCAATCGCTATCCAGACAGATCATCCTGGCGCCTGTTTGGGGCAAAGCTGCTTTCAAGCGGTGCTGGGTCAATAAAATTGCCACCCTGGAGTCGGTCAGCATGTACTCGATGCGCTCGCTGGGATAATTGGGATCGATAGGCACATACGCCCCGCCCGCTTTGAGCACGCCAAGCATGGCGACGATCATTTCCATGGAGCGCTCCATGCAGATGCCCACAAGTCCCTCCTGCCCCAGGCCTGATTTCTGAAGATAGCGAGCCAGTTGATTGGCTCGAATATTGAGATCTCGATAGCTCAGGGTTTGATCTTCGAATGCCAGGGCAATGGCATCGGGTCTTTGTTCTACCTGCGCTTCGAATAGTTCATGAATACAACGCTCGGCGGGGTAATCGCCATGGGTTTGGTTCCAGTCGATCAGCAATTGGTGCTGCTCGGTGGCTGTCAATATGGACAAATTTTTGATGGCTTTATTCTCATGTTCAACAAATCCTTCTAGCAAGACCGCCAGATGGTTCAGCATTCGCACAATGGTGGTTTCGCTGAATCGTTGGGCATCGTAGGCGATGAGCAAGAAAAGCTGCTTCCCTGGCGAAGCGACCAGCGTGATCGGATAGTTGGTCTTTTCAAACGAGCGAATATTTTTTGCTTTCAGGCTGGTATTTTGTCGCTGCAGGGTGTCGTTCACAGGATAATTTTCGAACACGAGAATGCTCTGGAATAGAGGCAAATCCCTGGGCACTTCGCTCCACCCCTGAATATCGGCCAGGCTGCAATATTCGAACTCCCGCAGCTCGAATTGCTTTTGCTGCAGGTTTTTAAGCCATGGCATGATGGCGGTTTCTTCATCGACCTGAACTCGGACTGGGAGGGTATTGATGAACAAGCCCACCATGCGCTCCACGCCGTCCAGTTCGGCGGGGCGGCCCGAGACCGTGGCGCCGAACAAAATATCGGTCTCGTGATTGTAACGGCTCAGCAGGATGGCCCAGGCGCCCTGGACCAGCGTATTCAGCGTGAGTTGATATTTCCGAGCCAGCGCCTCCAGTTTGGCTGTGGTGGATTCGGGCAGATAGAATTTCCGATCGGCGTACGTTTTTTCGGGTGATGGCTGAAAAAAATCAGGGCTTTCGCTGATCAATGGTGTTGGGGCGGTGAACCCTTTCAGCTCGTTGCGCCAGAATTTTTCGGCGGCGGCGATGTCCTGCTTTTGCAGCCAATTGATATAATCCCGATAGGGCCGAGCGGGCGGCAGTTGAATGGGCTGGCCCTGGCGCAAGGCTTCGTAGCAGGCAAAGACCTCCTGGATCACGATGGGCATGGACCAGCCGTCCAGCAGCAGATGATGGTGGTTCCAGACGAATTGATAGGAATTTTCGGCCAGCCTGATGACCGCCAGTCGAAGCAGCGGCGCTTTGTTGAGGTCAAAATGGCGTTGCTGGTTCTCATTCAAAAATTCTTCCAGGTGCAGCGCTTGATCGGACGGCGACAGGTCCCGCCAATCATGTTGCTCGAAGGGCAAGTCCACCTGGCGATGCACCACCTGCAGCGTCTTGTCCAGACGTTTGTAGACGAACGAGGTCCGCAGCACCGAGTGGCGTTCCACGATCTGCTGCCAGGCGTGTTCAAAAGCCGCCACATTCAGATCGCCCTCCAGCGTGCAGGTGAGCTGCTCGTGATACACGCCCGACTCAGGCGCATACACGCTATGAAATAGCATTCCCTGTTGCATCGGCGACAGGGGGTAAATCGCTTCGATGTTCCGTTTATCCATACCAGCCATAACCTTTGTTTTCGTGCAGGAGTGCATTCCCTTTATGGAATGCACTCAATGAGCTTATTAAGGGGGACGATAGCCATCGACATGGTTTTAATTTCCAAAACCGCATTTCATTTTAAGCCCGACGATTTTATGCGAACTTAAAATGATTATAAAGTTTAATATCTTTTATTCCCCATTCTTCAAGCTTAGCTTCAATACTTTTTACATTGCTTGGCTCCATAATAATATTATCTAATAAGCTTGAAATAATATCCTTTTCTTTTATTTGAGTGATGCTTGATAATGACGAATTATTAAATCCTTGATGATTTAATAAATAAACAAAAGCCATGTACCTAATCAATAAATATTGTGCCAGTGGTAATAAATAGAAATCAATTATTTCTTCTAGTCGTTGGTCTTTCGTATGATCTTTGTTCACTTTTGCATGACCTTCATGCACTATTTTTGAACGAATTTTATAACACTCATTGAGATTTTTAAAATGCTTTAATCTTTCAATTGGATTATCTGTCATTAGTGAAGCGGCTCGAATTGATGATTTATATAATAATCCTTCATTTAACCCAGATATTAGCAGAGACTCAATAGATGATATTATTGATACAAAAATATGCATTAGGCTTGAATCATAATTAATGCTTGTTTTATGTCGATTTAAAATAGCCCTTACATAGCTTTGAGTAGGATAGAGTAAAATATTTGACTTCGTTAAACCTTTAATTTCAGACCATAAATTAAATAAACCTTGTAAAACAAAACCATTTTGTCCTACCCTTATTATAGTTTTTCTAGGATAGAAATTACCGTCTTCATCATTATCATGAGGTAAAAATCCATTTATTTCTTTTATATTTACTGGATCGGAGTCAAAAATATTTGTTCTCACGTTTATTATCTCTGCCAAATTTGCATCAGAACCAAAACACAAAAAAATTGGGACTATAACGTCCAAATCATTTTCCCATTCTGGTTCATCAATTTCGTTCAAATTTAATTGTGGATAATAAAGGTCTCCTATCCTAAAACCTACCTGTCCACGATAATTTTCATTAGCTTTTATAGTTAAAATATAACCATCCGATAGCTTCTCTTGCACATCTCTTTTTAAATATCCATGAAATGTTAATTGAGGAATTTTTAAAAGATTTTTCAATTCATTTTTTTCATAAATTTTTAATTCTCCAACAGGAAGATTGATATTACTTAATTTCATTCTATCATTATATAATTCAAATCCATCAAATACAAATAATCGATAATATTCAGAATTTTTTCCGTCGTAATTCAATAAACAATTTAATAAATAAGATTCATCTATTTCTATTGAATTCCAAAGATTGTAATATGTAGCTGTATTTATAAAAAAGCATTGAACAGCATGTTTGGCAAGATCATGTTGCCATTCATGCTTATTGAAAATTTTGTCTTTTGTATTTGAAGCTTTTTGTTTTCCTATCTTTTTTTCTTCTTTGTTAGCCAAACGTTCTAAATCTTTACTGAGTACTTCTCTTTCAACTATATTTACAAAAGATATATATTCTGAAATTGACTCAATTTCATTTACAAATTCTGGAAAATATGGATTTTTATTGCTTATTATTCTGAAGGAATTTAAAGCATGAATATTAGTCGGATAAGATTTTAGTATCCCTCGACATTTATCTAAATATTTTGTTAATGATAATTCAATAGTATCCATAGCTGTTTTTAAGAAATTTTTTAGTCTCTAATTTGAAGCCGTTAAATATTCGATTTAGTATTTTTGGATATTTCCGCACTTAAAAAGTTCATCAACCATTTTTGATGCATAATTATTTAGGGTAGTATTTATTCCTGTGTAGAGCGATCCTTCAGCCTTTGTTTTTGATTCTGACATCCAAATTCTATTTTCAATTTTCTTGTCATATATTTCTGTAATAAATTCTGATGTTCGGTACTGACGTACAACAGGGATTGTATATAATGAATTTTGTGTTACTAATGTTTGATGCCACATTGTTGAAGAACAAGCGTTTGCGCCTTTTAATCTTACAATCAAAACTGAATTACATTTCGATTTTGCTAATTTATCTTGTATTTCAGAAAATGAGTAATCCCTTGTGGGCGGAAAAACTTTCAATGAAGAAAATGCTTTCACGTTTTTATCCTTAAGCTTTTTTACTATAATGCTCTCTAAAGTGGTTCTTGTTTCTAAGTCAAAATCCTGAGCAAAGACAACAACCACTTTTAACTTGTACGAACGATATGAGGGATCAGTATAACTTGTAAAACGTGTTGTGACACAAGCCGAAGATATTACTACTGTCAATATTAATGTGATCTTAAACTTACGCATGTGCACTTCCCATCATTTCGCCATATTTAGAGTATGATATTTTATTATTTAGCATCCCTTTGAATAAAATGTCAAGTTCAGTGTCAGTCTATTTAAAAGATTTGCTCGCTGCGATGCATAAAGGCATCGCACTCCCGTCTACCAAAATATTCTTAATTCAATACCCAAAATTTCTGATAATGCGGAAATTGATTCATCTATCAGACAAATTCTTAACATATCGACAACCAACCAACATCCCCCCTGGCCCCCCTTCAAAGGGGGGAACTATGGCAAGTCCCCCTTTGAAGGGGGATTTAGTGGGATGTCAATGACCGCTCAAATTAACCTTTCATCATTGAAATTTGAACCTTGATCTTTGAAATTTATTTGGAATTTGTTTTTTGGCGATTTGAATTTCGCCTTATGCTTCCAGCTCCGCCACCAAATCATCTAGCTCTTGCTGTTCCAATTCCACATCTTTGAAATCCGAAGGCGTATAGCCGATGCCTTCTGTCGATTGGCTCAACTCTAATATTTCTCTCAAAATCTCGATGAAATTATTAGCAAGCCCTTCAATGGTTTCCTCCCGATGCAGCGCCTGGCTGTAATTCCACGTCACTTTCAGGCATTCGCCTGTGACGCTGCTGTTGACGATGATCAAATGACTTCGGGGCGCTACGGGACTCCTTTCGT
>CAZYNP010000031.1:0-32065 GCA_964647995.1 uncultured Cytophagia bacterium
AACATGTTATTCAAATTCTTCGTGCCTTTGGGGCTTGGTGGCATGAAATATACTTCGGTCGACCCCGAACACCAATAGCGGACAACTGGCCCCGAAGCGAAGCGCAAGATACTCATTCGACTGCAATCTCTTTGGCCAATAGACATGTTGTCACCATCTGGACGTTTGCATGCGCGTTAACCTTTGATTATATTAGCCACCAAGCCAACAAGCCACGAAGTTGCTGATACCCATCATCATTCAAAACGAAGCTATGGTAATAAAAGAATGTGATAACAAATTATGCCTCGCCAGTCTATTTCTCAACACGTTATTCAGATTCTTCGTGCCTTTGGGGCTTGGTGGCATTTCAACCGATCTTGATCGCCAATGCCAGGGTGAACCATTGACATCAACTTGCGAGGGCTGACCGCCGCGAAGCACGGACCGCGAAGCTGAGCCGATCGTTAGCACTGCATTTCCTCAACCGACCCATTTTCGCAACCAGCGCTCTGCGTTTTCACTGCGCTTTCAGCGCTCCGCGTTTAGACCGCACCACAATCGCCTGGCGCAGTGGCGCACCGTTATTTGCCAGCGTTGGACAAAGCCCAGGCCTTCATTGCCGGCTGAAAAATTAGTCCGCACGAGTTGAGATCGATTCAGAAAAATTTACCCCCGGCTCTCTGGTTGTCGCAGCCACCAGGACCAGAAAATTTGATAGAAAGCCGCCGCCCGGTCGCCTGGCGCTTTCCGGGAGCTAATGAGCGACTGGATTTTTTGAGCATCTCGCACCACATCGCCAATGGTCAGAAAGTTACTGGTCTCCTGGATGCCATTGTCTTTGAGCAATGTGAAATCATTACCTTCCACCAGACAGATGCGCAACAGCAACTCCGCCTCGTTGCAGGATAGAAACAGCGTGTAATTTCGGCCATTGCTGGTGAAAGCCACTGCTGAAGAAAGGTCATCAATCCGATGTCCCATATCATACGCGACCAGTTTGGGAATCGCACCCGGATGGGCTTTCATCCATTTGATCAATGCATGGATATCCAGGGCCGCGCTGCCACCGCCATTGCCCGAGGGCAACGAAATCGTTGCGCCGCCCCCGCTGCCATTGCCAAAACCACGTGCAGCGCGTGCCGTCCCGCGACCGGACAATGCCAATCCATTGCCGCCATCGCCCGTGCCGCTGCCCAGATGGCTGGTGCCACCAATGCCGACCCTTGGCCCATTAGCGCCTCCGGGAGAAGAACGTCGGCCGGGAGCAAACGAGGCATTGCGATCTTCCATCACGCCGCTCAGATCGAAATTATCCAGCGTGCGCTCTGCTCTGCTGACTTCGGTGGAAACGCCCGCGGTGTTCGGCATATTAGCCATGGAACTGCCGCGTTTTGCCGCCATGGCTTCGCGGGAAACCAGTTTTTTCATATTCAATCCCTCTACCATCGAAACAATGTTGAAGGAAGCGGCAGTCGGCTGCGGTACAGGTTTTTCTCTGGCCGGTTGCTGGGTTCGCTCGAGCTTTCTCTGCACCTGAAATTCCGGCGGCGGAACCTTCGGCGACGTGAACTGCAATTTGATCAGTTCACGAACCTCCATCCGCTCGGCAGGCTGTTCGGTCCGGTCGATCAAACTGGTGAACGACAATAGCTGCAATATAATGAAAATCGCAACCAGAAGGACCAGCGTGATCGAAATCGAAAGATCTACCAAATTGTTTTTCTGTATAATAAAGTTAGTTAAAATTTTCATAGTTCAAATTCTTCTCGATTTGATTCCGTTGACAAATATCCAGCACATCCACCAGGTTTTGCATGATGCTTTTTGTGTGCGACTCAATGGTCACGATCATCCGTAGACCACGCGTGGCATAGCGATTGTTTTGCTGCACCAGAACCGTTTCGAGTTCTGCCAACGAGCGACAATTCCAATCACGGCCATTATCATGAAACCTGAATTTGTCGCCATAAACTTGTACCTTCGCCTCATGAGGAACCGCCGCCTGGAGCTGGCTTTTGCCGGTCGACGGCAAATCCACATACTCGGTTCGCAAGCGACTGATGGCAATAAAGCACAGCAAAATGTTCAAGGCCACATCGATCAGCCGAATCATCAATTTACTATTCATTGCATCTCCTCCTATCTGGCGTCCAGGCGAACCACATCCAGGCCTTTGGGTATTCCCAGGTCCCGACACACTCGCGCCAGCGCCATGCCATATTCCACCGGCGAGTTCCAATCCGCCCGGATGCGCACGCCCAATTGGACGCCCTGACCTCGAGTTTCTTGCTGTTTTTGCATTAAAAAGCGCTGCACCTCCTGAATGCTTTTGAGCTCCCGATCGCCTCGCTCCACCGGATAGGTGCCCTGTTTGGTCACACCAATAATCACGATGCTGGTGGACTCAGGCGCCTCCGCGGCAGCTTCGGTGCTCTTGGGCAATTCAATCGCCATGCTAAATCCAATCTGAGAAATGGCGATAAAGGCGAACAACAAGTTGAATACGACATCGATCAGTCGCAGCATTAATTTCGAACCATTCACTGCTCGAACTCCTTAGATCAAATTCATCCTCCCGAAGGCTGAACTTGGAGGTCTATTTTATCATGCCAATGAAACAAATACTATCGCCTTCGGGAGGATGGTTAGTTAGCAATTATTTGAGATAAATAATTCGTTTGCTGTTCTGGAACTGGGGCGCCGACATCTTATAGAAATACACCCCACTGCCCACGGACTGGCCCAGATCGTTCTTGCCATCCCAGGCCACAACATGATTGCCCGCAGTCCTGACTTCGGATAGCAGCGTTCGAATCCGCTGCCCCTGGAGATTGTACACCTCCAGACGCACCCAGCCTGAACGAGCCATGGTGAATTGGATATTCGTGCGGCCATTGAAGGGATTCGGATATGCCATCCCTAACGCATAATCCATCCTGGCTCTGGTCGCGCCGGATTTTTCGGCCACACCCGTTACCCCCGCAGTTACTGCGATCGGACCATACGTGGCCACATTGCCGCTCATGTCCACATCACCCAACTGATAGTAATAGGTCTGGCCAGGATCGACATTCGGATCGAAAAAGCTGTAATTGTGAACATTCCCGGGAGTGTTCGAGACCGGAATGATATTTTCATTGATCAGCGAAAAACCGCTGTTGGGGGACATACTACGGAACACATCGAATCCAATATTTTCGGTCCCGACCACCGTGGACCAATTGACCCAGACGCCGCTGGAATCGGTATAGGAACTGAAATTATTGAGCTGAACCTGACGTTGCGGCCGCTGACCGGTGTAGTTCACTCCAAAATCGACATCCAGAATCGGCGAACCATTCACCGTAATCGGTCCGGTTGGATCCGGCGAGGCGGTTAGCACCACCGAAGTATCACTCAGATAGGGGTGATTGATGTCCACAAAATACGTCCCATTTTTCAAATATTGAAACAGATAAAAACCAAGGCGATTGGTGCGAACGCTATCGACGAAAGTATCCGCTTGCTGATCGAACACAGAATTGCCATCATCCTGGTACAGGGATACCAGCACTCCAGGGATGCCCATTTCCATTTGGTCGCGAGTGCCATTGGAGTTTTTGTCATAAAACACCCGGTCGCCAATGCTGCCAGCACCGACCTCTTCGTATGGGACGGTCAGAGCAATCATGTTCCACACGCCGCTGTAAGGCTGAACATTGGGTTTGTCGGCCTGCGATTCCAACTGGAAAGCAATCCAGCTCTGCTCAGAATGCACCGGCACATTGAACTCTACCATCGCCCATTTGGCGCGATTGCCAAAAGTTTTCACCAGCGGATCGGTGTCCACGGCTGGGTCGCTGCTGGAAGAGTTGTTGTAATCCACCGCACCGGAAGCATCGATCAAATTGTCCGCCTGCCCCGTGCCAACTCCTGAATCGTACCAGATGGCAGATGCGGCCGATGTTGCATTCATGCCGGAGAAAATTTTCACATTGGCCGAACGTTCATAGCGATTGCCTTCCACCGGCAACACCACGGGTTTGGTACCGGGAAAACCGGCTTTGGCATCAAAATAATCCAGGCCATCGGCAATCAAAATCTTCGATTCGGGCAGATTGGGCAAGCTATAGATCGCTACCAGGCCGCCACCATAGATGCCACCGCTGGTGGGTTGCGCCGGCAGGGTAAATCCCTGCACATGATAGCGATGCTCCCCCATCGATACCAGCCCCGTGGCATCGGCACGATAGGTGAAGCACTGTTTTTGACTATCCCTGGAATAACCAATGCACCTGGCGGCGCGAGTGATCGTCGTATCTTCATTGCTGAGCGTTACGATAATGTCGCCAAGCTGATTGGGAGTCAGATTCGAATAGCCGCTCATATAAACGTACGCCGCAACAACTTCGGCATTTTCCGGAATCTTCATGAGGGCCGTGGCATCACCGCGCAAGCCAAATGCACCCAGCGTGACCCAGCCCAAATCGTACTTGCCGTTGAACTCCGGCAGCGTGATAGTTAGCTCTTCATTCCCATCGGCCCAGACCACCGCCGATTGGAAAAAAAACAACAACATGATTGACATTATCCCCCATTTCCAACCGGATGCCTGACTTTCCGGTTTTCGCCTGCATTGCTTGAACATGTACCTTCTCCTTATTAATTTTTATTTTGTGGCTGTGAATTAATCCCCCTGGCGTCAGATTTCAACTGGCAATACTGCGTCGCATGGGTTGGTCATGAACCGGTTTCACGATCGAATTTTGCAACCAATGTTACGCATGTTTTTTCCCGAGCGCTCGTTGAAAAAAAATTGCTGTATGACAATCCGACATCTTTGAAAACATAAAAATAATTCTCCTGCAAACAAACTATCGCCAACTCACTGAATTTTGCCCTGACCGTAATATGACCCATTTTTGCAGTTTGCTGTCTGTTCACCACCGGGATAGCTGGCATCATGAAACCAAAGCACGCACCCAATCGGTTCTAAGATTTCAAATGCGTCTGACATGTTTCATCTGCCTCTTTCGATCTTCATCAAATTGTGCGACAGGGTTCTGCTGGCCTGGCGGTAGTCATTATTTCAATTCCCAGCTCCATTCGATTGGCGGCTGCCGCTCCAGTTAGCCAATAAGCCTATTATCGTATCAATTGGATCAAGCCCCGGTGGATAATTTGCCCTCCGTTGGACACCAGATAGAGATAGCACCCGGGCATCATTGCCTGTCCGCTTTCATCCTTCCCATTCCAGAAACGGTCGCCATTTTTCAGCGAGCGCACCGGCCGTCCTGCGCGATCCAGGATCGTGATCACCCATGTCGACGGCAAGCTGTCGCCCTGGCGAAATTCCGTCCAATCATTAAAGCCATCATCATTTGGCGTGAAGGGATTGGGCACCACCTCGAACCCTGGTTCTGGCGGCGGTGGTACCACCGGCGGCTTGGGCTTGGTCGTATCGACCGGAGGCGCCTCGTAGGGTGCTCGATAGCTGGCCGTATCCGAACTGGCATTGTTATTCACCAACACCTGAATTTCAACGTGCCGCAACGTCCCATCTTTGGCGGGATTATGTGTCGTATAGGTAATGCGATACCGATGATGCAGCAATTTGGAAATAGCTTTGTAAATTTCTTCCAATTCCCGGGAAGTTGGGCTGTAAAAATATAGTCCTCCCGTTTTATTCGCCACATCCTTCAAAATATTTTCCTCGGGTGAATTCTGGTTCAATCCCAAACCAATGGAAAACACCCGAATTTCATGGGAAATCAGTGCGGTCAACGCCTCCTGATAGGTATAGCGGCTATCTTTATCCGCACCATCGGTTAGCAAAATAATCGCCCGATTTTTCAAATAGCTGGTGAATAGATAGGTGGAATGCATCAGCGCATCATAGACCGCAGTGCCACCATTGGCCTCGATGGTGGCAATTGCCGCTTTCAGCGAATCCACCTGATGGGTAAACGGACAATCGGTGTGGGGCTCATGATTGAAACTGACCACTGCCGATTGATCCTGGATCTGCATCAAGGACACAAAAAGGCTGGCAGCATTTTTGGCATCGGCCACTGGCTGCCCGCGCATACTTCCGCTGCGATCGATAGCCAGCACCACACTGATGCCAAAATCCGCCACCGGCAACTCCTCTACCAGGATCGGGAGTTCTCGTACCTTATCCTCATGAACTTTGAAGTTATTTTCGTCCAGTTTGCCCACCACAAATCCTATCTCATTAGTCACTGTCACCAGCGAGACAATGCGAGGAAACTGCGATGCATTAATGTCGTTGTACAGCAGATTCAAACTGTCCAGCATTGCCGTCCGCTCTAATGAGATATCGCTGCTCTGGCCAAATGCCATCGGCACAAACCAGATCCGAATCAACGCCAGCAAAAACGTAACTGCTTTTTGCAGTCCCGGGAATCGGATCGGCATCGAACAAGGATTGATATGATAATTGCCTGCGCTTCCTATTTTCATTTTCTTCTCACAATTTGCTCAATTTATCGAATTAATTGAATCAGTCCACGATGCAGTGGCTGCTTGTCATTAGTTACCAGATACAGATAACATCCCGGTAGCACGGGAGCACCTCGCTCATCACTCCCATTCCAGAAACGCATGCCATTCGCCAGTTGCCGAATGACTCGACCAGAACGGTCCAGCACGAAAATCGACCAATCTATAGGGAATGAATCGCCGTAGCGAAATTCCACCTGGTCATTGATGCCGTCGCCATTCGGCGTAAACGGATTCGGAAACACTTCCCAAACTGGCTCCGGCGCGGGGATCACCGGCGGCTCGATCGGTGGATTCACCGGCGGCACCACTGGCGGCATTGGCGGAATCGGCGCTGGCTCATACGGGGCGCGATAGCTGGAGGTATCCGCGCTCGTGTTGCCATTTACTAATACCTCAATGCGCACATGGCGCAGCGTGCTATCCTTAGCTGGATTGTGAGTGGTATAGGACACCCGATAACGATGATGCAGCAGTTGCGAAATCGCTCGATAAATCTCTTCCAGTTGGCTCGACGTTGGACTGTAGAAATAAAGCCCCCCGCTTTGGCTGGCCAGGTCTTTCAGAACATTCTCTTCATTGCTGTTTGGTCTCAAACCCAGCCCAATCGTATAGGCCCGTATCTCGTGAGCGAGCAATGCATTCAATGCGTCGTGAAAACTGTGATGACTCCGATTATCCGCCCCATCCGTCAACAGAATAATCGCCCGATTCTTCATATCATCGGTGATGAGCTCCACCGAATGAACCACCGCATCGTACACCGCTGTATAGCCGGTGGCATGGATTTGAGCGATCGCCCTTTTCAACGACTCGACATCATCGCTGAACGGATGCTCCGTCCACGGCGTCTGATTAAAGCTCACAATCGCCGAGCGATCTAACTTTTGCATCAATCCCACAAAGGTGGTTGCCGCCGTTTTCGCATCTGCGATCGGCTGGCCCGACATACTCTGGCTGCAATCAATCGTCAGCACCACATGAATGCCAGCTTCGCCCTCGGGCAATTCTTCCACCAAAATGGGTAACTCTCGCACACCATCTTCCTGGACTTCAAAATTATTTTCGTCTAACTTCCCAATGATAAGGCCTCTGGCATTCGTAACGGTTACCAGCGAAACGATCCAGGGGAACTGCGCAGCATCCACCTGATTATAGACCAGATGCAGACTGTCCTGCGTTGCTGCCAGATCTGATGCTCCGGTGGCAGCAGTCGCCAGCGCCAGCAGACCGCACGTGACCAAGATTATGGTGGTGCACCCTTTGGCTGCCGCGCATCCCCAACTGCTTGCTCCCTCGCCCCCGACATACCACCCCCGCCTGTTCCTGATCGAGCTGTTCATGTCGCTTGTCCATGGTTAAATTTCTGCAAATGCGATTTCCAGCGGCTTTTTGACCCGGGGCTCTTTTTCAGCCGGATGCGCTGGGGCCATTACCGGTTTTTCTTTGGGCTCTTCACGCTCTGGAGGAAGACTCCCATTCGCCTTCTTCTCCAGGTACAACAGCGCTTGTCGCAACTCCTCTGCCTTACTGCTCAACTGGCAGAGCTGCCGATTGAAGAGCGTGTAAATATAGGTTCCACCCATATTCAACACCAGACTGATGATCAAACCGGTAATGGTGGTCACCAGTGCGATACTCATCCCCTGGAGAATGGTAGGGCCATCCATTTTGCCGGCCCAAAAGGTGACGAAAATGCCCCACACGGTGCCCAACAATCCCAGCGCTCCCGCTGCCTCCGAGAGAAAGCCGTTCAGTCGATTAAAGGCTTCAAAGTTTTCTTTTTCCGCGGCCAGAAATTGATTGATGTCATCGCCCAATGGTTCGGCCCGATTGGTCTTATCAAACGTCAGGATCAATTGATACAGCAATCGTGACGCCCGGTTAGGGGAGCCCGTTCGCAGCATCTGCACCAGGTTACGGACGCCATTGGAGCGGATCCTGGTCTGCAAAATCGCCTGCGATCGCATCCGATCGCGATGCTCCATCAGGCCCCGATAGACGATAAGCATGATCCCCGCGGTGGTCAAAATTATAAACGGCCATAATAGCCAATCATTCATCTGGACAACCTCCCACGCGGTCAGTTGCACCCGCTGCGGCGATGCTGCGGCATTCAGCGTGTTTTGCGCCAGACCAGAGGGTTGGCCTGTTGCTCCCAGGGCCAGAGTTGCGGAACCACTCGATGCCAGAATAAATAGACCCAGGATCCACAAGATCCCCACTACTTTCCTAACTGACATTGCCCGCCGATACATTCGTTTTCTATTCACGTTCAATCTCCCATTTTTGAATCTTAACTTATGATAACATCAACTGTTAATTTCGCTAATCTGCAACTGGAAATCACCCACCGGACAACTGTTTCGGTATCAAAACATCCCGCGCTGGACATTTCTCAATAAATCGCGGCTCAGCGATCCAGTTTGCTCGCCTGCAAGGACGGCTCCTGACTGAATCGAAGGTAGACCGTGCGCTGCAAGCGCAAAACCTGTAGCGGCTGTGATACAGCACTTTTCTGTTGGCCACTCAACGAATTGATGGTCAGCGAACAGGTGTATTGGCCGGTTTTGAGCAGTTCGCCCCATTTGTCCCGCCAATCCCAATCTACCAGTTCTGGTAATTCATCATTGCCGTGGATGCTTTTTACCACTTCCTTTTTATCGTTCAAAATCACCAACTCCCAATCTTTCACGCGGCGGATCTTTCCCGGCAACTGAAGCCCGAGCGTTAGCTTTTCCGCTGAAAGCCTGGGCGTTGCCCGGGACTGGGTCTCCTCGCCCGGTTCAAAGCCTTCCAGACGGGGTCGTGCCGAACCATTTAATTTCATGACATCGATTTGCCTGGCGTCAACGATCCCCTTCTGAACCAAAAACTGGCGCAAAATTCTGGCGTCGGATAGGGACCGTTCGTCCGCCTGCAAAATCAGATTTGCCGCTGGCACCTGTTGCAGCCGACGCTTGATCTCCCGACCCAATCTCGCATATCGTTGCAGCCGCAGGGACTGGGTTTCATAGGGGCTCAAAACGCCGGTAGGGACCACCAACGCATTGCCAAAATTTCCCTTCGGCTTGAGATATTCCGGCGACAGTTCGCCTAACTGTTCCACTTCATAGATGGATAACTCCCGGGGCATGCTGCGAACCACTCGCTCCTGGATGATGTGCAGCGTATCTGCCGATAGTTGAATTTCTGGCTGCCCAATGTCCGGTCCCCGGCCCAGAATGCGCGTATACACCATTTCATGCGATCCCATGGAAACCGAAGTCAATTCGCCTGCGGGCAGATCGAACCCATACTGCAATTGATTGTCCCGCGACAGGTTTACCTGCAGCTCCAATTTGAAAGGCATGGTATTTTCGAACGAACAGCGAAAGAGCCCCATGCGCTCATGACGCACCGCCAGCGCCAATCCGTAACGAACATAGTTGCCATCATGATGGAGCATCAAGCTCGGGGCAAGATTGCGGAAAGTGTAGCTTGCTGCCAGCGAAATTTCCTGGGGCAAAATCGCCTGTGTCTGCCGGCCCAGATTCGGTCGATTCAGATGATCCACCCCCAATCCAAATGACCAGGGACCCGAATTCCAAAACGCGCCCACGCCCAGATTCAAGGCCACCCGAGCCAGACTCCCACTCAGCAATGGATCGCTGGCATCGATCAGATGAAAATCCTCTCGGGCAAACCCGAACCGCCCAATGCCGATTTTGAAACCGATTGACAATTGCTCCCACACCTTTCGGCTGGCCATCACCGCAGCACTGAGTTCCGAATAAATGCCCGCAGAGAAATATCGCAGATCACCACCAATGCCAATTTCGTAGGGAAGCAGAAACGGGAAACTGGCGTTGATATGGCTTTCCTGGATGGCAAAATTCTGATTGGGGATAAAGCCAAAGTGGAACACTTTCATTCCCAATGCCACCCTCGAATACTGTGCAGAAATGACCCCTGGATTAACATCCGAAATCCATGGGTGCGAAAAATCAGCGGCATTGGTCACATTGAACCCCTGCCCCTGAACCCTGGGCAGCGCTACCAGAGCGCTGATGATGACCACCCATATCAAAATCCCCCTAAACCGTTGGAAACCGATTCGTCCTTGTGCCAACATAGCGTGTTCTCTCATGTTTTATCGAAGACTCGAAAATCTATGCCTGCCAACTGCTAAAAGATTGCTTACCGCTGACCCTGCTCATGCAATAAGAGTACCAAATGCGATTCAACCGCTTTTTTATCATGAATTTTATTTTTTGATCGGTCGATTACCAATTGATTTTTATTGTAGTATTGCCAATTTATTGGCTCCTGGCGCTCAAAATTCAGCCGATCCTGGAAAACGAAACTTCACTGCCATGGCTCACAAGATTGAAATTTGAATTACAAAAAAGGCAAACCAGGGAGAAATTTGCCTTCGGGATGATGACCGATGTTATGGCACTGGAAACTTGCCGGATTCGAAGCCGGTTGCAGCAACTGCGCCGCGCGTTGCTCACCGACCAGCAGCACTTCCACCCGGTGGCTTTCACAATTCGATCCTGTAATCAATTCCAGGAATTGGTTGCCTGTTACCTGGTCGAACGAAATGACAGGACCTCGCTCATGGAAGCGACGCTCACGCAGGAGACTGGTCGGTTTAAAAAATTGTGCCGCCATGATTGTCCCCGGCTATTTTTATCGGTGTATTACCCAATTCGTCAGCTTGCTAAAAATCGTCAAAGGCTGACCACAACTATCGCCCCGTGCGAGTTAGAGGCCGCTGCCTGGAAGGGACTTGCTGCGGGTGGCTCATTTCGGCTGCAATTAAATAAGTCGCCATCAGCAGAAAATCTTTTTGCGCCAATAGCCAATGGGGTTCTGGATGGTCGGCTGCATCATCGTCATCGCATTTTCTTGACAGGCGAATCCATCAAAAAATGTCGACTTTTGTAAAAGATCAGTTATCGGTGGACTGACCGGTCGCTTAAAAATGGAATGCTTCCAAAATTTCAGAAAGTTAAGCGACTGGTCAGTAGCTCTGTCCGCTCATAAGTGAGGTTTTACCGAGCTTTTAAAAAAACGCTTGACTTTGAAGCTTCTTCAGGTTATATTAATGGCCTAAAAATCGCTATCGCTGAAAAACATGACGGTTGCCGAAAAGAACCGGGCGACCTGACTATCGTTGCCTTGCTCGAATCGCGATGCTTGAATAAATAAAAATAACGCAAAGGTGGATAGCACAGCAGATAGCAGGGTTTGGATAAACGAACTTTTGGTTCTTTATAGATTCGAATGAACGGTGCCCAACCGGGATAATAGGGAAAACGGTGCAATGCCGTTGCAGCCCCGCTACTGTAACGGGCTACGAAAGTCACGACTGATTGTCAAAAACAGTTAGCCACTGTTGGTCCAATGCCAATGGGAAGGCGTGACCGGTAGGCCAGATGCCCGAAGCCAGGAAACCTGCCGTTCGAGACTCTCGGGAACACTGCGATATATTTTTTTCAGATAAATCCGGGAGTCTTTATGGAATTTCAGATCAGCCTTCGAGGGTGAGGCCTGGCATGGTATGGCAACTATTAGCGCCCCAACCTTTTGCTCGAGGTTGGGGTTTTTTATTTTCTCCCCCGAACCACTGCTCCCCCTCGCGCTCGAAAAGCACATTCATCATTGCATCACATCCCATGGCTGACCCGCTGAACTACAACTGCGGCCATAATCTCGATGTCATTTAGTCAACCTAATTTAATTTCATTTTTTCGAGGAGGAGCAATGATCCAAAAAATCGTATTAGTTCTCTTAACCCTACTTGCCTATTCGGTTCAGTCTTCCTGGGCTCAAACTACCGGTGCTATCACCGGAACAGTGAAATCGAGCAGCGACGATGCTCCCCTGGAAGCGGTAAATATCACCCTTGTAGGCACTCATTTCGGAGCCGCCTCGGACCACCAGGGCGTCTTCATCATTCAAAACGTCCCCAGCGGAAGATACTTTGTGGTTGCCTCACGTATTGGATTTGCCACCTCACCCCAGCAGGAGGTGACGGTGCAAGCAGGCCACACAACCAGCATCGCGTTGGTTCTTTCTCCCAAACCGATTGCGTTCGATAAAATCACGGTCACTGCCACTCGCTATGAGACCAGACTGGCCGAAGTACCCTTCGCAACGGCGATCATTGCCGTGCCCGATCAGGTGGCCCCCATTGCTCAGACCGCCAGCGATCTGCTGGCCAGCAGCGCCAGCGTGACCATGAAGGGCACCGAAGATTTGAATTCGTTGCAGACTGTTTCCCTGCGCGGCTCAACGGATAGCCAGGTGCTGGTGTTGTTGGATGGCCAACCATTATTGAATGCCCAGAGTGCCAGTTTTGATTATAACAGTGTTCCCATTGCTTTTCTGGACAAGATCGAAGTCGTTAAAGGCGGGCACTCGGCTCTCTTTGGGAGTTATGCCATGGGGGGCGTAATCAATTTAATCTCTCGATCGGCTGGCACTGAGGAAAAACTGCACCTCGGTCTTCGTTCCGGAATTGGTTCCTGGGATGCGCAATTTCATTCCATCGATGCATCCCAAAAAATAGGCAAAATCTCCTATTTTGCCGCGTATCAGCGAGTGGGCAGCCAGGGCGATTATCGTTACCAGGATCATGCCGGTCTCACCCAGAAACGCCAAAATAACCAGTTGACGCGGGACGAAGGACTGGTGAAATTGCAATTCGACCGTTCGGCCGTCGAACGAGTGCGATTGTTGGCCTGGCTCAGCCATTTCGATCATGGGCTGCCCGGTTCGGTAACCTTTCCCTCGACTACGACCAAACTGAACGATAGACGTCAGCTCTATCATCTCAGCTACGAAAATAGCTTTCGCAACTGGTGGAACGTCAATGTTGACATTTATTATGATTTTTCCCGTCAGCGTTACGTTGACAACAACCCCTGGCTTGCCGAGGATACCCGTCACAAAAATCAGGCGCTCGGCTTCCAATTCCGTAACCAGTACCTCATTCGGGACGATCTGGTGGTTTTGGTGGGTTATGATTTCCGGCGAGATCAGCTCAATAGCACTCGCTATGCCGCGGTGTCCAGGAACACACATGGCATCTACCTATCCGGCCAGGTCAAAAGAGCGGTTCCGTTCCTGCCATACTTCGATCAATTGATCCTGTTGCCAGCCTTCCGGTTCGATCACTATACCCAATTTGCCGGACACGGTAGCCCCAAATTGGGCCTCATGCTCTCTCATCGCGGGCCGCTGGCTACCGCGCTCAAAGCAAATATCGGCACTTCGTTTCGAGCGCCCACCTTCAACGATCTGTTCTGGCCGGCGGATCAATGGTCTGCAGGTAACCCAAATTTGAAACCCGAAATGGGATTGAGCTACGATGTGGGTGCAGCGATGGATTATCAGCGGGAAAGCTGGCAGAGCGGGGTCGAACTGACTTATTTTGTAAACAACATCAAAAACCTGAATCTCTGGAAAGAGGTACAGCCCTGGTTCTGGATGCCACAGAACATCGATCGCTCGGTGACCAGAGGCCTGGAAACGCAACTGAAGCTCTCCGCGTTGGATCATTTCCTGACGATTCGCGGGGCGTATACCTGGCTGGATGCCCGGTACGATAATCCAAGCTCGAGCCTCTATCGAAAGCAGCTCGAGTATCGGCCCAAAAATAAGTTCGATCTTGAGCTTGCGATCCAACCCGGTCCGGTGAAAATTGCCATCGTCCACCGGTTCCTGGATCGATCGTACAAGGACGAAAGCAATACCCAGCGTTTGCCCCGATCAAATATCGTCGACTTCAATCTGGCAACCACGGTGCGGATTCGGGGTCTGGACTTTCTTCTGCATTTAAATGCATTGAATGTGCTGGATAGGCAGTTCATTACCTTTGGCGACCAGCCGATGCCCGGCCGGCAATTTCGAGTGGCAGCAGGGGTGGCGTATTAGTGGGGAGTAACCTATTCCAGCCAGACTGTATCATTTGATTTTGATTCAGATTGGCTCAAAAAATGGAAATTTCACCAAACCACTCGGGTCCAAAATAAGATTTGCCGTTTAGCATTTTGGATGGCAGTATCACCAAACAAAAGAAAAATTTCTCTACCAATTCTATTTTTGAGCCGGGGAAAATTTGGCAAAAGTGACAACATGATTTTGGTATAAACTAACAATCCCTTCTGCGGTCGAAATGCCACAGAAGGGATTGTTCATCCAGCGATCCTGCTTGGATCATTGCATCAATTTAACCATTACCCTTTGACAATTCGGGTACCGGTTGCGCCGTGAATGGCATCGATCATTCGCTCGGTGGAGGTGATGATACACATCTCTCCGCCATTCTCGATGAACTGGATCGCGGCCTCGATTTTCGGCCCCATGCTGCCTTTGGGAAACTGTCCCTCAGCCAGATACTGGCGGGCTTTTTCGATAGTCAACTCATCCAGTTCCACCTGATTCGGCTTGCGATAATTTAAGGCCACTTTATCCACCGCGGTCAGGATATACAACTCCTGTGCGCCAATATCTCTGGCCAGAATTGCCGCGCTGAGGTCTTTATCGATAACCCCATCCACTCCTTCATAAGTGCCATCATCTTCGATATAAACCGGAGCTCCACCACCTCCAACCGTGATGACGACTACCCCCTGGTCGACCAATTTTTTTATCACTTCTTTTTCCACAATTCCCAGCGGGATCGGCGAAGGCACCACCCGACGCCAGCCGCGGCCTTCATCATATTTGATGATCCAATTGCGCGCCTTAGCCAGCGCCTCGACTTCGTGCTCATGATAAAACGGACCTACAAATTTCGTTGGATTCAAAATCGATTTATCATTCCGATCGACAATCACCTGCGCCACAACTGTCACCACATCCCGCTTGATGCCGCGCAGATGCAATTTATTCTGCAGCGATTGGGCGATCATGTATCCCATTCCACCTTCCAGGTCTGCAACGATCACGCCCAGCGGGATGGGCGGCACCAGGTGACGCGATTCTTCCACCCGAATCAGGGCATTGCCCACTTGCGGCCCATTGCCATGGGTGATCGCCAGATGGTAGCCCCGGCTGATCAACTCGGCCGGTCCCACCAGACTGCGGCGGGTATTGGCAAATTGCTGATGAATATTTCCCTCTTCAAATTCTCGAGTAATAGCATTGCCGCCCAGGGCGACGACAGCAGTACGCGATATTGCTTTCATAAAATTCAAACCTCTGCTCGAAAATCAATCCATCATCTTTAAAAAATCAGACCCGAGGCGCTGAAAAGACCCCGGGCCTGAAAAAATGAACTATTTAAACTGCGCCAGCACCTCATCCAGATTCGGCTTGCCGATCTCCTGCAATTCGTAAATCACCCGCACTGCGGGCTTCTTGATCTTGATGATCTTGCGCAGATCGATGGGCGTCCCGATGATCACAACATCGCAGTCCACCTTGTTGATCGTGGTCTCCAGGTCTTTCACCTGTTCCTCGCCATAGCCCATGGCCGGCAGCAGGGTCCCGATGTCTGGATATTTCTTGAAGGTCTCGGCAATGCGACCGACCACCCAGGGCCGGGGATCGACGATTTCGGACGCGCCGAATTTTTCAGCGGCCACCACTCCCGCGCCAAACGTCATTTCACCGTGGGTGAGCGTCGGACCGTCTTCTACTACCAGGGCCCGTTTGCCTCGAATGAGCTCCGGTTGTTCGACCGACAGAGGCGAAGCCGCATCGATAATGATCGCATCAGGATTGACCGAGCGGATATTCTCTCGCACAAATTCGACATCTTCGAAATTGGCCGTGTCGATTTTATTGATTATCACCACATCGGCCATGCGCAGATTGGTCTCACCAGGGTAATAGCTGGTCTCATGGCCGGCGCGCAATGGATCTGTCACCACAATGTGCAGATCCGGCTGATAGAAAGGCGTATCGTTATTGCCGCCATCCCAGAGGATGATATCCGCCTCTTGCTCGGCCTGCGCCAGAATCGCGCCATAATCCACGCCCGCATAGACAATCGTCCCACGGTCCAGATGGGGTTCATATTCCTCTCGTTCTTCGATGGTACATTTGTGCTTCCGCAAATCGTCATAAGTTGCAAATCGCTGTACCCGTTGCGCGGCGAGATCGCCATAGGGCATGGGATGGCGAATGGCCACCAGTTTCTTGCCATAGGCTTTCAAAATATCGCTCACTCGTCGCGTCGTTTGACTTTTGCCACAACCGGTGCGGATCGCACAAATGGCAATCACGGGCACCTTGCTCTTCAAGCTCGTCGTCGTGGTGCCCAGCAGCCAAAAATCGGCCCCGGCAGCATTGGCCTGCGCCGCCTTGTGCATTACATATTCATGGGGCACATCGCTATAGGCAAAAACAACGCTATCCACCTGGTGCTGATGGATCAATTTGGCCAATGCTTCTTCGGGATAAATGGGAATCCCCTGGGGATATAGATGCCCGGCTAACTCTGCCGGATAGGTTCGTCCTTCAATATCAGGAATCTGCGTAGCAGTAAAAGCCACCACTTCAAATTCATCATTATCTCTAAATCTCAAATTGAAATTATGGAAATCACGCCCAGCAGCACCCATGATGATAACTTTCTTACGACTCATAAAACCTCCATCAGATTAGTAACAGTTTTAACCACTGATTTGCATCAATAGCCAATATTATCGGTAATAATCCAACTCAGCTATCGAACATGCGGTGCCATACATCTTTCAACGACCGTTTGATGGGAATTTGATAGTTCTGGGGGCTGATCATAATAAGTTATCCGATTATTTCATATTCATCAGTTCTATAAAGAATAGGCTCACTTTTCCGACCAAAAACAAGGTTCAAATATAGCAAATTTCGTCCAAAAGTCAAATGATTTTTCTCTCTGTTAACCAGTTAAATCGGGACTAAAAAGGTTTCTCCAGTACCATTGCTTTAAATTCATCCCGGAATCCCAGCGCCTGCAATCGGTTTCGAATCTCCGAGTTACGAATCGGCTGCTGATCCCAATACTCCACGCGAATCGAACGAATACGCCTTGCTCCCACCGCATCATCCAGCAACTGGGGCAACAGCGAGAGAACAGCTTCCAGGTCGGCCGGGCGTAGCGCGGGCAATGGCTGCAATCTGGCGCCTTGACCTTCGATTGCCAAAAGCGGCCGACCAGCGTTCATAATCAAATAATTATGGGGATGGCGGAGGAGTCGCCAGCCAGGTCGTGACGGCAGCAACAACGGCAGCGGCGATGCCGCCCCATAAAGATTGGCCGGATCGCACACATTGATCAAAATCATCGAGTCCTCACCGCAAGCATAGCCCGGCATTTTCTGGTGATAGCTCCTGAACCAATCCGCTGCCTCGGGCAAAGCAAACTGCATCCCGGAAAATCCTTTGATAAAAAAACCCCGCCGGATCTCCCCGCGCCATTCCAATCGAATCAATGTCTCAGCCAGCACGCGCCAGGGGATCGGCCACGGCTCCAATTCGTAAATCTCGCGGCAGATCATGCCGTAGCGCAACAGCAACTGCCGGCTCAGCAACTCCGCTGCATCAGACATTGAAAATTCATCCGCCGATAAGCTGGCTGGCAACAACGACCAGCGCCCGGCACCGGAGACCGGTCGGTAGCGATGCGTGCGGCCGTAGCGCCGAACCGGCGTTCGTGGCGATGGCAGGACCTGGGCCGCCGTCAGGGAAAAGAATGACTTGCCAGCACGAATTACCGCAAACGTATCATTGGTAACTTCACCCAACCAGATCAGTTCCCACAGCGCCGCGGCACAGACCGCTGGCGCCAGCCCGGTATCCAGTGCCAAATCGCTGACAAAACAGGCACCAATTCGCGTCAACGCCCTGCGGATCAAACTCAAAATCTCGGCGGATGGTTTCATCGAAGCCTGGTTTCCAGTGGTTTCCAGTTCCGCTGCCTGTTCAGATTCAGCCTTTGTTATTGGCGAAGACCTGGCTGCCAGGGATCGCCAAAAATTAGCATCCTCTCTGAAGGCAAAGGCCAAATCACCCGCGGTTGCGCCGCCAGCCTTTGCACCGTACCAGACGATCTCGCCCTGCCGACACAACTCATCCAGCCAGCCGGACTGGTAGTTTTCGATGCGGCGGGCAAAAATTTCATGTTCCCAGAGCTCCGCCGGCAGTGGCAGCCCTTGCAATTTTTCGATCAACATCCCCAATCCTTCGCTGCCCAATAACCGAGTGCCCGGCGCTCGATGTTGCCAGTGCAACAGGAAATTCGCAAATTGGGCGGTATCACAGGGTTGTATCTGAGACCGTTGCCGCCGCAAGGTGACCGTCCGCAGTCGCTCGACCATCTCCGTCGCTGCCCAGCGACCGGACCCGCCGACCAATCGCGGTGGCAACTCTACGAATTGGCCCTGCTGCTGCAATTTCACCAAAACTTGCTGGACAAATGCCTCATCGAAAGGATAGCGCAGGATAATTTGCGGCACATCTGAAACCGCATGTTGCCATAGATAACGCGTTAAAATTTTCTCCTGGGCCGCTGCTTTTGGATACTCTTGCGTCAGAATTTCCCCGGGCAAAAAATCGGCCGCCGACTGCCATTCGATTTCATTTCCAATTTTGATGGCAATTTTCTGATAACTTGCCGCTGAGTTATCATCTGCATCCGTTGCAGCAAACGCGGCCCGATACAGCGGGAATTCCTCCGCAGCGATCCAGCGCCACGACGCCGTGCCTCCGGGAATAAATACGCACAACGCCCGATGTTCGCGACTTAGCGTTTGCAGCATTTCGTCCACATCTCCGCTGACCCTTGAAGCAATTTCCTCCGCCGTCAGGTCACCAATCCGAGATAGCAATTCCACCAGCTCCGTGGCGGTTCGGGTGCGATAACCCTCGGCCGTTCCCTGCAACTGTTGCTCGATCTGTTGCGCCGCAGTTTCATCCAGCAACGCGGTCACGCGATCGGAGCGCAGCAACTCCTGAATCAACCCCTCAGGCACCCCTGGCGCGCGGGCCGCTGGCGGTTTGGGTTCATCATACTGATACATGTATCCCGCCATAAAATCGAACATCAGCGCCGAGGCAAATGGTGAGGGCTGGCTGGCCTTGCGAATTACCATCTTGACATCACCGCATTCGATCCGCTGCAGCAGTTCTTTTAACTCGTCCACGGCCAGATAATCTTGCAAACATTCTCGATAGGTCTCGATCACAATGGGAAACGATGGATATTGTTGGGCAATTTCCAGCAGATCTCGAGAACGCATGCGTTGCAGCCATAAGGGTGATCGTTTGCCTGGTTGCGGACGAGGGATGAGCATGGCACGATTGGCATTATGGCGAAACCGAATACCAAAAAACGCCGAATGGGCCAGCTCCTCCAGCAAGAGCTCTTCTACGTTCGACGATTTGACACTGTGAATAATTTGGATCACGCGGTCGATATTTTCAACCGGATAACGAAAAACAATGCCACCGTCCGAATGAAGCGACTCCGGTATGATACCCAATTGGCGTTTGAATTGGGCTAATAGCGCCAATTTCCAGGGCAGATGAAGCCGTCCGCCATAAGGCGAAAGAATGACCATCCGCGGATCGCCCAGTTCATCCTGAAAACTTTCGATCAGGATGGTGTTCAAATCGGGGATTGTGCCAGCCGCAGCTAATTGTTCGTTGAAAAATTGATACAAATTTTCCGCGGCGGAGCGATCCATTGAAAAATGACGCTCCAGCCAATCCACGCAGGTCGGATCGGACAAACGCTGCGTTAGCTCACGACAGAAATCGCCATAAAGTTGCCCCAGATGGACAGGCCGATGGAAGAATTCACCCTTCCAGAAAGGCATCCTTGCGGCTTCCGGCGGCGCCGCAGCAACAATCACGCGATCGTGGGTGATCTCCCGGATCCGCCAACTATTGGTGCCCAGCACGAATACCTCGCCCACTCTCCGCTCGAAAACAAACTCCTCCTCCAGCTCGCCCAATTTGGTGACACCATCCTCCAGATAGCAGCCGTACTGACCCGTATCCGGGATCGCGCCGCCGCCCATGATGGCGAGACGCTGGCTGCCGGGCAATGGATGCAGCACATTGTTCACCCGATCCCAGGAGATACGGGGCCGCAGATCGCGAAATACTGCCGAGGGATAGCGGCCGGCCACCAGTTCGATCACACCCAAAAAATGCGCCTGCGGCAGATGTCGATAGGGATAGGCCTGCCGCACCAGGTAGTAAAGATCATCGACCCGCCAGGGCTGCATCGCCACCATGGCCACGATCTGTTGCGCCAGAATATCCAGACAGTTGCGAGGAATCTTGATGGGCGAGACATCGCCCCGATGCATAGCCCGGGTAATCACCGCCAGCTCTGCCAGGTCCGATCGCGTCTTGGGCAGCAATCGCCCCTTGCTGGCCAGGTGATAGAGATGACCGGCCCGGCCGACCCGTTGCAAACCACGGGCAATATCCTTGGGCGATTCCACCTGACAAACGAGATCGATCGCGCCCATGTCGATGCCCAGCTCCAATGTGCCGGTGGCCACCAATGCCGGCAATTGACCTTGCTTCAACTGTTGCTCGATTTCCCGCCGCAGCTCTTTGGAAACGCTGCCATGATGCGCCCGGACCAGCTCGAAGCCGGCCAGGTCATTGATTTCAGCCGTGATCCGTTCGGCCGCCGCGCGGTTGTTGGTAAAGATCAGGGTGGAGCGATGTTGCCGAATCAGCTCCAGCAGCTTTTGATAGATGTCGGGCCAGATCGTATTTTCCGGCAGGTCACGGAAATCATCCACCGGAGAGACAATTTGCAGATCCAGCGTTTTGCGGAGGCCGGTATCGATAATGGTCACCGGCCGCGGCACAAAATCGATCCGATCCCCCTGCTGGACCGGATCGCAGCCCCCAAGGAAATGAGCGATTTCTGCCAGTGGCTGCTGCGTGGCGGACAGGCCGATGCGGACGAATGGCCGGGGCACAATATGTTGCAGCCGTTCCAGCAGCAGCGTCAAAAAGGTGCCTCGCTTATTTTCCGACAGGGCATGAATCTCATCCACAATGACATAGTTGACCGTCTTCAACATCCATTGGCCGCGCGGCGAGGTCAAGAGCAGATGCAACGATTCGGGAGTGGTAATCAATATTTGCGGGGGCCGTTTTAGCATTCGTTCGCGCTCTTTTTGGGTGGTATCGCCCGTCCTCACCGCGATCCGGATCTCTGGCAAATCCAGGGATAATTCACTGGCCGCGGCATGAATGCCTGCCAGCGGCGCTTCTAAATTTCTTTCGATATCGTAATTCAGTGCCTTCAGTGGGGAGATGTAGAGCGTATGCACGCCCTGAGGGAAATCGTGTTGCTGGTGTCGTTTCAAAAGCTGGTCGATGCAGACCAAAAACGCGGTCAGCGTTTTGCCCGATCCGGTCGGCGCTAAAATTAACGTGTTCTCCTCGCGAGCAATTGGGGGCCAGCCCTGCATCTGCGGTGGTGTGGGCTGGTCGAAGGTTTCGCTAAACCAGCGCTGGATGGCGGGATGAAAGCGAGCAAGGTGCTCAGCGTGTTTCGTTGGCATGATGGCAACAATTCAAATAAACTTGATAGGTTAATGAACCCAAGTGTCGCACACTACTCGGTGCGCGTAGTGATTGAACTCTCCAGGCGCAAATTTGCTCCCATCAGGGCCGCGTTCCGACCGATAATTTTTACCAGCCCTTATCCCGGCTTAATTTTTTCGACCCGGCAATGACGGCGACAGATTTGGTTGATGCGGCGATCCGGGTAAGTGCACTGGCGACGACCGGATGGGTTGCGATCATTTTTTCAAGCCCCACCGCTTTTCACTCGCGCAATTGCCTGCTCAATTGATACGTTTTCCTGCTGGCTGGTAGTGAGATTTTTCAGGGTGAGCACCTGTCTGGCAACCTCATCCGGCCCCAGAATCACCACAAACGGGATGCCTTTTTTATCGGCATACTTGAACTGTCGTTTCAAACCACCCGCATCGAAGAAGACCTCGGTATTGATGCCTGCCGCCCTAAAATTTTTCGCGGCGGTGAGACTGGCAGTTCGAGTCGTTTCGTCAAAAACGGTCACCAATACCTGGGTTTTGGTTTTGGTTTCGGGCAACATATTCAATTCGGTCATGACATCGATAATGCGCTCGATACCAATGGTCGTTCCCGTAGCCGGGATATTCTGCCCCAGGAACATGCCCACCAACTGATCGTAGCGACCGCCGCCTGTGAGCGAGCCGATTTTCGGCTCTTCGACCACCGACTCGTAGATCGGTCCCGTGTAATAGCTCAATCCCCGCGCCAGATACAGGTCGATGGCATAATTGGCCGACGGCACCCCCAGACTTTCGATGAACGAAAGCAAGGCCTGAATTTCGGCCACCCCTTCGCTGCCAATTGGGGAGGTATTGAGCAAAGCAGCAATATCCAGCAATATGGTAGTCGGGCTGCCATTGATCTCCAGAATCGGCAGAATCTTTTGAATCGCCGCGGCTGGTATCTCCCGATCTTCCAGTTCTTTTTTGACGCCATCGATGCCGATCTTTTCCAGCTTGTCGATGGCAATGCAAACCTCGTTGCCCCGATCCACGGCTACGCCGGCATATTCCACAATGCCTGAAAGAATTTTTCGGTTGTTGATTTTGATCTTGAATTTTTGAAATCCCAGAGTGGAGAGAATTTCATTGATGAGGGCAATCGTTTCGGCATCGGCCAGCATGGAGGCGCTGCCCACGGTATCGGCGTCGCATTGATAGAACTCCCGATAGCGTCCCTTCTGCGGCTTGTCGGCCCGCCAGACCGGCTGCATCTGGTAGCGCTTAAATGGCAGAACAATTTCGTTTTGATACATGGCCACCACCCGGCAGAGCGGAACGGTCAGATCGTACCGGAGGGCTTCTTCTACCAGGTCGGAAAAGCTGGAGATAGTAAATTGCCCCAACTCCCGCCCCACTTTTTCGATGCCCGTCCCTCGCTTTAAAATTTTGAAGATCAACTGCTCGCCTTCTTCCCCATATTTGCCCGAGAGAATTTCCAGCTTCTCAAAGGAAGGTGTTTCGAGTGGTTCGTAGCCATACTTTTCGAAAATCGTTTTGATCGTTGTCATGACCAATTGCCGTCGCAACATCTGTTCGGGTAAAAAATCCCGCGTGCCTTTGGGAAGGCTGGGTCTGATTAACTCCATGCGCCGTACTCCATTGTCGTGAAAAATATTCGATAGTCATCCAGGTATTATGAACTTCATTGCCAATCGTGTCCTGCCAATTCGGTCCGCTTGACGACTCGTCATGCCCCGGATAATGAGTATTCTAAGATAGCCGAATATAAATATTATTGGAACATTACGCAAGTTATTTTTTTGTACCCAAGCAAAACCTCACTGATGAGTGGACAGAGCTACTAACCGGTCGCTTAACTTTTTGAGATTTTGGATGCCTCCCCTTTTTGAGCGACCGATCAGTACACCCATAACTGATCTTTTACGTGCCCGACGTCTTCAGGCAGCAGGAACTACGGTGAGTTCAAGAAGAACCGATGGTTCGGCTCACCTGTTCGACCTATTGCACTCAGAAAAAAGCATTGACAATGCACTCGAAAATATGTAAATTCATCCCATCATAAATCGTATGTTGCAACTGTCGTTCAACGAATTTAGAACTGGAGGATAAATGGCTATCGTCATTACCGGTAAAAATCTGACCATCGAGGACGTATATCGGGTTGCCCGGCAGCAGGAGAAAGTGGCGCTGCACCCCGAGGCACTGGAGCGGATTCGATCATGTCGGGCGTTTATTGAACAGAAGATCGACGAAAATGAAATTATGTATGGTGTGAACACAGGCATTGGCGAACTTTGTAATGTGATTCTGAATGAAGCCCAGATAAAAGAATTCCAAAAATACTTGATCTATAATCATTCAGCAGGCATTGGCGAGCCAGTGCCCATCGAGGAAGTACGGGCCGCCATGCTGAGCCGTGTGAATGTCCATGCCAACGGCCACTCCGGCTGTCGACCGGAAATTACCTTAACCTACATCGAGATGCTCAACAAAGGTGTCACGCCGGTGGTTTGCCAGAAGGGGAGCGTGGGGGCTTGTGGCGATCTTTCGCCAATGAGCCAGATCGCGCTGTTGCTGATGGGCGAGGGCGAAGCATTTTATCAAGGAGAACGTTTGCCCGGGCATCGGGCCATGGAAAAAGCCGGCATTCCCATTCCGGGCCTGAAAGCCAGGGATGGTCTGGCTGCCATAAACGGCAGCAATTTGATTTCGGGCATGGGCTGTTTGCAGATCTATGAAACCGAGCGTTTTCTGCTGCAGGCGGAAATCGCAGCCGCGATGACGCTGGAAGCCCTGATGGCCAACATGAAGCCCTATGATCCCCGATTGCACCAATTGCGCGGCTTTCCCGGCGCGGTGACGTCGGCCGAAAATTTGCAAAAAATCATGGATGGATCGGACTTGCTGTCTGGCCGGGTCAAGGTAAAAGTGCAGGATGCCTATAGCATGCGTTCAACCCCCCAGGTAATCGGCGCAGCACGCGATCAATTGCGCTGGACCCGCAGCCAGTTTGAAATCGAACTAAATGGCGTGGGCGATAATCCGATTTTTCTGCCCGCGGACAAAATCGTTTTGACCGGGGCCAATTTCCAGGGCTCTCCGATTAGCGTGCCCCTGGACATGCTGGGCGCCTGCATCACCATGGTCTGCGTCCTTTCCGAGCGGCGACTGAATCGCCTGTTGCATCCGGCACTGAGCGTTGGCTTGCCGGCGTTCCTGACGAAAGGTGCCGGGATGTTTTCGGGCCACATGCTCAGCCAATACACCGCCGACATGATGATCGTGGAGCAGCGCATCCTCTCCATGCCGGCATCAATTCAATCGATTCCTGCGGCAGCGGATCAGGAGGATTTTGTGAGCATGGGCATGAATACCGCTTTAAAAACCAAACAAATTTTAGAAAACGCCCATGGCATTTTGGGGATTGAGTTCATTGCCGCCGCGCAAGCCCTGGACTTTCGTAATTTTCGCTTTGGTCTGGGAACGCAAGCGGCTCATGCCGCCATCCGCAAGGTGGTGGCGCATCTGGAGGAAGATCGGCCACTGTACGTCGATCATAATAACATGATGCAGGCAGTGAAGAATCGAGCCATTCTCCAGGCCGTGGAAGCGACGATCGGGGAGCTAAAAAGATATTGATAAGGATTGCGCGTTACTGACCGGCCGCAGCGAGCGACCGGTCAGTCACATCCGTCAGGCACGGCACTAAGCTAACCTCTAATTTCAATCTGGCCTTGATCAGCTCTTGAAGCAGTTCGGGCTGCTGAATCAGCAGCTCTTTCTTTTTTCGAGGCTGCCGCTTAATCCATCGTTCAATCTGCAACGCGCGGCCGATCTCACCGAACAGATGCCAGCACTGAACCATTCGGGTCGGCTTGAAGCTGCGAGTGTACCTGGCATTCGCCGTTCCTGCCACATGCTGTTGATAGCGTTTCGGCACATTTTTGGTGTAGCCGGTGTAGTAAGCACCGTTCTCACATTCCAGAATGTAAATATAGAGATCAACCGGTGCCGACTTGGACCTATCGTTCATGGAAGAAATGCTTTCCATAAGGATTGAAAATCGTCTTCAGATGGGACGGCAATATGCCGACTTCAAATCGCCGATGGAAGTATAGTTCTCCATCGAGATGGGCGGGGACTTCATGCTCAAATTCAAACACAATTTTATCCGTTTGAAAATACTTCACCACGTCATCTTGCAGATGCGTCTGTTTGATCACTCGCAGCAATTCTTTAATCCGAGCGGGAAACGACAATTGGGAAATCAGGCAGACATCCAGTAAGCCATCATTGGCAATGGCATTGGGCGTGAGATAAAAGCCGCCGGCCAGGCGCCGACCGATGGCAATCGTGTTCAAAAACGATTTGGTCGGTTCTGGTTCCCCATTCGTACTGACCAGCATATCCTTTTCCTTATAAAGCACCAGCGTCTTGAGAATATGCCACCAGTACTTGGATTTGCTGCCACCCTTGACCGAGCGACTATTTTGGGTTTCATAATTTTCAAAGGCTACCTGCGCATCGAAACCCAATCCCATGCCATTGATAAAATAGCGATCATTGCACTGGCCAACATCCATCGGCACTATATTTTCTTCAAAAAAAATGTCCCAATCCCGATCCGAAAAGCGATCCGAAAAACCCAGGATATTGATAAAATCATTTCCGGTCCCCGCCGGAATCGCTCCAAAAATGACCTCCTTCTGCCCTACCAGGCCCTGCACAATTTCGCTGAAAGTTCCATCGCCGCCCACGCCAATGACATGGCGACAACCTTTTTCGGCCTGCTCCCGGGCGATCTCAGTTGCATGTCCGCGTCGCTCGGTCTGAATCAGCTCCGCATTTAGCCCGCGCTGCTGAATCATTTTAGCGACCGTCGCAGCATATTCGCCAGCCAAACCATTGCCAGCGACAGGGTTGATTATAAACATCCAATCTGGTTGTGACATTTTCCCTCCGCTTGGTTAATAAAACAGGATGATCCGATGATGGCGCAACATTTTCCTACCGAAATTAAACGGGCATGGCTGCCACCAGGAACTGACTCATCACCCCTGATTCACTTTTTTATAAACCTCAAAATATTTCCGAGCACTATTCGACCAGTCAAAGTGTTTCGCTTTCTTGAATCCCATGACGATCTGACGAAAGTATTCATTGCGATGATTCTGATACAGCAAAATAGCTTCCTGGATCGCCTCTGCCAGCGCATCGACCATACTCTGGACCCAACGGTTATCCTTGCGCTTTTGGATGTTGTCAGCAGAATCCGCGAATTGTTTGATATTTTCCAAAGTATAATGATTGGCCGGCTCGCGGAATAGCAGACCATTCTGCCCATCGTCGATTTGATCCACCAACCCACCGGTCTTTCGCGCAATGGTGATAGTGCCATTGACCATATACTCGACCGCGGCACCAAAGGGCTCATAAATCGATGGCATCACGCCATAGGTGCTGCCGATCTGAAGCTCTTGAAAGCCCTTGGCCATGCGGATCGGGAAGACCGTAACATTCCCCCGCCGTCGCTCAGCGACCTCATGAAAAAAATCCAGATCCGCCGGCTTGATCGGCATCGGAGTCAAAATTACTTTCAGTTCATCTTCAGCAAAGCGCTCAATAGCCTGCAAAAAAATGTCATAGCCTTTCTGATTGAAATCCAATCGGCCACTCATTACAAAAATGGGAATGGCGTCGGGAAGCTGAGTGATGGCACCGCCGGCATAGGTAAGTTCGCCAAACCGTTCGGCCGGACGATATTCATCTAAAATTTTAAGGAGGGCGGCTCTTTTCTCGGATTTAATCTTTTTGATCTTCTGAATCGTCAACTGCCGGCCATCGGAAAATTCTGGCGGGAAGCTGATAAACATGCCATTGTTGACACCATAAACGCCGGTTTTGTTGAAAATCGACTGCAAATGGGGGGCAAAATGGCCGGTCTGCATGATGTCGGTGGTGAACTCACGCGCAAAATTATCGCTCACGGTGGTAATGGGTCCATCCACCAGTTGCAGGCCAATTTGCAAGGCGGTAAGGCCTTCTTGATACCGGGTGGAAAATTTCTGGCTGCGTCGCTCGGATACGATTTTCGCCAGCAACTGCCAGGGGATAAAAGTGTCGAAAGCGTTATGCAAGGTTTGGACCACGCCGCAGGATTTCAACACACCATCCAGGAGCGCTTCTTTGGCCGTTAGCGCAATCAACCCGGTCTGCCAATCCTGAGCATGAAAAATCAGGTGTTCCTGAATCCCCAACGCTTGCATGGCGCGGGGAACCGCCTGGCAGAAGAACAGTGCATTTTCTCGGATCGCCTCATCATTTCGCAAACGATCGTTTTCATAATAGAGATAGGGATCGTTCAGCCGATTGCGAGCACCAAAAAAATCGGTGGCCTTCAAATAATATTCTTTGATCTGCCCCGGTTTCGGTTCCTGATATTCAAAAACATATTCCAGCAATTCAACATTGACCATCTGCCGCGCGAAAGGAACGTCAAACACCAGGCCGGTGGATCGCAGTTTGGATTCATCCATAATTCCGGGATAAAATGGTGATACCAGCAGGACCTGTGGCAACCGATTGGCCTCTTTCAAATAAGGCAAAATTTTCATGGTGACCGCAGCCAGCCCCCCGCTCCTGGCAAAACGACTCTCGAGCGAACAATAAACAACCGTCCGGGGCTTTAGCTTTCGGAGCGAATTGTTTATCGTTTCGATTTCTTCAGGCACAAAAAAGGCGGGCATAAGCGCCCAATCTCTGGTCCAGTTGCTCATATCAACCTTCATAGGTTACCCTTATCATGTTCAGTAAACGAAATTTGATTATTAGGCCCGTTCAAACAACGCATTCATCGCTGGCCGTGTGGCGAACCAATTCAGGCACATTAATGCTATCCACCATCCAGCCTGTCCCGCTGGCGGCCGGACAGCCAAATCGTCGGTGGTTAGAGCGCATGCTTCATTGTTTCGGAAAAGTCCATAAATAGGTATCCGGCGGTAGGCCGCTCTCAATCGCTTTTTTCAATAATTGCCGGGCTTCAATCAACGTCAAATTGGCACCAATGACCACAGAATAATATTTGCTATCGAGATAAGGGGCATAAACTTCCACCTTGAAGTCACTGGTTTTGGTGCGGATTTGCGCCGCTTGTTTTTGGGCATCTTCGATTTTCAAGTGTGAGCCGGCAATCACAAACCAAACCCGTCGCGGCCGGGAGCCGGTCAAGCCCCGCCAGAGCTGTTGGATGGGGGTCTCCTGCGGCATGGAGAAAGTTTTGATGTCCAATTTGGTGCTATCCTGGCGAGTTGGCGTTTGTGCCTGAGCCGCCGATATCAATCCATTGAAACTGATGGGGCGATTTTCTGGCTGCGATTTCATGCGGGGCAGGTCGATCTGACCGGCATTCAGCATGGCCGTGATCAATGCCGGCGCAACGATCCCCAGCTCAAATATCTTGATAGGATTATTTTCATCCTTGTGCAGAAAGGCAATGATCCCGCCAAGATAGAACAGGACTATCACCCGAATCAAATAACCGATGACTGCAAAAAGGGTGAGCTTCAGCAACAGAACCTCCAATTCAATCACCAGCAGATTCAGGATAATTGGCGTCAGTGCCCCAAGTCCCCCAATCAATATTTTTTTTGATGTCGACATGCGAAATCTCCTCGGACTGAACCGTTCCGGTTTCATTTAGACCAAATTGATAAAAGCAGCTACGTTGCTAATAAATTGTCCCTTACTCCCGCCCAACCTTGCTGACAAAATTCACTGAGAAAAAATATGGCGACAGATGGTGGGGTTAGCCTGATTCGCTCACAGAGGGAATACCCGTTCGAAACTTTTTTTGCCAAAAGTTTGCAGATATAGTTCCATCGCTTCCAGCGCCGAATCTTTTTCCGTCAAATCGGTCAGGAACGCCTTTCTTTCGACGCCGGCCAGCGTGTTGGGGATATTGTCCTTGATTCGATTTTTCACCTCGCCCAGGTCGCGGTACTTTTTATGGGCAATGTCCAGATAGCTTCGAATGGCATTGAACTCATCTAAATCGATGGAACGCAATAGCCACGGCTCGAACAAATAGACAAAGGTTTCCACACCGATGGGAAACGACTGTCGGCCGAACGTAATATTAAACAGCCGAATATGGAGAATGGCCTTGGTGGTTATCCCCACGGCCAGGGCTTGAATCCACTCATTGGAAATGCCGATGCCCTCGAGACTGATAATTTTGGCGTGAATCAATGATTTGACAATCAGCATGACCAGAAAGCTCAAAATGCCATAAATGAGGGTATAAGCGTAGAGGCTGGTCGATTTCTTGAGCAAAAAGAACGTCCGCGGGTATTTGGAGGTGATCAGTTCTAAAAAGGCGACCAATGCACCTACTACAAAGGAGATGATGGCTGGTAAAATATTCATGTGATTTCCATTTGCAAATTTGCCGTCCAAGATAACGCTTATTTCCCGAGTATAAAATTTCTGGCTACCCTCACGCGCAGCAATGGATCAAGCAGCAAATTGGCGGGATTCAGCGCCAGAAACAGATGTCAGTTGCCAGAACTTATTACGATTCAGGGCCTTCTTGTTCCACGATGAAAATATCATCCCCATCGCGCTCGATAATGCCCTTGCGTTCCAGTCGCTTGACGTAGGCTTGAATTTCCAGTGGCCGGCGTCCAATCGTTCTGGCAACAAAATCGATCGGCACTTTTTTGTTGTATTTCTGCAAGACATTGATGATGGCGGTGTTAATGCCCAGCGAGGTTTTACGAATTTTTTCCATTGATCGAACCTCCAGTTATTTCGTGCTCCGTCCAGGATACCCTACCATGGCAGCGGGAGCTATTGGCTGCGATTTTTTCCAGATTACGTTGCAGCAGCCGATTGGTGAACCAAAATGTTGATTCAAATATAGTAAAAAACCTCAAGCTTGTCAAGTGCATTTTTAGGGTCGCGCAGAATCCCCTGCCCGGTCAGACCAGCTTGAGCAGCCGCTGGGAATGCTACCAGGCATCAGCGGCCTCGGCAGGTGAGACTTCGGCTAATCACCACTGAACAATTGCCTCATCAGAAAAAGGGATGCTGGTTTTTAATCTTCCACCACATATTCGAACAATAAACTGGAAATCACTAAAAAGATGATGTCGAAGCCAGTTAAAATTTTCACCCAGGAGCCAGCCCCGGCAAAGCTCCCGTCATTGATCAGCGACCCTGTCGCTTTGACCGCCGCCAGCAAAATGGGGATGGCAATGGGAAAAAGGAGGATAGGAAGCAATATCTCCCGGGCACGGGTGTTGACCGAAATCGCGGACAGCAGCGTTCCAACTGCGGCGAAACCCAAAGTACCCAGGAGCATAATCAACAGCAGCGGCAGCAGAATATTAAAAATATCAAGATTAAAGAAAATGATCATCAGCGGAAGGATAATGATTTCCATGATCACCATGAATAAAAAATTCCCAATCATTTTGCCCAGGTACAGCAGGGAGTGGTCCACCGGGCAGAGCAACAGGCCCAATAGACAGCCCTGATCCACCTCATAGATAAACGACCGATTCAAGCCCAACACACCGGCAAAGGTGATGGCCACCCATAGAATCCCGGGCACCATCTCCTTGACCAAACTGCTGCCCGGCTCGAACATGAAATTGAAAATAACCACCACAATCAGACAGAAAATCAACATCGACGAGATGGTTTCCCGGCTGCGAAATTCCGAGAGGATGTCCTTCCAGGCAATGGTTAGAATTGGTTGCAGCGACATTTTTGAATTGCTGTCCCTCGATTGGTGGTTGGGAGATTAGGTAATTAGGTAATTGGGCAAATGGGCAAATAGTTCCTCACAAATTCGATTCTTGCCCAACGATCAATAGTTTCTTGGGGGGTACACAAAAACCGAACGCTCACCAAAAAAGCTCTAATAAAATTTTTGTGTCAGTTCTGATTTTGTGACCCAATTTTTCTTGTAGTCATTCTGCTTTGCCCAATAAGCAACACCTTGGGGACACAAAAACCGAACGCTCACCAAAAAAGCTCTAATAAAATTTTTGTGTCAGTTC
>CAZYNP010000031.1:32165-62484 GCA_964647995.1 uncultured Cytophagia bacterium
CTTGGGGACACAAAAACCGAACGCTCACCAAAAAAGCTCTAATAAAATTTTTGTGCCAGTTCCGATTTTGTGACCCAATTTTTCTTGTGCTTATTCTTCTTTGCCCAATTAGCAAAAATATTTTGACCGTCCGCCAACTGGCGGACTAATTACTCCAATCCGTTAGTTGGCGCATTCGCGTAATTAGTTTAATTCGCGAAATTAGCGGTCTCAATTCATGGTTCTTTCCCTGTCCAGGTTCAGGAAATGGGTCAACCACTCATTAATCACGCTCGTCAGTCAACTTCAAGTAAAGCGCTTTGAACCCCTGATTATCGAAAGAACTGGTATCACCCTGGTGCACGATTTTTCCTTTCGATATGATTGCAAAATGGCTGGCCAGTTGCAAGCCCAACTGCAGATCGTGGGTGGTCAGGATAATCATGCGCTCCGGCGAGATCAGTGATGTGAACAAATCCACAAAATTTTCGATGGCGCTTTGATCCAGCCCGGCAAACGGCTCATCCAATAAAATTATTTTGGGATCGCTGAGCAAGGCGCGGCCAATGGACAGCCGTTGTTGCATCCCGCGGGAGAAGGTCCGCACCAGATCATTTTTTCGCCCGGCCAATCCCACCCGTTGCAGGATTTTTTCGATCCGCTCGGAACCATTTTGAAGCTGGTACATCCGGGCATAAAATCTCAAATTTTCCTCAGCCGTTAGATTGCCGTACAAAAAACTCTGATGCCCAATAAACCCGATCTGCCGCCTGATCTGCAATCGATCTATCCTCTCCGCGGAGCGTATTGCCCCCTGTGACCTGGACCGCCAATTGTCGGGTACCGGTCCAGCGGGAGTGCTTTCCCCATCAGTTCCCCCCTTTGAAGGGGGGCCAGGGGGGATGTTTTCGCCATCAATTCCCACGTTTGAAGGGGCGCCAGCGGGAGTGCTTTCCCCATCAATTCCCCCCATTGAAGGGGGGCCAGGGGGGATGTCCTTTTCGATCACAACCTTACCCCCGGTCGGCTGGGCCAGGGTAGCGATAATTTTTAGCAGCGTGGTCTTCCCCGCCCCATTCGGACCAACAATCATCCAGCATTGGCCCTCGTGAATTTCCAAATTCACATCTCGCAATGCCAAAAACGACCCGAACGATTTTGACAGGCGTTCGATTTTAATCATGACTTTGATTTTCTGATAGTATAAATAAAACCAGCGACCAGCAAAATGACGACCCCGGCCAGCACCAGCCACTGGATCGAAAAGGAAAAAGCAACAGCAGGGATATTTTTGATGGTGAAATTCAGCGCCATCCCCGGCATCAAATGAAGCGCCGAATACCGTTGATAAGTGGTGCCACGAATGGAAAACTCGCCCAGCGCCGTAACTCCCGGTCCTTCCAGAGTGAGCTGCGGATTGCCGACAAAAATATTGATCGCTCCTGAGGGATATAAAATCGGTCGCGAAAATGGCCAGTCTCTCCGTTTTACGGGCACAGCGAAGCGAAAGGAAAACTGCCGGCTGCCCGGCGACATTAGCTCGGTGTGATAAAGCGTCCCCCCGTCGATTCTAACCGCATTTTGAGCTTCGGGCGTGAGTATTTCCACATCTTCAAAACCCTTGGGTAAGGGAAACTGCCACACAAAATGTGCATCCGGATGATCAAAATGACTGCCAATAAAAGTTTTATTGCCGGCATTGGTCATGACAAATATTTCGCGGAACAGCAATCTGCCAGGCTCGGCGTCGATGAATAGATGCTCCAATTGTATGACGACTTTTTCGGCGCTGGAGGTGGTATCATAGACCACCACATCGCTCTCCGCCGCGGGATCCGTATCAGTCAAGCGCACCGCCTGGCCATAATAGACAATATCGACGAACGTAGCGCGGGGATAATAAAGCAGACTGCTGTCAATTTTCAAATTGGTAAATCGAAAACGGCCGTTCGCATCGGTCTGCTGTATGTACGAGGAGTCATCCATTATGCTGTGGCCGCGATTGACCAGCAGATTCACCTCCGCCCCCGCGATGACCGTGCTATCGGCCGAACCATTTTTGACATAGCCAGCAATCGTTCCAGTCTGAGCGTACGTTGAGGCATAAATTAGACTGATTAGCAGCAGGACTATTAACAAAGCTCTCATTGTTGCTCTTTCAGATTTGATAAAAAATATCTTTCCCACCGAAATGAAATGCCACCGAAATGATAATCCAATTTCTTTGATTCGGTAAGATTTCAATTCAGGGAACAAACAAATTTTTGCCATTGGGCAAGGATTTAATTTTCCTGAAACTCATCACCCAATTACTTTATTATCCAATTACTCGACCGGCTGTCGTCCGGTTCGTTTATTCTTGTTTGAAACAGTTTTATCAGCAGGTTTGGGCAACGACTTGTTATGCTTTGTAGCATGAATCAGAATAATAATGACTCCCAGGGTAATAACGCCCCCGCCAATCCACATCCAGATTTGCAGGGGATTGACCAGAAAGGTAAATGTAGCCGAGCCATCGTCCTGGTAGTTGGCCAAAATGAGGTAAAGGTCTTCTTTTAAATTAGACCGCACCGCGACTTCGGTGGTGTATTGGGTTTGCCCCATGGCCGAATGATAAAAGTTACGCCGAGGATGGAGCGTTGTTATCTTCTTTGTTCCAGAGAAAACATCTATCTCGGCCATGAGAACATCCCGGTTCGCCTCCCGTTGTTCCCCCATCTGGTTATAAACCAGCCGATACTTACCAATGGTCGTCTCCTGGCCCGGCTGCAACGTAATTTGTTGTTGCTCCTGATAAACCGTGGTGCCGACGATGGCCAGATAGATCAGCATAACGCCGATGTGGATCAAATAGGCTGCGTAACGACGGGTATTCACTCTGAAAACGTGGGCTACGGATTGGAAAAAGGCAAGATGTTCGGCCGTGATGCGCTGCTTGATACTGGCAATGACTTCAGCGATAATAATTGCCAGCCCCAGAAAGCCAATGCCAAGAGTCAATAACGATCGCAGATGATGCACCCCGAATAGGAACAACAGGATCGCGAAGAATATCGACAGAGCAATGGGGTACGCAGTGCGTTTCATGATCGTCTGGCCCGAGGTCTCTCGCCAGGAAAACACGGGACAGATGGCCAGCAGCAGCAACAGAAAGATGCCGATGGGTACGGAAATTTTATTGAAATATGCCTCACCCAGAGTAATCTGTTGGCCGATAAATAGTTCGGTGATAGCCGGATACAGAGTGCCCAACAAAACCATCACCAGCAACACAATAAAAACAACATTAACCAATAGAAAGCTGAAGTCCCGACTCAGGTAGGCTTCGATTCGGTGGTCCGACTGCATCTTTCTCACTCTTAAGCTGATCAGGATCACAGCAGCCAACAGCACCAGGATCATAAAAATCAAAAACAGCGTGCCCAGATTGGATTTGCCAAACGCATGCACCGACGAAATGATGCCGCTGCGGGTAATGAACGTCCCTAAAATAGTCAATAAAAAGGTCAGTATGGCGAGAACAACATTCCAGATTTTCATCAGGTGGCGAGATTTTTGTGCCATGATGGAATGAACGAACGCCGTTCCGGTCAACCAGGGCAAGAGCGAGGCATTTTCCACCGGATCCCAGGCCCAATAGCCGCCCCAACCCAGTTCGACATAAGCCCATTGCGCGCCTAATAAATTGCCGATGGTCAAAGCGATCCAGGCGAACAGGGTCCAGTTGCGACTGCGATCCAGCCAGTCGGTGGAAAAATTGCCCTTCATCAAAGCCGCCATGGCATAAGCAAAGGGCACAGTGAAACCGACGAAACCCAAAAATAGCGAAGGCGGATGAAAAATCATTTCCGGATTTTGCAATAGCGGGTTCAATCCCATGCCATCGGGAGGTACTGGCGAGAGCTTTTCGAACGGGCTGGTGGCATAATTCACCAGGATCAGAAAGAAGAAGGTGACCCCATTGATGACCGACAGGACATAAACTTTGAAATCATCCTGTTTGTTGCGATTGAATAAAAGATACAGGGCGTTGAAGATGGTCAGCAGCCAGGTCCAGAACAGCAGTGAACCGGCCTGTCCCGCATAGACTGAGGACAGGGTGTAAAGAAGTGGCAACTGCCGATCCGAATATTCGGCCACATAACGCAGGGAAAAGTCGCGGGTGAGAAAGGCATCGATCAGGACGACGACGGCCAATGTAACCAGCACGAATTGTCCATAAACCGCCAGTTCGGCATGTTTGAGCAGCGATTTTCGATTTAATTTTATCCCCGATACCCCGGCCCAGATGGTGTAGGCTGAAGCTATGAATGCCAACAACAATAAATAGTATCCGAATGACAATGTGTTATTCCTTAATTTTGAAGAATAAATAACAATGTTTAAATAACAAATCTCAAAATCCAAATCACAAATAAATTTCAACCCCTAATGCCAAAATTTGAAATGATGTTAAAACCTGAATTCAAATAATCATTTCAATTTAACTTTTTATTGGTAGCCGTTATAATTTGAGATTTTTATTTTTGAAATTTATTTGAAATTTGTTTTTTGAGATTTGGATTTTAAAGATTATTCTTTCTTCGCCTCATATTTCGAGGGACACTTGGTCATAATCTGCGTGGCGTTGAAAACACCCTGTTCGTACTTACCTTCAACGACTACGGACAAACCCTCTTGAAATGTATCGGGTGCCACTCCCTTGTGCTGGACATTCAGCACATTTTTCCCATCGGTCAATTGAAAAGTCAGCAACAGGTTTGAAGCATCCCATTTGATGGAGCCGGGCACGATCTCGCCATTGATGCGCGTCCCCTTGCCTTCCATCTGGTCTATCTGAGCAAAAAATTCATCCACGGTCAAAAAATAAACCGAGGAATCCTTCATGCCCGACCAGAACAGATAGGCAACGACCATCAGGATAACTATTCCACCGATGATTAATTTTCGATTCATGATTGAATTTTTCTCCTCCAGCGAACCAGTCACGATCTGGTGCTGAAAAAAATTAGGTCAAAATTGGATCGTATGCAAATAGCCCACGATTGACGCGGATTTACCAAACAGAACCCAAATCCAAAACGACGCGTAGACCAGGGTCATCCGCGTCACCCCTGTTCCACGTTCTATCCACTGTTGCTTTGCCAGGTTAGGATCGAAAGATGAAATAGACCGCACCCAGGATACATAATCCAGCATAGATGTAGTCTTGTTTCAGCGGCTGGCGCATATAATACGTTACAAACGGGACAAAAACCGACAGAGCGATCACCTCCTGCAATATTTTCAACTTGGGCAAGCTCAATTCGGTATAGCCAATTCGATTGGCTGGCACCTGGATCAAATATTCGAACAGCGCGATGCCCCAACTGGCCAGCGCCGCGATATACCAGCGTTTATCATGAAAATTTCTCAAATGCGAATACCATGCAAATGTCATAAATATGTTTGACAGTGTAAGCAATAACGTTGTCTTTACAATGGTTGCCATTAGCCTCTCATGAAAAGCAAAATTTCTATTCCCAAATGCCTGCTGTTCAGGCAAATATCCAGCAACAATTCCGGTCGAATCGTTTAAGACCTGCATTTTTGGGGTCGTTATTTTTAATCTTTGGAGTTTATTTTATAATATCAGTTCCCATAAATTCTCTCAAAACCCCGGGCACGATAATGGATCCTTCGTCAGTCTGGTAATTTTCCAGAATCGCAATAACCGTGCGCGGCAAGGCCAATCCGGAGCCATTCAGCGTGTGCACATACTCGGGCTTGGCGGAGGCATCGCGCTTGAACCGGATATTGGCGCGACGCGCCTGAAAATCTTCAAAATTACTGCAGGAGGAGACCTCCAACCACTTGCCCAGACCATCGGCCCAGACTTCGATGTCATAACATTTAGCTGCAGCAAAGCTCAGATCGCCCGTGGAAAGGGCCAGCACTCGATAAGGCAATTCCAGCAACTGCAACACCTCTTCGGCATTCTGCAGCAGCCTTTCCAATTCATCATACGACGATTCGGGAGTTACAAACTTCACCATTTCGACTTTGTCGAACTGATGCACGCGCACCAGTCCCCGCGTATCTTTACCATACGTGCCTGCTTCGCGGCGAAAACAAGGCGTGTAGGCCGTATAATAAATTGGCAGGTCTTCGGCCTTGAGCATCTGATCGCGCAACAGATTGGTCACTGGCACTTCTGCCGTTGGGATCAAAAAGAAGTCGTCCACCGAAGTAACATACATGTCGTCTTCCAGCTTGGGCAGTTGTCCGGTACCAAACATGCTCTCCCGGTTGACGATGAATGGCGGATAGACCTCGGTGTAGCCATGCTTTTTGATGTGCAGATCGAGCATAAACGCGATCAAGGCCCGTTGCAACCTGGCGCCGAGACCTTTATAATTGATAAAAAATGAACCCGACACCCGCGAACCTCCCGCAAAATCGATGATGCCCAATCTCTCCCCTACTTCCCAATGCGGCTTTGGCTGATAATCCTTGGGCGGCAACTGGCCCCAGCGTTTCACTTCCACATTGGCGGATGCATCTTTGCCGATGGGTACCGATTCATGAGGGATGTTGGGCACGCGAATCAAAATCTGGTAGATTTCCTGATCCAGCGATTTGACCTGTTCATCCAACTGCTTGATGCGATCCGAGACATTTTTCATCTCGCTGATGAAAGGAGTGGCATCCTGATTTTGCTTTTTCATTCGGCCGATGTCGTCGGAGACTTTGTTGCGCCGATGCTTCAGCTCTTCCACTTCCGTGAGCAGCTTTCGTTTTTCGGCATCCAATTCCAACAAGCGATCGATATCAGCATGATCGTTTTTCAATTCAATCGCTCGTTTCACCCTATCGACATTGTTCCGAATGAATTTGATGTCCAGCATGTGTTGTCCTCATTAATATGATTTTTTTGCCAGTCGATACTTCCTGAAAATTATCCCCAGGAACAGCTTTGGACTTTGTTATCGTTGCGCTGATCCGAGCATTAAAAAAATGAATGATTCTTTAACAATAGTCAACCCGAAAAAGTTCTATCTCCAACAGCCTGCAACAATACGATTTCGCTCAAGTTTTCGCTCCCGAATTCTCAGCCACCGATCCGCGATGAACGATCATCGTCCCTTTCCCCGGAGCATCACATAAAAGGTATTCAATAAAATTTTTAGATCCATTCGTAGCGACACATTTTCGATATAAAACAGGTCGTACTCCAATTTTTTTCGCACGCTGTCCACAGTTACGTCATAGCCCGCTTTCACCTGTGCCCAGCCGGTGATGCCCGGCTTCATTCTTAGCCGCCGCGTATAGAGGGGAATTTCCCGTTTCAATTTATCGACAAAATAGGGGCGTTCCGGCCGCGGCCCCACCAGGCTCATGTCATTGATCAAGACGTTATAAAATTGGGGGATTTCATCGATGCGCAGCTTTCGCATAATTCGCCCCCAAACGGTCACTCGCGGATCATTTTCGCCAGCCCAAACCGGCCCGGTCATTTTCTCGGCGCGATGTACCATGGATCGGAATTTATAGACCGTAAAAATTTTGCCATTTTTCCCCACCCGTTTTTGCCGAAAGAAAATGGGCCCCGGCGATTCCAATTTAATCAAAATGGCCACCAGAACCCACAACGGCAAAAATCCAATCAGCACGATCAACGAGACCACGATATCCATCAACCGCTTGATCCGCCATTCCCAGGCCGGCATCATCTGCGGCATGATTTCAATCAAAGGAAATCCGTACAGTTGATTGGTTCGGCCGTAGCCCATGACAATGTCGTACAGATCAGGCACAATTTTCAGATTTACCGGCAAGGCATCGCAACGCGAAATAATGGCCAGCACTTCTTTGGACGATCCTTTTTTGCCGGCGATGATAATTTCTTCAATCTTCTCCTTTTCGACGACGCGGGGGATGTCTTTGTAAATGCCCAGCACCCGTGCCTCACGATAGGTTTCGCCTAAATGTTGCGGCGCTGGGACGATAAAACCCACCACATCATAACCCAGCGCGGGATACGCTTTGATTTTATCATAGATTTCCTGCGCCTTGCTGTTCCACCCCACAATCAATGTGCGCCGGCGGCCGTAACCAGCTTCCAGCAAGCGTCGCTGAACGGTCCGCAGCAGAATTCGCCCGCCAGCCACTGTCACCACCAGCATCAGCCAGTAGGAAATGATCATCATGCGGCTGGTTGACGGCGTGGATTGCAAATCCATCCGCAGGTCCATCGTCAGGATGAAAATCAAAAAAACGCCGAGGCCGGTCGTTTTTATTACGGTCACCAATTCATCGAAGCGAGATTGCGCATACCAGGATTTGTAGAGGCCGAAGAAAAAGAACAGGAACAGCCAGAACGAAAAGATCAATAATGAGATGAAGCAATTGAATAAAAACCCCTGCTCGGTATAATAGCCCAGGCTATTTCGCACCATTCCCCAGAGAAAATAGGTGACATTGATCGCGATAAAATCGCTGGTCAGCAGGAATATTTTTTCAATGGCTTTGGGCATTGCTCGTGTGTTTCGTGCGGATTGGGTTCCAGATGACGAACTTCTGGCGCTTGATGAAATAATTGACAATGGCTTCCAGCGCAGCCAGATTCACCAGGCAATAGTAAAACGGCGCATAAAAGAGTACATGATGCCAGCGCATTCGCTCCAACCAGAAGCCCAGCCAGGCGGTCAAATAAAAAAGAACCTGCAGCGCCAGGGTCAATTGAAAAAACGCCGATTTTAATAACAACAAATTAACAACAAAAATGATCGGCAAATAAAATGGAATCAACCAACGAAGAATTTTATGCGATACCAATTGCCAGCTCAACGCCAGATGTTTGATCGGATTCAGCAGCGAACGATAATATAGCAGCGCGTAGAAACTCCGATTGATGATCCGTTTCTTTCGCTGGTATTCTTCGGCAAAATTAGTGGTCGATTGTTCATAGGAAATCGCGGCAGGCTCATAAATGGTTCGATAGCCCTGCTCGACAATTTTCAACGGCTCGATAAAATCGCTGATGATATCCTCGGGCAGCGGCACATAGAGCGCCTTGCGCAGCGCATAGATGGAGCCATTGGCGCCCAGGATCGAAGCCGCTCGATCTTCCAGCCGCTTCAGCAATTTTTCATAGCTCCAATAAACCCCTTCGGCATCGCCAATCAGTGTTTTGTCCTGACTAAAATAGATCAGCTCGCCACAAACGCAGCCCACACTGGGATCATGAAAATTGCGCACGATCTTGCGCACCGCATCCGGCCGCCAGTAGGCATTGGCATCCGAGAACACGATGATCTCGCCCTGCGCCCGAGTCACCGCCAGATTCTGACCGGCAGTCTTGCCTTTCCGCTCAGTCAATGACAGCAAAATAATGCCGTCTTTTTCATAACCTTTGACAATCTCATCGGTGCGATCGGTCGAGGCATCCGAAAAAACGATCAGCTCCAGCTTGTGCCGGGGATAATCCAGCTCCAGGCAATTCTTCAGCTTGGCCTCGATCGTCTGTTCTTCGTTATACGCAGCAACGATCAGGCTCACTGTGGGTTCAAACGCATCGTCTGGGTGAACTTTTCTCCGGCGAAACATGGCCAGCAGCAAAATAAGCAGCGGATAGCCCACATAAACATAAAGAATAAGGCCGATGAAAAAGATGAAAATTGCAATTAGCATAAATTGGCTCGATCATATTGCATTGAACCGCCTCAAATTGACCGACAAGGACAGGCCATTTACCGGTTGCCAGGTGACATTAATTCTACTATCTCCGACCGCGCTCCGTTCCGACCAGTGATTAGAATCATGACACCGTTTGCTCCAGAGTGGCCACGATCCGCTGCGCGGCCTGACCATCCCACAGCGGTGGCGGCTGGCCTTTCTTATAGCGTCCCGCAAGAATATCAAAACTCGCCGCAACTATCCGAGACGCATCCTGGCCCACCAGCATGTTGGTTCCCAGCGTCACCGTCACCGGTCGCTCGGTATTCTCGCGCAACGTGAGACAGGGGATACCCAGGACGGTGGTCTCTTCCTGAATGCCGCCTGAATCGGTTAACACCAGCCGAGCGTGTTGCATCAAGCTCAAAAAATCAAGATAGCCCACAGGATCGATCAATCTCAGGTCGCGTATCTGCTGGACCTTTGGACCAAATCCAAATTGCTCCAGCATCTTGCGAGAACGCGGATGGATCGGGAACACAATGGGAATTTTCCGGGTAATCTCCTCCAGCGCCGCCAGAATCTGGCCAAACGTCCCGCCATTGTCGACGTTGCTGGGGCGGTGCAATGTTAGTAGCGCATAGCGATTGGCCTTCACTCCAAGCTGCGAGAGAATCGGGGATTGCTTCGCCTTCGGCAACTGCTGCAGCAACGAATCGATCATCACATTGCCCACAAAATGAATCCTATCCGCGGCAATTCCCTCGTCCAGCAGATTTTTTCGGCCACTTTCTTCGGTCACAAATAAAATATCCGCCAAACCGTCGGTCACCAGACGATTGATTTCTTCCGGCATGGCACGATCAAAGCTGCGAAGTCCGGCCTCCACGTGCGCCAATGGCACCCGCAACTTGGAGGTAACCAGGGCCGCAGCCAACGTCGAGTTTACATCGCCCACGACGAGGACCAATCCCGGCCGACGCGCCTGGATAATTTGCTCCAGATGAACCATTATCCCCGCTGTCTGCTGCGCATGTGTCCCCGAACCCACACCCAGGTCGATATCTGGTGCTGGTATCTCCAGGTCCTCAAAAAAAACTTTCGACATGACCTGATCGTAGTGCTGTCCCGTATGCACCAAGATCGGCTCGATCCGTTTGGATGCCATCATGAGCCGATGGATAGGGGCGATCTTCATAAAATTCGGTCGCGCGCCGACGACATTCATTACTCGCAATTTTGACCATCGCGTTCCCATGATGCCTGCTTTTTGATTCTTAATCGGAACGCGGATTACGCAGATGCCGCAGATGTGCGCGGATCAAAGTAAGTCCAATCATCCGCGATCATCCGCGCAATCCACGTCATCCGCGTTGTATTTCATGCTGGTTTCCTGCTATTCCTGAGTAAAAATATCGGTATAGAACCCTCGCCCGGAACCTAACTTCACGATTTTGTGCAAATCGTTCTTGATATGCTTGGTCAGATTACGCGTATCCACCACTGCCTTGGAGTGTTTTACGATAAATTCAGCGTCGAACGCATCGTGATCGGCCGTAATCACCACGACATCCTGCGCTTGAAGTAGCTCTTTGGTCAGCGGCTGCGACTCATAAACGGTCCCAGCAACCTTAATTTGAGGCACGAACGGATCGCTGTAGCTAAGCGATTTCACGCCTCGCTGCAACAACAATTCCATGATTTTGATGGCCGGCGAATTTCTGGTATCATCCACATTCTTTTTGAAGGCCACTCCCAGCATTAACACCTTGCCTTTGCGCAACGATGAATCCACGTTCCCCAGGGCGCGGCGAATATTACCGATCACATAGAATGGCATCTCTTCATTGGATTCTGCCGCCAGTTCGATAAATCGGGTATGGAAATCGTACGCCCGGGCTTTCCAGGCCAGATAATACGGGTCCACCAGGATGCAATGGCCACCAATCCCCGGCCCTGGATAGAAGGGCATAAAACCGAATGGCTTGGTGGCAGCAGCGTCGATCACCTCCCAGATGTCGATCCCGCCCATCCGATCGCACAGTCGGGCCATTTCGTTGACCAGCGCAATATTGACGCTCCGGAAAATATTTTCCAGCAGTTTCTCCATTTCGGCCACCCGGGGGCTGGAGACAGTATGGACATGGTTCACCACTTGCTCGATGACCAGTTTGGCCATTTCCGTGCAGCGCGGGGTCACCCCGCCCACCACGATCGGCGTGTTTTCGGTCGTGAATTTCTTATTCCCGGGATCAATTCGTTCTGGCGAAAACGCCAGATAAAAATCTACTCCCACCTTCAATCCGTTTTTTTCTAAAATTGGCAGCACCTCTTTTTCCGTGGTTTCCGGATACGTGGTGCTTTTCAAAATTATCAACTGATCCTTCCGAAGCCCCTTGGCGATTTCCCTGGCTGATTCCCAGATGTAAGTATTATCGGGATCTTTATGCAACGTAAACGGTGTCGGCACGCAGATATAAATGGCATCCATCTTTGGAACCGCTTTATAATCCGAAGCTGCCATAAATTTTTTATTCTGAACCGCTCTCACGAACTTATCGGTTTCCACATCATCGATGTAGTTTTCACCACGCTTGATCTTATCGATTTTGCGCTGATCCAGGTCCACCCCCAGCACGTTGAAGCCTTTGTCGGCATACTCCACCGCCAGCGGCAGGCCCACATAGCCCAGACCGATAATGCCTATTGTCGCACTTTTGTCTTTGATTTTTTCTGTTAAACCCATATTCTCTCCTGAATTCTATTTAATAACATTTGATTAGTCAAAGTCATCACTCGCGTTTCCCATTCCCATCAACAAAGGCTATTCATCCAAATTTACCGCCCCAACCTTTTCCACCATCCACCATCACCCCATTACTCAAGTTCCATCACTCCATTGCTCCATCACTCCATCATTCCATCACTCCATCATTTCCCTGCTCCCACCGCCCGGGTCAAGCTGCTAATCATAATCGATACTGTCGCTGATAATACTCCAGATATTCCCCGCTCTTGATCTTTTCCCACCACCAGCGATTGTGCACGTACCAGTCGATGGTTCGACCCAGGGCCTCCTCGAACGAAAATGCCGGATGCCATCCCAGCGTCGTCAATTTCGAGCAATCCACGGCATAGCGCCGATCATGGCCGGGACGATCGGTTACGTACTTGATCAAATCTGTCGACTTGCCCAAGTGCTGCAGAATGAATTTGGTGATTTCGAGATTGTTTCGTTCGTTGCCGCCGCCGATGTTATAAACCTCGCCATCAACACCGTAAGTTAGCACAAAATCGATGGCCGTACAGTGATCCCGGACAAAAATCCAATCCCTCACATTTTTTCCATCCCCGTATAGCGGCAATGGTTTATTCTCGATCGCATTGGTTACAAACAGCGGAATCAGCTTTTCTGGATATTGATAAGGACCAAAATTATTCGAGCACCGAGTAACGATGACCGGAACCCGATAGGTGACAAAATAAGAATATGCCAGACGGTCAGCCCCGGCCTTGGATGCCGAGTAGGGACTGGAGGGCATGAGCGCATCACGCTCGGTAAACGAACCCTTTTCAATACTGCCATACACTTCATCGGTGCTGATCTGGATAAATTTCCGGATGCCATGTCGCCTGGCACTTTCCAATAGCACAAAAGTCCCAAAAATATCCGTTCGAATGAAATCATCTGGCGCACCGATCGAGCGATCCACATGGCTCTCGGCCGCAAAATTGATCACGTAATCACATCCAGCCATCAATCGGTCCACCACCTGGCGATCACAAATATCACCTTTCACGAACTGATAATTTGACTTGCCTTCAAGGTCTTTTAAATTATCCAGATTGCCAGCATAAGTCAGCTTATCCAGATTGATGACCGTGATGTCCGAATATTTTTCCAACAAATAATGAATAAAGTTACTTCCGATGAAGCCTGCTCCGCCGGTGACAAGATATCGCGCCATGTGGTGATCCCTTCGTTTTATCAATTCCCTGGGGCTGGATTGTTCGAAAACAACAACCGATCGCCAGCAAAAAATTCAAAGGCCGAAATGTACAAAATTCTCATCTAAAAGTCAATGGTTTAATTTGCCTCCGAAACACCGGCAAAATATTTATCTTGATTTTTAAATTGGAATTCTTTATCATTGGTGAAAAATCACCCCCGTCCAAAATAGGATTTTTTGTTGGGCATTTTGCCCGGCAGAATACAACATTGAGCAAATAAGGTTAACTCATTGGGGATTTGATTGGTTACCAGGGTCAATCAGGTTGTCTGAATTGGTCTCGTTTAGCACCGGATCAAAACCTTGATAACATATAAAAACCCTTGAGAGCCAAAACCATATTACTTTATTGAAAAACACTCCTGTCCAAAATTGGACCGGAGTGGTGAAAAATAAAAATAATACCATTATCAGGACTGGCACTTTCAAAGTAACGTTTTCCTCTGAATCAAAACCAAGGAGCTCCATTGGAAACCTACGGCTGGATCTCGGTTCTTCCTCCGTTATTGGCCATTGTTCTGGCCATCAAAACCAAACAGGTCTACCCATCACTCTTTCTCGGCCTCTGGCTCGGCTGGACCGCTATGAATCGCTGGAATCCGCTGGTCGGGCTGCGACAGGCGCTGGAGGCGACCATCGACATTTTCAAGGATTCGAGCAATACCAAGGTGATCATCTTCAGCATGATGGTCGGCGCACTGATCATTTTGATGCAGCATTCGGGCGGCGTATCCGGCTTTATCCGCTGGGTCAGCGACAAAGGTCTGGTGAAAAACCGCACCAGCGCCAGCCTGTTACTCTGGCTCATCGGCTTGATGATCTTCATCGAAAGCAATATGATCAATCTGGTGATCGGTTCCATTGGTCGACCCCTGTTCGATAAATTCAAAGCCCCACGAGAGAAGCTGGCTTATCTGGCGCACTCGACTTCCTGTCCCATTTGCGTCATGATCCCGTTCAATGGCTGGGGCGCAGTGCTCACCGGGCTGTTGCTGGCGCAGCAGATCGAAAATCCGTTTTTCATGGTGTTGCAGGCGGTCACGACAAATTTCTATGCGATCTTTACCATTTTGCTGGTGCTGTTCATTATCATCACTCGAAAAGATTTTGGCCCGATGGCCAGGGCGGAGAAACGGGCGAGGGAAACGGGCAAGCTAATTCGCGATGGCGCGCAGCTATTGGTCTCCGAAGAGACGATCGCCATGCCGGTTAAACCCGGCGTGACGCCTCGGCCGATCAACATGCTGGTCCCGTTGATCGCTATGGTGCTGACCGTTCCCCTGGGGCTGTTGATCACGGGCAACAGTCATATTGAACAAGGCTCCGGCTCGACGGCCGTGTTCTGGGCGGTGTTAATGGGAATTTTTGTCGCGGGTCTGTTGTACAAAATTCAAAAGATTTTTTCGCTGAAAGAGGCGCTGGATCTGGTGATGAAAGGCATGGGAGGTTTGATCCCCATGGGGTTACTGATGGTGTTCGCCTTTACCATGGGCGCCACGTGCAAAACCTTGGGCACCGGCCCTTATGTGGCGGGATTGGCCAGCGCCGCCATCCATCCAGCGCTGGTCATCCCGCTGGTTTTTCTGACCGCCTGTTTCATTTCGTTTGCCACTGGCACGTCCTGGGGCACGTTTGCGATCATGATGCCTATTGCCGTCCCGCTGGCGCAGAATATGGGATTGAATTTGCCGTTGATGGTCAGCGCGGTTATGGGTGGCGGCGTGTTTGGCGATCATTGTTCGCCGGTGTCGGACACAACGATAATCGCTTCGATGGCTTCGGCGTGCGACTTGATTGATCATGTCAATACGCAGTTGCCGTATGCCATAACCGCGGCGGGATTGGCGCTGGTGGGTTATCTGGTGGTGGGATTATTGTAGGACAAAATGGCATCTTGTCCTACCGCTCAATTGACATTATCCCTTCTGCTGAACAAATGATATGAAAAAGTACACCCTTGATCGATATTTCTAAATTACAATTTCCATTTGTAAGATGATAATGGCAGGAATAATCTTCAACAAAGTCAGTTTTCGGAATCGGTATCAGACAATAGCCTATCTGGGCTGGAAGCTGCAATTTTCCACCAATTGAAATAACCCAATTGGGGAATCGAGTTCCAAATTCGGGTGAATACCATCCCTGCAATGGGTTTTGTTGTCCGTGATATTTTTTGGATTGATAAAAAGTTCCAAATGGAAAAATCAGTACATCAAAATTTTTCCCTCGTGCAATGAATTCATTGTCGTTGAAAGTAAAATCCGGGTGAAAATGGAGAAAGCTTTCAACCGCGTGCTCCTGCTTACCGCTGATCTCATCAAAAATTATTAATATTTTTTCCTTAAAAAAACCAATCGTCCGTCGGTGCAGCACTTTTTCTGACAGTGCGAAATAGCCATCATGCGATCCTTGAATAAATGGCAGGATTTCGTTGCTATTGATTTGAACACCTGATGGATGCGCTCTTCTGCCGACTCGAAAGTTGCCCCAGATTTCTGATTGCTCTTTTCCATCAATTTCAATGGTATTATGTGCTCGCGTGCTCCGATAATAAGCTCGCCACTGGTCCTGACGATAATAATCATCAACGCCAGAATCGACGATGACCCGCTGACCCTGGTGCGCCCACACAAAACTTAGGGCATCACAATGACCGTGGCCAGGCTGGTAATCTGGCCCCAATTTGCCGCAATCGAAGATACATTTATTTTGGCCATCGGCGCTCTGCAAAATAAAATAGCCGCTCTGAGGCAAGTCAATCAATTTGAGATAATCGAGCGACTCGCGATAGAAACCGAGTAGTTTCAAAGCGTCCATGATGTTGGCAGTTGCCGGCGTCATCCCTTGCGCGGCATCATTAAAAAAGGCAATTTCGCCGTCGGGCATTTGCATCAATTCAAGAAAACGAATCATTTTTCCCAGAAGCACATTAGCCCACTCGGGCACTGACTGATTTAAAGCTTGCAAAACCAGAACAACATCAATATAATTTAGCATGACTGCCGCATGGTACATCGGGCTGAGTTCGAATTGTCCGCCGTCATCGTGAACCTGGTGGCGCAGCTCTTGCCAGAGTATCTGCAAACAGCGCGTCTGCCATCGCCGCGATTTTTGGTCATTGAAAAAACTGCCGGCTAAAAATAGCGCTCGTGCATTTTCGATAATGTGATTATTCCTCAAATGATACTCAACATTATCTGCTAAAAAGAGCGATTGCCAATAAATGGATTTGAGCAGCAGCTCGTTGAAAGCGGGATCTTCATTGATGCGTTCTGCAAAGAAATGATACGCTTTAATCCAATTCACAATTCGTAGGGATGTGGGATAGGGATCCCAACCATTATTGGATCGAATTGGGTTGTTTTCGCACCAATCCGTAACAAGCCTTTTAAAGAGTAAATATTTTTTTTCATCTTTTTGAATTAGAAACTCAACGCCTAATTCGTACGCATAATCAAAATAATGCAGGTTATAGCGCCATAAAAACGTTTTATCTTTAGGGGCCCAGTCGACTTGATCTTTGCAGGAAAGGGAGTCGTTGAGAAAAGTGAAAATATAGGTATTGCTCTGTTCGTCATAATCGAATAAACGCCTCGATCCGATCAATTTGTGAAATTGCAGCGGACCGAAATTTAACATTCTTATTTTCCGCGGATCGCTTCCCTGAAGCGCAAGCTCATACCAACTTTGGATTAACCCTTTCCACCTGTATAAAATTTTCTTTTTAAAAAATAGCAGAATCAGAAAGAAGACCTGCGCCAGGGTAATATGGATGACGGTTCGAAATAATAAACCAATTTTTTTGAACATGAAATCAACTCGCCCTTTTTCCGTGGCAGTTCCAATTAATTATATCGAAATGGCATTTCGGAAAAAACATTCAGCTTTCTGAACTCAGGAAGATAGTGAACCTTAACCAATGCCCAATAGCTCTCTCGCTGGGCCAGCAGAAGAATTCGTTTTGATGGCCGCAATACCAGCATAATACTGGCGAAAATACACTTCCATAGCAACACCAGTGAAACTAGCAATTTCATCAATTCTGTTCTCAATGGGCTATAATGCTTTTGATAGAAGCGGAGGGCACTTTTTCGGGTTTGGACAAATACTTTCTCCATGATCTGTTTGGTAGCGCCATGATCGTGATGGATCACTGCCGCCTCGGGATAATAATATACTTTCCAGCCTTTTTGTTTGGCGCGATAGCACCAGTCCATCTCTTCGCCCGTGAAAAAATATTCCTCATCCAATAATCCCACTTGATCCAGGGCTTCACGTCGCATCGTAAAACACGCACCGCGAGGGTAATCCGTTTCTTTGGTTTGTAGATGTTCATCAAAGCGAGAGGCGCTCATTCCCAAAATTCGGCCCACACGGGACATTATCGCCCTGGTAACAGGATTATTTTTCAGAACGTTTCCTTTCAGGGCGATTCCTACCGTATCTTTGATCACATTGGGAAAACTCGTCGCAGAAGGTTGTAGCGAACCATCGGTATTCAGAAGTTTGCAGCCAACGACCCCAGCCTCCGGATGCTGTTCCATAAAAGAAACTATTCTATTGATAGTGTCTTCCAACATAAGGGTGTCGCTGTTCAATAGCATAATGAATTTGCCTGAACATTGCCTTAGCGCCTGATTGTTGGCTGGAGCGAAACCAATATTTTTATTGTTTGTGATTAATTTAACCCAGGGAAACTCAGCATTGACCATGTTCGGGCTACCATCATTGGACGCATTATCAACGACAAAGACTTCCATTTCTTTAATTCCGAATTGGCCAACGGAAGTCAAGCATTCCCGAAGATAGCCAATTGTATTATAGTTGACGATAATTATGGATAGCTTCATATCAGGTTAGCTTTCAAAAAGTTCGCGCATAATTTTGTCCAGTTTTTCATAATCACTTCCTGCTGACAATAACTCCGATTTCTGTGCGATAGCACCATTGACAAATCGCTGGTAGGTATTTCTATCAAGCATCATGCGGATCGCATCCGCTAATTTTTCAACATTGCCCGGCGGAATGATTAGCCCATTTTTGTCATGCGTCACCACACTGCGAATATCGCCGACATCGGAGCAGATCACGGGGCGCTCTAACATGATGGCTTCCAATAAAATGATTGGCAAATTATCGCGATATGACGGCAGCACGATCACCTTCGATCTCAAAATAAATTCATTAATGTCTGGAACGAATCCGTAAAATATAATATGATTTTCTAACTGATGTGCTTTCACATAATCCCGAATGATTTTTTCATCAACGAATAATCCGGTAAAAGCGACTTTCAGATCTATTTTGGCAGCCACGATTTCATGGACCGCCTGCACCAGATCGAGAGCACCTTTTTCAATGCTGATTTTACCCGCAAACAGCAAATCATGATCGGGGTCGAACGTCTTTATTTCGTCATGATCTTTATAATCGATAATGCTAAAATATCTAAAAAATTCGACCTTTTTCTGATGTCGACTGGGAAGCTTCATCTTTGAGATTAAAAAGGGAGAATTCATAATAATTTTGGCTGAACAGTTGCCGATTAGAAACGTGTGAAGCCTGAGTGTGAATGGATTACGGGAATATTCATGCACATGCCAGACAACTTTTTTCTTCAACAAAAACGCTGGCAAAGCAATGTATCGCACAACAGCGGTGTTAGCATAAACGACAGAATTCTTCTGCTTTCTAAAGAGTCGGACGAAATAGAAAAACAATTTCCAGTTATCAAAAATTCGTTTTGCCACCTTGATAATTGGATGGCCGGGCTGGCTAATATTGCAATAATATTTTTGAAGACAATCAGGAATGGAAGTAGGAATACCTTCTTTTTTCAATTCATCAACCAAGGGACCGCTTTCTGGAGAAATAACCAAAATTTTATATTTTTTGGTGGCATGAAAATATCTAATTATTTTGAGTAGCACTCTTGGCGCGCCAAAGAGTTTCGATTCATGACTGATGAAGATAATTGTCTTCCCGCTGCTTGACATTATAAAACACCCCAGCTAAGATCCAGAAAATCCCTAATAATTTTCCATGAAATAAAATCGAACCGGTCAGGCTGACGATGAATACCACAGCCAGAATATTGAGCCAGAACATGCCGATATGCGTGAGCATCGGATTTCGAAGCAGCCGAAAACCATCTTTCAAGAAATGATATTGCATGATTAAAAAGAGTGATAATCCTGCCAATCCGGTCATGCAAGAAATATCGAGATATAAATTTTCGGCGGTAGGCCAGGGGCTATACGCGCGGTTCATGTGGTAACCCACGCCCAGAACCGGATGGGCAATGGTGAGCTGCACGCCCTGAATCCACGCCCAGATCCGAAATGCAGCCGAAATGATATCGCTATTGTAGCCCTGAATCCCATAGTATTCGACATACGACCAATCCAGGGACCAGGGATTGATATGGAGGAACATATTGACCACTCGTCGATCGGAAATGACGGCAAAAATGCTTTGAATGCGTCGGTGCGTGGTTGGTTCAAAATATAACGCGATCAAACCCAGCACGGAAATGACCATAGTGATCACGAAGGCTTTTTTATTCCGAACAAAAGTGTAGGCAAGAAAAGCAAAGATAAGCGCCAGCAGGCTGCTTCGGGAGAACGATAGCAACAGCGAAAAGATGATGGCACTGGTCAGCATCAGAATGAATTTTCGGTGCTTGCGATCGGCAATATTCCAGAGCCAGAGCGCCGCCACCGCCATGAACGCCATGAAGGTGCCAAAGGCATTGGGATTGTTTTTGGTATTGGTTCGCAAATAGGATTTGAAGGTGGAGGTGGCGCGCAATCCGCCTGTCACCAAATTGGTTTCGGCAGCAAAATATTGCACAATGCCGATGACCGCCGTTAAAAATGCTACGATCAGAAAGCCCCATAAAATCTTTTGCAGATCCTGGTGATCCCAATCTTCGTTGACGATGATGTAGAACAAAACGAGATAATTTACAAGAGCGATAATATTCAGAAATCCCTGTCTCAATAAATGCGGCGCATTGATATCCAACTGGTTAACAAGAGAAAGGAACAAAACCAGGACGAAAAGCGAGAAAAGCGATAAAAAGGGCAACCGAATAGCAGCTAAATTTTTGTCGGAAATTCGCTCGGAAAGCCAGGAGACAAGCACGATAGGAATTATCACATATTGGATATTCAGGCCCACCGAAGTGGCGGCATCGGATTTTAAGGTCAGGGACTGAAACAGCGGCAAACCGATCACGATGAAATACAATCCATAGCGGTAATTCTGGACGATCAGAATGATAAACAAGGCTCCCAGGAAGATACCAAGAGCGATGTAAGCCTCAAACGCAAGCAACAGCAAAATGATCAACGGAAAGCTGAGCACGGCCAGGAAGACCAGCTTTTCCAGTGAAAATAAATCGGTTTTTATTTTCGAAGTGATTGCTAACACCCGTTGCCCCAGATACAAGTAATCGAATGAGTCAAAGCCTAAATGCCCTTTGGCCGCGAATTTCGCCAATTAAACCAATTTCGCTCATGCCAAAACTTATCAATTCGGGCAATATGAAGGACTCGCTAAATGAGCGATCCCAGAAATTCGCTCGTTGGAAAAAATTGGACCGCTTAAGTCATACAAGAAAATTTCCCTCAGTCTATTCTGGTATGGCCCGCAGACATTGTTTGACCTTCAGGTAAATAAACGATTCGACCATCAACTTCCCAACGGTCACAGCAAGCACCACATGCAACACCGTGGTTACGCTGGGAAATATGAACAATCCGATGAGCACAAAAATCAATCCCAAAATATTGGCCATGGAAATGTAGCGATGCTGCGCCATGCCGTAAAGCAAAACACCATTGAATTCATTAAATAGGCTGAACAGAAATGGAATTCCAAAAATCAAAATGGGAAGATATTCAATCTGATATTTATCCGCATAAATCCATCGCAGCACCTGAGGCAAAATCAAAACATAAATGAGCGATACTATGATAGCGCCAATCCGAATGTATTTGATATCGGCATAATATTTTTGGTAATCCGATCGCTGGCGAAATTCAGACGTCTTGGGTAACAGTTGCGTGAAAATGGCATCCTGCAACAGGCTGATCAGTGAAATAAAGAAAAAAATGAGCACATAATTGCCGATGACCGCTTTGTCATACTTCAAATAGTTAATAAGCAAAATATCGGACTTGACAAAGAGCGTATTAAAAACGATAAACATCCACACCCAGAACGCATAGCGAGAAATTTGTTCGATGAGCCTCCGCTCGAGCCGAAACGAAAAGCTCCAGATCCGGGAATTGGAAAAAATCAACACGCCGAAAGAGGCGGCATAGAGTAGAATGATTGTTTTTAATGTCAACAGCTTCAAGAAATAGAGCGCCACGATTCCTATCAGCCGAATCGAATTGTTGATCACCAACAGCAGGCTAAATCGCTTGAACAATTGTTTCGCCTGCAGCGTCGATAGCAAAAATTTGAAGAAGCTCTCAAAAGCGATGGAGAGAATCAAGAGCTTCAATAGGTCCGTTCTGCCTTCCAGCGCCGTGAGATGCCGGGCAAGCATATCGATTGAAAAATAAAAGATCGCCAGAAAGAGGAGAAGCAGCGATATTTTCAAAAAGAAAATATTGGACAAAATTTCTTTCGCCTGCTTCCGATAGCGATTGGTAAGCTGATTGAGCGTATTGCCAAAGCCGAAATCGGTGAAATTGACGCAGACTAAGGAAACCGCCATCAGCGTGCCGTACACGCCCAGCATTTCGGGGCTGAAAAATTTTGCCAGGATGACATTGGAGATAAAGCCGATAAAAATCTTCAAGCCATTGCCGCTGAGCAGGATGACGGCGTCGCGCAGGTAATGATTGCTCCGAAGAATTTGAAGCGGCCGAACTAACTTTTCCATGTCGCTTTTGCCTGGCTCCAAAATTCCTCTATCTCATCATGATATTTTTCATGAATGAGCAGATAGTAAAAGGTGCTCACCGAGGCGAGCAGGAATGTGCCGAGCACAATGAACATGCGCTTGGGCTTTTTCTTGCGATCGGGCGGCACAGCCTTATCCAGCACGATGACATCCGGGATTTTCTGCAGCTCGCTGAGTTTCACCTGTTCCAGCATGGGGATCAGCACCTCGGCAATCTTGCGCTGCACCAGCAATTCCCGATAAATTTGCAGATACTCGACGGTCATCTCCGGAATGGCCTGGATTTTCTGGTTGATGCTGAGCAATTGGTTTTTGATGGAACTGATCAGGGGGTGATTTTCGCCATAATTTTCTCTGAGCAACTGTTGCTGCAACTCCAGCCCGATGCGCTGGGCGTACAACTCCCCCAGGAAATCCAACCCGCTCACCTGTTCCGCCATTATTACTGGCACCTGTTCCCGCTGTTGAAATGTTTTGATGCGCTGCTCCAATTTTCTCAGGGTATCTTCATTGGCCCGCACGCGCTCTTCGATCAATTTCTTGAAGGTGGCCAATTCGGCACGAGCGAATTCTTTACCCCGCTCGTTCAGCAGCTCCAGATAATAGTTAGCCATTTCGGCGGCACGCACCGGGTTTTTGTCGTAAACCGAAATGGTGGTTTCGTCGTTGTCGCCAAAGGTGAACGAGACATTGCCGCTCAGTTCCTTCAACGCCTTGGACATCAGCGAATCGGAGATATGATAGACCTTCATGAGATTGAATTTTCGGACCACCTGCTCGTTGATGGTGCGGCTATTGAGGATGGCCATGTAGCTATAGCCGCTCATCTTCCGCTGGCCGGTGAAGCTCTGAATGACCGAAGACAGCCCGCCGCTCATGCCGATCATGGTATTGGGCGCCAGCTCGGGCGCCAGAAACGAGGCTTCGGCCAGATACCATTTGGGCAGGAGCAGCGAAACAATCAAACCAATCAATGTCAAACCAAAAACAACACCAAAGAACAGCTTACGATTTTTTATGATGAGCAAAATGTATCGTTTCAACATCGACAAACCTTTTCTATTACTCAATTCGCGTTGCAATTTTTTGCAATAATTACAAAAAGATATTTAACCGCTAATCATGCCAATGAGACAAATACGGCTCATCCGCCAACCGGCGGATTCGTGTCATTTGAGCAATTAGCAAAATTCGTGCTTCAAATTCTTTGCATGTCAATAGGCGCTTTGCTTCCCTATGGTAAAATTATTATTTTAATTTCGTCAACAAGAGCCAGATGGTGGCCGCCGATCCCCCAACTTCAAGGACTCGGGAAATCCAATAAAACGTCATTTCGAAACGGTTCTCCCGCACGCGTGGCACCCAGATCATATCTCCCGGTTCGATCCGGGTTTTATTGGGTTTCAACCAATTTTTGGTCCCAGCCTTGACAATCCGAACCTTGCTCTCCCAGGCTTTATAGGTGACTCCGCCAGCCTGCTGGATGTAATATTTGTAATCCTTGCCAGCGACAAACGGCTGCTGACCCGGAAATGGTACCTGTCCTAGCACCACAATGGTATGTTGATTATTAGGGATAAAAATCAGGTCCCCATCCTGCAAGATCACATCCCGAGCAGAATCGCCATGGTTAAAAAGCTTTTGAAAATCTACAGCGACGACGTTCCGCTTCAGCAGGGCTTCGAAATTAAAATATTCTCGGTCCGTGGCGTTCATGTCGCTAAGCCGCATGTCGAACAGGCGCTGATAGTCCGGGTTCAATTCCAATTTATCCAGCGGTTCGTCGAAACGGATGATTCTGGCATTGGCCAGCGAGGCATACGGGGTGAAACCGCCACACAATTTGATGATTTCGGTCAGTCGGGTCCCATTTCGGGTGATGGGATAGAGGCCAGGCCGAATGACTTCGCCCCGGACACGGACGCTATGGGGGAATTCCCGGGGATATCGCTCCCGCACCACGATGCGATCCATCGGCTGCAAGGGAAGATCGGGAATTTCCCGACGCTGGATTTTGGTGTAATCGATCACCTGATGGGAGACCTGCCCGGTTTTGGGATCGGTGCGATACAGATCAACCTGGGCCAGATCGGCATGGCCGGTTGGCCCCTGGGCAATTTCAAAGATGCTGGACAGTGAATCGCCGGGAAAATATTCATAGGTACCCTGCAGTCGCACCGCGCCAGTAATGGTCAGGGAATTTCCTTCCAAATTGAGATTGGGAACAATGATCCGATCCCCATCCAATAGCAGCGGATCGAAGCGGGTGTTGCCGGTAGCATAATAGCGCACCAGGTCGACAGCCAGCGTATCGCCGCTCTGACGGATCAATTTGATATTGCGTAGCGAAAAATTGAGCGGCTGCTGGTCCTGTTCATCACTGCGATAATATTTGAGCACTTCATCCCGCTCCGCCAGGTTTTTCTTCTGTTCTTCCAGCAGCGATAGTTTCGAGGCAGTGATCGGCGATTGCAGATTGGCCTGATAGATCACCTGGTCGGCGCGCTGAACCGCTGCGGCGTAATAATTGCCGGGATTATTCACCACGCCACTGATCGTTACTGAAAAAATCCGGGGGGCAATCAGCGAAGTGGTGATCTCTCCTTTGATATATATTTTTCGGACCGCGTTACCGACCTCTTCTTTGACTGCCGCCAGTGTCTTGCCTGCCACTTCAATCACTCCGACCGTGGGAATGATGATCGTCCCTTCGGGAGTGACCAGCGCGGTGTTGACAAATGGCACGGCGCTCCAAACGTTTATCTCCAACAGATCACCAGGTCCGATGGTATAAGTTCGCGGATCGATGGGTCCTTCTAAAGGGATCGCCTCTTTCAACTTTTCCAGCAATTTCGTTTTATCAATATCAAAACTAGGCAGCAAGCCCGGTTGCGCTTTTTGTTGCTGCTGGTGATAAACGCTTTGATAATACTCCTGCAAGGTCTGCGAGGTCATCCCTTTGAGGAGCTGATTGCTGATGAAATTTTGCTCGTCACGGGTTTTTTGTTGAGCAGACAGATTGATTACAAAACTTAAAATCATTAATATTGAAAGGGAACCGGAGCATTTCTTCATGTCGCTACCATAAAATTAATCTGGATATAAATTTTAGTGGGCTAATATAAATATAACTGACCTAAAAGTCAAGCACAATTTAGGACTGAAAAGCTAAACAACTGGACAGAAGGAGTCCATCTGCCTGGGCGGATGGACTCCAGCTACTACGATGGGAGCTGTCATTATTTCAACTCACCGCACCAGCAGCATCTTTTTCACCTGTTTGAATTCACCAGCGCTAATGGCATACAGATACAGGCCTGATGCGACCGAGGTTCCATTCTCATCATTGCCATCCCAAGGGACAACATGATATCCAGCTTCTTGTTCTTGGTCAACCAGTGATCGAATTTTTTGACCCAGTAGATTGTAAATCGCCCCGGTCACATGAGTCGCTTTTAGAAGCTGATAGCGGATTTCGGTTTTGGGATTAAATGGATTGGGTTGGTTCTGGGCTAAAGCAAATTTTTCGGGGATTACAACATCGTTGCGCTGATCATTATTTTGCACCAACGATTTGGGCAAGGTTTTTGGAACTGGTGCGTAACCGGAGAGAATAATATCGATGTGTTCCACCAGGGGATCGTTGGGATAGCCTGGGCAAATTCAGCAAACGTCTTTTTGGCGGCTTCAATATCATTCATCTCGTATAATTGAATCGAGCCTTTTTCAAACCAGGCATTGCGGGCTAAGTCACTACCCTCATAAGTTTTGATTAACTGATCACATAATTCTAAAGCCAGTTGATCATTCTTTGCCCGGGCCTCGATTAGCGGTTGCCATAACAAAGCTGAAATGCCCACCTCATCGCTATTACCTTTCTGGGATAATGAAGCCACATAGTCTTTTTCAATTGTAATATCACCCTGTTTATCACGACAGGCCATGAGTCGTGAGAACGTAAAGGAACGGTATTCCGATTCACTGAAATTATCAACCACATAGCGGTACGCCTTGACCGCTTCCTCGTATTTTTCTTCGCCTTCAAGCATCTGTCCCTGAGCTAAATAGTTTTCCACTTCATCAGTAATATAGTCATCAACCACTGGTGGTGACGCCATCATTTTGCCACCGCCCCAGGTTGGCCCAGCGTAAGGTGACGGTGTTGATAATGGTGAAGTGTAATTCACTGAACCATAAAACAGGCTGGGAACCGGAGCGGGTGTCCCCCACCAGGTCTTTTTGGCATAGATCGTAATTCCAGCCGTATAATTGCTCACCTGTTTACCCGCATTGTTATAGATGTCATTATATCCTTGCAAGCTGCCGCTCGTAGCGGTTCCTAAATTAGGATTGCTGTTGGTCTGCGCCGTAACACCGTGTCCTTCATTTTGAATAATTTCATTTGCTCCATAAGATTCAGAAGTACTCTTTCCAATCAAGTTGGGAGAGGAGCTATTGAGACATTGAACGCCTTTGCCACCATTACTGCTGATGGCATTATGCCGAATATACGGATTACAGGTCTGGGTTAAATAAATGCCATAATAATCGTTATCGGTAATGTAATTATCATTAATGTACGGATGGCTACTATATTGACAATAGACGCCATAATTATTTAGCGCGATAGTGTTATGATAAATGGTCGGCTTAGAGGCATTGCAAAAAATGGCGTAATTCGCTTTCTCAATGGTTGAATTCTGGATCTGTGAATTAAGGTTGGCATAATCAAAATAGATTCTGGACCAATAACCGGGATTAGCGCTGGCAACTGCCGCCGTAAAAGTTACGCCGTTGGCAGTTAAGGTACCATTGATTTTCAACTCCGCGCCACTGTAAAATTTAACCTTGCTGTTGGCAGTTATAGTTAGCGTTTTACCGGTCGGGACGGTGATATTGCTGGAAACATTGACCGTGTCCGTATCCCAGGTCTCATTGGTCACAAACATCGGTCGCAGTTCAAACAACCGACCACGCCCTGGACCAATGGTGATGTTGCGAAAATAACCATTGCTGGAAACAAATAATTCGCCGGAATACAAATCTCTGATCTGATATTGGCCGGTTTTATTTGTGCGAACGGTAATGGTTTGTGCTGGCGCGGGCGTACCATTATTGTCGCTGGAACAACGACGGTTGACGAGCAGAAAGTAATCATAATTATTGGTAGGATGATCCATAAGACTTACCTCAATGGTATGATGGCTGCCATCTAATGCGTAGCCGGTAATTCCCTGAATGAGTGGATAAGCCGGAGGTATGGCACCAGTCCAGGTAAAAGCCGTATCCACTTCGAGCGGCAATATTTGCGGACCCAATGAACTAAGATGAGCGAATAGCTGAGCGACATTGTTATAGGGCTGATGATTGAATGAATTATTTATTGGGGTTCGGGGTAGTCCCATATCGACTAAACCGGAATCATACCAGGCGGGATTAGCATAGTAACCTTGATTAGGGGGAACGGTGCGATGAACATAACAGTGAATGCCCTTAAAGTTTCGGGACAAAGCCAGAAATGCTTGCAGCCAGATTTCAGCTTGGGTCGGGCGCCGAAAATAGGTGTTGTCAATATAGGCGCGCTGGGTTTGGATATACATTTCCAGCGTCGTGTGACTATTTTGACTGGCTTTCAGCGCCGATCGGGTTAATTCGCAACCGGCGATAAATATCGATTATCCAATAGATTTTGAAAATCATCGCCTATATAAGCAGCAGGCGCATAGAAGGGATAGTATTCGTGCTGGTACACATCCAGGCTATCACCGACACCAGAAGCATTGCTGAAAAAATCTCGCAACTGGGAACGGTGCCAATTCACACTGTTATTGATGACCACCGACTTTACTGCATCGCCAAAATAGTATTGGATCCAATAGCCCGCCCGTCGGATGAAGGGCCAATGACTGGTTGAATCCGTCCACCCTTGATGGGCAACCCGAATCGTGCCTACACCTGAATGGGAGCCAAAGATACTATCAACGCAATGCACAAACCGCCTGATATCGGCATAATGAATATCTGTAGTTCTATCGTTTTCTGAAATATAACGATCGAGCCTGTCATTATCGAGATACTGCACTGGATGCCAAATGGGATAATAGTTATGCGTATTCCAGCACACGGAATCATAAATTACATCGGTTCTGAAAACTCTGGCGCTTAGGGTATCACTAAAGACGATCAGATCATTTTGCGATCGCGGTGACATCTCCGACAGATAGTTAGCATGGAGATCGATGATGAGATCGGTCTCGTTGGCCTGAGACAGGCGATATTCTCGTCCCCGAACATCATAATTAAAAATGCCAAGAGGAAAATAACTCTGCGCTGAAAGATGAGGAGAAAAAATTAAGAACGCTACCAATAGAATTATTCCCCCCGCTAAAAATTTAAAATACTTATTGGTTAACATGGCTACTCTCCTATTTTTTTTATCGAATTAAAGTGAGTTTAATGAATTTTTTAAGATCACCGCATGTTAATACCGCAATATAAATCCCGCTGACCACCTCCTTGAAATTATTATCCGCTCCATTCCAGATAGCTTCATGTTCTCCTTGTTCCTGATATTGGTTGATTAGTTTTCTCACCTCCTTTCCTAAAAGATTATGAATTGTTAATTCTACTTGTTCTTTCTTGCTTAATTTATACTTAATAACAGTGCTTGAATTAAATGGATTGGGGTAGTTCTGAGACAGTGCAAAGGAAATGTTTTCATCGATAGAAAGATTTTGTTGTTTAACTCGGGTGGTGATTGTATCATGTAAAATAGAAATACCACCGCAAGTGGCAAACCAAATATCCCCTTTTTTGTGAACATATATCTCATTAACATAATCATTAATCATTCCGTTTTCAGAATTAAAAAACGTGAAATTGGCGCCATCAAATTTTGCAGCCCACCTACCAAAACCAGCCCAAATATTATTGCTGGAATCGACAGCGACACGAGTAGCATCGCCGTGGCCCAGCGTCGGATAGTTGTGCCAATTTTCACCATCAAACATACCTAAATCCCAACCAGCTCCGGAGCAGCCAAACCACAGGTGATTGAGCCGATCAAAGGCAATATCGTAGGTCCAATAGAACTGCCAAATCCATTTCGTTAAGGTCGAGATTCCCCCCTGATGAGCAAAATACAGTTCGCCATAGCGATCGGTCTCGATATCGGAAATAGCACCATGACCACCCATCCCAGCTCCTGGTACATACTCCCATTGCCAACTTTGGCCGTCAAAGCGATAAACTATTCCGTCCTCGGTTGAACCACACCAGATATTTCCTGAGGTATCCTGACCTAAGGTAGTTGGGCTGGTAGCACCGCCTAAAGGTTCTCCATCAGGATCTTTATAATAATAGAAAATTGATCCATCATATTTCACCACATAGTAGCCTAGATAATAAATTCCTCCCAATTGAAAATAGATCATCCAGATGTTATTTGATTGGTCAACTTCAAGATCAACGATACTCACAGTACAATCGCGACTTACAAAAAAATTGGTCCAGACCCCATTGGTATCTAATTTGCTTAATCCCGCCCCATAAGTGCCAATCCACATATTGCCCAACTTATCCTGAGTAATAGCCACAACGGAATCCCCAGCCAATCCATCGGCACGGGTGTAATATTTCCAGATGCCCTGGGAAAAGACCCAGTGAGCAGTGAACAGTAAAATTACAGTGATCAGAATTGGAATCAAACGGTTCATAAAACAACTCCTTTCGTTCGTTCATTTATGGGCAGTAT
>CAZYNP010000032.1:0-52488 GCA_964647995.1 uncultured Cytophagia bacterium
TCATAATTTGCCCTCGGTCGGTGCGATTTCTTTTCTTATTATTTTATCGGCGATGACACCGGGACTCTGGAGCAACCATGCTTCAACAGCGTTAGAGTGGTCGAGAATAACTGGGTTCATTGGTTGTTGACCGCCTCCAACAGCTCCAATCGCTTTTTAACATTGGTTAGTATTTCAATGGTTGCTGCCTATTCAATAAAATCCATGTCATCAATAAGTTATTTCTGGTTGATGGCGGATGGATTGCGCGAGCTTTTCGGATCTAATTCAATCATCCCATGGATGAAATACCAGGTCTGCGCCGATCATCCGACTGCTGCTAATCGACAGCAAGCCATCCCATAAAAAACGCTTGCTTGTCTCTGGAATATTTGCTATTATTCAGGTAGCAGGAAAGATCGCTCGCGCCTGGCAGGCGTGCTTCGGACAACACAATCAGGGCCTGCCTGGGCATCTTTGCCGGGGACTCGATGGAAAAAGCTGAGAACATGATATGTTAACTGAAAAACAAAAACGCTATCTGATCTACCTATTGGCAGCAAGCCTGCTGGTCATGGTTGCGGTATTTATCACGATGCAAACTCACGAACCCACATTGACCGAAAGGCTCTCCGATCTTTTGGAACAACAGTTTGACCGGGCGCAATTGAATATGACCGGCTACCTGGCGGGTGAGCTGCTGCATGCCGATACCCTGCTCCACCGTTTCTATCAGCAACGAGAATTTCAGCCGGCCTGGTTCGATGATTATGGACCCCGGGATATTGCCGATAGCCTGGCCCTGGCCTTGCGAGAGGCCGATCTCGACGGTTTGAATCCGAACGATTATCACTCCCGGGTACTGGATTCGCTCCTTACCAAAGCGAGAACCGATTTGAAAATGCGGTTGCCCGTGCCGCCAACGCATTGGTTCAATATCGAAGTATTATTAACCGATGCCTTTTTGGTTTACAGCAATCACCTGCTGGCCGGCCGTCTGGACCCCGAAACCATTGCGCCCGAATGGCTCTCGCCACAGCCGGAGCACGATTTGATCGCTTTGCTGAACCAAGCCATTGTTTCCCAACGCATCCAGGGCACGCTAAGAAGCCTTTTGCCGAATTTCCCTTGCTATGCAAAGCTACGTAGCGAAATGGCACTTTATAAATCAATTGCCCCCAAAGATCGCAGTACCCGAATACCGCCGGGTGAAAAAATGAAACCAGGAGATCGTGGTCAACGGGTGGCTGCGCTGAGTGAGCGACTCATTCTTTATGGTGATTTGACTGAACGGCCAACAACTTTCAAATATGTATACGATGACACGCTGGCCATAGCGGTGCGTCGCTTTCAGGAGCGGAGCGGCCTGAAGATCGACGGCGAAGTCGGTGCTGGCACCCTGGCTGCCCTCAATATGTCCGCGGCAGAGCAAATTCGCAAGATCGCCGTGAATATGGAACGCTGGCGCTGGTTGCCCCAGCAGCTCGGTGACCGTTACCTTCTGGTCAACATTGCGGCTTTCAATCTGGATGTTGTCGAACATGGCCAGACCATTTTGAGCATGCCTGTGGTCGTGGGCAAAGATTATCGGCAGACGCCGGTTTTTAGTTCCCGCATGACCTATCTGGTTTTCAATCCGTTCTGGCATGTGCCGCCAACCATTGCTACTGAGGACATCTTGCCGGAAGCCAAAAAGAATCCACAATATTTGGTCAAGCGAAAAATCGAGGTTCTGCGCAGTTGGAACGACCAGACCGTGCTGGATCCGTTTTCCATCAATTGGGCGGCATATAGCAAAGACAACTTGCCCTTTGTATTTCGTCAGCCGCCGGGTCGTGATAATGCACTGGGCCGCATCAAATTTATGTTTCCCAATAAATACGATGTCTACATTCACGACACGCCTCAGCGTTCCCACTTTAGTCTGCCGCAACGGGCGTATAGCTCCGGCTGCATTCGAGTGGAATCACCCCTTGATCTGGCGACGTACGTGTTGAAAGACGACCCCCAATGGACCAGGGAAGCGATCATTGCCGCACTGGACACCACCAGGGATTTTGTCGTTAAACTGCCCCATCCGATTCAGGTGCATATTTTCTATTGCACCTCCTATGTCGATGAGCGCGGTTGGTTACATTTTCGGGAGGATATTTATCAACGGGACGCAGTGGTGGCACAGGGATTGCAATCAGCCGGAGTGCTGCTGGAATAATCTTGATGATGGGAATTACCGTTATGATTCGTTCGATTCGACATTCGGGGCAATTGATTGGTAGTGTTGCCTGGAGTTGGTTATTGGTGGCGATGGTTCAATTTTCCACCTTCGCAACGGAAAAAATCAATCCCAACAAAACGAGCTTCGCCATTAAATTTAAAAATGAGACGTCCTTTTATCGGATCATGACCGTTTTTCTTCTTCCCAATGAAAGGATAGAACTGCAAACGTGGACCAATAATCTACCGCATCAGTTTCATTTCATGCCCGGTCAGGGCAAACTTAGCTCCGAAAAACACAGCCAGTGGCTCTGGGAAGCGCCGACGATGCCGGGGATCTACCCCATTTCAATCGTCGATCCCGCAGCTCAGGACACCATGCGGCTGAACATGGTAGTGCTGATTCCATTTGATCAATTGAAACAGGGCCAGCTCAACGGCTGTTACATTGGCGACTACCCTGAAATTCCTGCCAAATATGCCGACAAATACGAGCCGCCGGCGGGGTTTGTGGAAATCACCGAGCAAAACCAGAACATCTGGCTCACCCCCCATTTCCAATTGAAGCAATTTATCTGCAAGCAGAGCGGTAGCTTCCCCAAGTACACCGTTTTGCAAGAGCGATTGCTATTGAAATTGGAACTGATTCTCGAGACACTCAATCTCAGGGGCCTCCGATGCCAGACTCTGGCCATCATGAGCGGCTATCGAACGCCGTATTACAATAAAGCTATTGGCAATGTTCCTTTCAGTCGCCACATTTTCGGTGCGGCTGCCGATTTCTATATCGATGAAGCACCGCAGGATGGCCAGATGGATGATCTGAACCACGATGGAAAAATTGATATTGAAGATGCGCGCGTGATTTTTAATCATATCGAATGGCTGAGTCAGCAACCATTTTATCAGCCGTTTGAAGGAGGCCTGGCAGTCTATAAAAAAACCGCGTCGCATGGACCGTTTGTGCATGTGGATGTGCGAGGATTTCGGGCGAGATGGTGACTATTACTTTCAACTATCTACCAACCTGACCCATAAAAGGGGCGTTTTTCCTGGCGAGGCTGGTGAACCAGGAATCAAACGACCGCGAATTCAATGCGGCCTCAGTGGGCGGCCAATTTTCGAATCAATTCAAAAGCGGTTTTTGGATTGGATTCCTTTTCCAGCAGATCTTCGGTACGACACTGAATGCGGTCGACCAGTTGGTCATAATCATAACGAATCTGAAATTCTTCGAACACGGCTCTGGCCAGACGGCTCAACATACTGGCATGAACATTTTTTATTCCCAAATACACCTGAATCAATGCCGCAGCTTTGCCGACAATTTTATCTTTTACAAACAGCCGTTCTGAATCGTAATGTTGCACCACCAAAAAATCATGCAGCTCCAGCAATGGCTGCAGCCATTTGCCATCGCTAAAAAAAATGAGCTGATCGTCCCGATAAACTTCTAATGAATGATTCATGGAAAATCCTACGTTGCTATTCATTTGAGATCATACCACAATAGCCAGCCACTCGTTCACTTTTCCCCCCGCAACATTCCCACGCAATTATATTGGCAAGGAAAATCCCCGGGCCCGTTGCAACCGCTGCCAGAATGGCTTATTCAGAAAGCTTTTCTGATCCAGCCGACAAAGTCGCTCGAACATCGGCCGGGTGGCCGTAAACGCGAGGACGTCCGGCGATAGAAACTGTCGCATGGCGATATCCGTCGCGCCGACTATCGCCTGAGGAATTTTCAAATCTTGAAACAACGGCACCAATTGCATACAGCCCGAGCCGAATGGTATAATCGCTGGCAGCGGATCGGTTGGCGAGCTTTCATACTGCGCCCCAATCAACAGCAGACTGAGCTGATCCGGATTGACATAAAAAGTGACGCTCTTGAGGTACGGATACTGCGACCGTTTCAATGGGCCGACAAAAATATGCTCGTGCTCCGGCTGATAGGGCGGCGTGGCATCGATCCATTGGTTCATCAGTTCGGCAGACGCTTTCAACCCTTCGTCCTCAACCAAAAAGTTCACAAAATCTTCCCGCGAGCGCGTTTGGACACCAAATAGACAACGGCCAGCACCGCCACAACCGAAGTTTTCTTTGGTTAATTGCAGCGTTTTTCCTTCCAACCATTGTTTATAAAATGCAAAGATACAAACTCTGTTCCCAGCCTGAGGGGCGACAATCGGTTCAAAGGCTGTGGTCGCCGGTGCATCATAAAATCCGATCAATGGCGTCCGAAGACCGAGTTTTGCCAGCAATGGTTTGGGGTCTGGTTGCATAGAGGTCTCCTATTCACAAATTTGGTCTCAATCTCTGATGAACATCGATTGCCTGCCGTACCGTACCAACCGGGCACCTTAGCTGCCCTAATTGAATCACTCGCAGAGCAAAACGATTGGCCTAAACATACAAATTTCCCGGACGAATGTCAATGAAAAAGTTAAGCAGTCTCGGTCAGTTTCATCGCGGCGCGGTGGACGCGGCAGGGCATCACTGCTCAAAATATTTTTTCGTCAAATTATAAAAATGCAAAATTTTCTATTGACAATCAATTTTTTTTGTTATATTTGTGACATAGCAAAATGAAAATCAATTTTGCTGAAATCAACGGAAGCAGAAAGACCTCCTGCCTGCCAACCCGTCTGGATACGCCTGCTTCCTGACCCTCGCTATCAGAACCGTATGTTACCTCCCAAAAGATACCGATTAGGGAGATCGTTTTTTAACATTCAACTATTGAGTGCACTTTACAAAGCGTTGCTTCAAGAAATTAGTCTGATTTCGCCGGTTAGAATTTTAACCCATCAATTGCTCCAACTTATCGAAATTCATGGTCAAAGGCTTGTTAGCGCGAACTCTTTAATTATTGGTCTCTATTTCTAACATTCCACTTCTATTTCCAGGAGATCAGGATATGGATATTATTATCGACTGTTCATGCGGGCATCGTCTGAAAGCTACCACGGAGCAAAGAGGAAAGAAGGCCCGCTGCCCGTGCTGCAACAAAATAATTACCATTCCATTGGCCTTGGATGACGACATTCCGGTGCTGCAAGAGTGCGGCGATCGACCAAAATTGACCCCGCAGGAGCTGTTTGAAAAAGTCAAAGAAGCTGTGGTAGGTATCGCCCATCAGAAAGGCTATGGCAGTGGTTTTTTTATTTCAGATGAAGGACTTATCATTACCAACCGACATGTGATCTATGGTCAAAATAAGGTCGTCGTTCGATTGTTATCGGGCGAAGAATGTCCTGGAAAAGTGATCTGCTCCTACCCTGAGGATGACCTGGCATTCATCAAGGTCGAATGCTCGCCGCCGGTTGTTACTCGAATTGCGAACGCCGATCAGATAGTTGTCGGTCAACCGGTCTATGCGATTGGGAATCCGCGGGGACTGGCGCATACCCTGACGCAGGGGCTGATTAGCGCAGTGGGTCGCCAGTTTAATAATCGACCCTATATTCAAACTGACGCTCCCATCAATCCCGGCAATAGCGGCGGGCCTTTATTCAATGAATATGGGGAAGTCGTTGGCGTTAACACCATGGTCATGATCGATGCGCAGGGATTGGGCTTTGCCATTCCGGCGCCTATCATTCAAGACCGCATTCAAACTGTGCGACAAAACCTATCCAGCCTCCTATTAAAAGAATTCTGCTTTGTCTGCGAAAAAAGCTCGGATACCACAGATTATTGCAGTCAATGCGGCGCCTATATTGGCTCAGCCTCGACAACCACTGACAGCGTAAAAACCACCAGCCAGAGTACCGTGAAATGCAGTAGCTGCAAAAATGATGTGACCACTAATTCACCCTATTGTCCTATCTGCGGCGCTAAACTTTAAAAATGAAGGAGACACCTATGAGCATTTTCGGAACCAAAGACGTTAAAACACGAACGATTCAGGAATGCACCAAATTTGTCGAGGACTTCTTTCGCAAAATCGGTTTAAATCCAGCGGCGCAACAGCTACGGGGTCAGGGGGTACTGGGCTGGTTTGCGCAACGGGGGTCGGCTTTTATCTATATATTCTTGAGTGAATTTAAGGATTTGAGCACGATCCGATTGGTATCGCCCATACTGTTCCTGCCAAAAGAAAACCTGCTGCCTTTTTATCGGCGTTTATTGGAAATCAATATCAGTTTGCTAAATTGTGCGCTGGCAATTGACAAGGACGTGGTAGTGCTGGTAAGCGAGCGCTCATTGGTGGGCCTCGATCCCGAAGAGCTGGATCAAAATCTCAATACCTTCGCCGCGTATGCCGATCTCCTGGATAACGAATTGGCCAATCAATTCGGCGCCAAGATTTATTCGGAACGACAAATTGCCTTTTAGGGATCAACGCCAGGATTCAGCGCCAATTCCCAAGAAGAATTCATGTCGGAATGAAACGATTTGATTTCCGACATGAATTCTTAATGATCACATTCGCTCAATCTTCTGTTTCCAATTTATTAAAAATCCGCTGCAGCATCTGCTTTTCCTCGCCAGTAATCTTCTCTCCTAACAGCGGCCCCGAGGCATCAGCCACCGCCACGCACAGTTGATAGATGCGTTCGCGAATAGCCTGAGCCCGCTCCGGGCTTACGGTGGCCAGACGCGCGTTGATCGCGGTGGCCAATAAATCGAGATCACTGGGCAGGGTCTTGTGTTCAAATTTTGTGACCATTTGCTCCAAAAAGAGATTAAAATCCTCACTGTTCTCTTCCTGCGCGGTCACCAGGCCCAGCTTCACCGAATTATAGCCGATGGACATCACCTCTTTCATTTGAATTTTGCCATCGGCCTTGGCCACAAAAAATGCTGGCAACAGAAATAAAAAATTGGGACGATGCGGCGGCACCCCAAAAGTCGTCATGGCTTTTTGTACGATTGCTTCCATCGATACGCCCTCCCTCTGAAATTTTTCACCAATATCCAGTCAGCATACGAGATTTTGTCGCTCAAAAGAACCACAACACATTCCGGGCACGAGCGGTCGCGGAATCCATCCAGGTCCCCATTCCCTTGAGCGATTAATGACTGCCGGTTTCTCCAGGCAGTTTTTTCATCTTCAATTGATCGCCGGTGTCTCTGGCAATGATGCGATACCACGATGCTGGATAGCCCGGATGCTTGACATTGCCCAACTCATCCTTGACATTGCCATCCATGAATTTATAAAGCAGGAATTCACCTAATTTTTTCCAACGAGCCACTGTTGCGTTGCCAGTCTCAACCGAATAGTTCGTGAGATAATCCGTAGCCAGCCGCGGAGCAGTATTATACAACGCCAGCGCGGCTTTATCGATTTCGGGCTGATCCGCTAAAAATCTTCCTTCCAGCTCTCGCTGCACTTTTTGAACCTCTTTAATCATATCGCAGTAACGCAGATAGCTAAAATTGGCCACAAAATTGAACACCCAGAACGCCGATTCCCAGGTGAATTCATGGAACGAACCAGTGCCAACGGCATAGCTATGAGGGACTTTGGTGATGCCACAATACATGGGAACATAAACGGTACTGTAGGTGTCATCCACACCAAACCAGAGGACGCCGCCGATTGGATCGGGCAGCCAGGATCGTGCCTGGGCGACAAATGAAAAGCCGGTCTGCTGCGTCGAGGTGGCCCGCTCGTTGAGATACTGAACGGTATCCACTTTCCAGGTCAGTGGTCGCCAGCGGTAGGGCAATTGAAATGGGCCGGCGCCAACATCCTTGGTCATGTCGAATTCAGTGCCCTCCAGATGATCGCGCATCAGTTCCATCACATCATGAACCGATAGCTTTTGGTCCGGCTTGATCCATAGCGGCAGCGGCTCAGCACCGGGCACGGCCTTGATATAATCCGAGGATAGATTGAGCGATGGTGCCGCTCGACGGTACATCGCCCATACGCGAATATCGCAAAACCGGATGGCACCATAGTCCAGCGGGGCATAGACATCGGCAAAACTGAAATCTTTGTCGGCGCCATTGAAATAGCCCTTCTCACGGGCGGAGGAAATCACATCTTTGGCATAAAGGCAGTTCTCTTTATCATTCAAAGGGAACTGTCGCACCCGCGGGTGATTGGCATGACCGCAGATGTAACCATCAGGGACTTTGCGAGCCACCCAAACCGCACCCTTATTGTTCGGTCCTTTGCCGATCATTTCCATGATCCAGACTTCATTGGGATCGGCGATGGAAAACGTTTCCCCGGAGCTATAATAGCCGTATTCTGCCACCAGGTCGGTCATCACCTGAATGGCTTCCCGAGCCGTGCGGCCGCGCTGCAAGGCAATGTACATCAAACTGCCATAATCCATGACTGCCTGGGGATCTTTTAACTCCTCCCGGCCGCCCCAGGTCGTCTCGCCGATGGAGACCTGATGCTCATTCATGTTACCGACGACGGCGTAGGTGTGAGCGACCTGTTTGATCTGGCCCAAAAACTTGCCGCTATCCCATTCATAGATATCCAACATTTCGCCCGGCTGATGATCGGCCGCAGCCGTATAGTACAGTTCACCGTAAAGCACATGCGAATCCGCAGCATAGGTGATCATCGTAGAACCGTCTTTGGATGCACCCCTGGTAATGAGGAAATTGGTACATGCGGATAAGTAACTCGTAGTCAAAAATAACGCCAAATAACCGGTCAGGAAGAACAAGAAAATTTTTCTCATAAGCCGATTGAGCCTCCATTGTTGAAAAATGATGTTGGTTAATAAGAGTTGTATGATTCAACGGTTCGAGGGATAATGAGTTCCTTCGATTTCACTCTGAGAGCTGCCCGGAGCTTCCAGCCGTCCGTTTCAAAATTATTAACGATAAGTCATCAAAGCGTCGCGCCCGGGCTATGAAACCTTCTACTTCGGCCAGGAGTCGTTGCCCCAGTTCCAGCGGCGACAGATCCGGCGCCAGTTGCAAAAACTGCAGCAGGCGTTGCTCGCCATAAAATTCTCCGGCCTCATTGCGCGCTTCAGTCAGACCATCGGAATAAATCAATAGGATGTCACCCGGCTGCAACGCAATTCGCTGTTCATGGAACAGCGAATTTGGCTGAAGCCCCAGCGCAGGCGAACCCTGGGGCATAATTTCCATTTTGCTGGCGCTAAGGATAATCGGTGGCAAATGGCCGGCATTCAGCAAGCGCACCCGATCCGAATTGGATTCCAGCTCCAGATACACCAGCGAGGCGAATCGATTGGGGAGGCCATCACGACAAAGGATCTCATTAACCTGTGTGGCCAACTCGGCCAGCGAACGGAAATTAGGCGCTACCGCCCGCAGGGTTGCTTGCAATTTCGACATGAGTAGGGCTGCGCCCAGACCCTTGCCTGCAACGTCGGCGAGTGCCAGGTGCAGCCGATGTTCGTTGAGCCGCAGATAATCCACCAGATCGCCCCCAACTTCATTGGCCGGCTGGGTATAGAGCCAGATATCCCAACCGGCGATCTGGGGACTGGTTGCGGGAATGAATGCCCGCTGTACCGCTCGCCCCAGCTCCAGCTCGTCCTGAGCCAGAAGTTTATCCTTCAGTTCCAGCATCAAGACCAACAACACCACCAAAAAACCGAAATGGCTAAAGTTGCTCGAGAATCGGAGGTCGGGCGTGATGGTAATATCGCTGTTGCCCAACAGAAACAGGGCGAGTGCAGCAACCAATAGCAGCCGCCGCATCGGATTGAGCTTTAGAATCAAGTTTTTGACCAGCCAGATCGCCACATAAATGCCCTGACGGATGCGGCCCATGTGCGATAGTCGCCGTTTGGTCTCCTGGTCCAAATAAAAGTGATAGATCTCTTTCAGATCCTGCCAGAGCGTGCCGGGGATTCCGCCCTGGCGCAAATCTTCCAGCAGTACCTGACGGATTTTTGGGGATCGCGACGCGGTTGATCCCCGCGATTTTTGATTTGATTTCATGATCGCTCGGTTTCCAAAGCCATGGCCTGGCTATTTCAAAATATTCAATTCGCCGCTGCGGTCAATCGGCAAACTCACTGCCCCCAGCAATGGCAATGAGGACTTTAAATCCAGGTTGCCCAGAAGCTTATAATTCAGTTTCTGATTGCCACTGATCATTTGATAAATTGCCGAACCCATTTCTAAAAAATTGAGCGAAATAGGAATCGCGATCGTGCTCTCCCCCTTTTCCTTCACCTGCATCGCATTCTGGGTCAATCCCTTCACCCAGCTTTTGCCATTAACGGCAAAATCGTAGTTCAACTTGCTCAAGAGAAAATTGAAGGTATTGGGATTGACGACATTTAACTTCAATTCCAGATCGGCTCCAGAAAATGATAATTTATTGAGCTTCAGAGCGCCGATCTTCACCTCAGGTAACTTGAGATTGGGGAGTTTCCCGGATTTGCTAATGGGAAGGCGGGTTGCGCCCAGCACCGGCAGATTGAAGGACAGTCCCCCCAGCAATTTATAGGCGGAACTATCTTCATTTTTCAGAGCCTGGAAAGTGCTGTACAAATCTTTGAAGGTCAGCGTCAGCGGAATTTGTACGGCGCTTTCACCCATGGCCTGAATCGCAATGGGTTGATTCTGTTGCCCCTTTAAAAATGACGCGTCATTGATCTGAAAGTCATAGTCGAAACCAGCCAGGTTGATGGCCAGGGGGTTTGGATTTTTAATTTTGATATCGAATGCCAGATCGAGCGTCTCGAAGCTCATGCCGGTGAAACGAACATTTTCCACGTCCACTTGGGGTTGCTGAATGTTGGCCAGTTGCTGCAGGGTAGCACAACCCAATAGATGCAGGAGAACCAGCATCAGGCCGATGGTAATGAGCTTCCCTTTTTGGTTTGCCAGGTCGGTTTTCATTTGAACTTCTCCTCTCATTGATTTATGGGACATCTTGAAAATGCCTACTTTTGAGTCAGTGCAAGGCCCTACCTCCGCCAATTGGCTATTGGCGGCAACTCATGTCCGGTCACTGCCACCAGCGCTCGAAGGCACGAGGGAATTAGATCCGATGTTAGAAAATAGGCCTACCAGGCATAATTTTCCTTTCAAATTTTTGTACCGTCGCTTCGTTTTCAATGACAATTGGTTCCAAGTACTTCATGTATTTATGCCGCGGTGCCTCGGTGAGTTTGTGCCGTTGCGGCCAATCGAATCTCCGCTTGACGATGACGGTCAGTTGGTGGACGCATCGCAATGATAGGTTGCCGTAATTTGCCGAGCGCAACAATTCAGAGGTCCAGGTAATGGCTGGCCCAGGCAACGATTAATTGGCCAGCATATTTTCCATATCGTTCATCAGATACCAGATGATCCGCCCGATCCAACGATATCAGGCTCTTGGGCTGTTTCGCGGCAGCGAACAGCGCTTCGGCCTCAGCAAACGGCACCAGCTCATCGCCAGCCGAATGGCAGATCAGCAAGGGTCGATGAAGAGCGGCCAGTGATTTTTTCAAGTCATAGCGCTCCAGGTCATCCAGAAATTGTTTTTGGATCACAAACGGCCGGCCCGAAATGACATATTCTGCTTCGCCATTTCGTTCCAACTCTGCTTTGCGGCTTAGGAGCAAACTGCGAATGGAATCGAAGCTGGCCGGTGTAGCAATGGTGACCACCGCGCGACAGGACGATAGTTTCATCGCAGCGAAGATGGCGGCAGAACCGCCGAATGAATGGCCGATCACTATCTGGGGGGCATCAAAATTCAGTTCTAAAAAACTGGCCGCTGCCAGAATATCGCCTACGTTCGATGAAAAATTGGTACTGCCAAATTGGCCCTGGCTTGCGCCCAGGCCAGTGAAATCGAAGCGCAATATGGCCAGTCGATTTGCAGTCAATACCTGATTGATATAATTCAAAATTTTATAATTCTTATTGCAGGTGAAACAGTGGGCAAAAATTCCAAAACTCTTCGGCTCTCCCTCATCGGGCAGATCGAGCAGCGCGCTCAATTTGTATCCCAAATTTCCAGTAAATTGCAGGCGTTTGGATTTCATGAAAAGTTACTGATTAAATAATTAGCAAAATAATTGGGGAGCAATTTATTCTAAATCATCGTGCAATGGAAAATCATTGTTAGTTGCTCATTACCATTCCATTCTCCAGGTCAATCGGCTATCATACGATTTCCCCCAGCTCTCAATTCGTCCGTCACCCAATTGCCAAAGCTAATCGATCACCGCTTCGGCCATAGCCCGAACATTTTCCGGCGGCACATTCGGCAACAGCGCCTCGTGGCTGGGGCTGACCACCAGACAGGGGCCGAGCAATTGTTTCACCCGGCGCACTTCGGCCCTCACTTCATCGGGGGTGGCGTGAACCAGAATTTGCTGCGTGTCGATGCCGCCAATAAATGCGACCTGGCCCTTGAACTCACGCGCCAGGATCGCAGCATCCATATTGCTGGCTCGGGCTTGCAACGGATGTAGCGCCTCCACGCCCAGGTCAATCAACCGTGGAATGACTTTGTAAATCGAGCCGCAGGAGTGCAAAATAACCTGCAAACCATACTGATGTCCCTGGTCGGTCAATTCTTTGAAATAGGGAAACACAAATTCCTCGAACAGTTCCGGGCTGATCAGTAGATCGAGCTGGGTGCCAAAGTCATTGCCAAAAAAGAAACCATCGATCAGGTCGCCCGCCTGCTCGAAAAATCGGCGATTGGCCTCCAGATAAAAGTCGATCATGTGTCGGGTCACCGCATGCACCACCTCGGGATGGGTGTACATTTTCACAAAATAATTTTCCATGCCAAAAAAATCGGCAATCTCGTGGAAGAACGGACACCAGAAGCCACTGGCACGATATACATCACCTGCATTTTGCAACTCATGCAACGTTTCGGAAAAATCGAGATAATCTGGATTGGGCCAATCGAAATCATGCACCTGCTGGACATCGGTGCAGTCGGCAAAAACTCCCTCCGCCGCCAGTTCCTTGCCCCGGCGCTGATTATCCCAGATGGGCTTTCCCAGGGGGTGTTTGTACGAAATCCATTGCGGATTGAACCAGCGAAAATCGTCATGCAGCAGTTGTCGTACGGCCTCCAGATCCGGCTGCCCAAAGGCGGCTAAATAGATCGGCTCGGTATCGGGGTGGGGCTTGCCCAACCAGAAGCCCACCCGGTCGGCAGCCCGGCCGCTGATAATAGTGCGTATGCGATCGCGATGCGTCATCGATTCCATTACCTTTCCTATTCCATTCCAGAAGCAATAGGTTGCAGAGTCGTCTTGTTCCAGAACGAATAATTCACCATGCGCTCACATTCTTTTGTACCAGTTCCTGTTCATCCACATAAGTCAGTCGTTGAATCGCATCCATGGGCTGCAGCCATTGCAACCGATCAACCTCTGCATTTGGCTGAAAATGGCTTACGGCAATCACGCGCATATTCCAATAAAGCACAATTTTGGGCCGTAATTGCAAAACATAACCAACGCAACCGGCAAAATTGATGATCTCTGCCCGGCAACCGGTCTCCTCCTCAACTTCGCGCAACGCCGCTTCCTGCCAGCTCTCGCCGGCATTTAATTGACCCTTGGGCAATGTCCAATCGTCGTACCTTAGCCGATAGATGAGCGCCAGTTCTCGGCTGCCGGCTATTTCCCGCCACAACAATCCACCAGCCGATTGAATCACCTCCACTCTGTTCGTAGCCATTGTCAAGCGGTGATCCTGAGCAGTAATTTTTTGGTTATGTTTTGCGCCAGCGGAACTTTGTAAGCATTTTGCTCCAGCGGCTCGGCGTCGGCCAATGCTCGCCGGGAGAGCGCTTCGACATGGTCGGGTGTAAGCTTCAGGCCGGCCAACTGTGCGCTCACATTTTTCTCGATCCAGGGTATGGGTGCCACGCCGCCCAGTACCAGTGTGCCCGACTGCACCGAAGTATCGAATTGCTGGACTACAGCGGCCAGACTCACCAGGGCAAAATCCCACGCACCTCGCTCCTTTACCTTCAAGTAACCGCTGCGGGTATTCCGAGGCAGGTCCGGCACCAGAATATGGGTTAGAATTTCTCCAGGCTGCAACATATTTTCTCGCCTAACATTCTGTTCCGGCAGCACAAAAAAATTCTGAATCGGCAGGGTGCGGGATTTTTTGCCAGCAAAAATCACCACCTGAGCCGACAGTGCAGTCAGCGCTACCGCCGTATCTGAGGGATGAACAATAAAACATGGGCCGCCGCCGATGACGCAATGGAATTTATTCCGACCATCCACAGCATAGCAAAGGTCGCCTCCCTTGCGCAGACAGCGGAACTCCCCGCGAAAATACCAGCAGCGTGGTCGCTGGCATAAATTGCCGCCAATGGTGCCCACATTTCTGAGTTGCGGCGAAGCCACCTCGTGCGCCGCCTCGGCCAGAACGGTATACTTTTCTCTGATGATCGGATGCTCGGCGATCTCGGCTACTGTTACCAGCGCACCCACCGACAGTCCCTTGCCTGGTTGATAAACTATCTGGTTCAAACCGGGTATCGCTTTCAGATTGATCAGCTTGCTGGGGGACTCGATATGATCTTTCATCAGGCCCAGCAGATCCGTGCCTCCAGCAAAAGGAAGCGCAGTCTGCCAATCTTTTCCCAGCAATTGACTGGCCTCGTTGAGAGTTTTTGGCTGAATATAGTCGAAGTTGTTCATTTGTCGCTCCAATTTTAAAATCCACTCTGCCACTGATTCTGGATGCTTTACGATTGGCGAAAGCGCCCGCACGGCGCAAACAGGTCATTGACCTGTTTGGCCATCGCCATCGCGGTTCTCGCCATCGAGCAGTTGGATGATACTAACCATTCAACGCCATCAAAACCTTATCCGGCGTTATCGGCAGATTTTTGATACGCACACCAATGGCATTATAAATGGCATTGGCAATAGCCCCGGCCGTGGGAATGATCGCCGGCTCGCCCACCCCTTTGACACCGGTGCTGCTCAGCAACGGGTCGAAATCGCTGACAATGATCACTTCGATCTCAGGGGTGTCCAAAATGGTTGGCAATTTATAATCGTGCATATTGGTCGTCAGAACTTTGCCGGTGTATTCATCCATCACCCGCTCTTCCATCAATGCAAAGCTCAGTCCCTGCATAATTCCGCCATGCATCTGATTGGCCATGGTTTTCGGATTCAACACGCGACCAATGTCGTGCGCGGCGACAATTTTAATGACGCGCACCCGGCCGGTATCGGTATCCACTTCGACTTCGGCAAATTGCGCCCCGAAGGTGTTGGTGGTGTAGCCTTTGGGATTGGCAGCCCTGGCGCCGGTGGTAACCAGCACCTGTTCGCGTAGGCCCCGCACGATTTCAGAAATGGTCAGGCGTTTTTGCGCATCCTTGCGCGAAGCAATCACCCCTCCAGCATAGGCCAGATCAGCCTCTGGCGTCTGCCAGATTGCGGCCGCCCCCGAGAGCAATTTGGCTTTCATCTGCTCCGCTGCCTCGCGCACTGCTGGCGAAATCGAGGCCGCCGTAACGCTGCCGCCGCTGGCAGGTGCGTAGGGACAGGTAGCCGTATCGCCCAGGATTACCTGAATGTGGGCGATAGGAATTTCCAGCACTTCCGCTGCTACCTGAGCAATCAAGGTATAGGTGCCAGTTCCCAGATCCTGACTACCGCATAGCACCGTGGCGCTGCCATCGCGGTTCAGTTTGAGCGTGGCGTAAGCCGGTGGTCCGCCACCTCCCCACCAGATTTGTGTGGCCATGCCTATACCGCGCTTGATAGGCCCCGGCTGCGAACCGGGCGTCCGGTTACGTCGCTGCCAGCCAATAGCAGCCGCACCCTGTTCGTAGGCTTCGCGCAGGCGTTTGCTGGTATAGGGCACATTAAACACCTGGTCGATAGTGGCGTAATTCTTCAGTCGAAACTCCAGTGGGTCCATGCCGATTTTTTCAGCCAATTCATCGATGATGGAATCCATGGCAAAGGTACCCTGCACATGTCCAGGCGCGCGCATGGGGCGCTCGGGGCAGGCATTGGTCATGATGGAATACTCTTCGGAACGAACGTTAGGGCAGTTATAAACGGTTCGGAACGGCCAGCTACAACCACCACCACCAGGATAGGCCCCAACCGCGGCCACCGAGTAATGGCTCATGGCGGTGAGTGTGCCGTCCTTTTTCGCACCGACTTTCAACTTTTGAATGGAATCGGGACGATTGCCCACCGCCAGGTTCATTTCCTTCCGATCCAATGCGATTTTAACCGGTCGTCCAATCTGTTTCGCCAGCAGTGCCGCCATCACGGTATATTTCCCTGCCTCCAATTTGCTGCCAAACCCACCACCCATGTATTTTTTGATGACCCGCACATGACTGGCCGGCAAACCCAGGACGTCAGCCATTTCAGTCCGAACATCAAAGACCGCCTGGGTAGAAGTCCAGACTGTCAGATGATCTCCCTCCCAATTGACCACGCTACAGTGGACTTCGGTTGGATTATGCAGCGCAATTTGCGTGGTAAACGTATCCTCGACGATAGCATCGGCTTCAGCAAAGCCTTTTTCGAGATCACCCCGCTGGTAGATAGCGGGCTTGCCGCCACTGATATTGCCGTCGTCATGAATTTTGGGCGAGTCCGGCTGCATGGCCTGTTCCGCCTCGATTACAAACGGCAAAGCCTCATAATCCACCTCAATGAGTTGCACAGCTTGCGCTGCAATTTTCTCGGTCTCAGCCACTACGCAAGCCACCTCATCTCCTTCAAATCGCACGTGTGGATCAAACAGATAACTGCCGCTGTACCAGGCGATTTTCGGTGCGTTTTCATGGGTTTGAATGGCCAGCACTCCCGGCAGTTGCTGCGCCCTGGTGGTGTCGATCTTTTTGATAATTGCATGAGGAAGCGAACTGCGTAGGGTTTTCGCAAATGCCATTTTGGGCAAAATAATATCGAACGTATATTCCGCGGTGCCACTTACTTTGTCATACCCGTCGATGCGAGGGGTGGGTTTTCCTACCCGGCTGAGTTTGGCCGCGGCCGACCACGGCGGGACCTCTTCCGTCGCCACCTCCGCCAGCGTTTCGACCAGGTCGGTCTCAAAAAAATGAGCTGTTTTGATAATTTTTCGGGCTGGCATAATGCCTCCAAAAATAAGACCAGGATTATTAAAATTCAATAGCTGCGCTTTTGTTTCCACCATCACGTTGACCATCAAGCTCCCGCATTGGCGCACGGCGAAGCCGCAGTAATGATTTGCCGTCGCGATGGGCAACAGGCGCAGTTCCAAGCTCAAATCGATAATTCGATTGCTTTATTCCTCCCGCTCTTCACTGTTAGGCGAAAAGCGTTGGCGTGCCATCCAGGCGGATCAGTTACTGCTTTTCCGCTGCGGCTAATACCGATTCGATAATATTCGGGTAAGCGCCGCATCGACACAGATTGCCGGCCATTCCTTGTTTTACTTGCTCCCGAGTTGGATGGGGATGCTCACGCAACAGGGCATGAGCGGCCATAATCTGCCCAGGCGTGCAAAAACCGCATTGCAGTCCATCATGATCGATAAATGCTTGTTGCAAAGGATGCAGTTGTTCGCCGTTCATGAGTCCCTCGATCGTGATCACCTCTTTTCCCGCCGCATCCAGCGCCAGCAGATGACAGGAATAGACTGCTTTGCCATCCAGCAGCACAGTACAGCCGCCACACTCGCCCTGGTTGCAAACCACCTTGGTGCCAGTTAAATGCAGTTCATCCCGAATAACCTCGGCCAGTGTCATCCGCGGCTCCACCAGCAGTTGGACCGGCTTGCCATTGATAGTAAATGCCAGTACGACCTTACCATCGTGCTGCGACTGGTTCAATGCCGCCTCGGCATCCGATAACGCTGGCAAAGTCTGCAATAATACGGTACTGCCTACGACGCCACTACTAACCCCTTTGAGAAACTTGCGCCGCGTCATGCCTTTGGAATTCTTTGGTTGACTCATGGGACATTTCCTTCTATTATTTTACCTAACTTTCTAAAATGAACCACGATGATTGAAAATAATCGCTCCTGGCCCAAGAAATAGGACACGAAATTTGAAAGATTAAAAACGCTGTCCATGTATTTGGTGGGCATTTTTGATAGTCATTTCTATTTTGGATTTTCAGGTGTTATATGAAAGCCGATACAGTTTGCTTTCCCCTAACCGGTTTTTCCACAGATCACCCCATGATCGCCAACGCTCATTTCGGCTAACCGATAGCTATGGGGAGCGGTATCTTTTTGCCACCGCTCGACCGGATTTATGATAAACAAATATTATTAAAAAGTCAAGGATTTTTCATAGAAATCTTTTCGGCAACTTGCATCGGTTGCCTCTATTGAATTAGCCAATTCAGCCGTCAGGATGCTGTATAATGATTGAAGCGTCGGCATCCCGCGTCGCTCGCTGAATTGGAATTTGATGGAATCCACCGGCTTACCTGGATCAAAATCTTTGGGTGACCGCAAATTCGTTTACCACCAAACGGCACGCGAATCGTCACCGGGAAAATTATCAAAAAAATTTAAAAAATGTGCTTGCAATTTTGAATCAAGATGTTTATCTTTAGCACAATTCAACTCATACGATATTAACGATCCAAGTCGAAAGGCAGTGGTTCATGAGCCAGTTATTAGCCATCACCGAAGCAAATTTTGAAACCGAAGTATTGAAATCTGATCTCCCGGTGCTCATCGATTTCTGGGCGGTCTGGTGCGGACCGTGCAAAATGATTGCCCCTATCGTTGAAGAACTCGCTACGGAATATGCTGGCAAAATCAAAGTGGCTAAATGCGATGTCGACTCCGAGCAGGCATTGGCCATTAAATATGGCATTCGGAGCATTCCAACGATTCTTATTTTTAAACAAGGGGCAGTTACCGAGCAGATCGTTGGCGCGTTTCCCAAGCAACACCTGAAAGCTAAAATTGAAAAGGCGATCGCCGGCTAAAAATCCCTCAGCGCCTGGCGCAATCGTTTTTTGCCGGCCGACCATCCGGTGGCTTTTGCCTGATGTTAGTTACAGGAAATTGTTTCGTTGCTGCGGGATAGGCATGATAGTGGGCGAAAAAACTGGTCTCAGCATAAACAAAGTTTTTGGCAATTCATAATAGTTCATGTTAACGTCAGTTGATTTTCAAATGGATTTGGTGGATAAAGATCTTTTTATTTTCTTAGCAGGAAAGCGAATCATGATATTCATGGGCATCGATTTTCGTTGGTGCTGGTGGTGGCGCATGTTATTTGGTAGTGGGGTAGATTAAGAAGACCTCTAATTTCATTAGATAAAAATTTCGCTTAAATCTAACCCACTTTCGCCAGTGGGTTTTTTTATTTTATGTGTAATTCATAGGAGGTGCTGTGATTCCAGTTAATGATAAGCAACTTAAGATCGGCGAATTGCCCCAATTGCGAATTGTCCCTCTATCAGAGATCATTTTTCATGAAGATCCGGATTTAGAACGTTCTGCCAAGCTCACCGACAGCATCCGCAAGGAAAATAAACTCAAAAATCCGCCGGTTGTCGCCACCCATCCCGGCAGTCAGAAATTTATGCTATTGGACGGGGCCAATCGGCTCACTGCACTGCAGAATCTCGGTATCCCCGACGTGCTGGTTCAGCATATCGATCTGTTCGATCCCGGCCTCGTTTTCCTGCATTGGCACCACGCCGTTGAAAAATTCACCAAAGCGTCCTTTTTAGACAAGCTAACCAATATTCCCGACATCTCCATCCGTCAAAACGAATGCCAGACCCTCTCGCAAAATGAGAACGGAGACTTGCTTTGTCAGATCCTATTTGGCGACGGCAGTATCTATGCCGTTCATGCCCACGCCGATCTATTCCAGCGAGTAAGGGACCTCAGAAATATCACCGAGATTTACAAGGGCTTTCAATACATGGATCGCGTGAGCTATACCAATTTAGAGCATTTGAAGAAAAACTACGCCCAATTCTGTGCGGTGATTGTCTTCCGCAAATTAACCAAAGAAGAGCTCATCGAGGTTACCAATCACGACCTGCGCATCCCCAGCGGCATCACCCGCATCATTCTTCCCAAGCGCGCGTTGCGAATCAATGTCCCGCTGGATATTCTGCGCTTTGATGTCTCGGTAGAACAGAAAAATTACTGGCTTCAAAAAAGGATCACTGAACAAATTAAGGACAAATCGATTCGGTTTTATCATGAACCCACGTTTCTTTTTGATGAATAAGCCGATGGCTCGCTGCATTCGGCAACAATTAACTCGTTCAAACCATTAATCATCAACCCAAAGGAGCCCAATATGGAAAACACCAAAATCATACTGGTCGAAAATGACATCCCCCGACAATGGTATAATATCCAGGCCGATCTTCCCAAGCCATTGCCGCCAGTGTTGCATCCCGGCACCAAGCAACCGGTAGGGCCACAGGATCTGGCGCCACTGTTCCCTATGGAGCTGATCAAACAGGAAGTCAGCACCGAGCGCTGGATCGACATCCCCGATGAAGTGCTGGATATCTATCGCTTGTGGCGGCCATCGCCGGTGTATCGCGCCAAACGGCTGGAGAAAGTGCTGAACACACCCGCTAAAATTTATTATAAATATGAGGGAGTCAGCCCGGCTGGCAGCCATAAGCCGAACACGGCAATTGCGCAAGCATACTACAATAAGCAAGAGGGTGTCAAGCGCATCACCACCGAAACCGGTGCCGGACAATGGGGCAGCGCGCTAAGTCTCGCCTGCAACTTCTTCGGTCTGGAATGCAAAGTTTACATGGTCAAAGTCAGTTACTTCCAGAAGCCCTATCGTCGCGTGATGATCGAAACCTGGGGGGCTACGGTCGTCCCCAGTCCCAGTCCCGACACCAATGCCGGTCGTATGATCCTGCAACAGGATCCCGATTCACCGGGCAGCCTTGGGGTGGCCATCAGCGAGGCGGTGGAAGATGCCGCGCTGCGCGAGGATACCAAATATTCATTGGGCAGCGTGTTGAACCATGTGATTTTGCATCAAACTGTCGTTGGACTGGAAGCCAAAAAGCAGATGGAAATGGCTGGCGATTACCCCGATATTGTGATCGGCTGCGTAGGGGGAGGTAGCAATTTCGCTGGCTTTGCGTTTCCATTCCTGGCCGATAAATTCAAAGGCCAAGCGCTTCGGGCAATTGCCGTGGAACCGGCATCGTGTCCGACTTTGACTCGTGGGCCGTATGCGTACGATTTTGGCGATGTTGCCGAGATGACGCCACTGCTGGCCATGCACACGTTGGGCCACAAATTCATTCCGCCGGCAATTCATGCGGGTGGCCTTCGCTATCACGGCATGGCGCCGCTGGTCAGCCATTTGGTCAAAGAGAACTACATCGAGGCGCAGGCCTATAAGCAGGTAGAGGTTTTTGAAGCGGCACGGCTGTTTGCTCGGGCCGAAGGGATTCTACCAGCACCCGAGTCATCCCATGCCATTCGCGCTACCATTGTCGAGGCCGAGCGGGCAAAACAGGAGGGCAAATCCAAAGTGATCCTGTTCAATCTGAGTGGCCATGGCCATTTCGACATGGGCGCCTATGAGGCCTTTTTAGCCGGTAAACTAATCGATCATGAACTGCCCACGGGCGAAATCAGCAAAGCATTGGATCTAATCAAAGATTACCCAACGATTCAATAGCCCATACTAACCGGAATCGCTGACGGGAAGTTGGCGATTCCGGGATTTTAGTCACGAATTTTCCTCTTATTTCACATTCCACCAATCTTCCCTGATCGACGATCCATAGAATTTTTTATTTGTATCAGTTACTATTTTTAGAATAAATCAAATGCTAAAGGATCATTAATTTTTTTATTGCTTTCAGCTTTTATAGATTTATTACTTGACTTTTTAAATTAATTTCATTATTTTACAATTACGGCTTGAGCAGATTTATCATACCTGCTGCAACAGCTCTCGATTTTTTATACAAAACATTTCAATCCTATACTTTTATTCTATTTGTTCCCTCTATTTTCTTTTTATCAGTTCGTTTCAATTTTATTATTACGCTCATTCCCAAGGCAAAAAATGTCAATTAAAAATTTCACCCAACTTTATTGCTCTCATTATTCTGAAATTTTTAGATATTGTTATCGACTAACTAAGAGCCGTGAAGACGCAGAAGATGTAACGGAAAGAGCTTTTATCAAAGCATATTATCACTTCGATCCCAATAAGAAAGCCTCTTTTCGCACCTTCATTTACCTGATTGCTACCAACATGTGCAAGGATTTTATTAAAAGTCGCCAGTTCCAACAGCGAGCGAAAAATATACAGATTGACGATCCTAATTTCTCAGAACCACTTCAGGAAAACGATTTCAAGGCGAATGATCACGAGATTCTAATATCGATGCATAATTGCCTTGATCGTTTGTCATTTGAAGAAAGACTATCAATTCGCTTGTATTACATCGAAGGTTTTAATTTGCAGGAGATTGCCGATATTCTTGGCAAAGCTCCGAATACCGCCAAAAAACGGATCGAAACAGGAATTAAAAAATTGAAGGCTTGCCTGGAGCAATAGCAAATCAGTCTGCAAATATTTTGCAAATTTGCAAAGCAAAATCGTAAACAAGATTAGAGAGAGATTACAATGGATGATAAAGAGTTTGAGCAAATCATGGGAAAATGGAAACAAGCTGAGCAAAAAGCTCTCAATAAATTTGCTCTCCGCAGAAGCAATGCCTGTCTCAGCTTTGAGCAATTTGAAAAATATGCTCATGGCAATTTCACGGAAGTAGAAAGACAACATGTATCGAGCTGCGACTATTGCCAAAAAATGATCAAATTGTTTCACCAAAATGCTCCGCTATCAATAGCACGATTGTGGGTTCGGTGGGTGCAATGGATCAAACAGTGGCGGCATGATCGGCCCGCGGAAGACCGTTCTATCCCAGAATTCTTACCTTTTCCGCATCCAACCTACAATACGCTCAAACTGGTTTTACCAATCCTGGTCATCACTATCATGCTGTCAGTCCTGGTGTTTCGTAATGAAAAAGGAGTCGCACCTATAGCGCAGATTGAGCCTGCTCCATATCTTCCGCTTATATTGCGGGGAAATTTGAAGACGACAGAAGAGATTAAACTATTTCAAGAGGGAATGTCTTTTTATTCTCAACAAAATTATCCTCAAGCAATCGACAAATTATCCCAGGCAGTTAAATTGGACTCAACCTGGGCCGCTGGATTTTTTTATTTGGGGGTGTCTCAGTTGTTGAACAATCAACCCCTTCTGGCCATTCCTTCGTTGCAAAAAGCAATCGCATTAGGCGATAGTTTCCTCATTGAGAAGAGCTATTGGTATTTGGGAAATACCTATTTGCTGGTAGATCAAGGTTCACGAGCGCGGCAGGCTTTTGAAAAAGTGACGGAGATGGGGGGTGATTATGCTAAACCGGCCAGTCAGATGCTCCAGCGACTTGAATAATTGCGACTGTGAATGAATTCGCTAATAGTTGAGTTAATAAACTAACGTATCCACAAAACAAAGGAGTAGATCGCCATGAGAAAAACTATCAACAATCACTGGCAATTTTTCTGGCTAGCAATTGGAATGTCTATCCTCTTATCGAGTTCCGCTATCAAGCCCCAGACAGGTGATCGCATCTTGCCTTGGATGGCCCAAACCAAATCTCAAATTTCCCCCCAAGCCTGGCAAAAAATGACAGTTGATGTGCGTATGTTGATTGGCGCTCCGACTGACTTTTTGAACCTGAAGGCCAACGTGATGGAAGTGAGCCAAATTGAAACGGCTGAGCCTGAAGTGGGTGTGCTGGTAAAATCGACCGGCCATCGCGAAGAATTGGAGGCGCTGGGAGCAAAGGTAGGCTCACAAATAGGTGATATTTTCACTATCCGCATCCCAATCGCTAAATTGCCCGAACTGGCCAACAATCCCAGCGTCATGAGTATTGCACCATCGCTAAAACGCAGGGCAACCCTGGACGCCAGTGTGGTCGAGAACAAGGCAAAACAGGTTCACCAGGGCCAGTATACGACTACTCCGCCAACTTATTCCGGCTACACTGGCAAGGGCGTGATTGTAGCCGATATTAGCACTGGCATCGACTGGCGCCATAGTGATTTCATTAACGATAGCAATAATACTTCGCGCATTCTGTCGATCTGGGATCAAACGCTTATTCCGCAAAGCGGCGAGAAAGGTCCGGCTGGTTTTTCATACGGAGTGGAATACACCCAAGCTGATATCAATAATGAGCTTGATGGTACACCCACTGGATACGTGCGCTCGAAAGATTTGGACGGGCATGGCACCCATGTGATGGGCATTATTGCCGGCGATGGCTCAGCCACCGGGGGTGGGTTGCCTGGCTACACCTATGTGGGCATGGCGCCCCAGGCCGACATTATCGTTATCAAATCTTTACTGTATGATAGCCAGATTCTCGATGCGGTAAGCTATGCTATGAATAAAGCGGATCAATTTGGCAAACCGGTGGCTTTCAATATGAGTTTTGGCGGCCATTTTGGCGCCCATGATGGCACCAGTTTGTTGGAACAGGGAATTGACCTGGCTGTCAATCGCGGTAAAATCGTGATTGCCGTGTCCGCTGGCAATGAGGGCACCGATGCCGCTCACGGTGCATACATACACGCTGAAGGCACGGTGGCTACGGGATCAACCAACACCACCACATTTGTAATTCCAAGCTACACTCCAAACAGCAGCGCCGGTAATGATTTTCTTGAATTCAATCTGTGGTACCAGGGTAATGATAATATCAATGTCAAAGTGACCACGCCGAATGGCTATACCTGGAATGCATCAACAGGGTATGATAATAATGCCGGCGCAACCGCAACGTCGGATGGAGCAATCTACATCGACAATGCTTCTACCGGCAGAGATTTCAATAACAATGATCGCATGTGCTATATTCTGATCTGGGATTATTATTCATCACAGCCGCCTCGGGCAGGCACGTGGACGATCACGGTTACTGGAAATAACATCACCGAAGGTGGACACTACGATGCGTGGCTTGATTTCAGCCAACTGGGGACCAATCAGGCATATTTTTCCGCAAGTTCTGGTTCGAACAAAGAACTGATTGGCATTCCAGGCACAGCGGACAAAGTTATTACCGTGGCCGCGCATTCTACCAAAACATCCTGGGTCGATTATAGCGGCGCCACACGGACCGTTTCTGGTGCGGCACTGAATGATTTGGCCTATTTTAGTAGTCCTGGGCCCACCCGCGATGACCCTGGTCACATAGTCGGGCGGCAAAAGCCCGATATTAGCGCTTCTGGGTTCGGTGTCGTAGCCGCCCGCTCCGCCGATGCCTCGTGGTCGACCTCCAGCATGAATCGTAATAAAGATGGCGTTCATTTGATGATCTGGGGCACCAGCATGTCAGCGCCGCATATTGTCGGTGCTGCGGCATTGATGTTAGAGAAAAATCCAACGCTGACCGCGCAGGAGATCAAATCGTTGCTTACTGCCAATGCCCATGCTGATGCCTACACCGGGTCCGTTCCCAATTTGCGCTGGGGCTATGGCAAGCTGGACATCGCAGCGGTCATGCAGCAAGTGACGCCTCGTCAACAAGCCGTAGATCTATTTCCATCGTTCCAGGCAGATGATGGCCTATCTGGCACAACGGTTTCATTCAAGGCACGAGTTCAAAATAGCGGCGCAACCAACGACAGCTACAATTTAACCGTGTCCAGCCACTCCTGGCCCACCACCATCTGGAACGCCGCGGGCACCAGTCAGATCAGCAGTACCGGTGTCATCAACGCCCGGTCCCAACTGGAAATTTTGATCAAAGTGCAGATACCGGCCGGCACCCAGCCGAGCCGATGGGATACAGCGGTGATTCGAGCTACATCTGCCAGCAATGCCGCCATTGCCGATCAAATTTCGGTAGTCACCCGAACCCCGGCCTCGCTGCCTTGGTCGGATAATTTCCCAAGCACCAAATTAGATACCATTAAATGGAATTTCAACGGTGGTCCCGCCGAACTAAATTCGTTAGGAACCAACGAACCCAGCTCCCCTTATTCGCTAAATCTCAATGGCAACGAGCGTGGCGGAGATGAAGTTCAGTCCCAGGCCATTGATCTTTCAGGCAAAGCATACGTGATGTTGAGTTTCTATTATCAACGAACCGGTGGCGGGAATGCACCGGAATCTGGCGACGATCTCTGGGTCGATTACTATGATAACTCTGGCAACTGGGTGAATTTGAAGCAGTACTTAGGCAGCGGTAGCAGTATGAGTTCCTATATGCAAGAACAAATCCTTTTGCCAGCGACGGCCATGCATGCTCGCTTCAAAATTCGATTCCGCAACGTGGGAACTCCGGGACCCAATGACGATTGGTTTATCGATAATGTCGCGATCGCTGAGATGCTTCCAGCGACGATACCCTGGACCGATAATTTTCCGACCACTACTTTGGATGCCAACAAGTGGCCCGTAAACATCGGTCCGGCTGTTGTAAACTCCAACGGCTTAAATGAGCCAAGTGCACCCTATTCGCTGGATTTGAACGGCACCGATGAGGTCCAATCGCAACCAATTGATTTAGCCGGAAAGAACAATGTCGCCCTGCTGTACTATTACCAAAAGAAAGGTGGCGGCGACTCACCCGAATCCGGCAATGATCTGTACATCGATTATTACAATTCATCTGGTAATTGGGTTAATTTGAAGCAGCATCTGGGTAGTAGTCCCGATATGACCGCTTACCAATTGGAATATGTACCGCTACCAACTGCCGCTTACTATAACGGTTTCCGCATTCGATTTCGTACCACTGGCGATGCGAATTCTGATGATTGGTTTGTGGATGATGTGAAAATTCAAATCTTGCTACCGCCCAATATTACCTGGACACCCCAAAGTATCTCAGTTGCTTTATCGCCAACAGCTACCACCTCTCGTTTTCTCACTATCGGTAATACTGGCCAAGGAGATTTGTTTTTCGATCTCTTCGTTGCCATTCCTATGGGTGCTAAAGCAAACCTGCTAAATTTCGAACCCGCAACAAGAGATTATCCTGATAATTATTTTAGCTGCAATTTCTTGAAGGACGAAAGTGATTTCCGTCACGGGGCGCCGGTGCTGCTACGTCGTGGCGGTCCTGACAGCTACGGCCATTTTTGGAGAGATAGTGATGAACCCGGTGGACCAAGTTTCAATTGGGTTGAGATTTCAACCTCTGGTACACCAATTACCGGATTGGGCGATGATACAAATGTAGGACCATTCGATATCGGTTTTTCTTTTCCATTCTTTGGGAATAATTTCTCTTCTTTCCGATTTTGCACTAATGGCTTTATAAGTTTTTCCAGCACCTCAACCAGCTACCAAAACAATCCAATTCCGAATAACTCTGTTTACAACCTTGTCGCTCCATTCTGGGACGACCTGGATTTTCGAACCAGCGGCAGCGCTTTTTATAAATTTGACGGCGAAAAACTTATTGTCGAATACAAAGATGTTCCGCTTCGTTCCAACGCCGGCGGCCCTTACACATTTGAAATTTTGCTTTATCGTGATGGTCGCATTAAATTTCAATATTTAACTATGGGATCTCCCGTCAATAGTTGCACTGTAGGCATCCAGAACGCCAATGGCACCGATGGGTTAGAGATAGCTTTTAATACAAGTTATCTTCATAATAACATGGCCATACTGATTTATGCCTACGCGACCAATTGGTTGTCATTTAAACCGACCTCGGGACACATTCCGCCAGGAGGAAATCTAGTTGACACCTTATCATTCAATACAACAGGGCTCACACCGGATTCCACTTATCAGGTCAATCTTGTTATTCGGAGCAACGACGAAATCAATGACACAGTGCAAGTTCCAATAGAACTAAAAATTAATAGTCCCGATATTAGTTCAACGCCATCGGCCATAAATGTTGCGCTATCGAAACCAGATAGCATCCGACAAGCCATAATGTTGACTAATAATGGCACTGGCAACTTGCAATATCAACTTGGTGTTATAGGCGCGCTAACATCATCGAGCATGGGAGGGGTTGGGATTGTTGCCAATTATATCGATCGCACTTTACATACGATTGACCTGAAGTCGAACACAATCAGAGGCCCCTTCTTAAGTGGGAGTTTGGGTTCTTCGAATTTGCTGGATGTTGCTATTACGCCGGATAATAAAACCGCTTTAATTTCAAATGGTGCCGGTAACCAGGTTTATTTCGTCAACATAGATAATCCAGCAGCGCCTACAATTCAGGGTAAAGTTGATCTTGGTTTTTTTGCTGAAGATATAGCTATTACACCGGACGGCAGGTTCGCTTTGGTTTCGGATGGTGCAAATGATACAAAAATAGCCGTTGTGGGAATAACCAGCCGTACTTTATCAACGAGCATTAATCTCACTCCTCGTCGGGTGCAATCAATAGCCATTGCTGCCGATGGTCAAACCGTGCTGGCAGCAGATTATAATAATGCTCGCGTCCACGTACTTAGACTGAATCCAATAACTGGAACTATAATCGACCTCAATCTAGCGCTGGTTGTTGGCGATGGGCCAATCAATGTCAGCGTAAGCCCAGATGGTCAAACCGCATTAGTTGCCAATTATTCTGGATCTTCGATCAGCGTCCTTCGCATCACGGCGCCGGGCGAGGTCAGTGTCGTGGCATCTATTCCCAATCTCAGCTATCCCCAGTCCATCGCTTTTAGCCCGGATGGGATCAGTGCCTATGTCCTTGAAACTGGTACAAGTCCGGATCGTCTCGCGGCTTTAACTATCAGCGGCGCGGGCCAAGTTACCGACACTGGCCAACGAGCGACCTTAATTGCCAATGCGACTGGTGGCTTTTATGGAATCGATGTCATAGCTATTTCTGCTAACGGCTCCCGCGCTTATGTAGGGAATTCATCATCATCAGGAACTTCAACAAATAAAGTAGCTGTTGTGGAACTCAATACGATGACGATGGCCAATAGTCTATCCGCGGGTAATTATCCGGTTGCTGTGGCCCTAAGCAACAGTAGTTCATGGTTATCTGTTGCTCCTCCAGCAAACGGCGAGATTCTTCCCAACGGCACTAAAAGCATTGAACTTATCATCCACTCGAAAGATCTGGCACCCGATTCGACCTATCATGGCAAAGTGCTGATTTCGAGCAATGACCCCGATGAATCCCTTGTAACTATTCCGGTGAAATTAACCGTTACCAGCGGGCCTCACGCTCCCAAGCATTTCGTCTTTCGCGCCAATACTGAGGTTAGCTACAGCATTATTATCGATGCGGCCACGTTGGATCAACTGCCGTTGCAAGTGGGCGATGAAATTGGCGTTTTTACGCCGGCGGGCTTATGTGTCGGCGCCTCAGTATGGACCAGCGCGCTTCCACTACCTCTAGTCGCCTGGATGGATGACAATCAAACCTCGGTTGTGGACGGCTATCGCGTTGGCGAGAAAATGTTCTTCCGCATCTGGGATGCCAGTGGCGGCGCGACAGCGGAATACCCTGCAATCCCCACTTATACTGCTGGCAATGGTAACTTCGGCGATGGCCCGTTTGCCAGGATTGCCAAATTGGAAGCTCTCACTTCAGCGAAGCAAACTATCTATCTGACCAGAGGCTGGAATTGGATTTCTACTAATGTTGAACCTGAGACTCTAAACGTGGCCGCGGTCACTCGCAAAGTGCTGAATTTAGTCATTATGGTCAACGGTAATGGGCAATTTTATATTCCCGGAGTAGTCAATGCAATTGGAAATTATAACGTTCGGGAAGGTTACAAAGTCTACGTCAGCGCCAACGATTCCTTGGTCATTTTGGGCTAGCCTGTTCCGGTCTCAACCCCGATTACGTTAAAAACCGGCTGGAATCTGGTGAGCTATCTGCCACATCAACCACTGAATGCAGAAGTAGCCCTGGCTCATATTCACGCGAATCTGGCGATCGCCAAAAACGACATTGGCGGTTTTTTCATCCCCGGAGTGGTTAATACTTTGGGCAATATGGTGCCGGGAGAGGGTTATTTGCTGTATGTTAATAAATTAGACACACTGATATATCCTTCTGGTCCGAACTTAGCTAAGATTGCCGACCCATTGGTAGTAACTCATTGTTCTAAACCCGCCCACTTTCAGGTTGTGCCCCCACAGGCGACAATTATTGCGTTGTCGTCACTTCGGTTAAAATCGACGGACAACTGCCCACGCCCGGCACTGAGATTGGTGTATTTACTGAGAGTGGTCTTTGTGTTGGCGGCGGTGTCTGGATGAATCAAGAAATTCTGGCAATTACTGCCTGGCAGGATAATGGTCAGACACCCGAGATTGATGGTTACCTTCCCGGTGAAAAGATGCTCTTTAAAATTTGGTGCAACGACAACGACCGGGAGATCGACCCGTTAGCATCATTCAAAAATGGCGATGGCAGCTTCGGCAATGACAGCTATGCCCAGGTGGAATTAGAAACCATCATGTTGCCAACCAGCTATGCCCTGGAACAGAATTATCCGAATCCGTTTAATCCAGAAACAACAATTAAATATCAGCTCCCCCGGCCGGGAAAAGTGACATTGATAATTTATAATTTGCTAGGGCAGGAGATCAAAAGGCTGGTTGATGATTATCAATTAGCAGGATACCATACTGCCCTCTGGGATGGGACGGATTCTCAAGGACGATCACTGACAAGTGGGATCTATGTCTGTCGAATTCAGACCGAAGAATTTTTCGATAGCAAAAAACTTATAATGTTAAAATAGGCTGCGAGAGTTCTCTATCTTTTATTTTGAACTCAATCAATCATCCTTTTTCTATAGCCAGGCAACTGCTTTCTCTGGGCTTGAGTTCTCCTTAATTATCGCCTGCTAACATTTGGTGATACTGATGTTCAAGAACAGGCCTGGGACCATCCGCATCAAGCGGATAGTCCCAGGCAACTTAATTAATTTAGAATGGAGCTAATGAAGATGAACACCAAAACTCTTAGCAAAAAAACATACCCGTTTTTTTTCCTAGCGACCATTATTTTAATTTTGATACTAGCGAAAATTTGTGAAGCAAGAAATGCACCCAAAATTGAAACCATTTGGGACAATCAAATTAAAAAATATAAAATTAGAATGACATTTGACGTGCCTGCCACAAAAGAAAGCGATCCCATCAATCATTCATCCAACCTCCCCCCACTGGCGACAGCGACACTTGATGTTCCCAAATTCTCAGGTCTTTTTTTAGCAGCAGTTTCCGATGATAAAACACGAGTACTAATCCGTGATCAGCATGCGCCTAGAGCAGAGGTTAGTTCGTTGGAACTCAATTTGCAAGGTACCGTCAAAAATATCTGCACAATAGATAGAAATATACCGCCCCATTTTGAATCCGATAAAATAACAACCGACAAGTCAATTTCAGGAGCAAGCGAATCTAACTCTCAGGTTATCCTTATACCCGCAACACAAATAGATACAAAGTCATTACGAACCGCGCCCGTATTTAAATCCCATGTTGATACAACCAAGGTTTCAATAGCATTCACACCCATATCCATGTCTGCTGCATCAATGCAAGATAATGTCATCAGCAGTACGCCTGCTCTCAAAGAGATGAATCTTGCATTCGATCTCATAGCAAAAAAAACTTATCTAAAAGACAGCGCTGGCAATGAAATTTCGAGTCCTTCATCTGGTCAAGCAGTTTATTTCTATGGCGATTGGGATTGTATCGGTTCAGGAACCACGCCCTCTTTCAGGCGCGAATTCAGGCTTGACGGCTCATTATATTCTTATCTTGACGCAACAGCCGTGGCAGGATATAGTTATACCACTCATGCTTCGGTAGCTTGGACTGCCACTGCTGGTTCGCACACCCTCGAATTCATTTTAGATTCTAATAACACTATTGCCGAAACCAGCGAAACCAACAATACCTCAGTAAAGCAATGCACCACTGCTGGCGTATCGTTAGATCTCGTGGCAGAAAGAGTTTATTTAAAGGATAGCAATGGGAATGAAATAGGTGTGCCAGCGGTTGGTCAATCAGTCTATTTTTATGCCGATTGGCGCTGCGATGGCTCAGGCACTACCCCTGTCTTTCGAGCTGAGTTCAGGCTTGATGGTTCTCTCTGGTCTTATGGGGAAGGAACCGCCACAGGTGGATACGGCTATACTAGCAATTCCAATATTCCATGGACGGCAACGGCTGGCACCCACACGTTAGAACGAATTCTGGATGTTAATAATACTGTAACCGAAAACAGCGAGATTAATAACGTCGCCAGCAAGACCTGGAACTCAACAGGCTGGGATCTGGTAGCCGACAGAGTCTATCTAAAGGATAGCGCTGGTATTGAAGTTGGGACCCCAGCGCTTGGGCAAACCATATATTTCTATTCTGATTGGCACTGTGATGGCTCTGGCACTTCGGCCAGTTTCCGAGCTGAATTTAAACTTGATGGCTCGCTGTATGCCTACTGGACAGGTACTGCTGATGGAGGCCATCATTACATCAGCAATGCGAATTCGCCATGGACGGCCACCAGCGGCAGTCACACTCTGGAGTGGATTTTGGACACCAATGCCAATATCTCTGAAAGCAACGAAAATAATAACCTAGCAACCAAAAGCTCGACCACCACGGGTTGGGATCTGGTGGCCGATCGAGTCTATTTACTGGATGGCGCAGGTAATGAAGTTACAACTCCCTCGGTTGGGGAATCGATCTATTTCTATTCGGATTGGCACTGCAACGGCTCTGGCACCACGTCGAGTTTTCGATCTGAATTTCGCCTGGACGCGTCTTTATATGCCTTTATTGATGGCACAGCCATCGGCGGCCATAGTTACAGTACTTATACTGGCCCATGGACGGCTTCCTATGGAAGCCATACATTAGAGTGGGTAGTCGATAGTAATGATGCGGTTTTAGAGGCCGATGAAAACAATAATAATTCTTCAATGACATGGAACACCGCGGGCATAACAGTCATATCGCCTAATGGTGGAGAGGTTTGGCCTGTCGGAGCAACCGAAACGCTAACCTGGTCTTCGGGTGGCACCAGCGGCAGTGTTAAAATTGAATATTCTACCAATGGTGGTGCCAATTGGTCAACTATCATCTCCAGTACGATCGATTATGGCTCATACATTTGGACAATTCCAAACACGCCGTCATCAGCGTGCCTTGTCAGGATTTCGGACGTTGACGGAAATCCTTCTGATCAAAGTGACCATCCATTTACGATCATGAATGCAGCTATCACCTTAACAAAGCCCAATGCCGGCGAAAAGTGGACTGCGGGCTCATCACAAGAGATTACCTGGACCTCGAGCGGAACCAGCGGTAATGTGAAGATCGAATATTCTGCGAATGGTGGCTCCAATTGGTCAACAATTATCACCAGTACTCCTGATGACGGTGCATACTCCTGGACAATACCAAATACGCCTTCGACAAATTGTCTGGTCAAAATTGCCGACACCGATGGCACTCCTTCCGATCAAAGCGATAATCCATTTGCGATCCAAAGTGCATATATTACTGTAAACCAACCCAACGGAGGCGAAATCTGGACAGCCGGAACAACACAAAGTATAACCTGGAATTCCTTCGGCACTAGTGGGACCGTAAAGATAGAATACTCTGCGAATAATGGTTCAAGCTGGTCAACAATCATCTCAAGCGCCCCCGATAATGGGATATTTTCATGGAGCATTCCGGATATTTCATCAACAACATGCTTGCTAAGAATTTCCGACATTGATGGAAACCCATCCGACCAAAGCGACGCCCCTTTCACCATCCAGAAGGCATATCTTACTGTTGTTAGACCCAATGGGGGCGAGTTATTCACTGTTGGAACAACTGAACAAATCACCTGGACGTCAGCAGCCACCAGCGGTAACGTTAAAATTGAATACTCCGCCAACAATGGAAATAGTTGGGCATCCGTCATTTCCAGCGGTCCTGACGATGGTGCTCACCCCTGGACAATTCCCAGCACTCCTTCGACCAATTGCCTGGTAAAAATCTCAGATGTCGACGGCAATCCTTCAGATCAAAGTGATGCTATTTTTACAATTTGTAATAATTATATTGTCGTGATTTCACCTAATGGAAATGAAGTATGGGAGGTTGGATCGATTAGAGACATTGTCTGGACTTCCAATGGTAATAGCGGCAATGTAGCAATCGAATATTCAACAAATGGCGGCATTGACTGGACAGTCGTTAGCTCCAGTACACCGGATGATGGATCATATTCCTGGGTAATTCCGAATACATCGTCAACAAACTGTCTGTTAAAAATTGCAGATATTGATGGCTATCCTGTCGATCAAAGTGATGGCTTTTTTACTATCCAGTCCTCTCATTTTAAATTCACCGCCAACACCGGTGAGAGCTATAGCATTGTTATTGATGCGGCCACTATTGATAACCAGTCATTGCTGCCTGGAGACGAAATTGGGGTCTTTACGTCGGCCGGTTTGTGCGTGGGAGCAACCACCTGGACCGGCACAACACCGTTGTCCTTAACCGCGTGGGCAGATGATAGCCAAACACCAGCAATTGATGGCTACCAAACTGGCGAAATGATGTTTTTCCGCATCTGGTCGCTAAGTTCCATAACGGAATACCGAACAGTTGCCACCTATTCAGTGGGCAATGGTAAATTCGGCGACGGCGCATACGCCAGAGTATCCCGACTGGAGGCGCTAATTACCGAACAATTAACCGTTTCGATCTCGGACACAACCGGTGCGATCAGCAGCATTATTGACATCCCCATTATGATAACCGATGTATCAGGCAAAGGAATTATCTCAGTTGCAATGACCATTCAGACCGACACGACCGTCCTGATTCCTATTAGCGCAAGCAATGCTGGCACGCTTACTGCAGGCTGGGGCATGCCAACTTACAATACGTTAAATGGGCAAATAACCGTAGGCATTTCTGGTACTGCACCACTCAGTGGCAAGGGGAAATTGTGCTTTATCCGGTGTCAGGTCAATCCAAGGATAGCCGCTGGCAACAGCACGATAGTCCATTTTGTCAAAGTAATGCTGAATGAAGGAAACCCGCCAGCCATAACCCGTGATGGCTTATTTAGGGTCAGCAGTGGCTTTCGTGTGGCTGGCAACATAACTTATTATAGCTCAAATTCTGCTATTAGAGATGCGGTGGTTTCCTTAACCGGTTTCGCACGGCTGGAAAAAACGACTAATATGGCAGGACAATATGAATTCCTGAATGTTGTTGCTGGCAACTATACCGCCCGCCCAGGAAAGGCAAGAGCACAAGGAGATGCGATTACCCCATACGATGCCGCCTTGACTTTGCAGTATATCGTCGGCCAACGATTGTTTACGCCCTATCAAATGATCGCAGCGGATGTTTCAGGCAATGGTCAGGTTTCTTCCTATGACGCATCGCTTATTCTCAAATATTATGTTCAGCTCATCCGCCAATTCCCCGTTATGTCGGATTCGATTCACTTCTGGACATTTGTGCCCAATAATTATCCCATCAGCTCAGTCAACTGGTCGCTGGCGCCAGATAGTCTCCGCTATGAACCGCTTAATACCGATCAATTGGACCAGAATTATCTGGCAATTGTCTATGGCGATCCAAGCGGAAATTGGAGTCCGTCGGGGATGTTGGCAGGAGCCAGCAAAACAGGGGAAGTCCAGGTCACGCTCGGCTTGGGGAAATTACATTCGCTGCCAGACAACCGTTTGATGGTTCCAATAATGGTGTCTGGGGCCAATGCCCTCGTTTCTGCTGGGCTGATGGTGAATTATGATCCTGCTGCCGTCAAGATAGTTGCAGTAACAACAACAGAATTGACCTCCGATTTTATCATTGCGCATCATGTTGACGCCAATCGACTCACCATTGGGCTAGCAGGCGCTGCGGCGATCAATCAAGATGGTGCCATAGCCACAATCATCTTTGAGAGCTCGCTTTCGAGTAACGAAATGACCGATATCCTTACGTTAAGCCAGGCGGATGTGAACGAGCAACCGGTTGCGGTTAAAGTTCAGCCAACCGCTCAAATACCAACGACCTCTATCCCGCAGCAATTCGTTCTGTTTCAGAACCATCCAAATCCGTTTAATCCGAGCACGTTGATTCGCTATCATCTGCCGGTGTTAGCTACGGTTAAATTGGAAATCTATAATTCAAGGGGAGAGTTGGTTAGAACCTTGGTGAATGAGACGCAACGCGCTGGAGATTATTCCGCCTCCTGGGATGGACGGAACGAGAGCGGCCACCCGGTGGCCAATGGAATGTATATCTATTACCTTCGGTCGGGAGATGTGGTGTTAGCTCGGAAAATGGTTCTTCTTCGATAGCCGCATTCGCCAAATGGGGTGATGATATTTTAGATTTAGCATCTCAATTCTTAATGAGAAAAAACCTCCTGCCAGTGGGGTCTATGTTCTATTGCCACTGACGGGAGGTTCAACATTTTTTGGCATGAAAGGAGTGCATACGTATGAATAAATCTAACTTGCTTGCCGCAATTGTGTTTGGTATTGGCCTATCCCTTCTACTACTGGTAGATTACATCTGGGCGCAGCAATCCCTCTCGCAACAGGACTTTGAAAACCAGATAATGAGAACATTGGAGAAGCAGGATTCAACCAAATTAAATATTTTGGTCCGTGATCATCCCTTCAAACTCTTCCCGATTATCACAAAACTATTGGATAACTACATTAGCGAAATCCTAGGGGGTCAAGTCGACAAGGCGCAGCAGCATCTCCGGAAGGCCGAGACAATTGCGCGATTATATCAAAAAATGTACAAGCAGGATGCCTTCACCGATCGTTTGGAAAGATATCAGGGATGGTCGCGGGAACAAATGGAAAAAAAGGTATTCGTCGATACCTTGCTCAGCCAGGGTCGCGGCGCAGCTCTACAGAGCGAATTTGAAGTAGCTCAAAAAGCTTTTAAAGAGGCGCTGGTCATCAGTCAGCAGATCGGATATTTGGAAGGCGAATGCCGAGCGATGGGGAATATCGGCAATGTTTTTGACGAGATCGGCCGACATGATTCCGCCTTGGTTTACATCCAGAGCAGCCTGCAATTAGACCAGAAACTCGCTGATAAGCCTGGAGAGGCTAAAAGCTTGTCCAATTTAGCCACTCGTTTTTGGGTTTTGCATCAATTTGCCGATGCGATTCGAACTTTTAAAGAAGCATTGGCCCTGGCACGAGAGGTAGGAGATCGCTATCAAGAAGGTATTGTGCTTGGAAACATGGGAGCAACCTACTTGACTATGGGAAATCTGGACAGCGCAGTTACGCTTCTGGAGCAATCACTCCTTTTGGCTCACGAAACAAAGAATCAAATCGATGTTGGGGTCCGGCTCGGCAACCTGGGGAATCTTTACTATAAGAAAGGCGATCCTGAGAAAGCGTTAGAATATTGGGAACAGGCGTTAGCCATACATAAAAAAATGAACAATCAAAAAGACATGGTGATCGTCAAAGTCAATATTGGGATCATGAACGAACAGTTTGGTCGCATCGATCAGGCGATTAAATATTTAAAAGAGGCGGCCGAAACTGCCCGGCACATCAAAGTGTTTGCATTGGAGGTGAGCGCTCTCCGCCGCATCGTCCGCCTGCAGCGACTGATAGGTGAACATGAAAAATGTCTGGCCACCCTCTCGCAAATCTTAGAAATTCAAGTTGCCAATGGCGACAGCGTGGGGGTCTGCGGCACCCTGCTATCTTTGGGCATCACCCATAGTGAAATCAGCAACTACAACGAAGCTGAGGCGTGTTACAATCGCGCCCTGAATATAGCAAAAACAGTCGATGATCCCGAACCGCTCTTGAGCTGTCACATCAACCTTGGCTCGTTGTATCATGCTAGGAGTGATCATGCCCGAGCGTTAGATGCTGACTTTAAAGCGCTCAAAATTGCTCGTGTCAGCAAAACAGTTGATGCCGAGATAACTTGTTATAACAACATCGGCGTGGTTTATAGTGATCTCGGAGATATCGAAAAATCCATTTATTATCATCAGCAAGCGCTGGCTTTGAATGAGAAAATAAAAAATAAACAAGGGATCGCCGACAGCAAACTAAATCTCGGTGCAAATTATCTGAATTGGGATCGGCTTTCTAAAGCAGATCAATTGCAAAAATCCAGGCAATGTTTTGAAGAGGCTTTGGTCCTATGTCGCCAAACTGGCAATAAGCGAGTAGCTGCAATGTGCTTGATGAATCTGGCTACCATTTATAAATTAACTGGCAACTCTTCAAAAGCGCTGGAGTTGCTTCATCAAGCTATAGCTATTCAAGATACGCTCCAGGACAGGTCTTATCAGGGAGTTAGCTTTTATCTCCTCGCTGGCATATTTCAACAATTAAAAAATGATTCAGCCGCATTTGATAATTATCAAAAATCCCTAACTAAGGCACAGCAACTTGGAATTCCGGGAGATATCTGGCAGCCGCAATACCAGATTGGTCTGATATTAGAAAAACAAGGGCGGGAAAATCAAGCACTAACTTATTACACCAATGCCATAAATACGATCGAATCCATTCGGTCACGACTGCAACTTGAGTCATTCAAAGTCGGTTTTATGGAAAATAAAATCGGGGTCTATGAGTCGATCATTAAGTTGCTGGTTAAGCAAGGTCGCTATCAGGACGCGTTCGCTTACTCCGAAAAAGCCAAAGCCAGAGCATTGTTAGATGCACTGGATCGGAGTAACCGGGATATTACCCGTGGTATCTCCGCAGAACTGCGCCAGCAAAAAAAACACCTGGAACAAAAGATCATCAGTATTCAAGAAGCGCTATTCTCCGAACGAACCCAAAACCAGACAGCACCAGATTACAAGAAACTGGCTATGCTTGAAAAGCGATTGCTCAAAATCCGAAATCAATATCAGGCGCTTTTACAGGAGATACAAATTCATCATCCGCAGTATGGTCAAATAATGGGCTTTCGTGCTCCCCTGCGCATTCAGGAAGTGCAACAGCGAATACTTTCACCCAAGACCGCACTTATAGAATACTTCGTTGCTAAAGATCAAATCATTGTCTGGACATTACGCCCCGATGGCAGTCATTGTGAGTCATTACCTATAACAAGCGCAGAATTGAAGTTGTTGGTTGATAGCCTGCGCCAACCTTTTCGTTCAATTAAAGAGGGCAAGATTCTGGAACTGTCAGAAGTTAACTTCGATTTGGCATTGGCGCGAAAATTATATGACCAACTGATTCGCCCTATTGAAAAGCAACTGGTTTCAGCCAGCGAATTGATCATTGTTCCCGATGGCGTCCTGCATTATTTGCCATTTGAGGCATTAATTACTGAATTGAAAACCGCCGAATCCAGTCAAAGCGTGTTATTTTCACAATTCGAGCAAGCCCATTTTTTCATTGAGGACTATGCCATTTCTTATGCGCCATCTGCCAGTGTTCTGGATTCCAGGTTGCGCCGAAAGAAGAAAACATCTCCAATGAAGGGCCAGCTACTGGCGCTGGGAAATCCACATTTCGGCAAATTCAGCGGGCGGGAAATGCGCGCAGTCAGCGACACCTCTGCCGAAAGTATACGCATACACTTAGCAACGGGAGGAGTTCTGGCAGCGCTACTGCACCCATTACCTCAATCAGAAGTGGAAGTCGATAGCATCGCCAAACTACTGCAGCCTTCTTTGGTTTATAAAGGAGCGGATGCAAAAGAAGAATATTTCAAACATAATGCCGCTGCCTATCAATTCATTCATATCGCATCGCATGGCTTTGCCGATGAACAGCAACCGCTTTATTCGCATGTCATCCTGGCACAAGATGACGACCCTACCGAAGACGGATTCCTCTATGCCCATGAAGTTTTCAATATTTCGCTCAATGCTGAGTTGGTGACGCTTAGTGCTTGTGAAACCGGGCTGGGAAAATTTGTCTGCGGTGAAGGATTGACCGGCTTAACGCAAGCCTTTCTATATGCGGGCGCTCCATCATTGCTGGTCAGTTTATGGAGCGTGGACGAATCCACTTCTCTCATCATGAAAGAGTTTTATAAAAATTTGAAAGATGGTATGTCCAAAACTGCAGCACTGCGACAAGCAAAATTGAAATTAATTCGCACACGGGAATCTAGATTTTCATTTGCCCATCCCTTCTTATGGGCACCGTTCGTGTTAGTTGGAGAATGGAAATAGCATAACAAGGCCTATGGTTCACAATTTGACTTTGGCTATAGCGTTCTTTGGATTTAGTCCATAACCTGGTAGCTGCTTCATTGATGCTATTAGCAATTTTAGCAACCCAATAGCAGGATCAACATATAATTAATTTGCCATTTTCACTTTCCTATTGACATTGTCCCAAAAGTGCCTTATCTTTGCAGGCGGTGAAATCGCGTAACCAAAAAAATGATAGCTCAAAGAAAGCTAATTAGTAACCTGCCAAGTGAAGGAGGCGTTATGTTCGGCTATATCATTGCATTTTTATTCGGGGTGGTTATTATTCTGTCGTTCTTGAACCAACGAGCGCGCATGAGCGGTTCTAACCTGCGAGATTTTTTGGGCGGCAAAGGCAAGCTGATTGTGGCAGGCATTTTATTGTTGCTGGTAATTATATTGCTGTCGCAATCGATTATGGTCATCCAGGCGGGCACTGTCGGCGTGGTGAAGCGTCTGGGAGCCGTGCAGGCTGAGCTGGCACCGGGATTGCATTTCATCCTGCCGCTGATAGACCAGGTGGTGCTTTATCCCACCATTAAAAAAACGTATGAAGCCTCTGACGATCCTCAAGTTAGTCGAGCCGACTTTCCCGACATCATCATCACGGCGCTCACTTCGGACGGCCAGCAGATTCGAGTTGGCATCACTGCACGGTTCATGATTCAACCGGGCAAAGCGGCCTGGATTCTGCAGAACCTGGGCACTGAGGATGAGTACGTCGAAAAAGTGGTCAAAACCGAAATCCGGGGTTCGGGCCGTCGCGTGCCTACCAGATTCGCGGCCTACGACCTCTACACCAAGAAAAGCTACGAAGCACAACAGACGCTTTTCGATGAGGTCGCTCCCAAATTTGAAAAAAATGGACTCGTCCTGGACGAACTGGTTTTGAGGAATATTACCTTTACTGCTGAATATGCCAAAACGCTGGAAGAAAAGCAGATCGCGCTGGAGAATATCACCACGGAAAAAAATAAGTTAGAGCAGGAAAAAATTCGCAAGGAGCAAAAGATCGTGGCCGCTGAGGGCGACGCGAAAAGCATCGAAATTCGTCAGGCTGCCTTAACGAAAAACCCAACCATCATCCAATGGGAGTTCGTGCAAAAACTGGCACCCAATATTCAATGGGGTGTATTACCGCAAAATATGATCCCCATGATCAACTTGCAGGGCATGACCGCAGCGCCCAGATAGTGCTTTTCACGGCAGCGGCGCATAGGGGCAAATTGCTCGAGCAAAAATAAGCAACTGGCACTGCCACGGTTTCCGGCAAGCCGGATCATGATCGCAATTGCTCTTGTGTGATCCTGGCCGCCATTGACGAGTCCGTTTGGGAAAAAGAGTCGGAAAACAAAGAAGGCGAAGTTGGAATGCGATAATTTTTCGACTTCGCCTTTTCAGTTACAGCAAGTAAAACGATAATAAGCAGATCAGCCGTCACCTGTTAATTTCTCCTATGCCTCCGCAAGTTCGGGCAGGCCCATCAAATCCTGCTGCACTTTCAATCGCTTATGTAATTTTTCCTCATCTATTTCAAAAGCGTATTGATCAAACGCAGCGGCGACGCGATCGATATATTCTTGAGATTCGAAATATTTTTCCAGCTTGTTGCCAACGAAGAGCACCTGTTCATCGGTGAACCACTGCCACGGCCGACCGGAATTTTTTTCGATGACGCACTGCAATTCGACGGCCCAGGTCGCCTTGTACAACCCGGCCATGCGCAAATCGCGCTGCAAAGCCTGGAATTGGCCTTCCGAGAACGGATTAAAATATTTAAATTGCCGGGAATAAAAGACGGCATTATGATAATGTTCAGGGATATTTAGCAGGCCATCGGTTTTTAGCCGCAGCGCCATATTCACGAAGATGCCCACAATTTGCCGGCCGATTTTCAAGCCGGGATAAATTTGCCCGGGCAGTGGCGGCCGGCGAGCCGTGAATTTGGCAGTGGGATCCTGCAGCGTCAACCATTCGATCACGATCATGCTAAATTTTTGGCCGGCGATCGCGGTGGGAAAGACCGGCTTGGCAATGAAAAACTTCTTCCGCACGTACAATTCACCCAGCAGGTGGTCATTGTCCTCCTTTTCGAAATAAGCTTTCAGGGTATGGCGATACGGGTCCCGGGCATTCACCCGAATGATAAAATTGTGAAAGCCGCGGCGGTTGAGATCCTTGAAAATTCCATACTCCTCCAGCGCCTTTTTGATACCTGCCTCCGAATAGAAATTGAGGAACAAATGCGGCCGCTCTTTATCCTTCAAATCCGCTAAAATATCCTCGGAGGAGATCAGCTTATCTGCTTCCGTAGTTCGCTGCAACTCGAAATTGGTGAGCTGCTCGTAGATGCGGCGATATTTCTTGGGTGGTTGCACCATAGGTCACTTCACTTGGTTTTTGAAAAAAATTATAATCTGGATTTCGACACTTCACGGTAAATTGCAATGCTTGCTGCGCAAGAACCAGGTGCAATTTTCATTGATTCCGCGAGAGATTGAGAAATCTACTCTTAAAAGCCTTTGACTGTCCGCCGATTGGCGAGCATACCCAGAAATCGCTGGTGGTTCGAGGGCACTCATAAATAAAAGGCTTATGCCTTAATCCTCACTGAAATCAATGTATCAAATGGAATTGATCCCTCCCTGTGGCAGTTAGGCATCAAGATTTTTATGGTGCAGGCAGTCGACAATTACAATTGCCATATCTCATTTAAAAAAATTTTTCCACCGCTTTCCCTTATTTTTTTGGAAGGTCTCAGCGGTGACCCGAGAAACCACCCCGGCCAGCAAAATCAATCCGATGAGATTGGGAATGGCCATAATCGAATTAAAAATATCCCCCACATTCCAGACAATGTCCAGATATTTTCCGGTCATCAAGGCGCCGAAGAACAGCAGCGTGATAAAGACAATTCGATACGGGAGATGGGATTTTATCCCCCAAATATAACCGATGCATTGCTCGCCATAATAGGCCCAACCCAGGAGCGTGGTATAGCCAAAGAAAAAAGAAGCCACGGCAATAATAATACCACCATAGGGGATGACCGTGTTAAATGCCTGCACGGTGAGCGCGGTGCTGGACAGGCCACCAGCAGTCAAATCATATCCCACCTGCTGCGCCATGTCGTAGACCTGTGGCGACAGCGCACCGATCTTCTCGGCCGAAAATGTCGTTCCATCTTTGATTAAATCCAGGCCACAAGCAGGCGTTAGCTTCCAGACGCCGGTGACCACCACCGTCAGGGTGGTCATGGTATTCACCAATAAGGTATCAATAAACACACCGGTCATGCCCAGGAGACCATTGAAGGTCGGGTCTGGTGATTTGGCTGCGCTCTGGGCAATGGCTGCCGAGCCCAGCCCCGCCTCATTCGAAAGAACCCCGCGTCTAACGCCAAGGCTGATCGCTTTTTGAACCGATGTTCCTATCAGCGCTCCGCCAGCCGCCTGGATTGAAAATGCGGACTGAAAAATAATCCTGAACGCGTCATCGAGTTGGGTAAATTTGGCCATGAGAATAAAAAGACAGCCGCCGATATAAAATAAGATCATCGTGGGCACCAACTTTTCAGAGACAGCGCCGATCCGCTTGATCCCACCAATAATCACCAGCCCTACCAGCACAGTAATAACAACGGCACTGACGATGGTGGGCACATGAAATTGGCTTTTCCAGGCCAGAGCCATAGAGTTGGATTGCATCATGTTGCCGGTACCCAACAGCGCGGTCACTCCGCCGCAGACAGCAAAAATCATCCCCAAAGATTTGGCAATGGTTTGATTTTTGATTCCGTAACGGCAATAGTACATCGGGCCGCCGGCCATGGAGCCATCTTCAGCGACTTTGCGGAATTTCACGCCCAAGAAACATTCGGCATATTTAGTGGCCATGCCAAACAGCGCCGAAATCCACATCCAGAACGGCGCCCCCGGACCGCCTGTGGCGATTGCTGCCGCCACGCCGGCAATATTTCCGTTACCGACCGTCGCGGCCAATGCCGTCATCAACGCCGCGAACGGGGAGATATCTCCCTGCGTGTCTTTCAAAACCTTGCTTTTCTTGCCGCCCTGAAAAAGATACTTTAGCGATAGAAAGAACTTTCGAATCTGAATGAAATTAGTCATGAGCGATAATAGGATGCCTGTGCCAACCAGCAACATGATCATCCAATTACCCCACATGAAAGTGACAACTCGGTTCGAGAGTGACAGTAATCCTTCCAAAAACTCAGTCATTCATGCCTCCTGCTCCATAAGCTGCTCCTCGTTCTCACACAATATGACGGCGACCGCGGCAATTCAAGTCGCCATCTATGAAACCATCGCCGACCAACTGGCAGGTCGGACACCACGGCAATCCTTCATTCTGAAACCATGACCATTCAGGTTCTGTTGCTCCAAATCTGTTCGCAGCATTGCTGCTGCAAACTCTCCGGGCCGGTCACAAAAAAACCAAAATTGCAGCCACGAACACGCACAAAAACCCCTTGCTGGCGCCGGCCGGCGATATTTACTATCGGCATTGATCCAGACAATTTTTCAAGCGCCATAATCGTCTGACTTGAAATCGCCAGCGCCCAAAAGAAGCATTCAATTTCATCCTGTCAGCGAAAGCTGAAAATTAAGCAACTCCATCGAGAGCGATGCCATTGGCCAGCCGCAGCGCGATTGGGCAGTGAGTCCCGCCTCAACCAATGCGGCGGTCGATGGCAACGGAAAGTCAGCTCAAATCATCGTCTCTCAGTCCGCCGGGCGCTAATCATGGATTCCTAAAACGAAGTGGGGCTGCTCGGAACCCATTCAAAACTTAGCTCGCTGCCTACGGGCTTCGCAAAAAATCAACGCCGCAGCCACGGAAGCGTTCAAAGAATTGACCCGACCGAACATGGGAATCCGAACCAGAAAATCACAGGTCTCTTTCACCAGCCGCCGCAATCCCCGGCCCTCACTGCCGATTACGATGCCCAATGGCCGGTTTAGATCGGTCTCGAAGACAGTGACGTTCGCCTCCTGGGCTGCGCCAGCCAACCAGATATTTTGGGCTTTTAGATCCTGCAGTGTTTGAACCAGATTGGTGACGCGCACAATGGGCAGATGCGCCACCGCACCGGCTGAGGTTTTGGCAACGACATCCGTTAAGCCAACGGAATGATTTTTGGTAATAATGATCCCATGAAAGCCAAACGCCTCGGCCGAGCGAATAATTGCGCCCAAATTATGCGGATCCTGAATCTCATCCAATAATGCAATCAGCGGGGATTCGTTTTTTTGCTGCGCGACCCGAAAGATATCCACCATTTCCTGGTAAGGCTGGCTGGTAAGCAAGGCGACGACACCCTGCGTTTCAGCGTGCCCCGCTAATGCGGCCAGCTTCCGCCGATCCGCTTCCCGAACAGGGATGCCTCGCTGGCGGGCAAGTTGCACGATCTTGTTATCCGCCGCATGGCTGGTGCCCGAAGCGATGAAAATCTTGTTGATGGGTTGCCCCGCAGTTAGCGCTTCGAGCACCGGGTTTTTCCCATAAATAATATGCGCCATTTTCAGAATCGAGCAGTTCGTATCAAAATAATGCGGTGAGGCTGCGGCGCGGCCAGACCCATTGAGCCAACGACCGCGCCGCAATTAAAACCGCAGATGGCCCCATTGCTCTGTAGCCAATAATTTAACCTGCCCCCGAAGAACCAGAGTCTACTTCCAATGATGTCGGCCACAATTGGGACGTTGATTGGTAATCGGGCGAATGAGTCAATACCGCTCCCGATCAGCCGACTTGCTCCACCAAATAGTTCTGAATGCCCATCTGTTTGATCTGATCCTGTTGCGCTTCCAACCAATCGATATGGTTTTCTTCATCTTTGAGGATAGATTGCAGCAGTTCGCGCGTTCCATTATCCCCGACTTCGACTGCCAGGGCGATCCCGGCGTTATAGGAGAGGATGGCCTCATTTTCCGACGCCCAATCGTTTTTGTGCTGAGCCTCGACGTCGGCGCCAATGTTGATCTTTTTCAATTGGCTGACGATGGGCCTGCCTTCCAGGAACAAAATGCGCGCAATCAGCTTTTCGGCATGTTTCATCTCGTCGATGGCACGCTTCTCATCGGCTTTATGCAACTTTTCGTAGCCCCAATTATCACACATCTCTGAGTGAACCATGTACTGGTTAATTGCAGTTAGCTCGTCCGCTAACAGGTCGTTCAACTTGTCCAGAATTTTGGCGTTGCCCTTCATTGTTATCTCCTTCTCATTTCCAGGTCAATTTTTTAGTTCAAATAGTGGTCCGCAAACTGGCATGAGATCGCCGCCATCGGCGGATCTCGCCTTCGGACTATCAAAATTGCAATTGCCGAAATATACCAAAAGTTTCATTAGAAAACAACAGATAATTTTCCTCCGTTTGATTTTTTAGCCGCCAAACTGCTTCAGGCAACGGGAGCGACGCGCTCCCAACGCTCGCTACGCAGTTATCGGTCAGGATCAGTGGCATGGATGAATCGCTCCGCTGGAATCAATTTTTCCTTTTACAGTTTTTTAATTAGATATTTTCCCCTGAATTTTGTAAATTGCTGGAACAATCACCCCAGAAGTGCAGTCATAACCAGACAAACGAAAGGAATGATCAATTACATGAAACGAAAAATCATTGCTGACTTGCATAATCATACCACGGCCTCGGATGGCGAATACAGTCCGACCGCACTGGTGGAAAAAGCGAAGGAATTGGAGCTTGAGGCAATTGGCGTCACCGATCATGACACCATCGAAGGAGTGGCCGAAGCTATTGAAGCCGGTGAGCAGTTACAAGTTCGAGTAGTCCCGGGAGTGGAAGTTTCATTGGCGTTTCGCCGGCCTTATTTTGTGGGGACCTTGCATTTGTTGCTTTATTTCTCGAAGGCCAGGTTGAATGACGAGAAATTTACCGGGATGCTCAACGAAATTTTAAGTCAGGGCCGGGGACTATCTTTGATCCAGGCCCGAGTTGAAGCCATCAATGAAGAATTTGGCCCCGAGGGCCATCATCCCATGTTGCGCCGACCGCTGCAGGTCGCTGAGCTTACGTCATACAGTCCCAATGTCACCCGGCGGCATTTTGCCCTGGCGCTCAGCGAAAAACACGGCATTCAGCAGAAAGACCAAATCAATCAGATCATCGGCAATAATAGCCCGGCCTATATTCCCTCAGGGATCGACATTTCAAAAATAGCCCCGTTTCTGGCGCGCTATCCGGTGTTCCGCGTTCTGGCCCATCCCGCGGCCGGTTCTTTTCCAGGCGAAACCCAATACAAAGAAGTGAACCCGCCCATCGAGGTGGTGGAAAAAATGCTACCGGAATTTCTTGATCGGCAGATGGCAGGCATCGATGGCATTGAAGTTTTCTATCCCGGCCATACGCATGAGCATCGTTTGCTGTTGCTGCAATGGGCCGAAAAATTTCGATTGATCACCACCGGCGGTTCCGACTGTCATGACCCCATCCAGCGTCCCCTCGGCATTGATGGTCTGACGCGCGATGAGCTGGAGGTGGTACTGCAAAAATTAGATCAGCAGGTGGCTTGAAGCGGGCCGTTCTGGTGCTATCAGCGGCGCATTGACAGAATGATTGCACATGACTGATTTTTATAGCCTGCCAGCAGGCAATTTTTCAATATCCGGAATTTCAGTTGCGATCCGAATGGATTGGATTGCCGGGGAAAGCATGACTAACGTGGTCTGCAACTGACAAATAAATATTCTGTTCAGGTAAAAGATCAGTTATAGGTGGACTGACCGGTCGCTTAAAAATGAATTGCTTCCAGAATTTCAAAAAGCTTAGCGACCGGTCATTTGCTCTGTCCACTCACAAGTGATGTTTTACCTGTTCGGGCAAATAATCCTTGCTTTTCTGAAATTCGATGATTATATTCTTTTCCCAATCTCCAACTTCGGGGGACGATTTACTTGCAAAAGATCTCCGAAACTTTTCCCAAATAGGTCGCTGGCAGGTGATCCATCGGCCGGTGCCATCACAAATAGATATCCTTTGGAGATGGGCCACAAGATAACATAAAAATTGGACCCGATGACAGCCAGGCGTTCAGGTTGAATGAGGCTCCATCGGCCAAAGCGCAATTCATCTGGTTCCGACAACAGAACAGTGATGATAGCCTGGACAACGGATAACTTTACGGTCTGAACTGATAATGCACTCAAAACGATTGTTACAATTTTTATTTTTAGCAATTATATCAGCCAATCCGATTTTCAAACCATACGGCGAGCTTCATGCTCAAAGTCTGGAGGGACAACCGAACCTGGTAGAGGTGGTAGCCCAGTTCGAAAAATTTGTTCAGGACACCATGTTGCAGGTCAACGCGCCGGGGGCTGCGGTCGCCGTGGTGAAAGATGACCGAATTATCTATTTGAAAGGCTTCGGCGTTCGTGAAATTGGCAAAGCAGAAGCCGTGGATATCCATACGGTGTTCCGCCTGGGTTCGGTATCCAAGGGTTTTGCCGCAGTGCTAACCGGTGTTCTGGTCCAGGACGGCATTTTGAATTGGGATGACAAGATCATCGACTACTGTCCCGATTTCTCACTGAAAAGCACCCAGAGCACCCAGAATTTGACCATTCGTCACATTCTCAGCCATACCACGGGCCTGCCCCAGCACACCTTTACCGATCGTGTCGAAGCGCAGATCCCTTTTGATGAGATCGTGAGAGAACTCCGCAATGTTCAGCCCATCAGTCCGGTGGGCAAAGTGTACGCATATCAGAATGTGGCTTATAGTTTGATCGGAAATGTGGTTTATGCGGCTACCGGCGAGACCTATCAGACGCTCGTCGAACAGCGAATTTTCGAGCCATTAGGAATGACCGATGCCTCACTGGGCCGAGAAGCCTTTCTGGCCGCCGACAACCGCGCTCTGCCGCACGTGCATCGCGCCTCAGGCTGGACGGTTACTGAAGTTAAAAATGCCTACTATTCCATTCCACCTGCCGCCGGCATCAACGCCAGCATTCTCGACATGGCCAAATGGCTGCGCGCAATTATGGGGGGAGCGCCGCAGGTGATTTCCCAGACAACCCTGCGCGCCATCACGGAGCCGGTGGTCAGAACGCCTCAGGAGCGGCGCCGCCATCGATGGGGCGAACTGTTGAACGAGGCCTATTATGGCCTGGGTTGGCGGGTGTACGATTATGGTGGCAAAAAATTGGTGTATCACGGTGGGTGGGTATCCGGTTATCGCTCAGAGATCGGCTTCCTCCAAGAAGACCGCATCGGGGTCGTGGTGCTGATGAATTTTGAAAATGCCATCTCCAGCTATTTTCTGCCCAAATTTTTTGAGCTCTATTCCAATTTGATTAGCGCCGAGCCTTATCATAGCAGTTATTGATCACTGCCGCCGAGCAACATAACACCTATCGGCGGCAGCAATCGTCGTCCTCAGTAACCTTACCAATGATCTCCTGACGGGCTCGCCCCAACCGCAGTTGGTCGTTACATCAATTAGCCGCTAAATTGCAGGCTATTGATGGCGGTATGGGGAAAGCAATTTATTGGCCACCAAGACACCAGAGAACCAGCTCGGTCTGGCGTAGCTTGCAATATAGTGACGAAAATGAATTCAACAGCAGCCGATCCAGATCGTTTTTGCCTGCTCATCTTGATGGTTGCGTGCTTTCGTGGCTAATGTGCCGGCATAATCGGAAAGATCTGCCGAGCCATATCACGTTAAAGTTAGAAACGACCCAATGTTTCGAGTGCCCGTTCAGCCTCTTCAACGTCATTGAACCGAATGGTTCGGTCTTTCAAGGTCTGCGTGGTTTCATGCCCTTTGCCTAACAGCATCACCACATCCCCTGGCTCGGCTTGATGAATTGCTTGCTCAATGGCTGCGCGGCGATCGATTATTTTCTCATACCGAAAACCATTCATCCCCGCAGCGATTTCAGCAATGATTTGCTCCGGTTTCTCATTTCGTGGATTGTCCGCCGTCAGGATAATGGCATCGCTGTAGCGCGCAGCCACAGCTCCCATAATCGGCCGCTTTTCCTTGTCCCGATCACCGCCGCAGCCAAAGACTGTAATGATGCGATGCGGCCGGAGACTTCTCGCCAGTTGCAATACCTTTTCCATGCCATCGGGTGTATGAGCATAATCCACCACTACGGAAAAAGGTTGTCCCTTATCCACCAGTTCCATCCGACCAGCCACGCGAATTTTCTTTTCCAGACCCGCCTTGATGTTCGCCAGGTCCAGCCCCTGAGAAACGGCCACTGCCACAGCACCCAGGCTATTGTAGACATTAAACAAGCCGATCAATGACTGGTGAATATCGATCTCCCCCATAGGAGTGATCAGTCGATATCGGGTGCCTTTCAGCGATAAATCCACATTGATGGCCATCACATCGGCCGACCTGTTGATGCCATACGTCAGGGGATGCGCTTTCGTTGCTGTTAGAAACCGAGATGCGTGGTCATCGTCCACATTGACAATGGCAAAATCGTTCGGTTCGAGCCAGGCGAACAGTTTCTGCTTGGTCTGCAGATAATTTTCCATCGTTTTATGATAATCCAGGTGGTCCTGCGTCAGGTTCGTGAACAGGGCCACATGATAGTGCACATCATGCACGCGATAGAAATCAATGCCATGGGAGGAAACTTCCATCACGCAATAGGCCACCTGCTGCTGGACCATCTGCTGAAAGATCTCTTGCAAATCCGGCGGCTCAGGGGTAGTATCTTTGGATTGATGGATTTGGCCGTTGATTTTGTAATAGAGCGTGCCGATCAATCCGACCCGATAGTGTTCCGCCAGGATACTTTCGATGATATGCGTGGTAGTGGTTTTGCCATTAGTACCGGTCACTCCGATCATCTTCATGTGACGGGAGGGAAAGCCATAAAATTGATGCGCCATCAATGCCAGGGCATAGCGAGAATTGGGTACAATCACTTTAACGATATGGCCCGGCACCGGCAGGTCACGCTGCAGCACGACGACAGTTGCGCCCGCCTGAACCGCGTTATGCACCTGATCATGTCCCTCCGGGATTTCAATTTTATCCAATTGAGTATACATATTGATGGCAACGAACATGTAGCCCGGCCGCACTCGCAACGGATCATAAACGATCCCGTTCACATTCACCTCATCTGGATTTCCATACACTTGCTTTTCCGGCAACGCTTCCAACAAAGTAGTCAGTTTCATTTCATCCTCATTCAGTTTGATTCATAATTGATAACTTGATATACATATTTTAGAAAACTCGATATAGTCCTTGCGCAAATCAAAGTCAGTCAAACGCTTTTGGGCGACAAATTCGCACAACAGGGCTTCGCCTTTCTGCCAGGCGTCAGTTTCAAATTGAACTTTCGCTTCGCCTTTATCCAACTCCATCTGCTGCGTGAACTCCTGCTCGCGGTCGTCGGCAGCCATTTCCAGCCATTGCAACAGATGCCCCGCCTCATGAAACAGCAAAAAAAGTGGCCGAGAAAAATCCGTTGTATTCGGATCATAAAAGAGCTGAATGGTCAACCGATCCTGTGCCGGCGGATAAAAGAAGGCCACCGCCGCTGATACTGGAATCAATTGAATTGCCAGATTGGGAAATTTTTCCCAGCACAAAAAGGCCTTGGCCTCAAATAGCAGCGATCGATCAACCATGGTTTGGTCAATAAAAAGGATCCTGGATCAACTATCAAATCTGGCAGCACTCGGGAACAATCCGCCACCAGCGCAGTCAAAAGTTGGTACATCGTATCGAATTTAAAACGCCAAATTTAAGCAATCGAAGTTTGGAAGTCAAGGTTTTTATTTGCCAACAGGAGAAATCGCAGCTATCGGCTATCGGCGACGGCCCTTCCGAATCCGAGTTAATGGACTCCCGCGGATCAATTTCCGCCAGGAAGTGAGCTCTCCGGTGGTACCTAAAATTTCAAAGAATTCGGCGACTTCCAATAACCGGTGACTTTAGTGATGGTAAAAGATCAGTTATAGCTGGACTGACCGGTCGCTTAAAAATGGAGTGCTTCCAAAATCTCAAAAAGTTAAGCTACCGGTTAGTAGCTCTGTCCAGTCATAAGTGTGGCAAAAGATCAAGTATAGCTGGACTGACCGGTCGTTTAAAAATGGAGTGCTTCCAAAATCTCAAAAAGTTAAGCTACCGGTTAGTAGCTC
>CAZYNP010000032.1:52588-62478 GCA_964647995.1 uncultured Cytophagia bacterium
TGTCCAGTCATAAGTGTGGCAAAAGATCAAGTATAGCTGGACTGACCGGTCGCTTAAAAATGGAGTGCTTCCAAAATCTCGAAAAGTTAAGCGACCGGTCAGTAGCTCTGTCCAGTCATTAGTGAGGTTTTGCCGGCGACGAGCTGCTGAATAATTAAATTCCACGTAATTCCAAATTAACCGAAGAGCTAAAAACATGCCCGAATTGCCAGAGGTTGAAACTATTGTCCGCCAATTGCAGGAACATCTGATCGGCAAAGTCATTGCCCGGGTGCTGATTTTACGCACCAGCCAATGGAAAGAGAACGATCCCGACCTTGTTTCTTCCCAATTGATTGGCGAAAAGATCGCCGCCATCCATCGCCGCGCCAAATTCATATTGATCGATTTTCACAGCGGCTGCCGACTGATCATTCATTTGCGCATGACGGGAAAATTGATCTGGGCGCCTAACAATTTAGCTCCCGACCAATTTGCTCGCACCATACTTTATTTCACCGATGGTAGCAGCTTGCTGTTCAGCGATACCCGAGCCCTGGGTCGCCTGGCATTGGTGAACTGCGCCGAGACGGCAGGATCATTGGCCCAACTTGGGGTCGAACCGTTGAGCGGGGACTGGCAGTTGGACCATTTAACCGCACTATTGAAACCATCGCGCGTAACCATGAAAGATTTTCTTCTGGATCAAACAAAAATTGCCGGCATTGGGAATATCTATGCCAATGAAATCCTGTTTCGAGCCGGCATCCATCCACAACGCCAGGCAATGACGCTGAACGAGGAGGAAATCGAACGGCTTTACCATATTATTCCCAGAGTCCTGGAGCTGGCCATCGACAAAATGGGCACCTCCATTGGCAATAAAGTATCCGATTATCGTTCGGTCTATAATATGCAGGGGGAATTTCAAAATGTGCTCGCCGTTTACGGTCGTGAGGGAAAACCCTGTCTGAAATGTGGCTCGCCCATCATCAGGATCAAGCAGAAAGCCCGAAGCACCTTTGTGTGTGAAAACTGTCAGAAATAGTTGCTTTCCCCGTTTCATTGACTCCGCCGTCGGGAGATCGCTTCAGTTTGATAGGAGAAACTTTCGCTGCAAGCCATGAGTTCAATAAGCAAAAGCAGCTAAACATAAAGGGAGTTCGATCGAATCATCACCTTGATACCGTTCACATTATCTTAAGCAGCAAACCATGCCCACCACGGCTGAAGTGAGCTGATAACTTTATGTTAACCAATTTCGAGGAGGAATTAGTTATGAACCGTATGCTGGCCTTTTTCGTCATCGCTCTCTTCATTCTCCTTGCCTGCGAGGAGAAAAAATCACCCTACATCCCCTCCAGCTATGATTTGCTCCCGCAATCGGATCTGCCGATCATCGGATCGAGCTGGCATCAGTGTTCGATACCTGTCGGCAAAGATCTGGCATCACAAGGGAAACTCATCTGGTTCAATCCCTGGGAACAGGTCGCGATCCCTACGATTTGGCCGGCCTATGAAGTGACTCCAGAGGTCCCCAGTCGAACCCATGTTTTGAATTTTGAATTTTCGCCAACCGCCAATCTCGCCTCGGCCACAGATTCATGGAATGGGGTGATGATGCAGCTTTCGGGTGAATTCAAAAACCAACTGGCTGGTTTTCGCTATCTTGAGCTAACCATCAAAGGCGATGTCGGCCAGATTCATTTTGACATCGGAAATATTTCCGAGGATGCCATTCCGAATGGGAAGCTGAATACTGAAGATCGCTTGAACGACGGTATCCGGAATTCACGACTGGACCCCGGGGAGAACATTGGCCTGGATACCATGGCCGGAGTAGACCCAAATGATTGGTGGGATCTGAATGGCAATGGCATCAAAGATGCTGGTGAGCCGATCAGTTATGACGACTATTACTATCAATCAGGCAGTTTCGATTATCAATACATCAACGGCACCGAAGGCAATCCCTATTTCGTCGATACGGAGGACCTGGATGGCGATGGAACGCTTGATTTGCAAAATGATTACCTGGAGTATACCCTTGATCTGAACAAAGCCAGTGCTGATACAGCGCTGATTCAGCCTTCCTTCCCCACCGATGAGAGTCGTGGCTGGTACACCTATCGCATTGATTTGACCCAACCCTCGGCTACTATCGGCACGCCCAATCCCTGGCAGCTCGACTTTTTTCGTATCTGGATGGATGGCTTTACCAGACCAGGCAATATTACGATTGCAACATTTGATTTCAAATAGCACCTGAATCTCTAAAATGCACCATGACGATGGAAAATGATAACTCTCTGCCTACGAAACAAACGGGACGACACGAAATTCAAAAAATAAAAAAAAGGCTTTGGTGCATTTCGTGGGGCAACCATTGCCGATCAGTTCCCTTTTAGAATTTCAGGTAGTACCTAAATCTCTGCCATGACATCAAAGCAGGTACTAAATCAAATCTTGCCCACGAAAAACGCGGAATAGCGCGAAGGTGTCAGCTCAAAAAACATGCTCCATGCCTTTTCCTGCGTTTCTTATGATAATTTCGGCATTATGATTTTCATTTCAGAATCTCAGGTATTCGCTAAAAATAATAGCCAGGCTACCTATCCCCCACTTCGGATAGCCTGGCTGTTAAAACCTAACCCCGCGCATTGATTGCGCGCCAATTTGCTAATTTCAAATTTAAATACGAACGCGCCCGGCTCACTTCATGTACAGCATTTTTATGGCGGATACATATCTGGGCGTGATCAGCTTGCCCAGATAGAGACCAGAACTGAGCACCTGGCCCGCGTCATCCTGCCCATTCCAGGTGACCGCATGTTCCCCGGAAGTTTGCGCTGCATCTACCAGCGTTCGAACCAGTTGACCGGCAGAATTATAGATCAACAATTTGACCGGCACCAATCCCAGTTCATCCTGACCAATGCGGTAGTGGATGGTGGTTTCGGGATTAAAGGGATTCGGGAAGCATTTTTCTAACCTAAATTCGGTTGGTGCCGCCAGAGTCACCACTTTGGTCTCGGAAAATTCAAACGAGCCATCGGTATCGATCTGTTTGAGCCGATAATAGTAGGTTCCTCCCGACACACTCCCATCAACATACTGATATTTTTGCTGGGACGTGGTGGTACCATGGCCGGCAACGAAGCCGACGCGCTCAAAATTAGTGTCACTGCCATGTCGTTGAATCTCAAAACCCAGGTTATTGGTTTCGGTTTCGGTTGCCCATTCCAGATGAACCTGTCCCTGAACCAGCGAAACCTGAAATGACGAAAGCTCCACTGGCACCACCGGATCCAGATGTAGATCGGGCGCAGCGTCACTGCCATTGCTGGTCATGGTGACTTCAACAGCACCGGTTTCGCCATTCACAATATTGGTCACTTCGGTGCGCAACACATCACCCACTGCCCAGGGAGTGGGAAAATTGCCCACGGCTACATTCCAGTAACCCGATGAATAGCTGCACCCGTAGGATGATTGGGTGAGCACTTCAGCGGGTCTGGTGATAATATAGGAGTTGAAGGTGATATCGCCATTCGGCGGCACCGTGCCATTGGAATTGAACACTTTTCCATAGGCCGTGTGCGGCGTGCCAGCGAACGCTTCGCTAAAAACCATTCCCAAGAGACCGAACGCTAGGATCAACGTCAAAAAACTACCACATCGCATAGTAACCTCCAATAATTTAATTGAAATCAGTCACACCGGATCGGCTGAACAGGATCGTCAGCATTGGATTTTAGGCGATTCGCAATCCGTTTCAGCCGTCGCTTTCTCTTTTAATTCAGCATTGAAGAATTCAACCGGCCTGATCTTACTACCCAATTCGCTCCAGCCGGTCAGTTCATTTATTTGATCATTACCAATTTTAAAGTCGCCTGAAATCTGGTCGCTTCCATCCGGCAAAGATAAACGCCGGAGCCAACGACCTCGCCCTGGGCATTTCTACTGTTCCAGCGTATCTGATGATACCCTGCCTCCTGATCAGCATCTACCAGGGTACTAATCCAACGACCTGATAGGTCAAAAACCTGGATTTTTACATGACCGAAATGCGGCACGGCATAGTGGATCACCGTCTCCGCATTGAATGGATTGGGATAATTGGGTTGCAAAACAAACGCTTGCGGCAATTGCTGCTGTTGCATTTTCGAATCGCTATTTGCCTGGGCTAAATGAACAACACCGGCATTATCAGAGCCAGCAGCACTCAATCGTACCATGGTCTGGCCGGTCAGCCCAGAGTTCGGGTCCGTGAGTACAACAATCAGGGTTTCGCCAATGGCCCATTTTGTGGCAAAATTGCTCACCCCGATCCACCAGTAATTGCCATCACAGCCAACACCAGTGTTTTGATCTGTAATCACCTCGGCAGGACGTCCTGCGATCCAGGCCTGGATTTGGACATCCCTTGCCTTCACGATGTTATCACCCGCCTTGTGTAGCGTGCCATAAACCGTATGGGGCACGTTGCCACCGGAACAATGGGTGCGGGGCGGAACAGAGCCCGTCGTTTTCGATAATGAGCTGCCCCCAGCGGGCCACACCGTCGCCGCCGTGACATTCACATAATAGGGATACCCCGCCCGCACGGCAAAATCGTTGAACGGTAGTCCCACCACATGACCAATAGTCCCCTGGCCGTCAGCGCCCCAGCGATAGACATCAGTACAACCCGGAATATCCTGCCCCAACTGCTCGGCCGTAGTCAACGATCCCTTGCTCAACGGCACCCCGATATGATTGATGTCCGTGCCCTCGGTGGTAATCAGGTTAAAGCTGGTATCAACATACGACCCGGCCAGCGACCAGACCGTATTGGCCGTCACATTCACGATGTAGGGATAGCCGGCATAAACCGGAAAATCATTAAACGGCAATCCTTTGACATGGCCCACCGTCCCCTGGCCCTCGGCCCCCCAGTAGTAAACATCGCTGCAATTGGGAATCGCCTGGGCTAACTGCTCGGCCGTGGTGATGGGCGCACTGCTGTTTCGCGTATCCAGAATGAGCACGATTTCGTTGATGTCCGTGCCGCTGGTCGTCGTCAATTGGTAATCAAATTCGCCCGCAACATTGGAAGGTGCGGATTCGATATCCGAAACCACGGTTACCTGATAAAAATAATTTCGGTTTGGATCGCCCACAATATCCGCGCCGTTACCGGTATCGGTCCATTGAACCCCACTCTGGCCGGGATCCTCATCGCTGACCTGAAAGCCAATTCGATTCGTGCCGTTGACCCGATCGGGCACAAAGTTGTAAATCGTATCCCGGTAGACATTATAGATCGCGCTCGCCAACGAGGGGCTCCACTGCAATAGAATGTTCTCGCCCACAATCGAAGCACGGGAATCGGTGATCGGGATGAGCGAAAAATTGGCGGTCACACTTTGATCGGCGTTCATCGTCACCACGGTCGTGTCATTGTTCGGATCGGCAACGGCACCGGTCCAGCCGGCGAATTGATAACCGGCTGCCGGGAACGCGATGATGGTCACATTGGTACCCGGAGGATAGCCATGAACTCCCACGGCAGGATTGGTAGTACCTCCAGCCGCAGGATTCACCGCCAGGGTGAGGTTATAATTGGCCGGTGAAATGGTAAACACCGCGTCGCTTTGATCGGATGGGGTTACGTCGGTATCCGAGATCTTCACCAGGCAATTGTTAGATGGGTCATCAGGAATTGTCCATTCGTAGCTGCCATCATCCGTTGTGCTGGTAACAATCTCTTTCCAGACCGAACCATTATTTACGCTATATTCAAGCTTGACCGTGCCACTGGTATTTTGTGATGCCCAGGTGATATTATGTACACTGCCCACTTGCCAGTTTTCACCGCCATTGGGCGCCGACAGAATTAGAGTTTCTGACGATCCGCTTTCGGTAATCGTCAAAAACTGATCGGTGGCCACATTGGTTAACGTCTGCACTATTCCCGAGGGCCACTCGATTTTTAACTCATCGATCGTGGTGGCATTGCCCAATCCGAAATGCGCGCGCAGCTCGTCGTGACTACCATAGCCATTTTGGGCACAAATCTCACGCATTTGCCATACCACTTGGGAATTGATGGTCGCCTTCACCCGCACTTTGGCCCCAATGCCTGCCCGGTTAGAGGTCGTGCCGACACATTGAATATTGATCCAATGATTGGTATTGCCATTGGACTGCCCACTATTCCTGAACAGAATGCTGTTGCCGTCACGGGCAGTAAAAAGATCAATAAAACCATCTTTATTGAAATCGGCAAAGGCCGAGCCATAGGTGAAGGTCGAATCCAGCACAACGCTGCTGGTATTTTTGGTAAAGGTGCCATCGCCATTGTTGAGATATAAAAAATTCGTCAAGCCCGGCGTGCCATCGTTATCATTTCCAACGAATAAATCCAGGTCACCATCGTTATCGATGTCACCCCATGCCTGGCCAATGGAATAAGTGGTATCAGTGACAATATCACCCGTAGTGATTTTGGTGAAGGTATCATTCCCATCATTGCGATAGAGAAAATTCGCCTCTGGGCCGGAATCGCCGTAATTGGTGATAAACAGATCCAAATCGCCATCATTATCGTAATCGGCCCAGGCAGGAGCAGAGGAATCGCTGCCTTCAATTATCGACTCGTTGTTGCCATTGAGTAGTTTCACAAAGACATTATTACCGTCATTTCGCCAGACGGCATTATTGGGACCAGCGCCACCCGCAACGCAGAGATCGAGCCGCCCATCGTTGTTATAATCACCCCAGGCGAAACCAGAGATAAACGAGCCATTGCTGCCATCCACTAACGCGATGCCAGTGATGTCGGTAAAAGTGCCATTGCCATTATTGGCATACAGCGAATTTGCCTGCTTGACGGCGTACCCATTTTTAACGAACAAATCCACAAACCCATCGTTGTTGTAGTCGCCCCAACCAACAGTAGCGGTGTATTCTTTGTCGGTCACCGGCGGCCCGGCAGTGGAATTTTTGCTAAACGTGCCGTTCCCATTATTGACATAAAGAAAATTGTTTCGATTGGGATCGTTAATCAGCTCGACCGTGGTCGCTACATATAAATCAAGATCGCCATCATTATCAAAATCGCCCCAGGAGCAGCCCCCAGAAATAACCTGATCTTCGGATTGGGGGCCGGTTGTAATTTTGGTAAAGGTGCCATCGCCATTATTGTGGAATAAAAAATTCTTCTGCTTATTGCCCTGGGCCCCATTGGTTACATAGATATCTGGAAAACCATCATTGTCATAATCGCCCCAGCCGACTCCTTTCGAATTTGCTCTGTCGCTAAAAATAATGGCCACGAACGGATCTTGGGCTAACAGCGATGGGGATGGTATCAGCGATAAAGTGAAAATGACACAAATAAGTATCGGCGGTACCCGCGTCAATTGTAATTTCATATAAGTCGACCTTTCCTTGATTCGATTCATTCTACCTTGACCATTTTGCGATTCATTTTAAAATCACTCGCTTGAATTTGCAGCAGATAAATCCCCGATGGTACCTCGCTGCCGGCAGCATCCTTGCCATCCCAGATAACCCGATGATATCCGGCTGGCTGGTTTTGATTGACAAGCATTCGAATTTCTTTTCCCAGCAAATTGTAAATCTTCACGACTACCGGACTCGCCTTCGGCAAACTATAAGCGATGCAGGTCTCCGGATTGAATGGATTGGGATAATTGGGTAGCAGGGCGAACTCCTGCCGTCGGCCACCGCCCTGCACCATGCGTGCACTTTCGGGTTTGACCAATTGCACCGTGCCCCCATTATCCGATCCTGCGGTCGTCAAGGCTACTATGGTCTGTCCCAATAATCCCAAATCTGGCGCGATTATCTCGACATACAGGCTCTCGCCTTCGGCCCATTGGGTGGCAAAATTGCTCACCCCAACCCACCAATAACTTCCGTCGCAGCCCACGCCGGCAGTGGCTTGCGTCAAGACCTCCGCTGGCCGGCTCGTAATCCAGGCATTGATCTGCCATTCCTTCGTACGTAGCTCCTGCCCATCGCTAACGCCTATTTGACCATAAACCGTATGCGGCGCTCCCCGACCCGGCCGGGGCTGAACTGCCGAACCCGCGATGGGTGCTTTCGCCAGCGAGCTGCCGCCCTCCGGCCACACCGTCGCCGCCGTGACATTCACATAATAGGGATACCCCGCCCGCACGGCAAAATCGTTGAACGGTAGTCCCACCACATGACCAATAGTCCCCTGGCCGTCAGCGCCCCAGCGATAGACATCAGTACAACCCGGAATATCCTGCCCCAACTGCTCGGCCGTAGTCAACGATCCCTTGCTCAACGGCACCCCGATATGATTGATGTCCGTGCCCTCGGTGGTAATCAGGTTAAAGCTGGTATCAACATACGACCCGGCCAGCGACCAGACCGTATTGGCCGTCACATTCACGATGTAGGGATAGCCGGCATAAACCGGAAAATCATTAAACGGCAATCCTTTGACATGGCCCACCGTCCCCTGGCCCTCGGCCCCCCAGTAGTAAACATCGCTGCAATTGGGAATCGCCTGGGCTAACTGCTCGGCCGTGGTGATGGGCGCACTGCTGTTTCGCGTATCCAGAATGAGCACGATTTCGTTGATGTCCGTGCCGCTGGTCGTCGTCAATTGGTAATCAAATTCGCCCGCAACATTGGAAGGTGCGGATTCCATTCCATTATAAACGGTGATCTTGTAGTAGTAATTTTTGCTTACATCCCCGACGATATCAGCCCCATTGCCTGTATCGGTCCATTGAATGCCCGGCCGATTGGAATCCTGGTCATAGACAAATTGACCGACGCGATTGGTGCCATTGATAACATCAGGCACAAAATTATAACTGGTATCTCGATAAACATTATAGAGCGCGGGCGTCTCAGAGGCAGTCCATTCCAGCAAGATATTTTCCCCCTGAATCGAAGCCCGCGAGTCGCTAATTGGCTTTAGGACGAAATAGGCGGTCACTTTTTTGTCGCCGTTCATAACTACTGTCGTAGCTGCTGCTAAACTATCGGTCACGCCCCCAGTCCAATGGTCGAAAATATAGCCGGCAGTCGGTGATGCCGTGATATTGACGGTGCTGCCACCGGCGTAGACATGGGTACCCACTGGTGGCTCCGTACTGCCACAGTTGCTCGGACTGACGGCCATGGTCAAATTGCAACTTTCGGTTGAAATTGAAAAAATACTATTGCTTTGATCAGACGGTGAACCATCGACGTCCGTGATGCGCACCAAACAATTGGTCGAAGGATCATTCGGAATCGACCAATCATAGCTGCCATCATCTGGCGTGCTGGTAATAACCGATTTCCACAAGCCCCCATTATCCGTGCTATAATCGATCCGGACATTGCCGCTGGTCAGACTGGAACTCCAGGAGATATTTTGAATGGTACCGATCAACCAGACCTCGCCGCCATTAGGAGCATTGACCGTGATGAAATCAGCCTGGGAAATAATAAATGTCGTGTTGCTCACATCCGTGGGGCTACCATCGGTATCTGTGATCCTCACCAGACAATTGGTAGACGGATCATTGGGGATCGTCCAGGCATAACTGCCGTCATCCGTGGTGCTGGCCACGATCTCCTGCCAGGTTGCGCCGTTGTTGGTGGAATACTCCAGCTTGACATTGCCGCTGGTGCCGCTGGAATTCCAGGTAATGTCTTGGACCGACCCGACCTGCCAATTCTCCCCCCCATTCGGGGAAATGACGGTGATGAATGGCGATTGCGAAATGGTAAAGGTGGCATCACTCACGTCCGAGGGGGAGCCATCGGTATCGGTTATTTTCACCAAACAGTTGGTTGACGGTTGGTTGGGGATCGTCCAGGCGTAACTGCCGTCATCCGCGGTGCTGGCAACGATCTCCTGCCAGGTTGCGCCG
>CAZYNP010000033.1:0-7192 GCA_964647995.1 uncultured Cytophagia bacterium
CGACCACCTGTTTTTGGGTGGCAGCCACAAATCGCCTGGTGAACTCTGGCTCAATGGAGCGCTGCACGTAAATCCGCTGCACTGAGATGCAGATTTGTCCTGAGTTGGCAAAGCTGGCCACGACGCAGCGAGGAACGGCCTTTTCGAGATTGGCATCTTCACAGATAATGACGGCTGAATTATTGCCCAGCTCCATGGTGTATTTTTTCAACCCGCCTCGGCACATGATATATTTTCCCACAGGCGGACTGCCAGTGAATGTAATCATGGCCAGGCGGGGATCGGTCACCAGCCAATCGCCCACGGTGGAGCCGCCGCCCATGATGATATTTAGCACGCCGTCGGGCAGGCCCGCCTCCATCAGCAATTCCGCCATGCGCAGCGCTGTCAATGGCGTGGCTGTGGCAGGCTTTAACACAATGGAATTTCCCGCTGCAATGGCTGGGGCAACTTTGTGGGCCACCAGATTCAGCGGAAAATTAAAGGGCGAAATTGCCCCGATCACCCCGATCGGCGTCCGTATGAAAAATCCCATTCGGTTTTCGGCGCTGGGGCTGGCGTCCATGGGGATGGTCTCGCCATGGATTTGTTTGGCCTCTTCGGCGGCAAATCGGAAAGTCTCGGCGCCCCGACTGACTTCCGCCCAGGCATATTTCCAGGCCTTGCCCGCTTCACTGGCGATGATGGTGGTAATTTCTTCCTGGTGCTTTTGAATCAGTTCTGAGGTTTTTTCCAGGATTTTGCTGCGCTGGTGGGCGGGCATATTAGAAATCACTTCAAAGGCTTGCTGGGCGCTTTCGATAGCAGCGTTCACATCCGCCTGGCTGGCTTTGGGAATGGTCCCCAGAATTTCCTGATTGTATGGATTGATCACTGGGATGGTCTCTTTGCCAGAGACCCATTGGCCATCGATGAGCATTTTGTATTGTTTTGACATCATGGAATTCCTCCTAGAACCTTACAGCGACGTCCCCTGCTATTTAATCGATGCAATGGAGTTTTGGAGTATTGAAGTCATGATGTCATAATGCGCTTAACTCTTGTACGATGTACGCCATGACTCCATCACTCAAGGACTCCATTTCTGCATTTTTAAAAAATCTTCCCATGGTGCAGTTGATCAAAAAATTCTGTCACTGGCAAAACATCCACTCCATCAAAATGATACGCACGCTTACCCAGGTAAACGCCGATCATTTTGTCCACCTGAAGCTGGTCCGATTCTTTTAGCGAACGCATCGGTCCTTCCCACTTTCGATCCCAGGTTTGTGCCAATTTCACTTCAATACAAACCAAACGGGCTTTTGAGGCGAACTGCCGTTTTTTCGTCTCGATCACAAAATCGATCTCGGAGCCAGCGGCAGTACGATAAAAAGCTATGGGGCGATTTCTATTCTGCGTCCTGTTGTAAACCTCCAGTTCATGATACACCAGGGTTTCCAGAGCCGTTCCTTTCCAGACTCGCTCCAATGGGTCAAACAACAATCCCGCCCCAGCTCTGGCAACACCAGGATCGAACCAATAGAATTTGGGATGAGTCTGCTCTCTTACTTTTGCCTGCGCCCGATACGCAGGAAGAAATCGGCCCAGCAGGGTGTCTTCTAAAATAGAAAAATAGACGACTACGCTGCTGCGGGGCACTGCCGCTTCTCTGGCAATATTTTGAGCATTGATGATTTGACCATTTAACTGTCCCGCAATGCTGAGAAAACGTAAAAAAGGAGGCACGTTTCTAACAATACCTTCTTCTTTGATTTCCTCCTTGAGATAAGTATTAACATAAGCGTTGAGAATATCAGCAGCATTGTCGCGATCCAGTTGGACATAAGGCAACAGCCCCCATTCCAGCGAAAACTCCAGATCATATAGCTGGCCAAGCTCCCGCCAAGAGAAGCACCCCAGGTCACGAGTGATCGCTCTGCCGCCTAATAAATTCGTCCCCTTGCGACGCAGCTTTCTGGCCGACGAGCCGCACAACGCAAAACGCCATTTTCGAGTTTCCATGAGACGATGGACTTCATCGAGCAATTCAGGTATTTTCTGAATTTCATCGATAACGACCCATGAATTCTCTGGTAGCTTTCCAATCATGGCTTCTAACTGGGTTGGCTTTTGGGAGAGCTCGACATATAATGAATGATCCAGCAGGTCGAAAAAATATGCCTCAGGCAGCACATCTCGAAGCCAGGTGCTTTTGCCAACGCCTCGGGGTCCGAAAAGAAAAAATGATCGGTCAGGTAATTTTAATAGTCGCGTTATATGAATTTTTTCCATGGTACAAAATAACAATTATTTTGTAAAATTGCAATGCAAATTTACAAGACTCTTGTTAAAATGCAGTGCGATTTCACAAGACAGTTGTGAAATTGCACTCACTGAATGATATTCACGAACCGATCATAAGCCTCGTTCCATTTTTTCGTATCCTGCGGCTCATACTTCTCCAGTTCAAGAGAATTGGCAATAATCCTGCGGATTTCGGCGGGCGATTTTACGATTCCCAATCCCATCGCCTGGACCAGAATGTTTCCAATCGCAGTCGCCTCCACGGGACCAGCCACCACGGGGATGCCTGTGGCATCGGCGGTGAATTGGCAGAGCAACCTGTTCTGCGTTCCCCCGCCAATGATGTGAATGCGACGGATGGGCTGGGGATGCAACTGCTTGAGTTGATCGAAAATGTAGCGGTATTTCAACGCCAATCCCTCCAGAATGCTGCGAGTCATATCGGCGGAATTTTCGGGCGGCTTTTGACCCGTGCCACGGCAAAAAGCTCGGATCGCCTCGGGCATATCGGGCGGATTGAGGAAGCCCTGATAGTCAGGATCGATGATGGCAGCAAACGGCCTGGCCGTAGCTGCAAGCTGGGTCAATTCATCAAAGCTGATCTCCTTTTTGGCGGACCAGGCTTTGCGGCATTGCTGCACGGGCCAGAGTCCCATGCAGTTTTTCAGGAAACGAAACGTCCCGCCAACGCCGCCCTCATTGGTGAAATTGAACGCCAGTGACTGCCGATTGATGATCGGCTCAGGGATTTCTATCCCCACCAGCGACCAGGTGCCAGAGCTGATGTAGGCCCAATCGCTTCCTTCGGCGGGCACAGCAGCCACGGCCGAACCCGTATCATGGCTGGCCGTGGCAATTACAGGAATCGGCTTCAATCCAGTTTCCTGGGATAGGCTTTCCAAGAGATTCCCCAGGACGGTTCCTGGCGTGATGATCTCTTGCATAATATCTTTCGAAATGCCCAGCGCCTGGAACAGCTCCTCCTCCCAGTCTTTTTTGCGTGGATTATAGAGCTGCGAGGTCGTGGCAATAGTAAATTCGGTCTTCTTAATGCCCGTCAAAAAGAAACTGATCATATCGGGCGTGAACAGCAAATCGGAAACCACCTGCAACAGCGGACTTTTGGCACGAGCCATGGCGAACAATTGAAACAGGGTATTGAGCTGCATGAACTGGATGCCCGTCAATTCATACACCCGATCACGGGGAACAAGCTTGAAAAATTCCTCCATCATGCCATCGGTGCGGTGGTCCCGATAGCCATACGGCAGACCCAGCAGATTGCCATCGCGGGCAAACAGGGCGTAATCCACGCCCCAGGTGTCCACGGCCATGCTTTCGGGGCGGGTGGTAACTTCCGATGCACAGATTTTCATGCCCTGCTTGATATTTTCGTAGAGATCGACAATGTTCCAGCGTAAGCTTCCCAGCAAATCGACTACGCCATTGGGAAAGCGATGGAGCTCTTGGGTGGTGATTTTTTCATCCTGCAGCGTTCCCAATAGCGTCCTGCCGCTGGAAGCGCCGATATCGAAGGCTAAGAAGTGGTGAGGTTGCATGATCTTTCCCTTTTTGATTGACGGATTTGGGTGTCAAATGTTAGATTCGATTTCCTTTGCAAGTCTATTTGCGTTGTTTCCTGTTGCCAGAACCAATTTTAAATCGTTCTTGCTTTGAACACAGCTATTGTTCGATCCAGTGCTTCAATACACGATTCTCAAAATAAAGTTGGCTTCATTCGCCAGAATGGCCGCCGAATTTTTGCCGATCGTCAACGGAACAACCAGATCAGGATCGCCAGTTCCGAAATTCAGTTTGTTCGTGGGCAGCTTCGATAAATTGGTTATCAAACAGCCAGCATCGGGATGGTATGGTCTCAATTGATCCACCTGCCGCTCGGCGATTAGCTTTTCGATGCCGCTCAAAAATTTCAAATAGCTTTCTGTGGTAATGGTTGGCATGGATTTTCGGATCTGGATCGCCAGCGCTTGAAAAGTCGATGGTTCGATATCCTCTGTTTTGAACTCCACCTGATGAAACATGAGTCCATTGCCAAAAAATTTCGAGCCATAAGCTTTCACATATCTTCGGACATCGATGGGGATGGTAAGCTGAAAATCATCTCCAAAAGCTGCTCTTTGAATTTCCACCGATTTTTTAATGATCATTGCCGATAGCACATCATTGGTCGATACCTGCTGGTTGAAGCCAGAAGCGATCTCTTTGATGATATGCTTGACCGATGGCTTCGGCACCTCTTCAAATTTGATCGTCAATTGCTGATCAGGGATCACGGGCTTCAATTCAATTTTTTCCAATTGAAACTGCTTCAACACCGTTCGCTGGTGCTGCGGTTTATAAAACGCTCGAACCAGATGCTTTTTGAACGGCAGATAGCTATCCTGGCACATCGCCGCCAGCGCCGATAGAAAATAAAAATAGCTGTAGCCATCCCCTGCCAGATGGTTCATCTTTGGAATCAGCACCGTACCATTGCGATATTGCATCACCGTCAGAAAAAATAGCTTCTTCATGTTGGCTGGATTGGTCTGACAATGCTTTTCATAGATCGCCTGATTGGTGGCTTCACAATCGAATTCTTGCTCGGTTTCTTGTTCATCAAAACAATCCCGCTCCGCATAATTATCAAAATGGATGATGCCTCCCTCATATTCTCCAAACACAGGCCAGAATGCAGACGAAAGTTTTTTCAATGCCGAACGGATTTTTTTGGTTTTCAGGCTATTTTTGTAATAGATCAGAAATTCGATGGGATAGCTGCCGTTGGCAAAGATGGTATCCACCTGAGAAATGTTTAATTTTTTCATCTACCTTTATCATTCTGATTTTTTATGATGGTTCCCCTGCTTTAATTTTAAAAAAAGATTTATGAATAAAGACTAACGATTTTTGATTTATGAAGTATTGTTGTATTATTAATCACAGACACTGCTGTCCAAAATAATTTAAATTGGTAAATTTGTTCCTTGTAAAATAAGCTGTTGAAAGCAAATTTATTCGTTTTTCAAAATGAGGTTCTATTTCCATCTTTCCACCAGTTGGCGGATTATACGTTGCTGTCCCAAATGCTCAATGAGAAATCCTGTTTTGGACCAGAGCGCTTCTCAATAAGGTAATAAGGTTTCTGCCATCACTGATTTTGATATGTTACTAAGGTTTTATCCAGGCTACCAAACGAGAGCAATTCAGAAAACCTGATTAACCTTAGTAACCAACTGAATCCCCTAACGATTTAACCTTATTAGCTTATTGTTGTATTTTGCTGTCCAAAATCCTAAACGGGAAATTCTATTTTGGACAAGAGTGAATCACAAACAAAAAAATCAAAAATAAATCTGAAATCAAAAATCGTCAATCCTTATTCTGAGATCAAAAGGTCAAGCAACAATTAAGCTGCTGCTCCCTCCTCCCCAATCGCTTTGCGTCGCTCCAACAGCTCTGCCGTAATTTCCCGCATCTTCTTCTCATTCAATTGATAGAATTGAATAATCACCAGCGCAACGAGCCCCAGCGCGGCTGGTATCAAACTGAATAGCAGCAGCAAGCCTCTCAGACTTTCGGCCGATTGGGCCTGATTGGGTTCGAATCCCACCTGCGACATCAGGTTCAACGCCACAAATGCGCCCAGGGCCCAGCCGATCTTCTGTGACATCGTGGAAGCGGAAAATACCAGCCCCGTGGCGCGGCGCCCCCGTTTCCATTCGCCGTAATCGGCGGTATCGGCATACATCGCCCACAGCAACACGCTGAGCGGTCCGCCAGTCATCGAGCCAGTGATCTGGAACAGAAAGATCAAAGGCAATTGTTTGGCACTCAAAAAATAAAATGCCGCTGTGCTCACGATGGCGATGACAAAAAGGATGATGAACGCCGTTTTCTTGCCAACCAATTTGGCAAACCAGCTTACCAATAACACCCCAATAAAAGCCGAAATTTGACCAACCACATTGAAGGCCGAGGTTATTTCTTCAAATCCATACGAGCTGGATTTCAAAAATGGCAATGAAAGTTGCTGTGTACCGATGAAATATTTAAAATAGTGCACGGTGACACTGCTACGTACCGCAACGAACAGAATAAAAGTTATGGTAGTGGCAAGCAGGATCAGCCAGGGCTGGTTGGTCACTAATTCGTACAGGTCTTTTTTAACGGATGATTGCTGATTTTTCGGCGGCTGCACTCGTTCTCTTGTGCCGCTAAAGGTGATCAGGAAGAAAATAATCGCGGCAATTCCATAGATGATAAACGAGACCTGCCACCCGTGAGCATCATTGCCCCTGCCAATGAACTTGACCATCGGCAGTAAAGTAGCTGATACAATAATTCCAGCCGAGAAAGCAAATAGAAATTTGACTGAAGAGACCGTGGTGCGCTCGATGGAATCGGCTGAAATCACGCCCAGCAAGGCAGTGTAAGGGATATTGATGGCGGTGTAAAGCATCATGATCAAATTAAAAGTTACGTACGCCCAGATGATTTTTCCAGTTGGTCCGAAATTGGGCACGGTGAAGGTGAGCACACCGACAACGGCGAACGGCACGCACATCCAGAGCAGGTAGGGGCGAAATTTGCCCCAGCGGGTTTTGGTGCGATCGGCGATCATGCCCATGATGGGATCATTAATCCCGTCCCAGATGCGACTGACCAAAAACATCGTCGCCGCCACGCCAGCGGGGATCAGAAAGACATCGGTATAGAAAAAAGTGAAATAGAGCATAAAGGTTTGCCAATATAGCACCGAAGCCAGATCCCCGAAGCCGTAGCAGATTTTTTCTCGAAAGGATAACTTTTGAGTTTCATGATTCATTGTCACTCCTTGATTTTAACATATTCTTTTAAGAGACCAGACCGCTAATTCCGCGAATTAAACTAATTTCGCCAATTA
>CAZYNP010000033.1:7292-59945 GCA_964647995.1 uncultured Cytophagia bacterium
CTATCGGGCGACCAGGAGGGGACATTGATGGTTCCCTGCCCGCCATAGACATAAGCCACCACTCTGGCAACGCCGCCCTGAATTGGCATCAACCGCAGATAAACTTGTTTGTAAAAAGGATGATCACCCGAATCGACTTCCTTTGAATAGGACAAGAAGATGATCCATTTTCCATTGGGCGAAATATGGGGGAACCAGTTATTAAATTGATCATTGGTGATCTGTTCCTGCTGACTCCCATCTGGCTTCATGCGCCAGATTTGCATGGCGCCCGTGCGATTGGAGTTGAAATAGATATGTTTGCCATCAGGCGTAAATTCCGAGCCATCGTCCAGACCTTTGGCATTGGTCAAACGGATTTCCTTCCCGCCTTTTGCCGAAATTTTATAAATATCAAACTCCCCGTTTCGTTCGGCCGTATAAATCAAAAATTTGCCATTGGGCGACCAGCCGTGCAGATAAGAAGGTCCCTGCTCGGTGATTGGCTTCGGTTTGCCCCCTCGAATCGGAAGCGTGTAGATGATGGATCGATTTCCATCGGCTTCACTATGATGGCTGATGCCGAGCATTTTCCCATCGAAAGATAGTACATGGTCATTATTATTCTGGATGGCAAAATCGGCATCGATGACCTCTGGTGTATTGGAAGTTAGGTCGAACCGATACAATCGACCGTTGCTGTTGTAGATCAGCGATTTTCCATCGGGGGTCCAATTGGGCGCCTGCAGGGATTCAGATGAGCGATAGATTATCTTTCGATCCCCGGTTTCGATATCGAGAATTTCCAGGTTGCTGCCGATATAGTCCCGATACGGCACAAAATCTTCTTTAGCAGGAATAACGATTCGGACATTGCGAAAGATTGCCTTTTCAACGACATCTTTATTATGCGAGCAGACATAAAGTCCCGCGTACACTTCCTGGCCCAACGGTATCTCTGAAACCTGCTCGCTCACAAACGGCTCACCCCATCTGGCGGCGGACATGATATAGGTATTGCCTTTGCGCTCCAATTGAATAACATCGGCACCATTGAGGGAGATTTTCTTTTCCTCAGTCATTCCGCCCATTTCCTTTCTAAATTGGAGGGAAGTTAGCCCATCGCCGTGCACCGAGGCACTGACATGGGGCGAATTCGATTCCAGACTGGTCCGCACGATCCAGCCAAGCTTGCGATGCGGCTCAACCCCGCTTCCAATGAATTGGGCATTGGTAGTCAGGATGAAATTTCCCTTCAGCCGCTTCCAGAGGAAATGAAATTCATCCTGATCAAACCACATGTTGGCTCCTGAACCCTCGATGGTGTAGCTTTGATCTCCTGGATGGTAGATTACGGAGCCAGGGTGCAGAACATTTCCAATATCCGTTTGATTTTCAAAGATGCCGAATCGTTCGGTTTGAGAAACAGAGGAACCGCCTGGCAAAGATGCGACAAGAATCATCACCACAATTGCTTTCGATAGGTTCAAGATTATGTTCCTCATATTTTCTACAAGATGTAGTCCATCTCGGAGATGGACTACATCTCCACTTTATTTTGGTCTCAGAATTGAATGGTCACAGAAATGAATCGTTTGGCCTTAGAATTGAATACTCTCAGTTCGTCAAAATTCTGAGACCGTTCATTTCTGAGACCCAAAACGTATTTTTTCTATGAATCATTTGGGCGCTTTTTGCCCAATTACCCAATTACCCAATTACCCAATTACCCAATTACCTAATTACCTAATTACCTAATTACCTAACAACCCAATTACCAGTCTCACTCCGTCAGCTTATTCCACCAGGTCTTCTTCAGAATCAGCGAAGTGATGGCGAGTACCACCACGGCCTCAAAGAACGGAAGCTTCTCTCGGAGCACAATGTAAATCGGTATGACAATCAAGGAAGTCTGCCAGATGGTGCCAATGACCACGTTGAACATATCGAGCTTGAAATTGGCATCTGATTTGAAAGTGGGATCCAACGCCACGACCTTATTGTGGATCGGCTTCCAGAATCCCCAGGGCCGCACCTGCCGATAGAAGGACATCAAGGTCTCGTCGTCCTCTGGTTTGGAGAGGAAAGTTCCCAGCAGGCAGCCGGCGAGCGACAGCACCAAAATCACCGGGAAAGAATACAGCGCATAGAGATTGGGCACGATGTCGGGATAAATCCACAGATAGAGCTCCGGGAATTTGGATAGGATCAATGCCGCGGCAATGCCGGTAGCCATGCCCCAAAAATAACCATAGCCATTGAACCGCCACCAGTACCATTTTAGCACATTGGATGCGGTGTAGCCGCCCCAGAGCGCGGAAACGATCCATTGCGTCACCTGATTGATATCTTTGGCATGCAAACCAAAAACAATTCCGACCACCACAAAACCAAAGGAAACGATATAGCTCATGGTGATCAGCGTTTTTCTGGGGGCATTGGGATTGATGTAGCGTTTATAAATATCATTCACCACATACGCTGGCGCAGCATTAACGGTGGCCGCGAAAGTGGACATGAACGCAGCCAGCAGCCCTGCCAGAATCAATCCCAACAGACCGATGGGTATGAAGTTCGATAGGGTATAAGGCAGAATTTGCTCGAAATCGATGCCGGTGCCCATCTTGTTCAATTCTGGGCTAAAGAATACCAGCGCCAGCACCGCAATGCCGGTGATCATCAAATAGCGAGTGGGGAAAAGGCAGATGGAAACGAACCAGCTCATTTTGGAAGCATCCTTTGGGTTGCGCGTGGCCAGGACGCGCTGCATATCGTAATTGGGAGCCGGCCCGGCCAGGCTAACCAGAAAGCCTTTGAAAATCACCAACATTAAAAAAATGGTGAACAACGAATAGCCATCATCAGCGATTTTGGTATTGACTGCCTGGATGAGTCCAGACCAATCGAGATTCAAGTGCCAGCCAAAGAACAGGTTTTTCCAGCCGGCCGGCACGGCAGCGGTGATCTGGGCCGGTGTTGTTTTTGATATGGCCACGATCGCAACGCCAACGCACGAGACGGTCATGACCATGAATTGGAGCAATTCGGTTACAACCACACTGTACATGCCGCCCGCCACTACATAAATGGCCGTGACCAGCATCAGGATCGCCGCGTACCAATTGGCATTGGCCACCGGATCTGCTGAGAACTTCCAGGGCAGGAACATGGTGGCAAACTTGCCCACGCCCGCAAAATCATAAGCGATGAACCCGATCACGCTCACCAGCGCGAAGACCACCACACTGATGTGCGCCAGCGAGGCGCCCTTGCCAAGACCGAAGCGAGTGTTGATCCACTCCGCTCCAGTCAAGACATTGGACCGCCGCATCCATTTCGACAGGAAGACCATGAGAAAAATCTGGTTGAATACCGGCCACAGCCAGGGGATAAAAACCCCTTTCAATCCGTAAACAAACGTCAGATAAACGAGCCACATCGTGCCAGTAATATCGAACATCCCCGAAGCATTGGACACACCCAAAATCCAGAACGGTAATCCCTTATCTGCCAGGAAATAAGAGTCCAGTCCTTTCGATGCCCGTCGCGTCAAGAGAAAGCCAATAATGATCGTTAATATCAGATAGCAGAAAATGATCCCAATATCCAGCCAGCTCATTGTCATGAATTGTTCCTTTCCTCTCCGTTTGAAATAGTTCTATTTCACGCTCGTTGCCTTGTTTGCTATTGCTGTCCAGAATCCCTGTTTCCGGATCAACGGATTTCGGATGGATGAAAATATTCGATCGCTGGTGCATGATGAATTTTGGTAATGACAACCAACCCGGTTCGTAGTGGTAGCTGTCCTTTGATTGGGCCGGGCGTTTCATCGTTGTTGTCGAAACTTAAATTATGACTCGATTGTGATTCAGGCGAGAAATTAACATGATAGCAACTCACAAAACCGAATAAAGTTTCAAGGCGACGGAACCATTGCGGCCACCACTGCTAACATCTTGCCACTTGATCTTGAGTGCTACCGGGCTATTTTTCTTTTACCAGAATCATCCCGTTCACCTGATGCAATTTTCCTTTCGCCAGCCCCTTCTGGATCATTTCGGCATAGCAGCTTTGATATTTTTCCGTGAGCGAGGCATCCTTTATCGCTTCGTCCAGCACCCCATCGGCATTGTGGTCGATAAAAACCAGAATCTCGGTCTGCACCAACTGGCGACTGTCGATAATCTTAAATTGATTGAACGCCGCGGTTGCGGCTGGACGAAACGTGCGAATTTCCAGTCGCAAGTTATCTTGATCAAGAATAAATCCAGCGACGTCGGGATTCCGCACTTCCAATTTTTGCTCCCGGCTTAAGCGCTTCAAGCCGAAATCGTAAACCTGTTGGGCCTCAGTTAGCGGCGTGTTTCCCAGCACCACGGCGTCCAGCACGCCGTCCTGATCATAGTCCACTGCCAGAAATTTTTCGCCGATGACTTCGTTGTACGACTGCGATTTTTCTGGAGAACGGATCGAACGGATGCGATAATCCTGATCGGCCATGGTGTAACGGTATTGTGACACAGCCAATGGTGCCGGTTGATGCGCGCAATTCTGCAATAGCCCAAAAATCAGAAGCAAGCCCGATAACCCAAAACAGCGATGATTGCAGTTGCCTGATTGACGAATTAATGCATTCATTCAAGCACCTCCGTTAAGAATGAATCGCTGCTATTCGAATTGAACCTCCCAGTCATCGGTACGAAAGCTGGATGCAGGCAGACCGGCAGCATTGAACAAATTCGGCTCGGCAGTGTTACTCCAGCCAAATCGAACCGCCACTGGTTTTTTCACTTCAGCGGAATGAACCAAAACCGTGGCCCCATCGATTTCCGCCTCAGCTTCCACAAAATTCCGATCGGCGCCAGCAATTTGAAAATGCGTCAATCGCTGGCCCTTACAAATAAGCCCGGCTTCGGCATAATCGAAAAATAGCCGAATTTTTCTTCCCTCTACGGCCATGCGACGATAAATCGGCCCGGAATAGACAATGCCTTGGTGACCATAGGTTCTGGCCAATGCCCAGTTGGCCAATCGGCGACCGACATCGAGTTTGTTGCGCGGATGAATATCATGGATATTGCCAATATCGCTGACGACAACCATGCCGGTGTTGGGGACTGCCAGGCTGAGCAGTTGGGCTTCTCGTAGCAGGACACCTTTGGGCAGCGGACCATAATTATAGGGCGCAATCTGCACATAGTAGAATGGGAAATTATTCTGCCACTCGTTACGCCAACTGGCAATCAACGCAGGAAACAGGCGGCGATACTCGATGGGATTCAATGTATTGGTCTCGCCCTGATACCAGATGACACCTACAATGGGGAATGGAATCAATGGGGCAATCATGGTATGGTAAGTCGCACCCGGTTCCATGGGGCACCAGGCCACCGGGGTGAAACGCGCCGCCGCCCGGGCAAATTCTTCGTCGTTGCGGACAACTTCCGGGTTCATCCAGGCCTCGGCAGGTGTGCCGCCCCAACTGCTATTGATCAATCCAATAGGAACGTGCAATTTTTGCTGCAGTTCACGACCGAAAAAATAACCAATGGCACTGAAATTGGCCATGGACTGGGGCGTGCAGGCTGTCCATTGGCCAGCGACATCCAATTGCGGTACCGTCGCCGTGCGATGGGCCACCTGGAAGAACCGAATATCGGGATGATTGGACCGGGCGATTTCTTCGGCACTATGGTCGATGCCATTATTGGCCGACCACTCCATATTGGATTGCCCGGAGCAAAGCCATACCTCGCCGATCATCACGTCCTGCAGCACAATGGTATTGTATCCCATAATGATCAGCGTGTAGGGTCCGCCAGCGACCGGTGTTTTAAGTTTCACCTGCCAGTTGGCATGATTGTCCGCCGTGGTCTCTTTGGCTTGCCGATCCCAACTGGCAATGACGGTTATGGGCTCCAGGGCTCTGGCCCAGCCCCAGATCGTAACCTCACGCTGTTGTTGCAGAACCATGTGATCATTAAAGATGGCTGGCAAAGTTACGTTGGCGTTCGAGAGCGCTGGCAGCAACAACCAGAGCACCAGCCAGCGTAGCCGAAAGCCGCGATCGTCGGAAATTTTTGTCATTTGACTGTCCTATCCAAAGGTTTACCGATACTTTCATAGAGATTTTTTCGTCCTGCTTTGTCCTTGTTCAATATCTCGCGGGCATATTGGGCCACGGTTTCGGCCACTGCACGAGGAACAACGATAACGCCGTCTCCATCCGCGACGACCACATCGCCAGGACAAACCAGCACGCCGCCAATGACCACGGGCCGATTGACCGACTCCAGTTCATTGCGGCCAGGACGAATGCCTCGGCCCTTATGCCGCAAATAGAGCGGGACTTTTTCAAGCGCGATCTCATCGGTATCTCTGGCGCTGGCATCGGTGACCACACCCACGGCGCCCAGCTTGTGCCAGGCTAAAATATTGAACGAGCCAATCGAGCCGATGTCCTGTTCCTCCACGTCATCGATCACGACCACTGTTCCAGGTTTGATCAACTGCGTGAAGGCTTCGCTGGAATAGGAATTGTAGAAATTGCCCTCCCATTGCGAAAAACTTTCGCCCTGGGCAGGTCGGTCAGGCCGCTGCGTGGGCACATAGCGCGCGGTGACGGCAATGCCTCGAAATTGATGGGTCAAATTTTCTCGATCAATCCAATCGGCATGAATGTCGGGATCGACCAATCCCACATTGGGCAGGCCAACCATATCCATGCCGTCGGAAACGTCGGCCACCCGCAGCCCTTCATAGAGCTTTAGAATTTTAGCATCATCTTCAGCGGAATAAATTTTGGTGGCGATAAAGCTCATGCCTTTTGCCAGCTCCTGGGTGGCTTGCATTTGAGAAAAAATTTTCGGGGCGAAAACGATGCAAAAATATGTGAGCCATACCAGCATCCGTTTCATGATCCCTCCTCTTGCAAATTTCAATGATTATCTGCGGCAACCGCGCCCCTGCCGTCCCGAAGGGCTCTGGGCCTTTGATCAATTTGAGCCAATCTCGCTCACGAACTCCCATCAGTTTTCTCACCCCTTCAAGCCCGACGTGGACAGACTCCGCACAATCTGCTTTTGAAAGATAAAAAATAACACCAGAACAGGAATAATGGCCAGCGCCGCGCCCGCCATCTGCACGTTCTCCCAGTTGGTATACCGTCCCTGCAATAGCGACAATCCCAGCGGCAGGGTGAATTTCGATTCATCGAAAATATAAATCAACGGCGAGATGAAATTGTTCCAATTATACAGGAATGTCAGAATCGCCAGGGTGGCCAGCAATGGTTTCGAGAGCGGCAGGATGATCTGCCAGAAGATGCGAAAGTCGCTGGCGCCATCGATGCGGGCGGCGTCGATGAAATCGTCGGGGATCTCCTGAATGAATTGGCGGGCGAGGAAGATGCCAAAGGCGCCCGTCAGTCCTGGCAAAATGAGCGGCCAGAAAGTATTGAGAAATCCGAAATCCCGCATCAAAAGAAATCCAGGCACCAATAACACCGAACCAGGGATCAGCATGGTCGACAGCAAAAACATGAAGAAGAAATTTTTGAATCGAAACCGATGTTTGGCAAAGGCGTAGCCCGCTAAGCTGCAAAAGAACAGCGTCCCCGCCGTGGTGGTGATCGCCACGATGAAGCTATTCAGCATAAAGCGACCATACGACATGGCATCCAGCAGGTCGTTATAGGGCTTGATGGTGGGATTCTTCAACGTCAGGCTGATCGGCACTTTTGTGACATCCTCCAATGTTTTGAACGAAGTGATCACCATGTAATAGAACGGCAGCACCATAATCAGGCCGAAGGCAATCACAAAAGCGTAGAGCCACAAGCGAGAGGCGCGCTTTTTTATTTTTGCTAATGAGATTTTTCCAATCATAGCTCACATTTCATCAGTTAAATAATTTCCAATGGATAGAAACGACCCAACGGATTTTATTTTAAATTTAGGATTTTAGATTGAAATAAAAAAATCACAATATTCAATAGCAAAATTTCAAATAAATCTCAATAAACAAGAACCAAATTCAAAACCTATTGGAGGAGATGCATTCTCATGAAAGTTTGAAATTTTAAAAATTGATTATTGGAATTTATTTGGAATTTGGGTTTTATCATTTGAAATTTTATCCGTTGGGTTATTTCTATCCGTTGGGAAAAAATAATATCTTCTTTTCAGAATTTTATTAATTCCTCCTGGTGACAAATTTCAAGTTCAAATAGGTCAGCAGAAACAGGAAAATGAACAGAATATAGGCGATGGCCGAGGCTTCGCCCATTTTGAAAAATTCAAATCCCATACGGTAAAGAAACGGCACGATGGTCATGCCACTGTCATCGGGACCGAATTTGGATTCGGCTTCGGCCGCTCCGCCGCCGAGCATGTAAATTTGCTCGAACACCTGCACCGCACCGATCGTGCCCATGATCACCAGAAACGTAAATTGCGGTTTTAAATTGGGCAGGCTGATAAAGAAAAATTGCCGAAGCGGTCCTGCCCCATCGATTTCGGCGGCTTCATAATGTTCTTTAGAGATATTCTGCAATCCTGCCAGAAAAATCAGAATTGTAAATGCCAGCCCCTGCCAGATGGACATGATAATGACGCTATTCAAAAACCAGCCTTTGTCCTTGATGAATAAAATCGGGTCTTTGATCAGGTTCAAATTCAACAGCAACGAATTGATCCAGCCATAGCGGGTCTCGGCATAGAGCGCAAACCAGATCAGGCTGATGGAAACGACCGAGGTGACCAGCGGCGAAAAATAGACGAATTTGAACAGGCGATCGGGCACCAAATTTTTATCCAGGCAGGCGGCTAAAATAACCGCAATGACGATCTGAATCGGCAAGACGAGGACGGCAAAATAGACCGATCGGCCCAGGCTCTGCCAAAGCACCCGATCCTTCAAGATATTGAGGTAATTTGCGATTCCCACCCAGTGCGCCTGGCTCAGCGGTGTGATGGGATTGTATTTAGTAAAACTCAAATAGAGCGAAACGATGATCGGGATGACGATGAAAACCAGTGCGGCAACGACAGGCGGCGCGATATAGAGATACGAGATCCAATGCTGGCGAGCGCTGCGATTGACGAACACATAAGCAAAGAACAGCCCGATCAAAAGTACGGCGATGAATTTGGAATAATCCAGCACGTCCCATCGTTGCTGGCCAGCGCTCTCATTGTCCTGATGGCGGCCATAATATTGGTAATAGTCGGCTCGCTCCAGATCGAGTTTTTGCTGGGCAATTGGCACCGAACTCTTTAAAATCTCCTCACAGGTTTCGGCCAGAAATTGATCGTATTTCTTTTTTTCGACGGGCATTTTGCCAGCCGCAAAGGCTTTTTTCAAATCCCATACGCTCAATTGATAACGATCGGCGAGGTTTTTCAAATATCTTTCCAGCTCATCCCTGACTTTAAAAATGCTCTGTTCCAGAATGCGGCTGGACTCGTTTTGCCAGGGATATCCCTGTTTGGTTTTCAAACGGGTATAGACCTGAAAAAACAGCTCCTGATCGCCAGGCAACAGGTCGAGCTGTTGGTTCCAAAAATCTTTATGAACCGATAGGAATAGCTGGGAGCGATCCTGCAAGCTGGCCATAAAACGGTGAATCGACAATTGGGATTCTCTGGACATCAGAAATTCGATCCATTTCATGGCATCGGTGGGATTTTTGGCGTCACGAAAAATGACCGTAGTCCTGCCGCCCATGATGGTTCCTGGAATGCCGTCATCGGCCTGGGGGAATGGAAAAATACCAAATTTATCCTTCAACTGTGGCGCACGAATCAAAAATTCGGTATAACGCATGTCATAGTCAAGGAACAGCGGCAACGCTTTTCTATCATCGGGAATAGACATCAACTCAATGGGCTTGTCCATGACCAGGTTGTAGTTATTCCACAATTGAATGGCAAAGCGATAGCCCTTCAAAAAATTGGGCGCGGTCCAATCGACCAGCGTGCCCTCGTTTTTATAGCTATCCTCGCCAAAAGGCCAAACATAGGTGCCGATGCTCCAACTGGAATTTCGAGTCCACAGGAAGCCGTATTGGTAGTCGTTGGCTGTGAGGACATCGAGAATATGCTCCAGCTCGGACCAGGTTTGCGGTGGCTGGAGGTGCAATTTTTGAAAAATATCCTTGCGATAGAAAAACATTGGCGCCGTAGCGTTGTAGGGCACGGCGTACAAACGATTCTGAAAATAGCAGATGGGCCAGATGTCGGGGAAAAGCTGCGCTTTCAATCGGGCTACCTCTTCGGGAAAATTTTTCTCGAGGTCGATGACGCCGCCGACCTTGCCATATTCCAGCCCAGCGGAAAGATAGGACGTCCCTGCATCGGGCGGCTCACCAGACGCCATGGCCGTGAGGTATTTCGTTTGAAAATTGCCCCAGGGGATCGGCTGAATCTGAACTCGAATGCCTGTTTGCTGGTGGAATTTTTCAGCCAGCTTGTCCAGCACCATCACCTCATCGTGGGTGCCCACCATCCAGAAATTGACGGTTCGCTCCGCCGCCAGCAGCTCACAGGAAAATATGGTCAATGCTGCGATGAGAATAAGTCGTTGGTATGACAATAAAATTTCCTCTGGTTTAAAATGTGGAGTTCTGGAGCAATGGAGTGTTGATGTTTTATCACCCCCATCATTGCTCCATCACTCCATCAATCCATTACTCCACTACTCCATTGTTCCATTACTCCGCTATTCCATTTCAATATCATGGCAAAGTAGCGAATGTCGAATCCGAACTCTCGGCTTTGAAGCCAAACTGATCCACTGAAATCACTTTGAAGTGATACACCGTATTCGGCAGCAGATCGGTCAATTTCATGGTGTGAGAATTCAGGAATACGGCGGAATACACCGATCGATCATAATTGGCCGTTGTCCCGAACAGGACTTTCGAATCCGAGCTCTGGTTGGTTTTCCAATTGATCGTGGCGCGGTTGGAGGAAATGAAATCCACGGTCAGCTCCGATATGCGATTTAAATATTGGTCTGGAGACGCATGGCGGATCAACATCTCCCGCACCACGGCGCCGAATTCGGTGGGCGTGCGGCGATTGTTCTGCTGCGTGAGATGCGGATCATCGACCCAGGACCAGGCGGTCCAGCCCAATCCTTTCTCGTTCAGATACGCCATCAATTGCCTGCCCCAGGAAACGTGTTCAACATAGCCTCCAAACTCGCCGACAAAAACGGGAATCTGGTCGCTGTAATTGCCCACCAGCTTATCGAATTGGGTCGCATTGCTGAACCAGGGATAAACGTGCAGTGAATAGACGATATTTTCGAACGGCAGTGGATTTTGCGCCCAGCCCGAGATATCGTTCGCCCAGTTCAGGCCCGAAACCAGAATCAACGATTTCGAATGCACCGATCGAATGCCCGTGATGATCTGGCTGGCGCGGTCACGCCATTCATCGATTCCCACGTCATGGGCTTCATTGTGGATATCGTACAAAATCGCAGGATCGTCCTTGTATCGCAGCGCCAGCTTTTTCCACATGGTCACGGCAGAGGTGTCGGGAATCCTTGGAATTTTGATAGTGGTGTTTTGCCATTGCAGATCGAGGATCACATAAGCACCATTGCTTTTGATCCAATCGATCACTTTGTCCAGGAAACTATTGTAGGCGTCGTCGGTCATGATCCATTCCTGGTTGAACGGAAGGCGAATGATCTTCGCCTGCCAATTCTGGCAGATAAAATCGAATTCTGCCTGGCTCATGCCATTGCCATTTTTATCATACTCCAGGCCCGACCGATTGACGCCATGCAGCACCACTGGCTTGCCATCGGAATCGACAATCTTGTTGCCGCTGGTGCTCAACCACTTGAATTCGTATTGGTTGGTTGTCGGACCGACAGGACTTTTATCGTTGTCTTTGGAGCAGGAGATAATGCAGCAGAGCAAACATATCAAAAGTAGAATTTTTATATTTTTCATTTTTCCTCCAGGCGCTATGATGGAATGATAACAGTTTAATTCTCGAGTAAAGAGCAAAAACTTTTCAGGACACGGAAATGAAAGTCACGGAAAAAAGCCTTAAGAATTTCGCTGCCGTGTCATTTCCAATTCCGTGGCCAGAATTTTTTTTTCTGGCATAACCAGGTTAGGCGAAATTATTTCTTAATAATCGAATCATAGTAATCATGGATCACCTGAACGTTCGTTTGCACAGTCAAGCCCGCTCTCAATTTTCTGATATAATTGGGCACTTCGGTCGCCTTTCTATCCATCAACAAATTTCGCTCGATGATCTCCCGATAATCGGCGAGAGACGCCTTAAAATTTTTGCCAGCAGTCAGTTCTTCGAATTTTTGTCTGATGTCATCATCGGTAATTTGAATCGCATCGATGAGCTTTTTTCTCAACATAATTTGCAGCCGATATTCCTCGAACAGAGCGGTTTTCATCTGGACGGTTGCTGACTTCTGTCCAAGTCCCAGGGCTCTGGCCTCCTGTGTCAACTTAAAATCCCGAATGGCGAAATCCAGCGCGGTTTTAAAACTTTTTTTCAAAGCGCTTCTGGGAATGTAGTTCAGATGGGCGATAAATTGGCCGATGGTGATGGTTTCATCATCGATGAAAATCATCGGCTCGTTGCGCATGTCCCAGAGGCTCGCCTGGACCGATTCGATCTCCTGGGGAGTCCAATCCATCGCTGCGGTATCCGCCATGGGCTTAGCCAAAAGCTGCTGCAATTTTTCGCCAACGAATCGCAGCGCATCGGATCGAACTTGAACCTTTGTTTTGTTCATCATCCTGCCGATATAGTCAGTGGCGATTTTTTGGCCGATTTTCAATTTCAAGAGATTGGCCATGTGGTCTCGATGTTGCTGGTAGTCGTCCTCCGAAATTAATGGATTCTTTTTCCAATCCACGACTTTCACAATATGATAGCCATAAGTGGAGCGAACTGGCTGGGAAATCGAATCGATTGGCGCATGAAAGGCGACATTGGCCAGATCGTACTCCATCTGATCCCAATCGACCCAGCCCAGGTCACCGCCCGAATTGGCCAGTGTGGTATCTTTAAAAATCATCGTCGCCAATTCATCGAATGAGGCTCGGCCGTGTCGCAGCATGGTGTAGGCGGAATCGGCCTGGGCTTTGGTTTCAAAAAAAAGATGTTTGATTTGGCGCTGCTCCTGAGTGAAGAGGAAAGTCTGCCTGAGCAATTTTTCATCGAACTTGACCTTCGGCTCGATGATCTGCTGGTAGTGCTCGTCTCTCAGACATTTATTTTGGTACGCCTCCACTTGATATTGCAGATGCTCATCCGTATCCAATTTTTGCTGGCGAGCGGCGTGAGCCAGCAGCTTGCGATTGATCAATTCATCCAAAAAACGCTCTCGGGTTTCTCTGGAATCGAAAACTCGGGGCTGCTTCAACACTTCGAGATAGGCGATGCGGAATTCATCGAGGGTGATGAAGTGATTGCCGAACTGGGCGACGATGGGACTCTGTTTTTTGGAGCAAGCGGATGTCAGGAGCATCAGAATCAAAAATGCAAAAAATAAACGACATCCCCCTTTGTCCGCCACGCTTTTGTGTGGCGGTGAGAATTTATTCAATTCGATTACTCCCGAAAACTTTGCCATTTTATAAATATTTCTTAAAAGATACTCACGCAAAGCCGCAGAGACGCAAAGATTATTCAACGGCATTCCATAAAAAACTCCAGGCGATTCCTTTGCGACTTAGCGTCTTTGCGTGAGACTTGATAAATGAATCAGGTTACTTAATGACAATAAATCTCCCCACTTGCTGCCCAATCCCAGGCGCATCGACGTGGTAGATATACAGCCCATAAGCAATGTCCATCTGGTCTTTGGTGAGCATGTCCCAGGCTTCGGAACCGTCGGTAATTTCCGTATTGTGTTCCAATGTTTTGACCAGCGTGCCATCGACGGCGTAAATCCGAATGGTGCATTTGGGGGGCAGATGGATGAATTCGATCATGCGAGGTCCTCGGCCCGTGCGATACGGATTCTTCGGCTCCCAGGCTGCCGTTGCCACATACGGATTGGGCACGACTTTGATCCTGTCCAGCGTGATTTTCGCTGCGGCGGTATCGACCCGCTGTGGATTCAGTGTGAACTGAAATTTATTGGCGGCATTGAATTGGAAATCAGGATACAGATAGAGCGTGTCGCCCGAGCTCAAATGGCGTCCATATAGATCAGTGAAATCGGTCGCATCATTCAATGAATTGTTCAGCAAGTAGAAAGTGACGACCAGCGAATCGGGCTTCAATTCCTCCATAAACCAGATTTCGTCTTTGGCAGAAAAGTAATTCTTGGGCACCGTGGCGCTGGGAATGTTCTCCCTGAAAGCATACGGCACTTCTTCGCCCGTGATCAAATCGAAGACTTTGAAGTTCGATGCAATGGGCGGAATCTTGATTTTGATGGCAAAATTCTTCAGCTCCAATTGCGCTTCACTGGAAGTATCCGCAATGTTATCATAAAATACGATTTTGTACTGGCGGGGATAGAAGGTGCCAGGTTTATAGGCCGTATTATCCCAGATGCCAAAATTGAGCTTGTAAGTTTGCAGTGGATCGACATTGTTGCTCCATTTGATGCCTTCCACGATGCCCCTGCCGTTTTCGCCTGGTTGGTTGAGAATGCCAGGCGTGGCTGGCGCATTGTAAATGTAAAACTCCAGTCCATCGACCATGGCCTTCAATGTGGCGGCCTGTTTGTCATCGTCATTGTAAAGATTTTTAATCATGACCAGGGTCGAGTCGATCCAGCGATAATCTTTGAACCAGACCGTATCCGTTCTACCGTGGGTCAAATTGTGCAATATAAATCCTGTAGTTTCCAGGGGAATCAATTCATCGGGATCGTTGCTGTCAACTTTGCCATCCAGGTCATTGTCACGAAGATCGCTGGCTTCATCCAGAAAGTGCAGCTCGTACTGGCGTTTCTCCTGGAAGCGCTCTGGCTCCACCACTCGACAGCGGACGAAGCCATCGCCCTGCTTGGCAGCTCCGATGGCGGTTGGTTGAATATCAAATTCAGGGGCAACGTAACCCAGCGCTGGGGCACGTGGCACCGCCACTACGACATTGGAGCCCTGTTCCTGAATTTTGCCCGATTGATCGATGGCGATATATTTGGTCGTTTCCGATGGGTAAATATTATCGCCAATGGAGCCTTTGTCATAAGCGGTCACCGCATAGTAGTAACGCCTGCCATTCACCAACGGCGAATCCACATAAGCATGAACCAATCCTTTTTCAGAACCCAGGTAAAACTGGACGCCATTGCTGTGCGATTTGGGAAAGAAGCCATAAACCCCATCAATTTTATCGAACACGGCGATCGGCGTTTTGATGTTATAACTGCCCAATTCCTCATCGATCACCGTGGTCGTCGCATCCTGAAAGCCTGGATCCGTGGCCCGATAGATTTTGTAGCCTTCGAAATCGTACTGGCGCAAATAGCGGTCTTTGCTTTCTTCGGCTTTGTCATCCCAATAGAGCGTCACTTTGCCATCGCCTGGCACGACCCAGACGGTCGGTAACTGGGGAGCAACCGCAAAGTTATAATTGGCATCATAAATATCCTGGACTGTTTTTTTATTGGCAATGATGTGCGGCTCGTTCCAGCCATAGACCATGCCAACGGAAAACGCCTCTCGCTGGCCAGGCAGCAAGGGAAAGTAGCCAGTGGCGAAAAGGTAATCAGCATCGACATTTTCGAGGCGGCTATCAAAAAATCCAGGCTGGCTGACCAGCCACATCTGATCATCATTGCTGTAAGTGACGTCGCCATATTCATAGAAAATAAAGCTGGTCAATCCAATTTGATCGGATTCGGAGACATCCACCCGATCGATATTGGCTTCGCCAGGGAGTTCGCCGATGCCTGGGGTGGGCTGGCCATCACCTTCGCCAGGATCGCCCGTTCCTTCGGCGCCGTCCAGCCCCACATCATCGGACATGCGATCCCAATCGCCATCGTTATCGATGCCATCGTTGCGCCGCTCGTCGATCAGCAGATTGGTCAAGCCTTCGCCTGTGAGGTAATCCTTGGCCAGATAATCCTGATTATTGTAAATGGGGTCTTTGATATACAAATAATAGGCTTCGCCCGTCTCGGTGAATTCGGCGCCATCGGATTCATCGATGATCCCATTCAGATTGTCATCAACGCCGTTGCGGGGGATTTCCTCGAGCGGCGCTCCAGGCACTTTGGTATAGGTGATGCCATTGCGGGTGAACGTGATCCCTGCGGCAGGCATGGTGGAAATGGTTCGCTGATAATCTTCGGTTTGATAATCGATGAGCACGATGGGCTCGCCCACGGCATACGATCGGACGAATGGTTTGGTGATCAGCTTGCCGCCGCCAGGTGCCTGCCCGCCATCGCCGTCATTGTCGATGCCGTCGACGGCGTTACCAGGGCTTTCCAGAAAGGCGAATCCGACCCAGGGAACGGGACTGTAACCCTGGGTGCCGACATTATCCCAATCATAATTCACCGTCAAGCCAATTTCTCGATAGTAGGTGGCGGCGTCATCGGCCCAATCGGTATTCAAGCCCAGCACTGCGCCCATGGCGGCGCCGACATTCAAGCCAAAAACGGTTTTCTCTAACTTCAGCTCACCGATATTTTTCACATCATAAATCCAGAAGATGCAGTCTTCGGCGCTGGGATTGGACCACTGCAAGCCACGCAGCGCTTTGCGCAAACCCAATCCGCCTCGATCTGGCTCGGACTCGATTGCCAGCGGCAGTTCCAGGCCACTGACCAATTTTTTGAACGGATAATCATCGAGCACATGATAGCTCTCCTGATCCGCATTGGAGATGCCTTTGCCAAAATAGCCGTTCCATTTGCCACGCCAGCCAGGATCTCTGGAATCGTCCAGCTTGTCGGGCCAGAAGGCGGGCCAGGTAATGGGTTTGCTGCTCATGGCCGATTTGTGAAAAATATCGGGATTATCGGGATTGAAGTAGCCTGGCAGCGGCTCGAAACCCAGAAATTTTCCTTTGTCATCATGGGCAAAAACGGCTGGATCCCAGCCCTGGCAGAACACGCAGGGCGTGATGTGAACGTAAACAGAATCGGCGGGATTGGTGGTATCGAGCACCCGCAGGTCCGAGGCCACGAAACTGGAAGCGTTGCCCATTTGCACCAGCGACGAATTGATGGGCCATTCGCCGCCGTAGATCAAGCTGGCATCGCCTTTGATGGAGCCCATCATGCCGTGATTCCAGTAGGTCACCCTGATCTGGTTGCCCGAGTGATCGTTGCGGGCCCGATTGGCTCGATCGCCATGATCCTGAGCAGGGGATATATTGATGATAAAAAACAAGCTCAGCAAAAAGATTAATAATTTGGTTTTCATTTGTTCGACCTCTATTATGCAATTCAAATAATTTATAGCGGGAGTGCAATGCCTTTATGCATTGCACCTTAGCGATACATAAAAGAGCGACGCATAAAGGCGTCGCACTCCAATCATCTAAAATGAAAAGATAAACGAGAATTTATTCAAATAATCGAAGCGGCCAAAATCCAGCGCCGCATAGTCCAGGTTCAATTCGAAGCGGCTGACGTTGAAATGCAAGCCAAATCCGAACGAAAAGCCGCCTTCTTTTTCATCGAGAAACAACTGCCGATAGCCCGCTCGCAGAGCGATGAACCGATGAAATAGATATTCCCCGCCGATGTTCATATATTCTTTGTTATCGTTCGGGTGAATGGCATCGATGGCAATGATAACATCATGGTTTTCAAGTCCGAGGAAGTCTCGGGTGAGATTGGTGGACATGCCCACTCGAAACAAAATTGGGAGCGGGAATTCATCCGTTGTTAGATCAGCATTGATCGTCTCATTATTTCCCGCTGCACCAGGATCGATGTCATGTTGAACCAGCAGATCCCTGCCTGACATTGTCATGCCCGAGCCGAAATTGGAGACCGACATCCCCAATTTCAGATTTTTGAAAATGGTGGTGTAGAGGATTCCCAGATCCAGCGAAACACCCGAGGCTTTAGAATGCCACAAGTTTTCCTGGATCAGCTTGACCGTACCGCCGATGGCGAACCGATCGGTCAGTGAACGACCAAAGCTCAATCCCGCCGCATAAAACGAGGCAGAGACCATCTCGCCTGTGCCGTCCTGCTGCAGCAGCGTGGTTCGTTCGATGTCTGGCGCACCCAGATAGGTGAATTGAAAGCCAATGGTCCCCACATTGGGCAATCGGATGGCGACGCCCGCATAATCGAAGCTGAGCTCCGCCACGTAATCGTAATGATTCAAAATGAACTGATTCCGAGTCATCATGCCCAGTCCCGCAGGATTCCAGTAGAGGGCAGTGACATCGCTGGCCTGGGTCACCGAAGCCTCTCCCATGGCCAGTCCCCTGGCGCCCACGCCGATTTTGAGAAACGGCGCCGCCGTCGTTCCCACACGGCTGACGCTTTGCGCCAGCAGCGCTGTTGGAAGCATCAATACAATCAGTAGCAGTATTATCAGTTTTGAAGTTCTCATAATTACCTCTTGGTTGAAAAGTTGAATATTTCAGTCGCCAGTCCTCAGTCTTCAGTCTGCAGTCCTCAGTCTTCAGTCTGCAGTCCCCAGTCCCCAGTCTTCAGTCTGCAGTCCCCAGTCTTCAGTCTGCAATCCTCAGTCTGCAGTCCTCAGTCCTCAGTCTGCAGTCCCCAGTCCTCAGTTCAGACTGCTGACTGCCAACTGCTGACTGCTGACTGCTGACTGCTGACTGCCAACTGCTGACTGCTGACTGCCAACTGGCGACTGCCGACTGCCGACTGCCGACTGGAGACTGCCGACTGAAAACTATCGATATTTCTCTGGATGCACAATCATGTCGTTCAATAGGCGCCCAATCTCCTCTGATTTAGCTGTCAGGTCGTTATAGGTTTCTTTTGAAATGTATTCACAGGCTAAGGAAAAATCCAGCCAGACCTGTGTTTCACTATTTTCCATGTCCGCATCTGAGGTTTTGCTGACAAAATGGGCTTTATATTTTCGCTTGCGATAGCCTTCTCCCAAATTTGAGCAAACCGACCGAGAAGATTTTCTTATCTGCGTGGTCAAGCCATACTTTTCCTCTGGCGGAAATTTCTTGGTAAGATGGAAAATCTCCATCGCCAGCGCAAAGGCTTTCTTATAAACCAACAAATCCTTGAAATTCGACATTTTTGTTTTCTCCTTTTGTTTGATTATCCAAGGTTCTCAGTCTGCAGTCCTCAGTCTTCAGTCTGCAGTTGCCAGTCTCCAGTCCTCAGTCTCCAGTCTCCAGTCCTCAGTCTCCAGTCTCCAGTCTTCAGTCCTCAGTTCAGACTGCTGACTGCCGACTGCCGACTGCCGACTGCCGATTGCCGACTGGCGACTGCCAACTGCCGACTGGCGACTGGCGACTGCCGACTGCCGACTGCCAACTGCCGACTGGCGACTGCCGACTGGAGACTGCCCACTGAAGACTACATTCCCACCGACAGCCCCACCTGAATAAACCTCGGCGCATAATAATTCCCTGGCCGCATGTAATACTCATCCACATCGGAGATCTCGATGTCCAGACCAGGATTGCGATCGATCTGGTTGATTCCCTCAAACGTATAGTCGGGGCGTCCCGTGTCGGAATAGACGTTGCGGGCATTTCTCCTATCCAGCAAGTTGAACACGTTCAAGAAGACATCAGCATAAAAATTGGAAAAATTCAATCGTCTTGAAACTCGCAAATCCAGCGTATAAGTGGTCGGCTTGAATTCGCTGTTTTCACGGAGACCGCTGCGGGTGCTGGAGCCAGACGCCTCGCCTCGGGCAAATTCGGGCGTGTACGGGAATCCCGAATTGAGCGAGGCGATCAGGCTGGAATTCCAGCCCTTGTAGCCGTAATTAAAGGTCAAATTGACCGTGTGGCGCTGATCCCATTCCAGGTTGATCAACTGCTTCCTCGGCTCCTCTTCGGAACGGATTTTGTTGTACGCCTCAGCAGGATTGGAGTAGGTGCCTTTGACCGTCTGATAGGTGTAATCCAGATTGACGGAAAAATTGGATAGCAGCAATCGGTTCGTCAGCGTAACTCCCTTCACTGAGGCGTGATCGTTGTTGATATATTTGTGATACGTCGTGCCGCGATAAGTGTCGATGGCAGGACTGATGCCCACCCAGTCCCGAATGTCCCGATAAAAACCTGTGGCGTGAATGAAGAAATTTTCCCACAAGCTTTGCTGGATGCCCACTTCGTACATTACCGTGCGCTCGGGTCCGATATCCGAATTGCCGATTCGTGGCGTCACCCCCGCTTTGGTAATATCCACCCAGAATTTGGGATTTTCATAGAGGTAACGCAATTCAGGATTCTGGAAGAAATGGCCGTACGAAAAATGGATCACTCCCTGTTCGGTGATGGGGAATGAAACGCCGATCCGTGGACTCAATTGATACTTGGGCTCGGCTTTTTTGAACCAGAACGCCTTGCGCTCGGCATAACTATATTCCTCGCCCCATTCACTCTGCGGTTTGGTCGGGTCATAATTTTTATAGCGATGCTCGGGTTTGGCAGGATCATTGATTTCGGGATCAGATGGATCGGCCAGTGTCTGGCCATCGGAATTGAAATAGTCGAACCGTAATCCGAGATTGATGATCAATTCTTTGAATTCGATTTTATCCTGGAGGTACGCCGAGAATTCCGTGGGCTGGTAATGATAGGCCTGGAAAAACGCCGAAGAATCGGGATCAGGAATATACGGCCGATAGGTCCGCTGATCGAATTGGAGCTGATACCATTCGTTTTTCAAATCATGCCAGATGCCGCCGATGCCCCATTTCAGCGAGTGGCGATTGGTCACCTGACTGGTAAAGTCATACTTGAAAGCGATATGCCTGACATTGTTGGTCGATCGATCGACATCGTTACCAAAATAAGTGAAATCGCTGTTGTTCAACGAGACCTGAATCCAATTGTTGTCTCTGCGATTGTAGACGTATTGCTCGAAATCGGCCCGCTGGGTTGGCATGTAGCGATAGTCGAACGGATCTTCGTACAGGTAGCCCTCATAATCTTTTTGGAAATAGCTGACCTTCAACTCATAAAATGTCTTTCTCGATAAGGTATGATTGAGATTGAACACATGGGTCTGGCTATTGTTGTGATGGATGATCGTCGCATCGGGGACATATTTGTAGTAGACGCTGCCGTCACGATTTTTCCGTTTCTCGAAATACAGGCCGTAGCTGAAATTCATCGAAGCGGTGGGGCGAAAATAGAGCTTCGATTGGCTGGAAAAATTTTCCGACCAACTGAGCGGCACCAGCTTATTATCTGGCATTTTGAAAGTATTGACCGTATCGCCTGCGGGACTGGAAAATCCCCAGGGCATGAAATACCGTTTGCCGTAATCGTAGCCTGGGCTATCCTGAAATCGGCCTGAAATAAAATAGGTGATTTTATTCGCCGTTTTGGGAATGGGCCCGCTCATATTGAACTGAAAATCGATATCGGTGAACGGATTGAACGAGTGCAAATAGCCCTGCTTTTCCAGATAGGATTTCTTCTGCTGAACAGATGGCGATTGAAAATCGTAGGCGCCTGAAGTAATGTATTCATAATCCTGCTCGGAAAATTGATTGGTCAACCGATGGCTGGCCAATCTCGCCCAATTGGCGTTGTTCATTACATAATAGGTGTCATCGTCAAAGCTCAAATGATCGCCAAGATACGCCGTGGCATTGAAGCGGAATTTGTCGCTGCCCTGCTTGGTGACGATATTGATAACGCCCGACAGCGCCTGACCATATTCGGCATTGAACGTGCCAGTGATGGCTTGCAATTCCTGAATGGACTGATTGTCGATCCGCAAGCCCGAATTCCGATTCAGCGGATCGATGACCTGAATCCCGTCGATCAAATAAATGATCTCATTGGAACGGCCGCCCCGAATATGCAACTGACCGCCTGCATCCCGAATCACACCAGCTTGCAGCTCCAACACCTCGCTGACCTCTCGAACGGGAAGCGTTTGCAACTCATCCGCTGTAACCGACACGGCTGATGAGGTCAAATCCTTGCGGATCAACTCTCGCTCCGCTGTTACTACCACTTCCCTGCCCAATTCCAGCGCCGTCTGTCGCAGTTGAAAATCCACACGGGTCGTATAGTCCACCGAGACCCTGACATCCTTGCGCACCTGTTTGTCGTAGCCCATGTAGGACACTTCGACCACATAAACCCCTGGCGGAAGATTCAGAATAAAAAATTCGCCGTTCAGATCGGTGGCCGCTCCCTTAACTTTATCGACGCCGAATTGAACCTCCTGGCCGTTCTGGATCATGCCTCGAACGATCACGTTGCCGCCAGGTAGCGCAGCGCCCGTTTCTTTGTCGGTCACTTTGCCAGCGATCTTGCCCGTGACGCCTGCCTGTGCCGTGGCAATGAAGATGAATGTGGCAAATATAGTGAGCAATCCAATAATGACTTTTGCTCGTGCTATCATGAAATTTCCTCCTTCACTTCAATAAACAGATTTTTTGAGAGAATGCCTTCTGTCCCCCCTGAAAAACGATCACATAAATTCCACTGCTTAATTTTCGACCCATCGAATCTGTGCCGTGCCAGCGATAGCTAATCGATGGCTTTGATACCGCTATGGTATCTCGATAAACCTCGCTGCCAGTTGTATTATAAATTTTGACTTCGATTGTTTTCGATTGAGTTTGAATATTGAACTGGATGGAGTCGTTGAATGGATTGGGAAACAGGTTGACGAATTCGGCTGCTGATTCAGTATTGGTTTGATCAGAAACCGAAGTTGAAATGGGATTGATGCCCCAGGCATCGGTGGTTTTGGTCTGATTGATCAGAGCCGCTTCGGGCTTGACCACTTTTTGCCAGACCTCATCATCGGAGTTGATGGAATAGCAGTTATCGGACTTGCGATAGCCCAACTCCCAGAACATCCAGGGCACACCCTGGCTGCGACAGGTTTGTGTCACGGATTGATAAAGCGTGATCAGCGCTGGCATACCAATTTTGCGTTCACTCCCAAATTCTTCGATGAATAGCAGCTTGTTGATCGAACGGCAATAGGAAAGATGATCGGTGATCCATTGATTGAGATTGCCGCCATAAAAATGCAACGTATAAATGTCAGCCGCTTCGATATTGCCCAGGGTGCGGATGTCATCGCCGACGTTGGGATAGCCTGAATACAGGCTATAGCCTGTGATGCCCAACGAAACTTTGGTGTCTGAATCTATTGATTTCACATAAGCCGAAAGCTCGGTTAAAAAATTTCGGATGATGTCATGTTTTTCTTTCGAGGTCAGTTGGGTGTCTTTTAGCGGAATGCCTGGCTCGTTCTGAATTTCCCAGGCGTAAACGACGTCATTGCAATCTTTCCAGGCTTTCCCAAGATACGAATTATAATGATTCAAAACATGACTGATACGATTCTTGTAGGCTTGAATCGCTTCGGGCGAGCTGTACATTTTGACAGCGCCGTACGTTGATAAATAATTATCCGTATGATTATTGAAAGTGATAATCAGCTTGATCCCACGGCGCAGGCATTCGGACATCAAATGATCGACTTTTTCCAGATTGGCGTCGTGATAGGTGCCGATGGGGTCTTCAAAAGTATACGCATCTGGCGGATCTTCCCAGCTTTGATAGTCCCGATGTCCCAACCAGGTGCGCACCACTTTCAATCCCGCCTCCTGCATGGCGTTCAATTGCTGTTGCAGACGCCCCTCCCGCTGATACCAGAGCTGGTACTGGTTGGCGCCCGCCCAGAGGTACTCTTCGGCGAGGAGCAGGGGCTGATAAATGAGATGAATCAAAATTAATAGAATTAGAAATTTATTCACGGGCCTACCAAAATTATTTTGCATATAAAATTTAATCATATTCAATCCCAACATCTCCCCTGGCCGATCAGCTAACTGGCAGAGCCGAATTCTCGAAAGTCCTCCTTTGAAGGAGGATTTAGGGGGATGTTAAGGAGCTTATAAAAATCCTTCCGAAGGCTCTGTACCTTCGGAAGGATCGTCATCAAAAAATTACTTCATCAGAATCATCTTGTTTGTTTTGGCGTAGCCATCGGCTTTGAATTCGATGAAATAAATGCCACTGGCGACATGGACGCCAGCGTCATTGGTGCCATTCCATACAGCGGCGTGATAGCCAGCAGGCTTCACCCCATCCACCAGCGTACGGATTTTTTGACCCAGCATATTGTAAATGACCATTGAAACGTGAGCATTCTTCGCCAGGTCATATCGCAACGTCGTGGTGGGATTGAATGGATTGGGATAGTTGTCGTGGAGCTGGGTGGTTTTCGGCAAGGTGGAGCCAGTCTCTGCAACTCCTGTTGGGGTGAAGAATTCCAGATAGCCCCAGGAGGACGGTCGCTTCCAGCCTTCGGTGTTGCCAACGCCAGCCGTGTTGAGCTGCTTGGTTCGGCCCGTGCCAGCACCATCCAGCACCTCGTCCTTGTCGTTGCAATCGATGCGCAAGGGTAGCATATCACCCGCTTGCGGCACCCAACCAGTAGCGCCGATGGAATCCAGTTGGATTTTGGCTTCGACTAGATAGCCCGTGGGATTGGGCAGGATCAGGAACGTCATGCCAGGATAACGAAAATCGGAGCTGCCGCCCTTTTGCGTGGTGCCCCAGGAGGTGAAGGAAATGCGATAATCGCCTGTTCCCGCCGCATCGATATCGCCGAGGTCATGCCAGGCAGTTTGATCTTTGATGTCGTAGAAACCCATGAACAGCTCAAAGCCATCGCCTTCCCAGCCCTGACCGCTGGTTGCCAGATCGTCATCGATGATATTGGCGCCAACGTACAGGAATTTGCCATCGGTCACAAAATTGGCGGTGAAATTCAGATCGGTTGAAGCGGGGGTCCAATCGCCAGCCTGATCCACACCAGGGCCTTCAGGCAATACGGTGTAATCCTGATAAGCGGCAAACTCGCTGAGCGTCCCATCGATCACAAAATTAAAATTCGGATCCCACACCGCTTTGAGCGTTGGCGAGCTGGTAACAGTGATCGGTCCGACATGATTGTTGTCGGTCATGGCAGTCTCTTCATTATCGGCACTGGTTGCGGTTACTGCATAGTAGAAGCTCTGCTCCACGCCAAAGGTGGTATAGGGTCGGTGATTCCAGAATTGAACGCCTCGAGGAATCTTGGTGCCAATGCGAATGACGCCTGGATCGGTAAGATTCTTGATCGGCGACGTGCTCATATAGACGTTGTAGGTTTCACTGAGATTATCTTCATTATCCGTCCACGTGATATGATTATAGACGTAATGATGGAGCGTGGTGGTATCGACGCTGGCGGCGACGGCAGGAGATTTCAGCGCCCCAACGGGTTTCTCGATACCGATGAACGTGAAGTTGTCAAAATAAATTGTTCCCGTCCAGGTGCGATCGGTGAAATAAACCTGAATACCCGCCCGAATAACGCCGACGGGATCCAGCGCAGGATAGTCCAGTACATTGTATACCAGCGTATTCCACTTGCCTGGTTTCACGGTGGTGTCGGAAACAGTGTATGCCTTTTCGGTCCAGGACCAGCTTTTCTTATCAGTCGCCCAGATGGATATTTGTGTCCCTGTGGGAGTGCCAGGCGGGACCCAGACATCGATGGTCATGGCGGTGGCACCCGTATCCGTTGCGGTCCATTTCAGATCCAGGTTCTCATTGACGAATTGGGCTTTGGTGTCCAGCGTCGAATTCCAATCGGTCTGCAAAACACCAACGGACTGTCCGCTGGGATCAGCCGCCCAGGCGATGTTGGTCATGGCATTGTTCCAGCCTGTGTTGTTAAAACCATAAGTGCCCAACGATTGCTTTTCGAAATCGGCATAGACCCACTTTTTGCCGACTTCGAGCGTATGAAACCGATAATTATCAACCAGAATCGAGCCAGCCCAGGTGACATCTGAAGGGAAGTAGATTTCGATACCACCTTTGATATGCAATGTGGGATCGTAGGCAGGTGTCTGTTGATTGGCAAACACGACTGGAAAATGGATGGTGTTCCATTGACCCGCTTTTATGGCCAGACCGCCTGCAAGATACTTATAATCCATCCACTGCCAGCTTCCTTCAGCGACCTGACTCCAGACTTTTACTGTTGGCGTGGTCGGAAAATCAGCAGGCAAATAGACATCGAAAGAGTAAAAACCAACTCCTGGTTTTCCGCCCTTCCACATCAAATCGATGGGGTCGGTACCGATGGCTGCCTTGTGATCGCCCTGGGCCGCATCACATTTTAATTCTAACACACCATTCGAAGCATCCATGGGATCAGCCGCCCATTGGAAGGTTGTCAACGCATCTCCCCAATATTTTCCGAAGCCCTGAGTGTCTTTCGCAAAATCGGCGACCAGTTTTGACTCAACGCCCCACAGGCTGGCATTATCGACCAGAATCGAACCTGTCCAGGTGACATCGGCGGGAAAGTAAATTTCGATCCCGCCTTTGATGTGAAGCTTGGGATCGAAATTGGTTGTCTGCTGATTGGCAAAGGCGATGGGGAAGTGAATGGTATTCCATTGTCCCGCTTTGATCGCCAGACCACCAGACAGATACTTGTAATCCATCCACTGCCAGCTTCCTTCGGCGACCTGGCACCAGACTTTTACCGTTGGGGTGGTTGGAAAATCGGCTGGCAGATAGACATCAAATGTCAAAAAGTAAGCACCTTTCTTGCTGCCTGTCCACTTTAAATCCAACGGATCCGTGCCGATGGCGGCCTTGTGATCGCCCTGCGCCGCATCACAAACCAATTCCAGCACGCCTGCCGATTTTGCAGTGGGATCAGCCGCCCACTGGAATTTTGTCAGGGCATCGCCCCAGTATTTGCCAAAATTTTGAGTCGTGCCATCCTCAAAATCGGCAAACACCTGGGAAAACGATGGCTGCGTGAGGCAAAAAATCGACAACAACAGCAATGGTAAAAACCGTTTCATAAAACACCTCCTGATTTAATTTGAATGGATTGTGAAGAGTTAAACTTGATTAGAATGAATCCTCGCTATTGCTTCACCTCCTTACTAAAATAAAGTTAAGTTTAGACGCCAATGGTTGAAACTCCCTGATCTCGGTTTGAAATTGGAATCCGTTCCCTGGAAATTTGCCCATTCTGACATGATATGCTTTTTTCGTGGATACACGCTCTGCCATTGATTCGGCAGTAATTAAACCTCAGGCGGCATCAATCCGCTTTACTGATTCTCGCTCCACTAATTCGACTGGCACAATGGTGTGCACAGGTCTGGCCAGCTCACCTTTAAGAATTCGAAATAAAGTGCGCACGGCAATCGAGCCCAATTCCTGTTTGTGCACACGGATCGTGGTCAGGGCAGGCGTGGCGATTCGGGCCAGATCGATATCATCGAAGCCCACAAAGCTAATATCTTCGGGGATACTCAGATTCAATTCCTGAGCGGCCCTGTAGCCACAAATAGCATTGATGTCGTTGGCGGAAAAAATCGCCGTCGGTCGTTCTGGCTGCGTCAGCAAGCATTTGGTGTGTTCATAGCCTTGCTCGAGACCACCTGTTTTGACGAAATCGCTCCGAACGGGAATCCGATTGCTTTTCAATGCTTTGACGTAACCATCATATCGCTGTTTGAAGCTCAATCGGGACAAATCGCCAGAGATAAAGCCGATCTTTCGATGGCCGTTGTTAATGAGATATTGCACCGCAATGAAGGCGCCATGTTCATTGTCAATAAACACCTGGGCGCAATCCTGGATGTTATATTTGGGATCCACCAGAACGACTGGAACTTTGGCCGAGATAATTTTATTGACAAAATCATCCCTCAGAATTCCGACCAGGATGAGGCCATCCACCTGTCGCTCCCGAACCATTTTGGGCAGCGCATCCTGATTGCATTCGGGGATCAGGTGCAACAGCAAATTATAATTGTTCATCCCAATCTCGGACTCGATGCCTTCCAGCACTCTGGAATAAAAGGGATTGCCCGACAATGGCTGGTGCTCACGACAAAAGATCACGCCGATATTTTCAGTGGTCCGTTTTTTTAAGCCCTTCCCAAAGGCATTGGGAGTGAAATTGTGTTGCTGAGCGATCGCCAGAATTTTCTGTTTGGTATCCTCGCTCACATCCACTCGGTCGTTCAGGGCTTTGGAAACCGTCGATGGCGCTACATTGGCCAGCCTGGCAATGTCTTTGATGGTGATCATGATTCAACTCGTCGTTCACAATTAACAATTATCAATTAACAATTGTCAATTGAGATTTTCAATCGTGATTATTTTTAGCAGTTGCAAAACTTAGCGCAGTCATATTTAACGAAAACGTTTTAGCGAAAACAGCACCTCTTGAATCGTTCATCGAAATTTGACAAGTAAAATTTTCTTCGTCCGTCTTGCGAAATCGAGCCTGGTATTTTGAATTGTTGATAATCGGTTGATGGCAAAAAAACAGGAAACAGCCTCCCTTTCTCTAAAAAGCACGTCAAAAAATTGTCGATGCAAGTCTTGTTAATATGAGCAGGATTAAGAGATTGAGCTATCACCTGGAAAGCACGAATGAGCCATGGTTTTGTTCTGGATGATTCAGTTGCTGAAAAAAACTTGATGAGACTCGTTGCTGAATTCAAAATATTTGCTAAGAAAGGGAATACAATTAGAGGAAGTAGGCTAACGTTTTTCATCATCAATTTTTGAGTTGTTTTCAGAAAACGTTTTCGTAACCAGGGCGAATATAAAAGATTTCAGTTAAAAAGTCAAGCACTTTTTTTGTAGGCAGTAAAAAAAAATTCCACAAAAACGCTTCGAGACAATGTTTCGTAACATGATTCTTGCTCGATTTTAAAATAGCAGCAAGAATCTATAAATTTGAATATAAAAAATTTTGCAGATTCTTTTCTACCTGGAATAACTCACTCATTGGGGGAGTGAACGCCTTCTTAATCCGCCAAAGCGGATTTAGAATACTCCCAGATAACCTGTAACTGAGGTTGGACTATTATTTTCTTATTGACAAAACGAATTTAATGTTGTATATTTTTGCTAAACAAATATGTTGAATAGATGGGGAAAGAAAAATGTCAACAGTTCAAGGTGAATTCCAGCTATCCATGGATGAGTTGTTGAACGGTGTGGCGAAATTAGATATTCCAGATTTAGAACAGCTTATTTCTGAATTACTGACCTTGCGAGCCAGGCGTGTCGCCCCAAGCCTATCAAAAGAGGAATCCAGGCTATTAGAGAAGATCAATCAAGGCTTGCCGCCCGAGCTCCAACAACGATACGATGAATTAACCGCCAAGCGTCAGGCAGAAACAATGACCTCAGCAGAGCATCAGGAGCTATTAGCACTGATCGACCGAATTGAACGAGCAGATGTAGAACGTGTGCAAGCTCTGACCGAATTAGCACAACGCCGTGGGATTTCTGTTGTGAAGCTGATGGCTGAATTAGGCATACGCAGGTCTGGTTAATATGAGACGAGCTTTGTTTGCCATTGGTTTTCATCCACCACTGGAGAACAATGGGTAATCATCATGCCGAATTTGCAATGCACGCTCTCAACACGCCATTAACGATCGATAGCCAGCCCTCGGTCAATCCAGTTGGAATAAGCCCCGCCCCAACTTTCGTGCTCTGACACCACTGACGTCCACACCGATAACGAAATCCCAGCGAACCCTGTTTTCGCTTTTAAAATGAATTTTTCCTCAGCTAATACGTATCCCGAATAGTCATGATTTTTAATGTACTTTGAAAATCACCTACTTTTTTATCACAACTAAATTGCACTTCAACGCTCTCACCAGGTAGAAGGTCGAAGAAATTATCCGAAAAGAAACCATCCACTTCGTCGCTGCTTAAATAAACATTTTTGGCTAATTGATCGCTGGTCAATCGAATGCTGTACCCTCCAGCGATCGGCGTAATTGATTTCTCGATCTTCGGCGCTGGTAATTCCAGTTTTTCGACGGGTACAAAATAGAGCCTGTTCTGACACAACAGCTTCTCATTTTGAAATAAAGCTACGTTGAGAAGCACGGTGTTCGCTGACGTGCCTTTGAGCAATTCACTTTTTGAGACCTGAAAATACGATTGGCTGCTATTGGCAGCAATCGTCACTGGCAACTGCTTTTGCCAGAGGCGGTGACCTGCAAAATCCATTAGCTCCAATTTGAGGTGAGCCTTAACTGAATGCAACTGATCCGATACGATGAAAACCTGCAACGTATCTTTGTTGAGGATGGGCGAAACCAAAATTTTTTCATAAGCCTTTCTGGCGAAATAATGCAGCGCCTTCCAGCGGCCGTAATAATCGATGCTGGACCAGGAGGCGACAGGCCAGCAATCGTTCAATTGCCAGTAGAGCGAGCCCATGCAATAGGGCATCTTGCGGCGATGCGCTTCAATAGCTGACTTGATCCCTTCCGCTTGCAACACCTGGCCGACATAGATCAGCGACTCGAAGTCCTTTGGGTCACGGTAATACATATCCAGGTATTCTTTGATGCGGCGATTGCCAATGCCGCTCCGTTGGTGCGCCGCCATCACTTCGGAATCGATGTCCCAATCTTGGGGAAGGGTATAGGTTTTTATGGTTCGCAATTCTGGAAACGACTGAAAGCCGTATTCGCTCATAAAACGGCCGATCTTGAGCTGGAAATTTTCAAACGGCTCTCGGCCATGCCAGACGCCCCAATAATGCACATCTCCCGACGTGCTTTCATACGACGCCCGTTTATTCCATTCGGCCAATGGCGAGGAAGGCCAATAGAAAGTCCTGGCATCATATTCGGCAACGATCTGAGGCAGCAGCCGATAGAAAATATGCTGGTAATCATTCCATAGTTTCTTGCGGAGGTCATCGGAAAAGCGTTCCTTCCAGCCCCAGCCGCCAGGGGTATCGTGCGACCAGGCCGCATCGATTTCGTTATTGCCGCACCAGAGCGCCAGGCAGGGGTGATTGCGCAAGCGCTTCACGTTGTAAATGGCTTCCTGTTTCACATTTTCCAGAAACGCATCATCGCCAGGATACATGGCGCAGGCGAACATAAAATCGTGCCAGATCATGATCCCATATTGATCGCACAGGTCATAAAAAATATCGTTTTCATAAATCCCGCCGCCCCAGACACGGAGCATGTTCATATTGCCGTCCACCGCCGCTTTCACGGCATGCTCATATCGCTCCTTCGTTACCCGTGGCAGAAAATTATCATTGGGAATATAGTTCGCCCCTTTGGCAAACACGGGCACGCCATTCAATTCAAAATAAAAGCTCGTTCCGACGTCATCCTTTTTTTGAATCACGGTTAAGGTGCGGATTCCAAACCTGGTCGTTTGCTCATCATAAATTGAACTGCCAATTTTTAGTTGCGCCACGAGGGAATAAAGATGCGGCTCGCCCAGACCATTGCACCACCACAACTGGGGATTTTCGATCTCCAAATCAACCACGACACGATTCATGCCTCTGGTTAGCTCGATTGGTTTTTCAGCTTTGCTCTGCTCCAGATGCGTTAAAAGTACGGCGGAATGGTCTGCTGTCGCTTCGATTTCAAACACGGCGGAAATTGAGGCTGCTTTTGGGGAGACAGCGTGCTGGACGATCTGAATATTTTCAATTCGGGCCTTATCCCAGGCTTGCAGATAGATCGGTCGCCAGATGCCAGAGGTAACAAAGCGGGGACCCCAATCCCAGCCATAATGATAGCCCGCCTTGCGGGCAAAGACGCTAATTTTTTTATCGCCCAGACCCCCATTTTCTGATTGATCATTCACGGCTGGCAATTGGTAGCCCAGCTTTTCCAGCTTCGGAACATCGATTTTAACAGGAGAATGAAAATAGATCTTCAGCTCATTATTGCCTTGTTTCAACAGCGATTTGCATTCCGCTTTCCATTCCCGAAACATATTATCAGCCGAAAGCAAGATCGAGCCGTTGAGATAGACGTCAGCATAGGTATCCAATCCCTTAAAGATCAGATCCATGCGTTCTCTGGAAAGCAGCACACTATCAACTACAAAATTGGTTTGATATACCCAATCGACCTTATCGATCCACTGCTGATCCCGCTCATTGGTGCGATAAAAGGGATCGCCGATTTTGTTATTTTTGAAGAGGTCGGTGTGAACAGTTCCAGGCACTTCGGCGGGTAACCAGTCATCTTTTCCGACCTGTTGAAATTGCCAGTTTTGATTCAGCTCGGTGGTGATTAATTTTGTTTGCGCCATAATTTTCCCCAGCAAGTTAGTGCTCATCAAAAAAATGAACGAGATTATTAAAGCAGAAAATTGTTTCATATCCTATTCACTCCATTTAAATTTGATCTTCGAGTTCTGCGAAATTGCAAAATTCCCGTCATGCCGAACCGATCCGTTTGCGGGCGGAGGAATGAGGTATCTGTTTTCCAGATATGATGATGAATTAGCCAGATTTTTCTCCGCCGATTGGCGATGGGGAATGCCATTTTTCCCCATCCTGCAGAGCACTGATGTGAGCTATTGGTCGCAGCACGAGCGGCTATTTTGCCAGAACCATCTTTCGGCTGTAAGTAACAGCGCCAGCTTTCAAGCGATAAAAATACTGGCCAGAAACTAAATTGCCGCCGCTGAAAGGTATCGCATAGTGACCAGGAGGTTGCTCTCGCTGCACCAGCGTTTCGATTTTATTTCCCAAAATATCAAAAACCGTTAATTCCACCTGACAGCGATCGGCAATTTCATAAGTGATCATGGTCTCTTGGTTGAACGGATTGGGATAATTCTGATGCAACTGGAAGGAAAAGATTGGATCCAGCGATTCATGGACAGCGGTCTGCAGGACAAATTCGAACCAATTGATATTGAATCCGCCCCTGGTCGCAATCAGATTGAGCGTTTGCTGGCCCTCTTGAAGCTGCACCTGGGTGATAACGGTTTGCCAGTTCTGCCAGCCACCAGTGATCGGGAGATCGACCCTCGCCAGCACACCCGAAAGCGAGCTGGACAGCGTGATCTGGCCCGCCTGCGATAGGCTGGCGATCCGCAACGCCAATTGATAGGTGCCTTCCTGCTTGACATTCACATCGTACTGCATCCAATCATTGCTATCGATCCAGCCGACATTCAAGCCCCCTCCGATGTCAGTGGTATTTTCGGTCTGGACGCCCTGCATTCGGCTGTAATTTTCGGCTTCGATGCGACCCGGGATGATGGCTATTGCGGCATTGCCGTTCAAAAGATTATAGACTTCGTAATCGGCAAACGACTCCAGCACGCCGCCATCGGCCGAGTGAATTCCTCCCGCCTGATACGATAATTCCACCATATCGCCAGGTTCCACTGCTTGAACCAGCGTCAAAACGATGGTCGTGCTATCGTTGCTTTTCAAGTTCAGCGATTGAATCGGGCTGGCGGCGTCGTTCACCACAACGGTGAAGCTGGTCAGGTCCGCCGATGGATCGGCCATCGCTTTGTTGAAGGTCACCTCGATGGCTGAACCATCGTCAGTGGTGGCCGCCGACAGAAGCTGCGGCGGAGACCCTGCGGGCGAATCGGCCAGTGAGGTGATGCCATGGCCATATTCGAACAACGGATCGTAATGGGAGTCGCCATAGTTGATGGGAATCTGGGACATGGTTTTGGGCCAGGAGTGGCCCAATCGGCCACTGGGCGCCACATCGCCGAATAGCACATCCGCTACGCCCTGGCCTTCGCTCCCTAACAGCCAGGCGGCGATGAGCGCATCGCAAAAATGCAGAATGGGGGTCAAAATCAATGGTCGGCCAGAAATCAAAATGACAATCACGGGCAGTCCCGCTTGTTTCACATTGCGCACAGCGGCGATATCCGCTTTCGATAAATTCAAATCAGACCGATCCCCCTGGCCTTCGGCATAAGGGGCCTCGCCGATGACCACAATCCCGATATCAGCGCCAGAGGCAGCGCTGCCATCCAGGGAATAACTGATCGTGGCACCAGGAGCGGCCTGTTGAATGGCCTCCAGTATAGTTGTCCCCGTGGTGATCTTGCCACTGGCGCCCTGCCAGCTTATGGTCCAGCCACCGCATTGATTGCCGAGATCATTGGCGTTCTTGCCAGCGACATGAATTTTGATATTATTTTTGGGCAGCGGCAAAATTTTATCCTTCTTTTTGAGCACCACCAGCGACTGTCGAACGCATTCCCGAGCCACAGCCCGATGTTCGGCCGAACCGATCTGGCTGGTGAGTGAACGATCGGTGTAAGGTCGCTCGAACAGGCCCAGTTGAAATTTGATCCGCAAAATGCGACGCACGGCATCGTCAATCCGTTCCTGGGTCACCTTGCCCTGTTGCACCAGCGTTTTCAAAGTTGAGATAAACGTCTGATATTGGTCAGGAACCATCACCATATCGATCCCAGCGTTGATGGAGGTTTGGATGTCGCTGGCATAATCGCCAGGCAGCTGATCGATGCCTGCCCAGTCCGAAACAACGAAGCCTTTGAAACCCAGTTCCTGTTTCAGCACGGTGGTGAGCAAATAATAATTGCCATGCATTTTCTGGCCGTTCCAGCTACTGAACGATGCCATAATGGAACCCACATTGTTTTCAATGGCAGCGATATATCCTGGCAAATGGATGGCTCGCAGCGTGGCTTCATCGATCCGAGTATCGCCCTGATCGTCGCCGCCCATAGTGCCACCATCGCCGACAAAATGCTTGGCGCACGCCAGGATGGACTCCCGATGGCTCAACGAATCGCCCTGAAAACCCCTCACCGCAGCCGCACTCATCAACCTGGTCAGTTCAGCGGTTTCACCAAATCCCTCGTAGGTTCGGCCCCAGCGCTCGTCCTGAGGCACGGCGATGCACGGCGCAAAAGTCCAATCGATGCCTGTCCCCGCTACCTCTTTGGCCGTGATCCGTGCCGCCGCTCGGATCAGGTCGGGATTTCTGGTGCAGCCCAGGCCAATGTTGTGGGGAAAAATGACGGCGCCTTTGACATTGTTATGGCCGTGGACGGCGTCGATGCCGTAAATCAACGGGATTCGCAGACGTGTCGCCAGCGCACGGGACTGAAAGCTGTCGTACATATTGGCCCAGCCAGCAGGTGAATTATTCTGCGGTGCCGAGCCGCCGCCGCTGAGCAACGAGCCCAGCGCATAGGTCGTAATATCGGCTTCATTTTGCAGGTATTGACGATCTGCCTGGGTCATCTGCCCGATCTTCTCGTCTAATGTCATTCGGCTCAATAGATCGGCCACTCGCTGGTCGATGGCGGCGGTCGAATCCAGGTAGATTTGTGAGAATCCATCCGCCGCCCAGATCAGAAGACACAAAGCGACGAAATAGGAAACGGCTGACTTTGGAATGGCATAGAAAATCGATCGGCGAGACATAACATTATTGTGTAGCACTTCCTCCTCCAATAGATAAACGAGTACCTCGCAGAGTTATCACGCCGCTACTTTCCAGATCGGCATCGGTAATGACCTGGGGGCGATATTGAAACGGCAGACCATCCAGTCGCTTCAACTGTGGATCATCTTGAATCAGATCGAAATCCTCTCACCAGGGATTTTGTAATAATGGATTTTGTTCCTTTTTGTTCTCCATACTGAACAAACTTGTTACATTTTTATTCAATTGACTGAATAAACTAATAACATTTCTGTTCCGTTGCAAGCAAAATTCTCAGTAGATCGGAATAGCTCAGTTACGGTTTGGATGACCAAAACAGCATTTCTGAACCTTTGAGGTTTGGGAATGCTTGCCTGTTAGAAATAGCTCAAGCGTGAAGTATCTGCTCGATCTGATTCAATTCTTCATCTGTGAAACTTAGACTGTCAAGCGCAGCTAAATTATCCTGCAACTGCTCGGCACGGCTGACGCCAATCAGCGCCGACGTCACCCGCTTATCTCGCAGCACCCAGGCAATGGCCATCTGCGCCAAACTTTGACCTCGTTGTCGAGCCACCTGGTTCAATTCCCTGATCGTATGCAATTTTTCTGGCGTAATGGCATCCTGCTGCAAAAAGCCGTGCGGTTTTGCTGCTCGAGAATCTTCGGGGATGCCTTCGAGATAGCGGTCGGTCAGCAATCCCTGCGCCAATGGAGAAAAAACGATGCAGCCGATGCCTTCCTGTTCCAGCACATCCAATAATCCATCTTCTATCCAGCGCTCGAACATGGAATATTTGGGCTGATGAATCAGGCAATGAAGACCTCGGCCTGTCAGGATTTCGGCGGCCTTTTTTGTGGCGATCGGCGGATAATTGGAAATTCCCACATACAGCGCTTTGCCCTGCTGAACGGCCTGATACAGCGCTTCCATGGTTTCTTCCAGCGGCGTGTCAGGATCAAAGCGGTGGGAGTAAAAAATATCGACATAATCCAAACCCAGTCGCTTCAAGCTCTGATCCAGGCTGGCAATGAGATATTTTTTAGAACTCCATTCGCCATAAGGTCCTGGCCACATGTAGTAACCCGCTTTCGTTGAAATGATCATCTCATCCCGATAGCCTTGAAAATCCTGTTTCAAAATTCGACCAAAGGTCTCCTCGGCGGAGCCAGGCGGTGGCCCATAATTATTCGCCAGGTCAAAATGAGTGATGCCCGCATCGAATGCCTGGCGGATGATCGCTCGGCCATTTTCAAACACGTCCACACCGCCGAAATTATGCCAGAGACCCAATGAAATGGCAGGCAATTTCAAACCGCTTCTGCCACAGCGATGGTAGATCATCGAATCGTAGCGCTTCAGATTTGGTTGATGAGTCATCTCGTTATCCTGACTAAATTTTTTGCTAAAAAAGGTTCGCTTTTGTGAGGCAGGAGCTTGGCTCGGCCAACGATGCAATTATAATCTTTCTACCTTCCAATCCAGAATTCTACGCTGCCTGGTGCCGAAGTTGATTCCCAGCAGAATTATCTTTTTTTGACTTCCCAGATGCTTTTCAAAATACTTTTTCTCCTTGATCTGCTGAATCGCTTGTTTTGCTGTCTGGTTACACTTTAACTCAATGATATAAATCTTTTCCTGAAAATGGACTTCCAGATCGATTCTTCCGTAAGCAGTCAGCACTTCGGTAGAAACAGAGACACCAGATGCAGAGAGCATCAAATAAAATACGGTGTGATAATAATGCTCATCCTGATCGTAGATATGTTGATATGGGATTGAGGATAAAATAGCATTTATTGTGGTGATAAAACCCTCGAAAGCTTCCCGTTTTAAATAGTCATGAAGGTCTCTAAATTGTTCTTTAACAGAGATGTTGTCTATTTCGACGATCTGATTGTAAAGATAATCAAGAAATGATGATTTCACCTCATGATTTGGAAAACCGAATTTATACAGATTACCTTTGATGCTCTGGATCGAAAGATAACCAGTTTGAATAAGCAGCGGTTCTATTCTCAGGAAATCAAGATCGTAAGCCGAAAAGCGGTCCTCTGGCAATTCGAGTGTTTCCATCGAGGGGATCGAATATTTTTTTTCTTTTATTAAATTCAGCAAAAAGTTAGGCGTGGCGGTTTCAAACCAAAAATTCTTAAACTCTCTCTGCTTGAACAGAGACAATATCGAAAATGGGTTATAAACTTTGATATTGGGATCAGCAAAGCAATAGCCATTATACCAGTCTTGAATACGATGTTTCAATTCTGTCTCAGTAACTCCAAGTTCCTTCGAGAGATTCTCAACGTGATTGCTAAAATATTTGAACAACTCATCTTCGGTATAGCCTAAGAGACCACTGTAATCCTTTTGCAGCGTCAGATCATCCAGATTATTCAACTCCGAGAAGATGCTGACTTTCGAAAATTTGGAAATGCCAGTCAACAATACAAATCGCACAACGGCGGAGACATCGGCATCTTTCAAGATGCTATAGAACGATTTTAGAATATATCGATTTTCTTTGGCCACTTCAAGGTGTTCCGACCCACGGCCCAAATGCTCGATGATCGGCCTATCATATTCATCAACCAGGATAACAACGCTCCGCTGGTATTTACGATTTAAATTGATAACAACATCTCTAAATCCTTCGGGAATCATGTCTTGTTTAAAATCCAGGTCGTGCTCCAGGGAAATCTGCTGTAATCGATTCAAAATACCTTTGCGCAATGCAATGGGTGACTCAGAAGAAATACCGCTGAAATCAAATAGCACAATTGAATATCTCTGCCAATCCCAATCCGTTTGCTCAATCCATAATTTCTGGAACAGTTCCCTCTTTGCTTCAAATAATGAGCGTAGTGTCGAGACCAGCAACGATTTGCCAAACCGACGGGGTCGGGATAAAAAATAAAAACCCTGCGGAGCTCGGACCATATTGTAGATGTACCTGGTCTTATCGATATAAACAAAGTTGCCTTTGATCATCTGATCAAAGTTCTGGATACCGAGCGGTAAAAATTTTTCCATTCGATGAATTCCTCCGTTTTTTTATACTAAATTTGTTGGCAATTCCATTTTGGTCATCACGATCGGGAGTTTAAACAATACCTGGCTAATTTACAACTTTGCTTTTAATTTTACAAGGTTATTTTTAAAATTTATTCCACTGGATTGAAACAAACCAACTGATATTTGAAATTGTTTTTAATCCACTGGGTTGTTTCAATCCGTTGGGCATTTCCTGATAAAAAAGTCACTGATATCTTCAGTGCTACCGCAACACCATCATCTTCCTCGCCTGCACAAAATCCCCTGCCTTGATCTGATAAAAATAAATTCCCGATGTCAGCCTGGCGGTATCCACTTCGGTTTGATAATGACCAGCAGTTTGCTGTTCATTGATCAGCGTCAAAATCTTTTTTCCCAATAAATCAAAAATGGCGATCTCCACCTGGCAGGAAGCGGAAAGCTGATAGCGGATGACGGTCTGGCGGTTAAATGGATTGGGATAATTTTGAAACAGCCTAAAATTTGGCGGAGCTTTTGGGGTATCGAATGAATTTATCGCCGTGGGGGCATCGGTTAAAACTTCGATATCGTCGAGGTAGATCGTGCCGCTGCCATTCGCTCCCGAGCCTCTGGTCAAATAGAAAATGAGCTGGTTAATGGCGCTCAGGTCCAGCTCGCCGCTGCCAAAATACAGTTTCAAATCCGTGAACCGAACGATCACGGTGGTTGGCTCTGTGCCAGATAAAATATACTCATGCTGCCAGATATTGCCGTTATGATCTTTGATCATCAGCGCCAGAGTCCGCTGCGAGCCATCTGGTTTGATCCACCATTTCAAAGCAGAAAAGCGGCGCCAGTCCATGTCGACCTTGCGATAGATGCCTGCAAAAACTGGGGTCCCAATCGAATAATCGAATTTCAATCCAAATGCCCCAGAATTTTTGACCTGGGAATCCAGCGAGATGCTGGTCTGCGTTCCAGCATAGGCCAGCCAATAGGATTTCAGGTGGCTATTCGAAGCATACCCTTCAAAATCTTCGACACTAAAATTATTTTTCACCTCAATCGCAACTGTATCTGGCAGCAAGCCGCTGGAGGTGGCGATAATTTTGCTCATTCCAACCACAGAGTCAGGCACGAAATGAACCAGGACGATGCCATTGCTTGCTCGATGGACATTGCCCTCGAGAAGGCGGCCGCTGCCTTGAATATGGAACTGAATTTCGTTGGTCGCCGCAACACAAAGCCGCCCCTGGTCATCTTTAATGACACAGGTGACCTGGGCAGTATCATGTTTGTCATTGAACACAGCCGCCTTATCAGCAAAGAGGCCTAAAGCGGCTGGTTGACCACCTGGCTCAGTGGCAACTAACGTAAAAGCGATATCGGGGTGAGCGGGCGATAGGTTCGGAATCGTCGCCGTGATCGTACGATTGCAGCAGATCTGTAAATCAGTTTGCAGCTCCTGGCCCGACCAGGTATCGAACCAGTGAATAAAATAAGCGCCATCTGCCATCCCGCTCAGCTTGAAAGTGCAGCCAGACACATTCAGATTGTCGATTTGTCGGATCCAGCCGAATGCCAGCGAATCGCTTTTCAGGGCATAAGCATCGCACTTTTCGGCCGAAATGGCGGCAGGTGAAAAAATCGTATGGGCGACAGCGATAGTTTTGACATAGCCAGCCAATACTTTCATCTGTTGCAGCATTTCTTCGGTGACGATATTGCCGCCGCCGTAGGCCCACCAGAATGGCGTTCCTGCCATGCCCGTTGCCAGAGTCGCCCAGAGCGCATTGTGATACAATTGCACATACTCAGGAGTGCCTGCTTCCACGAACGTGAGGCTGTAGCCTGTTTCGCCGCAGATGATGGGTTTTTGAAAGTCGTTCCAGATCTGCCGAGTGATGCGAACATAGTTCTGGCAACTGCTGCGCAATCGGTTGTTCGGATCATACGAAAAGCCCTGCGCCTCGTAAATCTCTCGATTGGGCAGATCGAAAATCGCATACCCTTTGGGCCAGTCGCAGGTCACGTAGCCATGTTGCGAACCCGTGGTCGGATGACGAAACGGATCGTTCATCTGGAAATAATCATGAACCTTCTGGCACCACTGTTCAGCCACAGCATGATCGCCAAATTCCCAGCCATCGGTACCCGTAATTTCGCAGATGATCTGCCAGGCCGCCAGCGCTCGACTGTAGCCCCAGCGAGCGATGATGTAGCGATACTGCTTTTGCTGATATTCAAACGCTTGCTGATGACCATAGATATCTTTGGCGGCACAGAGACTTTTGTAGGGATTGCTGAACCAACCAACAGGCCAGCCAGCAAATTGATCGCAAAAATAATCATGCGGCCAGATCACCAGCACCATGCCGAGGTTCAATTCTTCGGACCACTGGATCAGCTCATCCAATCGGGCGCTTTTATGCTGGTCATAGCGCCCCAGACCCGAGTTGACGGATTCGATCAAATTTCTGCCACCGCCGTTGCCAGCGCCGTCATACGTGCCATTCCAATAGAAAAAAAGGTTAGCACCAAACGAAGCCAATCGGCTCAAACCAGTTTTATAAACGTTCCAGGGATAGCACATTCCCACGCCATAGAACGAAGTGCCGTCGTCATGTTCCAGATACCTGGGATTATCGTCGGAGACATGGAGCCAGCCGTGATGCGTGGAAGCGATGGCGTTAAACTGGTAGGTTTCGCTTTGTCCCGAGCCGCCAGCATCTGTGGCGGTCAAATAATAGCTCCAGCTTCCAGTTTCATTGGGAGCAAATCGGATTTTCCATTGATTGGCATTGAGGTAGTTATCGTAGAAACCAAAAATATTCCACTTTTTCCCCGAGGGCGAGGTGAAAACGGCTCGAATATCGATTTGATCGGGATCATACGGATTATTATAACTGGCACCATCGAGGCCGACAATGATTTCGAATTTTTCGTATAGGCCAACAACCGTCTGATTGGTTCTCTCAACCCAAATTTTGAGGGCAGAGTTGGTTATTCTATTTGATCGTGCAGTTGATTTATTTTGAATGAAGGTGTTTTGCTGGGCAGGCAAGAGTTGAACATAAAAAAGAAATAATAAAAATAGAGCCAAATTTTTTTTCATTCTCTTTTCCGATGTTGTCAGGTTTCTTTTCTGAAGTATTGAGCAATAAGACTTTTGAGATTAAATAGAATTTCATGTTTCTGGGATCCATTTAAAATTTACTAATTCTCGCTTGGCACATACCGTTAGCTCGAACTCATTGATGACGTCCCGTCCTAATAAATTTTCATCAAAATCATTGCGACAGTCTATTGCCACAGTGATTGTTTTATCTGCTATATGAACCAGTGCTGCATAAAGTTGTCGTTCTTCAGGCTTGCTTCCTATGCCAGCAATATATCTGAAGCCTGCGGGGGCATCAAATAGATTAAGCATTATGGCATCCTTTTCTCTAATTACTGTTAAGTCGGCGCCTGTATCGATTATCAAATCTACATTTATTGAGACAGCTTCAACAAGATCGCTCAACGGCAGGTTAATAACTGGCACAGCAGGAGAATAATTGTGATTGTACCGTCCAGAAGAAACCTGTCGAATCCGTGCGACTCGATCTTCGTAGCCAACTTCGCTAACGAACATCACTTTGCTATTCGTCTTCTGGAATGCTTCTTCCATTACTTTGCTCATCTTGTCTCCAATAGCCACCACTTGCTCATTTACCACAGCCACCCACCTGCCTTTGTATTGTTCCAGTAGCTTATCTCTCATCGCCCAATAGGCCTGTTTTTCTTTTTCGAAACAGAGCTGAGCTTCCGTTTTAGAAGACATAAAAATCACCTCTCTTTTCTAATAAGTTTAGATGTTATGTTGTGAATAACATTCGATTGCTTTCTATAATAACAAAAATAAATGGAAATGTCAACCTGTTTTTAGGCGGAATTTTCAAGCCATTCACCAACGCTTTTGGGTTAAGAAAATTTTTTGTCAAAGCCGTTGGTCGCAGAAATGAAAGCTCTCAGAAAATAATGAAATTTTAAATTCAGAGACCTTTCATTTCTGAGACCAAAAAGTTATTGCCCATTGGTCAAGAAATTTATTGGGTTGGTGCGAATGAAATTGGCTTCTGAGCTACCGCAACACGATCATCTTCCTCGCCCTCACAACATCCCCTGCCTTGATCCGATAAAAATAGATCCCCGAGGCCAGATCAGCAGCATCGACCTCAGTCCGATAATAACCTGCCGTTTGCTTCTCATCGACCACAGTTAAAATCCTTTTGCCCAATAGATCAAAAACGGCGATCTCCACCTGACTGGCGGCTGCAAGTTGATAGCTGATCGCTGTCAGGCTATTGAACGGATTGGGGTAGTTTTGATCCACCCGAAATTGATCAGGCAGGGTATTTTGCTGGACATGAATCGCAGTAGCGATGGTCTGATCTTCTGGCGCTTGACCCGAATCGTAATAGATCCATTCGGCGCCGAATTCAATGATCGGATCAGGATCGATCAGCCTGAGATCGAATATCAAATCCGAGCTGTCCGAAGAATTTTGATGCAGCTCCACGGCGATCACATTCCCGTCGCTTTTCAAGTAACGAAGTTTTTCGGTATCGAAGGAAACGGCTTTGTAGCCGCAGGAATGATCCGACGCCCACGTGGAATAATAAATATCGCTGCTGGGCATATTCACTCGCTCGATCTCATGACCATTCAAATAGACCACAGCGCCATTGTCATATTTTAGAATTGCTGCCAGGTAACAGATGGCGTCAGGATTGGCGATGGAGAATTCCTTTCGAAAATAAGCGGTGCGCACCCTGGCGATGGTGGTTGTCGCCTCGCTTGTGCCAAAGCCAAAAGCGGCTCGGCCGAGCTTCCAGGAGGAACAATCGTACAGCCGATCGTTCCAGCGGACGGGTCGGCGTGACGTATCGATGGTGAAGGAAACCACTGCCGAGGTATCCATGGCATTGCCGAAATGATCCATCGCTCGGATGAAATAGGTGTAAGTCTGCCCCTGTTCGCCCCGAAGTATTGTGGCATGATAGGTACCGCCTTGACTCAGTTGAAACTGGAACGGCATGTCTGAATAGGGCTGATCCATCGTGCTATAGCGGACGAAGGCTCGCTCGTTGGTGGTCAATTTGATAGTGACCGAATCATCGTAGGCGGTAAACGATCTGGCAGGAACCATTGTAAAAGCAGGCGGCGTTTTGTCCTCAGTATTCAATTGATAGACAGGGGGCAAATCATCTTCAAACATGGTGAACGGATCATCATGAAATTTAACAAAATCGGCGGCACTGGTCTGACCAGGGTACGGTGCAAAAAAATGCTCGGTGCTGGCATTGCGCCAGACATGGACGTAGCAGATCTGCCTGGCAATGGTATCGCTTTTTAGTCCATGGAGAAATTTTGTCCAGCAGGAAGGATCGTTCAGATTGAATCCTGCCTCGGTCAGGGCGGCAATTTTATTGCGCTCCTCGGCCATTTCCACAATAGTTCGGAGCATTCTGAAGCCATCGTTGGGGTAATTCCCCGAGTAATAATTGTTATAATCATCCACGCCGAGCACATCGACGTACGCATCGCCAGGATACCACTGCAGGTATTCTGCCTCGTTTTTGAAAGGACTGGGCGAAATGGCAAACAGCAAATTGTGCACGTTTTTTTGGTTGGTCAAATAGTCGATGGTGAATTGCCAGAGCTGGTTGTACTCCTGGGCCGTACAATTGCCTCGTCCCCACCAGAACCAGTTGCCGAGATGTTCGTGATAGGGTCGGAAAATAATGGGGATGGCATGTCCCTGTTCGGATCGCAGGCTTTTGAAAAAGATGGCCAATCGATCCAGCCAGGTTTTGAATTTTTCATGATGAATTCCACCTGGCAGGATGGAGGCCACGGCGGGTGTTTTGTCCCAGGCGCTGCCGCCGCTGAACGGATTGGTGCTGTGCCAGCTTATGGTATTGATGCCGCCCCGCTGATAGGCCGCCCGAATCCAGAACTTGATCCGCTTGAAAGCCACTCCATCCAGGCTCTGGGTCTGGCCCAACTCAATTTTTCCCAGCTCCCAGCCATAGACGGCAGGATACGAACCGCACACAGCGAAAATGTCCGATCGGGTATCCGCATCCCACCAGCCGATGCCGTAAGCCGTATCATCCTGATGGCCAAATAGCAAATTATTTTTCGACAGCAACACCAGGTTGGTGAACAAATATTTCGTCTCCTTCGTGGCCTGGTCATCCACCACCCGAATGTGTTTCACGACCACGCCCGCTTCAAACGCCATGCAGGCGTCGTACAGGTCGGCAATGGCCTGGTCAATTTGCTGGCTGGTTAGTGAGTCAGTATTGAATACCAATTGCGCCGCATCGATGGCGGATTGCAGAATGGCTTTGGAGCCGATGGCAAATTGACCTTCGTCAACGCCCTCAATGGAGTGCTGGTATAGCGCATTGGCGTCCTGAATCGCCTGCGCCAGTTCCTGGCGATCACTTTCGATCATGTTAGTCTCCGAGCTGGTGCGGATTTGGTCAGTGAAATTTTCGAGATCGTCTATCGATTGGGCAGTTAGGATTTGAGGCAAATTTAGTGCGATGAAGATTAGCATAAAAAATTTTATGATGATCATCAGAACTCCTTGATCGAGGCCAATCGGTTAAGTTATTGCATTCATTTAAAAATCTATCAAATTAAATGTAGCAAAAAACATTGCATTTGTCAATATCAAAATTAGCTATCTTAAGGCTTATTAAAAAAAGTAGTCGTGATATAATTCGAGCATAGGCCTCTGTTAAATTAAGTAATGGGTTAGTTATGAGTGGAACAGCTTTCTTAAACCTGCGAGGTTTAGGAAAGCTGTCCCCCAATTGCCTAACCGATTACTAAAATATAAATTTTTATCCTTGACAAAGTTAAGAAGATTTTCTATATTCAGCCAATCCATTTGCAAATTAATTCATGCCAGGAGCGGTGAATGGACATTGTCTATTCCAAAAACAACATTCCCATTCGAATGACGACGGAGCGCTGGTTTCATATTGTAGAGAATCATGAGGATTTAGCAAGTTATTATGATGAAGTTTTAATGGTCATTGAAGACCCTGATATTATTATCCGTGGCTACAGAGGTTCATTGATCGCTCATCGAGGCATGGGAAAAGATCGTTACCTGGCAGTTGTTTATAAAGAAATAGGCAAAGAAGATGGCTTTGTCATTACGGCTTATTTTACTTCTAAAATTAATCGGAGAAATATTGTATGGAAAAAATCTTAATGGATAATTCAATGATAGATGAAATATTTAAGTTGAGTTCACATTTCGTAAAATTCCCTACCAAAAGAATGTGGATCGACTATGATGAAGAAGCGGATGTCCTTTATATCAGCTTTGAACGTCCGCAACGGGCAACTGATAGCGAGATGCTGGACAATGGAATCCTGTTGAGATACAATGGTAACAGGATTGTTGGAGTGACTGTTCTGGATGCTTCTACTCGAACTTATAATTGAAATTCGAGATAAGGGATGGGAGTATCAGGATGGGTAAATTTTTGGTCATTAATCTATGGCACTATGATTCAATTTTCTCCAACGAATGAAATCCCAAAATTAAATCCGTTGGGTTGTTTCAATCCGTTGGGCATTATTGTCCAAAAAATTTATCATTTTCATCCTTACCGCAACACGATCATCTTCCTCGCCTGAATAAAACCACCTGCCTTGATCTGGTAAAAATAAATCCCTGACGTCAGCGCCGATGCATCCACTTCTGCTTGATAATAACCAGCAGCCTGGTTCGCTTTAACCAGCGTGAGGACCTGCTTTCCCAACAAATCATAAATAACAATCTCCACCTGGCTGGCGGCCGCAAGCTGATAGCGGATCGCTGTCTGGCTATTGAACGGATTGGGGTAATTCTGATACAGCAAAAACTGATTCGGTAAATTCCTGTCATCCTTGCGAATAACTGCGCTCAGCGTTTGATCCTCAGGCTGCCTGCCTTCATCAAAATAATGCCAGTTCGAGCCAAATTCGATCACTGGATTGGGAGTGAGAGCTCTGATGTCAATCAGCAGATCGGATTGATCTGCTTCGCTCTGGTGAATTTCTATTGCTACCACATTCATGCCATTTTTTAGAAATTTTATTTGATCCGCTGTCAGGGTAATGGCTTTGAAGCCAGCCGAAGCATCGGAAGCCCAGGTGTCGTAAGCCAGCACTCCGAACGGCAAATTGATTCGGCCAATTTCCGTGCCGTTCAAATAGAGGGCGACGCCGTTATCATATTTTAGAATGAATGAAAAATAGGTGATCGAGCTGGCATTATCCAGATTGAACTCGTGTCTTAAATAGGCCGTGCGAACATTGGCCAGTTGCGTAACCACCTCGGCGCTACCATAACCCAGTGGAGCAATCCCAATTTTCCAGGACGAAACATTATAGCGGGCATCTGTCCAGTGAATTGGCGCACCGAGGGTATCGATGGAAAACGACACGACAGCCGAGGTATCCATTTCATTGCCATATTGATCTTTGGCTCGCAAGTAAAAAGTATAGCGCTGGCCATGCGTGCCGTGAATGGTCGTCGCATGGCGGGTGATACCCTGACCATAATCGAATTCAAAAGGCATCAGGTGAAATAGCTGATCGGCAGTGCTGTAGCGCACCACGGCTGGTTCATTGGTGATGGCCTCCAGCGTCACTGCCGAATAGTGGGAAATAAACGGGCTGGCTGGCAATTTCGTGAACTGCGGCGGCAGGGAATCGACCGTGACCAGGGCATACATATCAGGCAGATCCGATTCGAACAGAGTAAAGGGATCGTCAAAAAATTTCAAAAAATCGGGCACGCTGGGATGGCCAGGATAGGGGGCATAATGATGTCCCGCGTGAGCATTGCGCCAGACAGCAGCATACGCCAGGTTCTTTGCCGTGGAATCGTTTTTGATAGGATCGAGCAGGATGCGGGTGAACCAATCGTGAATATCGATGGTCTCCCGACCCGTCTCCGTCAATGCAGCGACCTTGTTGCGCTCCCGTGCCAGCTCCACAATATCTCTCAATCTTCTGACAAATTGCGCCAGCGCATTGCTGGTGATCGAGCCTGTCAGGTATTGATCCGTTCCCAGCACATCCACGTAATCATCGCCAGGGTAGCGATCCAGATAGTGAGCTTTATCGGCAAAATTATCGGGCGAATAGGCGTAGAGCAAATTATGAACGTTCAACGAGTCTCGAAGATAGGCAACCGTGAAGCGCCACAGCGTGGTAAATTCCTCTCTCGTGCAATGATCGGCGCCCCACCAGAACCAGCTTCCAATGTTTTCATGATAGGGGCGAAAGATCACGGGGATGGATTGCCCCTGGGCGCCCCGCAGCCGTTTCAGGTAGCGAGCAATGCGCCACAGCTTTTCTTTGTACAAATCATGATATTGTCCACCTGGCAGCAGGGTGGCGACGATTCGTTCTTTGCCCACATCATCGGCATAGAATCCTCTATTTTTCGGATCCAGTTGATGCCATTCCATGGTATTGACGCCGCCCCGCTCAAAGGCAGAGGTCATGCGATATTGCAAGCGGGCCACATCCTGATTTTCCGCCACGCCGCTGATACCCCAGCCATAAACCGCAGGATAGGAGCCGCACACATCTTTCACATCGGATCGATCATCGTCATTGCTCCAGCCGACGCCGTAGCCAGTGGCATCCTGCATTCCGAACAGCAGGTTGGTTGGAGCAAGCTTCGACAGATTCAAAAATAGATATTTGGTCTCTTTGGTCGCTCGCTCATCGACGATATCCAGCGGAAAATCTTTGACGATAGCGCCCGTCTCGAACGTCACGCAGGCATCATATAAATTCCAGACAGCGCCATCGACAACTTCCTGAGACGCAGGCAGGGAATCATAAAGCACCTGGGCAGAATCGATGGCCGCTTTTAGAATGGCTTTGGAGCCCAGGGCAAATTGTCCTTCCTCGGTTCCCTCGGCGGAATGATGGTACAACGCATTGGCCGCTTTGAGCGCCGCAGTTAATTCCGAAAGATCAGCCACGATATCAGCCTGGTCGCCAATCTTCAAATCATCGAAGTAAACCGTGCCCGAGGCAGGAGTGGTGGAGCCACCGTCCAGGTACATATAGATCCGATTGATCAAAGGCGCTCCTGGATTTTTAATTTCAAAGGTGATGGTGTACCACTTGCTATCATCCACCAGTTGCTGTTTCAGCCAGGCCACCTCGGTTTGGTCATAGATCGGTTTGAAAATCAGAACGGATTTTATATTGGATTTGACTTTGACGCTGATAAATGGATGGAGCGAGATATTTACCAGGGGCGGCGTGAAATTGAAATTATCCCATTCCCAACTGGAAGCGGTCCGATGATAGTCAATTTTCAGGACGCCATCGGCTTCGGTCAGGGTGTAGGTGCGCTGGTGCTCGGCAGGGACTTCCCAGTTCGTGAGCTGATTGTCGTTGAAATCTTCCACAAAGCCAGTCACTTGAGCGAGCGAGATTTGAGTGAGCAGCAAGAAAAAGATCGAGAGAAATAATTGCAGTTTCATATAGGTTTTGCACCTTTTTAAAAATCTTTACCCAACGGATGATAAGACGCCAACGGATTTTTTTATTGTGGAATTGCTTAAGTCAAGATAATTTTAGTCAAGATAATTCGCCAAAACGATATTGATCATCTTCATTTCTCTTGACAAAATCATTTCATGAAACCCATCTTCTTCGTATCTATCAAAACGTTTTCAAATTTTAACTGATAAAAATAAACTCCACTTGCCAGCGATGAACCTTCATTGTTTTTTCCATCCCAAACGATGGAATGGCTGCCAGGATATTTCTCCATTCGATTGAAATTTCGCACCAATTTCCCTTCAAGATTAAAAATCGCCAGCTCGACCTCTCCCGCATGAGGAATCGAATATTGGATCACGGTATTGGAATTGAACGGATTGGGAAAATTTTGCCTGAGCTCAAATTGCTCTGGCATCAGATGGGATTTGGTTCCAACCTTAGTGGCAGCCATGGAAATTTTATAGGCATAATCCCACTGGATCGGCGGCACTTCGACGGTCAAAGTGCCATTCACGACATTCACGGTGTCCGTTGAAAACACCGAGCCTGACGAGCACAGCCACCATTCGATCTGATAGTTCCCATCCTGGGTCAGATTGGAAAACTGAATTTTGCCATCACTCACAGAGGTGGGAATTCCGACGTCCTTCACGTACTGCCAGTTGTAATTGCGCTGCTGCACCCAGCCGAGGATCTGGTTTTCTCCCACCAGCGCATAGCTGCGGATGGCAGCGACATAGTTCGTCACGACATAGGCTGAGATTTCGATCCAGTCGGTGCCCTGGTTATCGACAAAAATGCGATGCTGCCCTGTTGGCACATCGATGGTGTATGTTTTATTGATCTGGGCTGGCTGGGATAAAATTTTAGCGCCATCGAGCCAGATTTCGATGCGGGGACTATTACCCGTGTTGCCCGATGTGATTACTTTGAACTGCCCTGGCTGGGGATAATCGACCAGAAAAGTCGGCGGATTCCGATACTGGGTATTCCACGATGCGCCGAACAAATATCTTCCCAATTTATCAATCGCTGGAAAAATAGTGCCATTGGGAAAAATGGTGAACTGACTTTCGGGCGATTTGCCCCAGCTCGAAAATCCTGGTGACATCGTGAAATCGACTCGTGTGTTCGACTGGCAAGTTGGCACAACTGGTTTGAAGCGCTGAGAGGTCAAATCGACCATCCTGATGAATTCGGCGATTGGCTTGAAGTGATAATATAAATTTTGCGGATGAATGTAATTGTCCCACCACCAGCTCATGGCGGTTCCAAATGCACCCGAGACCAGCGACGCCCAGAGCGCATTGTGGAAGTAGATTCCATTCGGATCCAGTGTCCTGAGATTGCTCAACTCCGTATTCAGACCGAACTCAGCCACCAGCATCGGCTTGTTGTAGTCAGCGAGATAGGATTGGACGATCTGGTAGTGGATAGATTCGATGTCGGGTGAGCTGGTGTAATTGTGCATCTGCGCATAATCGATGAGGGGATTGTTCCAGGTCGCAGGCTCGTAAACGCTGTTGGCGTAGCTGGTGGTGACCAGATGATGATACACGTCGAGATTTTTGATAAAGCCCGCCATCTCATTGTGCCAGAGGCTGACTTCGGTGCGGCGCTGATCGAAATCATCGGTCAGATCCACTTCATTGAATAGCTCCCAGGCCATAATGTTCGTGGCGTAGCCCCAACGAGCGATGATGTAGCGCAGACGGTTTTTGAAATACTTTTGTGCATTGCTATCGGTGAAAAACTGCCAGGTGTTTTGACAGGGCCCGCCATTGGCTGAATTATAGGGATTATTTTCCCATTCCGCATTGACCCTCGTCGAAACCTGGCCATGATTGTTCAGGCAAAGCTGGACATAGATTCCCTTTTGCTGCGCCAGATCGAGCACCCAATCCAGTTGAAACGCCCGCCCCTGACGCTTGTCGTAATTGCCCAACCCCGTATCCTTCCACTCGATGGCAAACGCCCAGGAACACATCCAGACCCGCATCCAGTTGCCACCATTGGCAGCCAGTTTATTCATCCATTCCTGATAATCGAAAATCGTATTCGAGCCGTACCAGCCGATATTCTCGCCGATGGCGAAATAGGGTTTGCCGTCATCAAATTTCAGATAGCGATCATTGGCCTTTCGAACGAAGCCAGGATTGGAAGAAGAAATGCATTCGAAAGTTGTGGATGGAAATGTGAACGTGCCATTGCTATCGGTAACCGAAATCACATAGGTCCAGGTTCCCACTTCGGTGGGTGCAAAGCGAATTTTCCAGTTGGGCAGACCTTTGGGGATCAACGTGCCATAGGGCGGATAAACCGTGAAATCCTGAAAATAGAAACCATCGACCTGATAGCTCCGGGACGATGGCGAGGTAAAGATCGCCCTGACGCTGATCTCTTCGTAATTGTAAGGATTCGAAAATGAGGCCGCCACGTCAAAGGTGACTTCAAATTTCTGGTACAGGCCAATGGTATCGGAATTGCGATCGATACGATTTATTTCGGGTTTTGCCAGCGCGCTATTTGCAATGATAAAAAACATGATTGATAGTGCGAAGAATTTTACTGTGATGTCTTCAAAGTTCATTTCTAAACTCGAGCTCCATTTTTATCGACCTGGACCTGGCTTCCGGGAATGAACGCCCATATCCCCAAAATAGCCCGGACAAAATGAATAAAGCGATTCCTATTTGATAGCATTCATCATCATTTGGGACACAGTTGCAGCCCGCTGCCAATAGGTATCCCAAAGCAACTTAATTTTTCGCTTGCTTTGAAAATTATCCATACCCGCCGGCAAAGAATAGCCCGGTGCGGCCAGATTCGGCAGATCGATTTTCACCAGCGAGTGGAAGCAGATTTTCAATTCGTTAGCCCCTTCTTTGCGCAGTGGCTGACCATCGATCCGCCACGTGCGGAACATGTTATTGGTGGCTAAAATTTTGGAGCCGTTCAAAAAAATATCTGCGTAGGTGTCCAATCCCTTGAACAGCAAGCAGAAGTTCTGTTTCGTCAGCAACTCCCTGTCAACCTGAAAGCTGGCTCGATATTCCCAATCCACCTGGACGAACCATTGCAATTTTCGCTAATTGATTCGATAAAACGGTTCTTCGATGATGCAATGCTTGTGGAATTCCAGGTGCACGCATCCCGGCACCGTTGCTGGCAGCCAATTAGGCGCTCCTTACTGGCGGAATTCCCGGTTTTGATCGAGTTGCTAGGCGATCATTGCCGTCTGTTTGGTCTTTGATGGAGCACCGATGGTCATTACTCAAAGGCGAATTAAAATGATGGGAGTTTTGATCAATCGAGGCATCTTTCGTCCCTCCTCGAATTCATTCGGCATTCAATAAAATGGCCCTTCAGCCAAATCATTGCCGATCCATCAAGTAAAGAAGAATGCTGCTAACATGTGCTTGACAGCAACATGTTCACCGATAACTCGATATTCAAGCTACCAGATTGAGGATGAATTAGTACTACTTAGCGCTTTATTTCAAAAAGCCGTGCAGCGTTTGAAAACATCCGACTATTAAAAATAACATCCCGCTTAGCAGGATCAATTCGTGCTGGCTTTGACTATTTCAACTTCTTGGGATGGAGTTAGCGTGATAATCCTAAAATGCTCCCGCATGAAATTATGAAATGATGTACCAAATTCGACAGGGTC
>CAZYNP010000034.1:129-55760 GCA_964647995.1 uncultured Cytophagia bacterium
GATATTTTTTCAGGGCTTTTATCCGTTGGATTCATCTATCAGTTGGGATTAGATTTTTTGAATTCATTTTTGCCAAACGGATTGATGAAGCCAACGGATTTTTTAGGAGTTTTTTCAGTTGGTTTCATCTATCAGTTGGGATAAGATTTTTTGAATTTATTTTTTACCCAACGGATTGAAACAACCCAACGGATATTTTTTCAGGGCTTTTATCCGTTGGATTCATCTATCAGTTGGGATTAGATTACTTTGATTGATCTCATCTGCCCAACGGATTGAAACAACCCAACGGATATTTTTTCAGGGCTTTTATCCGTTGGATTCATCTATCAGTTGGGATTAGATTTTTTGAATTCATTTTTGCCAAACGGATTGATGAAGCCAACGGATTTTTTAGGAGTTTTTTCAGTTGGTTTCATCTATCAGTTGGGATAAGATTTTTTGAATTTATTTTTTACCCAACGGATTGAAACAACCCAACGGATATTTTTTCAGGGCTTTTATCCGTTGGATTCATCTATCAGTTGGGATTAGATTACTTTGATTGATCTCATCTGCCCAACGGATTGAAACAACCCAACGGATTTTTATTTTTAAATTTTTATCCATTGGGTTGCTTCTATCCAGTTGAAAAATTTTTTACCCGTTAGGTTTTTCCTATCCGTTGGAAAATTTTTTATCCTATTAGATAATTCATCTTATAAAAAGATTCAATAAAAAAGCGATATGAGCGATTAACTAACTTGATGTAGTTGCAAAGAACCCAATCGAAGATTTCTTCATCAAATTGATATAGCTCATATCGCTTAAACAGCTTGACTTTTGTATTTCCATTGATTATATTCACAGGCGAGTTGCAGCGCAAGATGTGAAGCCATTCGTTTAATGGCTAAAAGATGGCTAAAATTTTCGTAAAAATCAAGCAAAAAGTTGAAAGGCACTTTCAAAGGTTGAAAAGCTTTGAAAGCGTTGTGATTAGTTACATAGCAAAATTCCAAAAAACAAATCACAAAATACAAATAATTCCCAATACAAAATTTTCAAATCTAAAACAAAATGAAGACATGAGACGGGTAGGTTTAGCTCATTGAAATTTTGGTTTTGAAATTTGTTTGGAATTTGCTATTTGTTTTTTGGAGATTGTTCAAAATTTAAGGAATGAATATGACAACTGAAACAAAAATATTACTGACAGGCGCCACAGGCTATATTGGCGGCAGGCTGTTGCGGGCGCTCAAGCAAAAGGGCTATCAGGTTCGCTGCATGGCTCGCCGACCCGAGGCCCTGAAGCATCAAATTGACGAGCGCACCGAAGTCGTCTACGGCGACCCGCTGAAACGAGAGTCGCTGGAACAGGGCAATGTGTTCAAAGATATCGATGTCGCTTATTATTTTGTCCATTCGCTGGGCTCGAAGGAGAGCTTTCTGGTGCAGGATCGGATAGCGGCGCAGAATTTCAGCGAGGTGGCCAAAGCTCATGGCGTCAAGCGGATCATCTATCTGGGCGGATTGGCCAATCCTGACGAGGAGCTGTCGGATCATCTCAAGAGCCGACTGGAAGTGGGTGATTATCTGCGGATTTCAGGCATTCAAGTCATCGAGTTTCGGGCCTCCATTATTTTGGGATCAGGAAGTCTGTCGTTCGAAATGATCCGTGCGCTGGTGGAGCGGCTGCCCATTATGATCATTCCCCGCTGGGTGCGCATGCCTGCCCAGCCCATCGCCATCGAAGATGTGATCGCCTATCTCATCGCCGCCATCGATTTAAAAACCGATAAGAATGAAATTTTTGAGATCGGCGGGGCCAACAAAATGTCCTATCAGGGCATCATGAAGGAATACGCCCGTCAGAAAGGGCTGAAGCGGCTGATGATCCCTGTGCCTGTGCTCACGCCGAAACTCTCCAGTCTCTGGTTGGGATTGGTGACACCGCTGTATGCCCGAGTGGGCAAAAAGCTGGTCGATAGCATCAAGCATCCCACGGTGGTGCGGGACAAACGGGCGCTGGAGGTGTTCGACATCCAGCCGAAATCGGTGAAACACGCCATCACTCAGGCGCTATGCAATGAGGAGCATGAATTCGCCGAGACCAAATGGTCGGATGCGCTATCGGCAGCGGGCAATATGCCGAAGGATTGGGGCGGGATAAGATTTGGCAACCGCATCATCGATGCCCGACAGGTAAAGGTCAGCGTTCCACCTGAAAAAGCCTTCGAGCCGATCCGACGCATCGGCGGCGATACAGGCTGGTATTACGCCAATTGGCTGTGGAATTTGCGAGGCTTTTTGGATTTACTCATCGGCGGAGTTGGGATTCGTCGTGGCAGGCGGGATCCCGAACATGCCTACGTGGGCGATGCCATCGATTTCTGGCGGGTGCAGGCGTATGAGCCGAATAAGCGACTGCGCTTGCTGGCCGAGATGAAGCTGCCCGCCCGTGCCTGGCTGACGTTCGATGTCGAGCCCACCCCCGATGGCGGTTCGATCATCCATCAGACCGTAGAGTATGATCCGATTGGGTTATGGGGGATTGTTTACTGGTATCTGGTTTATCCGTTGCATAGTTTTATTTTTCCTGGGATGATTCGGAAAATTGCTAAAGCAGCAGTGAAGAGATAGTGGCTTGGTGGTTAAATGAGATTTTGATGATTTATCGAAAAAATTCCAAATGTCAAACAACAAATAACAAATAAATTTCAATAAACAAAAACAAAGTTTCAAACAATTGGGGTGCAGCGAAGGTTTAAATAAGCAAGCAAAGTCAAAAATTCCATAAAAAAATGGGCTGCAATCAAAATGGATAAAATTCAAAATCCCAGGCCTGTCTATGATCTTGAGGAGCGGACTTTTCAATTTGCAAAACGGGTGCGGCTGTTCGTCAAAACTTTGCCGAATACGCTAGCGAATATCGAGGATAGCGGGCAGCTCATTAAAGCTTCTGGTTCTGTTGGCGCTAATTATCGGGAGGCGAATGAGTCGTTGGGCAAAAAGGATTTCTTGATGCGAATTCGAATCAGCCGCAAAGAGGCTAAAGAGAGCGAATACTGGCTCAGATTAATAAACGAAACAAACGATTTGAAGAATGCCGATGAAGCGAAATATCTGATGTAAGAGGCAAATGAATTAAAAAAGATATTTTCTGCTATTGTAGAAAAATCAAAATAAACTTTGAATTAGTAAAATTCGCATTTTGAATTTCATCCGCCAGTTGTGTGTGATACAGTTTGTAATTTTGCATTTGGTAACCCAAATTTGTTTGTTAATTGAAGCTTGACTCTTAACAATTATAAAAAGTTGATATGATAATCTGATGGTCGAAAAGTTTGGAATTTTGATTTTGAAATTTGAATATTATTTGTTATTTGTTTTTTGTGGTTTGAGATTTTCCAAAATCAAAATAACTTGAGAGGAAAATAGAATGAATGATCGTCCCAAACTCGGAATTAGCACTTGTTTGCTTGGCGAAAATGTCCGCTACGACGGTGGTCATAAACTGGATCGCTATTTGAAAGATGTGGTAGGACAATTTGTGGATTGGGTGCCGGTATGTCCCGAGGTCGAGTGCGGCATGCCCACGCCACGAGAGGCACTCCGGCTGGTTGGCGATCCTGAAAATCCCCGATTGGTGACGAGCCGAACAGGAGTCGATAAAACCGAGCAGATGTTGACCTGGGCCAAGATGCGGCTGGATCAACTGGAACATGAGAATCTCTGCGGCTATATTTTCAAGAGCAAATCCCCCAGCTCGGGAATGCAGGGGATCAAGGTCTATGATAAGAACGGCGTGCCCAGCAAGAAAGGCGTGGGCATGTTTGCCCGAGCCTTCATGGAACGATTTCCGCTGATGCCTGTCGAAGACGAAGGTCGCTTGAACGATGCCAGGCTCAGGGAAAATTTCATCGAGCGGATTTTTGTTTATAAACGCTGGCAAAACTTCGTGCAAAACGATGGCTCCAGAAAAGGTCTGGTGGATTTTCATACCGATCATAAATTGCTGATCATGGCGCATAGTCCCAAACATCTCTTGGAGCTGGGCAAGCTGGTCGCCCAGGTTAAGGAACTCGATCCGAAAGAACTGCATGACCGCTACTTGTCAACGCTGATGACGGCCCTGAAACTGCATGCCACGGTCAAGAAGAATGTGAATGTCTTGCAGCACATCATGGGTTATTTCAAAAAGCAGTTATCATCCGATGAAAAGCAGGAACTGCTGGAAGTGATCGGCAATTATTATAAAGGCTTGATCCCGTTGATCGTTCCGATTACCCTGGTGAACCACTTTGTGCGGAAATATGATGAGGCATATTTGAAAAGACAGTATTATCTCAATCCACATCCTGTGGAATTAATGCTAAGAAATCACGTGTAGAGAAAATCTTGAAAGGTCAACGTGATGATCGGATTGAGGAAAGGTCGAAGACTCTCCATTATCCCGAATCCGCATCTATTTTGAGCATAGATACCCGGCCAGACTGACGAAACCGATGCCCCAAACAGGTTCCTCATCCGGCCAGGCGGATTCGAACTAACGGAGCGGCTCTAACCATTTCGCTCCTCGCCTGATATACCATGGGCCTGGTTACCCGGCTGTTCCCCTATGATTTCGAGATCCTGCCGCCGGTTTCCATTGCCGCGGCCACGCCTCCCGGCTGACCGCAGGCATAATCGCCGCGAGCGCTTTTTTCCGCCTGAATGTCTGTTAATTGGCTGGGAGGTACCACTTCAATTGGCCTACTCCTGGATTCAGCAGGGGAAATTTTCGCTGACTAACAGATGCCATCGTATTCCTGGACGGCTGCTGCAAAGTTGCATTCAGTGTAGGTTATCAAGGAGAGGGATTGGCACCTTCTGGCCTATTTTTTCCCATTCATCAAAAATGACCAGCGCCGTTGCGGGATTGGCGCCAGCGCCAAATTCAAATTGCGCAATTACGCCGCCCCGTGGATCATAGAAATGCTGGGCTACTTTTCGGACGGCCGCCCGCCCATCCTCTGGATTGGATGATGGCAAAACATGCTGGCGATCAATTTCTCCCCAGAAGGTGATTTTGCCCTTAGCTTTTTGTTCCAGTTCCTCAAAATTCATACAGAATAATTGGGAGTTGATGGCATCCACACCAATTTCAATTAAGTCCTCGAATATTTCCGCAATATAACCATCCGAATGCATGAAGGCAAATTTGCCTCCGGCATGCGCCAGATCGCAATAGTCTTTGTACAGCGGTTTGAATAATTCCCGCCAGATCCTCGGCGGTATCAGCAGTTGATTCTGCGCTCCCCAATCATCCATGAATCGGATGGCGTCCACATCCATTTTTATCCAAAATTCCAATTCTTTCAAATAAAATTCGTGAATCAATTGCAGCAGGTCTCTCCCACCTTCTTCGGGCATCAGGACATCGACCAGCGCGTTTTCGCTGCCCCGCAGAAATTGATAGCGCTCCCAGGGTCGAGGACAGCAATTGGCAAACACGAACTTATCGGTGCGGGCGTAGTACTCGTTAATGATTCTTTTTGCTGCTTCAGGATGATGTGGCAATTGTTCGTATGGTGGCTGCACCATCCGCCAATCTCGAATATCGGTGACCAGTGGCTCTTTGACCTCCCCAATTACGCCATTTTGATAATTGATAAAGACGCAACCCCACTCATCCGTGTAGCGGCCTGTTTGGTAGGGATCGCCTTGCACCCGGGGGGAGGCCGGATAAAAATATTCCGTCGTCACAAAATCGGTGGGAAATCGTCGATTTATTTCGGCCACGGTTTCGGGAAAGCGATTGGCAGCCCATGGCAGCACCCAGAGATCTCGGGGAATCCGCTCAGGATATTCCAATTGGAGGCAGCGAGTCACGAGCTCGCGAGATGTTTGTGGCATTATCTCCTCTAATGAAATAGAAGATTTTCCGGCAATGGTTGCTTTTCAATGCCCGGGCCCTGGAAATAAACCTCCAGGCCCAGTCCACCTTTTTTCTGGAAGAAGTCGATCGTGATGGGATGAAACCCCGCCTGCAACGCCACTTTGCCAGCCTCCTCCCGCAGGCCATGCAACCCATTGTTGGCTACAATGCGTTGATTATGAATGGATAAGCTGCTCCCATCGTCGGAATTGGTGTAAAAAGTGTAGATGCCGGCTGTTGGAATCTGGATAAAACCGTTGAAACGCAGCCCGAAATCGCTCGTTTTGGGGAATAATTGCAGATTAATTTTGGTAATCCTCTTCGTTCCGGCTGGAGTTAATTGGGCAAAATCTGGCAGTGAATTCCATTCTCCCTCATAAAAATAAACCTTCAAGCCGGGCTGCGGCTGTTCCACCACGATGCCATCGATCAACTGAACTCTGGTGCAGGTAAAATGACTGACGCGACTGCACCGACCATCCTGCCAGAAGGTCCGTGCTCGAATCGTCGTGGTATTCTCCAGCGTTAATGGCGCAACGTAACGAGCAGATTGCAGTGTGGGCTCACTGCCATCCAGGGTATATCGAATTTCTCCTCCCAGGGGGCTTTTTAATTCGATCCTGGCACGCTCCAAAAAAATGTTATCTTCGGAAATTATCTCCGGTGAAAGATAGCCCTGGTTGATCAAGCGGACTGTTTCCGGATCCATTTTGATCAGGCGACGATCGTAGGTCAAGAAGCCATTCACTTCGACTTCGACATCTGTGGTTTGGGTATAGATCGCCGCGCACAGCCCCTGCGGTATTAGCGGCAACAACTTCCGCGTGAGTTCCTCATAAGCGCTGGTTAATTCCTGGGGATTTTGATAACCGCGATAGCCCCAATTTTGCTCGGTACGCCAGGTGTGACCGACCATTGGCAGGCCCAGCCCGCCATACTCGCCCAAAACCCCGGCTCGGTGCTCCTCATTTTCTGGTCGGGCAGGACCGGGATAGGCATGAATATCGTGCACGTCGCCCACCCTGCGATCGGTCCAACCGCTGGCGTTATTGACCAACCGGGTCGGGTCGTAGTTTTTGATCCAGCGGACAATTCCCTCGGTCTCGAATTGCCCCCAGCCTTCGTTGAACGGCACCCACATCACGATACTGGGATGATTGTACCGTCCGTCGATCATGGCTTTCAGCTCGCTTTTGAACTGAAACGCCGATTCACTGCTGCGCGATAGATCGGGTTCGTTATTGCCAATAAAGTCATCGCCGGATGGCATATCCTGCCAGACCAGCAAGCCCAGCCGGTCGCACCAGTAATACCAGCGATCGGGTTCGATTTTCACATGCTTGCGGTCAACATTAAATCCCAGCTTTTTGGTGACTTCAATATCATAGCGCAAGGCCTCGTCCGTCGCCGCGGTGTACAACCCATCGGGCCACCAACCCTGATCCAACAAACCATGCATAAAAATCGGCTGATCATTCAAAAAAATTCGGGTGATGCCGGCGCTATCTTTTCCCAGGGAAATTTTTCGCAGGCCGAAATAGCTGTTCACCTGATCCAATATCTGGCGCTTGCCATCCACCAGACTCAACTCGAGATCATAGAGAACAGGCGATTCGGGCGACCATAGTTTTGGCTGCTCGAGTGCCAGCGCCATTTCTGCGAAGGGGGAACCTGTTTGTTCAATGAGAATGCGGCCGTTGTCGATTACCCGAGCTCGAATCTGATGATCCGGTCGGATGCTGGAGCAATTCACCACCAGTTTCACCTGCTGACTGTCCGGCTCAGGCGTTATGCGGAGACTTTCGATGTGCACCGCAGGCACCGGTTCCAGCCAAACCGTCTGCCAGATGCCGGTCACCGAGGTGTACCAGATACCGCCCGGCTGCCGCACCTGTTTGCCGCGGGGTTGGAATCCCGCATCTACCGGGTCCCAGACAGCAACCACCAGTTCCTGGGGCCCTTTCGGCCGCAGATGATCGGTAATGTCGAACGAAAATGCATCGTAGCCGCCGCGGTGATGTCCAAGCTCCTGGCCATTCACCCAAACCCTGCTCTCCCAGTCAACAGCGCCGAAATGAAGAAGAACGCGTTGGCCTCGCCATTTCGAGGGAATTTCGAACACGCGGCGATACCATAGTCGCTGATTTTCTCCCACCGGTTTTTTGACACCAGACAGGGCAGCTTCGATGGGGAAAGGCACCAGAATCCGGCCATCGAAAGTAGCAGGGATGGAGTCGTCTTTCGCCCGAATCGCATAGTCCCAGAGGCCGTTCAGATTTTTCCATTTTTCTCGAACCATCTGCGGTCGCGGATATTCCGCCAGCACACGATTTGGCTGAACTTGCTCAGCCCAACGAGTGGTAATGTCACCGGGAACCGGCATCCATCCCTCTTTCCTGGAACAACCTTGAAAAAGCAACAGCAGCAGTATTCCAACTGTCAATATCCACCTGCCCATGCATTGCTCCTTTCTCGCCTTCGGCGGCTGATAAGCTTCCAGCAAACAACAATAGTATTTCATCACTTCGGCTTGACGCCAGTTGGCGGGCTGATAACCGGTTCACCCGCTTGCAACCGTTTTAGGCGTAGCAAGGCCTCGATAAAATAGTAATCGGCATAGGTAAAATTAACGTCGACATCAACTCCAGCCGGCACGCTGCCGTTGCTATGCAGCAACAGACACTGATAGGCTGCTTTGTTTGCCAGATAGGTTGCGCTGGATAACGCTGTTAGCAGCTTCATGGCTGTTTCAACATAGCGATTACGATCCTGAGAATTTGACACATAGGTGCTCAGCTCCAGCAAGCCAGCGGCTGCAATGGCCGCGGCTGATGCTTCTCGCGGTTCATTGGGAACGTTGGGTGCGTCAAAATCCCAGTAGGGCACCACATCGGCAGGCAACCGACTGATAAACCAATCGAACATTTGTCGGGCCGCGTTTAAATAACGACCGTCCCTGGTCTCGCGGTACATCATGGTGAATCCATACGCGCCCCAGGCCTGGCCTCGCGCCCAGGTGGAGCTATCAGCCAACCCCTGGCTGGTTCTCTTTTGTTTGATCACGCCAGTTTGAGGATCGTAGTTTAAAACATGCCAGCAACTGAAATCATCCCGTAGGTGGTTTTTCAGCGTCACGTTGGCATGGCTCAGGGCAATTTTTTGATAAACCGAATTGCCGCTAACTTTCGCAGCCCAAATTAGATATTCCAGATTCATCATGTTGTCGATAATGGTAAGATGATCCTCCGGCTTGGCATTCCAGGATTTGATGGTGCCCACCATCGGATTGAAGCGACTGCTCAAACTCGCTGCGCCCCTCAATAAAATTGCCCGGTAGTTTTCGTCGCCGGTCAAACGATAGCCATTGCCAAAGCTATTGTAAAGCATAAAGCCGAGATCGTGGGTATCGATATTGAATTGCTCCGCTTTCAGCGCGGCATTCCAGCGTCGGGCTTGCTGCTCCCATACGGGATCATGAGTATATTCATAAAGCAGCCAGAGGATACCCGGAAAAAAGCCACTCACCCAATGGCTGGTAGGAACCTGGCGCCAGGAGCCATCCGGATTGCCAGTAATTGGCATCTGGCTGGTGTCGGTTAATGACTGCACAGCACGGGAATATTGCGACACGGCGAATTGCAGAAAAACGTCCGGATCGAAGTCACTTTGCGCCATAGCGCCGGAAGCAAAGACACAAGGAATGATTGCCAGTCCCCAGATCAACTGGAAGCGATGCCAATGATTTTTCATGGAATTTCCTTTTAAAATGAGTTCATCGTTTCCTCACTGCGCCTGCTGGGACGGAGCCAACGAGCCGGGAGCCAGGTCAAACAGCAATTCGCTATGGCTCATGATAACAAAATCGAGGGATCTTCCGCCAGAGCATTGGCTGGATTGCCAGAAGCGCAGTGTTCATTCGGATTTTCTGTTCGTTGTGATTTTGTTCGCAGTTCAAACAATCTTACGCTTCATTGGAGTTGGAAGTTCATTTCTAAAAAACAGGTGCCGTAATTCCTGAAATCCTCATAAGCTTATCAAGCGGTTACAACCAATGAGCGTCCTGCCGCAACATTTGCAAGGAGAGGACTGGCTAAGCAAAGCGAATTTGACCGCCTCAATCGCTACCAACCACCAATTTATCAATTGCATTTTGGGAAGGCAGGAAAGTGAAGCGATTGCCAAAACATCTGATTTTGATTTTACTCGCTCTGGCACTATCCACTTTCAATCTGGCCGCTACGTTTGCTGACGAAAATTTTTTGACCTTCATTAAAAAAGTTCAACAAAACTGCCAGTGCTCTTCGGAAAAGATCAACTTAGCAACTATCGAAAGGCGATCGAAAACTTATAGGTACGTCGGCTATGGCCCATGCGAAATCAAGTTAGTTCCGCGAATGCCGGATCATTAATTTGATAGATGCTGGCTGAAGCCGGATTCGCTGCGGATCGTCATCAAATCTTTTCGCACCGTTCAGCCAGATGGGCCAAAGATCAGGGTTGGGGGACTCACGCCACTCCCAAATCCTCTTCAGTTTACTTCTGATCCATCAGCGTTTGTCATCCAGAAAAGACCCAAAGATACAATGGAAGCCAAGCACTGGGCGCTAAATCCCTTCGCTGTTGACGCTGATTCGGTTTGTCGCTATAAAAAGATCAACGAGATTGGCTTTGGTGAAAATAAAGTCATCAACATAAAAGTGACGCCGACCAAAACCTATATTCCTGCCGTGAGCGGCGAATTTATGGTGGATGCCAAGAAGCAAGAAGTTGGTCGGCACCGATGTGATTTTCAATGAGGCGGCTTCTTGTACCCAGGCTTCGATGGCAGGCGATGGCAAGGGCCCGAAAAAGAGCTTCACTTTTAGCCTGGGCAGATCGGAAAATCATAAAGTCAAAACCGAGAAGGTGCTGCTTTATGAATCCTATTGGCTGCCCACTCATGTCGATCAGGAATTGGTGAGCCTGAACGTGCTCAGATAACCAAAAATTGGGCCGCACTGCTTCGGTATTGGCTCATACCGAAGCAGGCGAATGGGGCTTATCATTTTCCTTGGTGCGGAAACACCTCATCAATCTCTGCCGTTGCCAGTTCAACCAGAAACTCGCTGATGCGCTGGATGACGATATCGAGGTACCTCTTCCCTTTCGTTGCAGCAGCCCTGGCGGGATTGCCGGCGGCGCAATGATCATTCAGTCGGCTGAAGCGGCGACTGGTTTGTACCCAGCCTTTGTTCAACGCCTCAAATCGAAACGGTCGCATGGGACCCGAGCCAGCATTGGCCAATTCGACCAACTCCGGGAACAGCGCCAGAGCAACAGAGGTTTCGAATTCGCCAGCATGGTCATCAGACGCTTCAAACAGCTCGGAATAATGATCGGAGGCCACCCGCCACCAGTCGCAGAGAAATAGGTGCACCTCCAGGTCGCATTGGAGCTGGCGCACCAGGGGTTTGAAATCGTTACCGCCATGGCCATTGATGAGCACAATCTTTCGAATCTGATGGCGGTGCAGAGACAGCACAATGTCGCGCACCATTGCATCCAGCGTGGCCTGGGAAACATGGATTGCCAGCGGAAAATCCAGCAGATTGCAATCTACGCCGTAGGGAATTGCCGGCAGACAGATAACCGATTGGCACTGCTGCCAGGCCTGGCGACAGCTTTCGCGAGCCACGTGCGTGGTATGGAGCCAATCCATGCCCTCTGGTAAATGGCGATTGTGGGGTTCGATCGCGCCGATGGGCAGAACCGCCACTTCCAATTTCCGCTGAGATAAGCGCTGTAAATTGGTTTCAGTAAGATCCCATTCGTGAATCAATTTCCGGTCCTCCTTGAAAAATCACCCGAAGTTATGGTATAAACCAAATAGCTAAGCCTCATGCCGCCCGGCCTGAAAATCCTCCGCGATTGCCAGTCGAATCTTTGCCTTCAAGCGATAGAATGTTGCCACCAGCAACGGCAAAACTCCTAACGCCAGAAATACGCCGATTTGGGGCGCAGCAAAGAGCATAAAATCGTATAAGCCATGAATCAGCACGGCGTACCCCAGGCCGGTGAAAATCAATCGGGTCTCGGCATCGGACGAAGTAGCGAATTTCGCCTGGCCCAGGTAAGAGCCCATAAAACCTGCCGCAATTGCATGGATAGGCACCGCCGTAAATGCGCGTGCCAGAGCAATGTTCAGGCCGCCATTGATAACATAGATAATATTCTCCAAACAGGCAAATCCAAGCCCTGCCACAATGGCGTACACGATGCCATCCATCACCTCATCAAAATCAACGTGATTGTAGGCATATTTTTTTACAATCAGCAATTTGACGGTCTCTTCGATCAGACCGGCGATGACAAACGCTTTGATAAAATTGAACAGCAGAAACGACTCGACCCAATTTCTGATCATCTGTTCGAGTCCCAATTCCAGCAATCCAATGGGGACGGTAGCGGCAAAGCCAATAAAAAATATCTTAAAAATAAGCCGTTTGGGCTCGGGCTTTTTTTGGTCCAGGCGATAGAAATAGCAGACGAGGACCACAGCAGGCGCCACCGCCATAAGGACGGATATGAATAGATGCATGATCCCGTTATCCACAGCTTATCGAACAATTTTGAGGCGCAAGGCAGCCCAGGTTTCATCGATGGAGACCATCGCCACTCCTTCCAAACCGATGGTGCGGACATAGCTGGCGATGATATCGCGATTAATGTCGGCTTTGATTTTGGAGCGACCCTTGGGGTACATCAACCAGAATATGCCGTTAGGCTTTAGAAATGAGGTATGCTTTTCCACCTGGTCTTCAAGCTCTCGACGCGACATTACAAACAAATGAATGCTGTCATACAGGGTCATGGGTCGCGTGGCAATAGTTACATTGGCGGGCAACTGGCCTATTTTCTGGCGATAATCGTTGGGTTCGTTCACCAATAAGATGGTTTGCCCTTCTTTGATGAACAGCTTCTGAGCAATGGATTTTTCGGACATTTTTTCTCCTTTCAAAATAGGTCGATCCGAAATTAGAGTATCTCTGCCAGACACGAGCTTAGCTGTTGCACTTCTTGCTGGGTATTATAATGTACCAGACTCACCCGAATCACGCCGGTGTCGGTGTCAAGTCCCAACGCTTTGACGCAGCGCCAGGCATAGAAGCAACCGCTCTGGATAGCAATTTTGCGTCGCACCATTTCAGCCACCACTGCCCGGTTCGAGCGGCCATTGGCCAGCGTAAATGAAAACGTCGGCTGTCGCTGACCGGTGTCAGGCATCCGTCGGCCGATCAAATTTAGCTGGGGATGGGACTGAATCCGGTCTAAAAATATTTGCGACAGATGGGTTTCATGCGCTTCGATCAAACTGAAAACCTGCTTCACCCGCTGAAATTGATCCGATGCATAATCCTTAAAATGATGTTGATAGAGAGCATCAAAGTAATCGGTAATGCCAACCACGCAGGCGCCCTCCTCATGATTCACTCCGCCAGGATTGAGCGCGATGCGCAGGTAATTGGGTGCGCCAGGCGCAGTCATCTTCGCATATTGCTGCGGCTGAAATTCCAGAGATTCATTGGCTAACAGATGATGATGGTCTTTTTTTACAAACAGCAATCCCAGGTGCGGTCCGAAGACTTTATAGAGACTCAAGCCATAAAAATCGACCCCCAGCGCTTTCACATCCACTGCATGATGTGGGGCATAGGAAACGCCATCCACCAGGATGAGTCCGCCACTGGCATGAACCATGGTTGCGATGGTCTTGATATCGTTCACGGATCCCACAATATTCGAGCTATGATTCATACAGAGCAATTTGGTTTTGGGGGACAACAATTTTTCCAGCTCTGCCAGTTCCAATTCTGAGGTGTCGGGATGCATTCTCCATTCGATAATTTTCACCCCGAATGCGGCCAATCGTCGCCAGGGCGTGGAGTTGGCTTCGTGCTCCTGGTTGGTAACGATCACCTCATCCCCAGGTCGCAACCAGGCGCGCAAGGCATTGGCGAGCACATAGAAATTCATGGTGGTGCAATGCCCGATCACCACTTCATCGGGATCGGCGTTGATCAATTCGGCCATTTTTATCGTGCCCTGCTCGATCGCCTCGGTTGCCTGCTTCGACATGAGATATTGTCCATAAGGCTGGACTTTCGATTGAATCATGAATTTGTTCAGTCGATCAATCACCGGTTGGGGGACGTAGGTACCGCCAGCATTTTCCAGATAGATCCACTGGCCGGTTTCAGGATGTTGGAAAGAAGGGAATTGTTTTCGTACAAAGTCAAGATCCAACTGGGGCATCTGGGACTCCTTTTTATTCTGGAGTTAAGCACGTTGGAATTAAGCTGAAAGAATTTTATTATTGAACCAGACTGCTAATTCAACCAGCAGCCGATCAATCCAATACCATCCAGCCGCTTAAAAAATCAGCCCAAGCATCATTCATTCGACCAAAAGTCGATAAATCCAGCATCCGATCCAGAGGCAACCCAAAGTCACGATGGCCATTGATTTTGCTCTGGCATTCAAAATTATCCGCATCTGTTTGCGCCAGAGCAGTTCCACTACCACCTTTAATAGAAAAGCCATCAGCCCCAAATAGATAACCACTCCCAGCGGATGAAATTGCACTGCTTGCCGCAACTGCCCCTGCGCGATGGCATGGAACGACCGACTGAGGCCACAACTGGGGCACGGATGCCGGGTGAGTTGCTGAAAGTAACAGGGCAAAATATTCGTTTGTTCTGGATTCCAAAAAATCGAAATCAAAAAAATGATCGTCAGCACTAACAGCAGCAGCCACCGAGCAGCGACCGGCCGCGATGACGCGTTTTGCCATTGCCACCGAATCATCCTGGTATCTCCGCCGACAGACTATTTGCACCGGGTATTGCGGCCGGTTCCGACCGCGGAAATATATCATACTTATCGCCAAATTGGGCCAAAAACTCCGGGCCGAGTGCCGTGAAAGTATAAGAAATGGGCAGCGTAACCACCGAGCTGATATAGGGTATGGCAAACAGCAAAAAGCCGACACAACAGGTTAGCAGCCCAGCAGTAATAATGACCACGATAGCCACAATATGCAGCGCGAACCAGAACAAGCCATACAGCAGAAAATGCCCCCAGTGATTGGCAAAAAGCGAGAGAAAGCGGCGCCAGGCCTCAGCAGCAGTAATCCGATCACGATACATAATGGGCACGACAAAGTTGCTCAAAAACGTATAAATATATCCCAGCAGCAGACCAAATGATAAACCCAGAATGACCCAACCAATGATGGGCAACCATACTTGGGAAGGAAATTTTGCCTCAAAATAAATCGCGCGAGCACTGAAATACGCCTGCACAGAAAACAAAATAACTATCGCCAGGGCAATCAAAATGAACATCAATTGCCAGATAAAGAGGGAGCGCCCCTCTCGTTTGAACTCATGCCAGGGTTGTTTCACCAATGCCCGATCATGGACTAAATTATCGAGGAACATGAACCGGCCGCGAGAACTCAACCATACTAAAACGACCCCCAGCGCAATGAACAGCAAGAGGCCCAAAATGATTAGTGCGAACCACCCACGATGCGCCTGCAACCAATTCCATATCAACGCTGGCACAGCCAGCACTTCGGAAAAATCTGTTAACTTATAACTCAGATTTCGCTCGATGCCCCTGCCTCCGATGCTGCCCGAACTTTTCGTCAAGCCGGCCAGAAAAGCCGTAAATCCCACCACCAGCCATTTCCCAAGATCGAACGGTTTAAACAACGCCGAGGTCATTCGGCCCCAGGCCCGAGATAGCGGCTGGCTATAGCTGATCATCATTTTTTCCTCCAGATTTTTAGCCACCCCCAAACCGAAAAGCAGTTTCAACCGATGATTTCAATAACGAAAGTGTTTGATCGCCTCTCCTTTATCACCAATATCGGTCATCGCTTCAATTCCAATCTCCAGATGGACATCCGACCACTTCCGGGTCACCAGTTCATCGGATTCTTCAGTCTTGACACCTTCCGGCGTGATGGGCACATCGGACACCAGCAATAAAGCGCCCCTCGAGATCTCATTGTGATGGCCAACGATAAAAATCGTGGCCGTCTCCATGTCGATGGCGATGCAGGTCATCCGCTTGAGCTTTTCACGAAATTCCTGATCGTGCTCCCAGACGCGACGATTGGTGGTATACACGACGCCGGTACGATAATCGTAACCATGCAGGACAATTTTTTCAGAAACAAATTTATGGAGTTTGAACGAGGGAAGCGCAGGGACTTCTGGCGGGAAATAATCCAGGCTTGTCCCCTCCCCGCGGATCGCAGCAATGGGCAAAATGAAATAGCCAATTTCGGTGGATTTTTTTAGACCGCCGCATTTCCCCAGAAACAGGACGCCCTTTGGCTTAACTGCAACCAGGAGATCCATGATCGTGGCGGCATTGGCCGAGCCAATCCCAAAATTGATGATGGTGAGTCCATGATCATTAGAAGCAGCTTGCATCGGCTTATTATCGCCATAAATGTCTACGTTGAATTTGTCAGCAAACCGCCGGATGTAATAACTAAAATTAGTGAGCAGAATATAATCACCAAACTTGCTTAAGGGCATGCCGGTGTAACGCGGCAGCCAATTCTTCGCAATCTGGATGCGGTCGAACATGGAACGACCTTTCATGACAATTACTTTTTAACCCGAGCGTGCGGTAGAATTTTAATCCATTGGCCATAACGATACGCCGGTGAAGCGAGGTTTTGGTCTCAGGCGATCGATGAACCCGCCGGATAAAACCAGATCGCCACCATCCAATTCTCGATCTGCCAGCGGAGAGTTGGGTACAACCAATAGCGACATGGCTGGATCAAAAACGATTGGCAGCGCCTTTTCACCACCAGGCCTGAATCGATGAGCAATCGTCCCCTCTGCGTGATGGGTGTGTTTTCTGGTCAGATGCCTGTCGAACGGATGTATTTGAAAACCTCCTAACAGCAAGGCTACGGCTTCTTGAAAATGCTTTTGATTTTATCTTTGGCCTGCTGCTCTAACTCTTTCTTCCGTTGCTCGAGTTCCTTTTTTCGTTTCTCGATTTCATCGAATTGCGCCTGCGCTCGCTGCTTGATTCGATCGATGCCAGCATAGACGGTTTGTCGATTTTTCTCGATCACGGACTCGACCTGCTGGCGACGCTTGTCGGCTTCGGTACGCACGAAATTTTCAACTTGCTGCTGGGCTTCTCGCAAATTTTTCTCCAGCGTCAACTTCACCTGATTGGCCAGCGCATCATCCACATTGGAATTCAGCCGAAATTTATAATCGTTTCCGTCATTTCTCAATTGCGCCGTCAAATTCACCTGCGTTAGGCCTGCCAGGACCTCGCGGATCACCTGGGAGACTTTGTCTCGGGCTTCGTGTTGGAATTGGAATTGAATGGGTGAGGCATTCACCTTCAATTTCAAATCGACATCGCCCCCGATAAACAAGCCAGCCAGCGAAAAATCCCCTTTCTGAGCAAAAATAGCCTGCGGAAAATATTTGTTCTTCGAGAGCTGAACCTTGCCCAGGCCGAAATTCGCCGCCCGGAGCCAGAGCGAATCCTTCGGCACCTCCGTGCGATGATCCAGGCTGCCGGTAAATTCATATCTGTTGCCATCCACCCGCATCAAATCGAGCTTGAATCGGGTGGGCTGGCCATAAACCGGTGGTTCATTGGTGATACCTGTGATCGTGCCATTGAAAAAATAGGCCCGACCGGTATCACCCGCAGCAGTCGCCGCCGATAAATTCGCCTGGCGAATCAGAAATCGAGGATACCGATAATGAAAGGGGAAATGAATATTCTGCCCTTTTAATCGCGGTGGTTTTTCCACTTTGGCCGTATTCGAGGCCAATAGCTTCTGCGCCGTGGGCAAATATTTTCGGCCCAACGCCACATAATCCAGCACCTGGTCGACACGCTGCATGGTGGCAGCGCCAAAAAGCATCAGACCAACATCTTGCACGTCCAGGTCTTTCAATTTGGCCAATTGCTTGGCGCGATTGATATCCTCCTGCAGACTATTTTGCGCCAGTTTCAGATCGCTCTGGAGATCGGTGAAGGTCTGAGTGAGCGCCTGGTGTTTGCCTTCGACATCCTTTTTGAGCGAGTTCGCTTCCTTGTAAATCTCGTCCAACTTTTTGATCAAATCGGCGATGGTCACAATATCTTTGATGTCGTTGATCCTTTCCAGCTTCAAGGATTTGATCTTCATCTCCAGATCCTTGATCCGCGCACCATAGGTCTGGGTATCCACCTGGGCTTTCCAATAGTCGAAGGTGCTATCGGCTGAAGTTTTCAGTTTGAGATAGGCCTGCACCGTGGCCAAATTTTCGGCATTGATGAGCGAGTCGATTTTTATTTTCTTGCCCAGTCCCGAGAGGTCAAAAATTGGCACATCGCCCATTTGTTTTTGCAGCGATTGTTTCACGCGCTCGATGAAGTCAGGCCCACCGGTTTTGGGCGGCGGTTCCGGTTTTCGTGGCAGACTGCCATCGGTACGCCGCGGGGTGCCATGCCGAACATTTTCCAGCGCCAGTTCACGAATGATCACCCGGCGCCAAAACAGTGCCCGGGCTTCCAGATCAAACGACGCCCGCCCGGTCTCGATCAAGTTGGTCCAGGGATTATTTTTATTGGCAATTTGCAGTCGGCTCCAGGAGCCCTCGGTTTTAAATAAACTATAATGAAAATTATCAATTTCGACCTTTGCGCCCGCCATCGATTGCAGCGCATATTCCAGCGCCTTCTCCAGATAGCGATCGCGAGCAAAATAGGCGACCACCGCCACTATCAATGCGATCACGATCAGAATAATGATACCTTTCTTTCTCATAGCTCACCTCCCACATCGCGTATTTTCTCATACCATTGAAAGAGCTTACTGCCAGTGATCGCCTGAACGACTCTCATTTTCTTCACCGGTGCTTCGAGCTTCTCCCGATAGAGCACAACCAGCTTTTTCATGCCAAAATAAAATGGCAGCACCAAAACTAAGCCAGCAACAAAGCTCCCCATGACCACCGTGTTGTTGAAACGAGTCAACGGTCCGAAAGGTGTGTTATAGAGCGCCTCCCAGGTTCCTTGCAACGCTCCAATTTGGGTTAGAATATAAAAACCGAGGCTATGAAAAAGCGGATCCAGCAAATAAGCGAACAGACTGGCCAATAGAATCGCCAGCGTTCCCGCTGCCAAATTTACATTGATCAAAATCAGCAAAGCAAAAAGAACAACACCCTGCAGCGTCCAAAAAGGCATCAGACCAATTACGCTGCCCATGCAGAAACCCGCAGCAATTTTTCCGGGCGATTCACCCGAGCGAAACGCTTTGATGAATTTGGAAACGACATTTATCCAGACCATGATCAATCCCCTAAAATAATTAATGCGCGAAAAAACTTGAAAAAATATAATTGAAATTCTGGGGAAAGTCAAGTTCTTTTTATGAAAGATACCAATGCAGCCGAAAAAGAGGTTGCATCGACCGCAAAAATAGTGTATATTCTGTAACATTAAAAGCATCGCCAGCGCTGCCCGATCAGGACAGTCACCTGTTTAGTTGATCCCGTTTGGTATTAGTGCTACTGGAAATATCGTCTGCAATTGATGCGCAAGAGAAATGGTTGTTTGAGGTATGGTTTATGTCGGAATCAACCGCAATGATTTTCAATATTCAGCGTTTTTCAATCCACGATGGCCCGGGCATTCGCACCACCATCTTTTTCAAGGGCTGCAACTTGCGGTGCTTCTGGTGCCACAATCCCGAAGGTCAACTAACTGTGCCCGAGATTCAGTTTTTTGCGTCACGCTGTGTGCGCTGCGGTGCTTGCGCACTGTCCTGCCTTCGCATGGCGCATCGCATCACGGCAAGCAGCCATGAATTTAGCCGCGACCGCTGTCAGCGCTGTGGCACCTGCGCCGCCAATTGTGATTCCCGAGCGCTGGAAATTACCGGCCAGCAGATGTCAGTGCCTGAGCTAATGGCCATTATCATCCGCGATCGGCTGTTTTATGAAACTGCGCATGGTGGGGTCACGCTATCGGGCGGCGAACCGGTGTTACAGGCAGACGTTGCTCGCCAACTGCTGGAACAATGCAAAGCTGAAGATTTGCACACCGCCATCGAAACCAGCGGCCATTATCCGTGGTGCGAATTGGAAAAAGTTCTGCCGGCAACCGATCTGGTCATAATGGACATCAAGCATCTCAATGCCGAAAAACATCGGGCCGTCTGCGGTGCCTCCAATGAACAAATTCTATCCAATGCCCGCAGGCTGGCATTGACCAACATTGCAGTCATCTTTCGAATTCCAGTCGTCCCAACCGTGAACGATTCGATTCTGGAAATTGGAACCATTTGTAAGTTTGTACGCGATTTGGTTACATTGCGACTGCAGCACCGCAATGGACATGGCCAGCCAGCTCCCATTCAATTGCAGTTGCTACCATTTCATCGGCTGGCAGTTGAAAAGTACCGCAGTCTGGGCCGGGAATACCGGGCCCAGCATCTGGAACCACCCTCCAAAGCCAAGCTCCATGAATTAGCCAAAATCGCCGAGATCCAGAGGCTGGATGTTCTGGTTGGATAAGCATTGATGGCCCCTATTTGACACGCCAAAGACCGGCCTGGGGGTTGCACCAATCCGCCAGCCATCGGTAGTGACCGGTCGCTAAGCGCAACCGGTCACAGTCCAGGAGTTACAACAAAGCTTCGTCGCACTGGAAACAGCGAGGCTCGTCAGCCAATTCATCCATGAGAACCGGTGCATCTTCGGCATGATGATGTTTGCCATTGCCCTCGGCCGTTTGCCGATAGCGAAAGATCTTGCCCTGATAGTTGCGCAGCACCACTTCCTCATCGGTGATCTGGACGACGTACTCTGGCAACAACGGGATTTTGCCGCCGCCTCCAGGAGAATCAATCACGAAATGCGGCACAGCCAAACCCGATGTCCAGCCACGCAGCGCCCGAATGATTTCCAATCCCTTCTCGACCCGGGTGCGGAAATGTTCCGTGCCCACCACATAATCGGCCTGATAGATGTAATACGGACGGACCCGGGCTTGCAGCAGCTTTTGAACCAGCTTCTTCATCACCTCCGGGTCATCGTTGACGCCTTTCAGTAGCACCGTTTGGTTGCCCAACGGAATTCCGGCATCGGCCAACCGTCCCAACGCTCGCACCGCAATCGGCGTCAATTCATTGGGATGATTGAAATGAACATTGATATATAGGGGATGAAATTTCCTGAGCATTTTTGCTAACTTGGCGGTAATCCTCTGGGGTAAGAAACAAGGGACACGGGTCCCTATGCGGATAATCTCAACATGAGAGATACGCCTCAGCTTATGCAAAATGTATTTCAGCCGATCATCGCTCAATAACAAGGGATCGCCACCAGAAAGGATCACATCACGAATTTCCGAGTGATTCTCGATATACTCAATGCCCTCGTCGATGAATTTGAGACTGATTTTACTGGGATCTCCCACCTTGCGTTTGCGGGTGCAAAAGCGACAGTAAGAGGCACATTGGTGCGAAACAAGGAACAAGCATCGGTCCGGATAACGATGGACAATGTTCGTCACCGGAGAGTCCCGATCTTCGGACAGGGGATCCTGGAACAGGCCATTGTTCTCCAACTCCCGCATGTCCGGCACCACCTGCTTGTAAATTGGATCGCCTTTTTCTTTGATCAATGAAAGATAATACGGATTGATCTTTATGTCAAATTCTTGTTTGATTTTTTCAACATCGGCCAATGGAATATCGAATCGCTTGGATATTTCCTCGGCGCTTTCCAAACTTTTTTGCAGAATTTTCTGCCAGGTTTCCATGATAAATAGAATCCTCCTATTCAGTTGTTTTTTCGGTTGGCCCACACCCGGAATGAGGCAACAGGCAGCTTAAGGTCTAAATCGCTTTACAAAGATCATCCGATCATCGCCTACCCGGTAGAAATCGGCAATTTGTGCCTCCACCCGATAGTGATTTCGGAGATAAAAATCCTGTGTGGGTCGATACTTTGCTTGAGACGACGTTTCAATAATGATCATGCGACCGTTTTGGCGCACGACTTCCTGCTCCGTAAATAAGAGTAATTTTTTTCCAACCCCTTGCTGCTGATGCACCGGAGATACCGCAATCCAATACAAATCAAAGGTACCCTCCGTTGCGGGCGTGGGGCCGTAACATACGTATCCAACGACCTCCTTCCATTCGTTTTCGGCCACGTAAATGTAATAGTCCTTTTGATCCTGACGTTCTAAAAAAATATCAATCAATTCCATCGCCACGTCCAGTTCTGCCGCAGTGAACATTCCGGTTTGCACCAGAATTTCCTGAACCGCCGGTCGGTCGGTGGCTGTCATTTTTCTAATGGTTAACATATATTTTCCTGGTTATCGCTTCATCAATTAAGAATTCGACAAACTCACGATAGGTGATGCCAGCGGCCGTCAAGGCCCTGACGAATCCCGCCTCCGGCGAAATATCAGGATTGGGGTTATATTCCAGCACAAAGATGTTACCCTCGGCATCGACCCGAGTGTCCACCCGGCCGTAATCTCGGCCACCCAGCACACGGTAAACCTCGAGCGCCACCTGCTCCAGGCGTGATTGCAGTTCGTGATCAACCGACGCCGGGCAAATGGCTGGGGTTTTACGATACAATGAGTGCTCCGTCAGCCATTTCGCCTCATAGCTGGTGATATGCGGGGTAGTCGCGTCCAATTCGGCAAAGCTAATTTCCGAAATGGCCACCACCCGTGGCGGCTTGTTGCCCAATAGACTGATGTTGAACTCCCGTCCCGAAATAAATTCCTCAACCAAAATCGGCTGGTGATATTTGCTGATCAACTCAGCTACGCGATGGTTGAGTTTTTCGAAATTATTGACTACTGCTTCGCCGTGCAAAATCCCCAGGCTGGCATCCTCGCGGGATGGTTTGGCGATCAAAGGAAAAGTCAACAGCGTCTGTTTCGGCGGCTCAGTATAAACCTCAAACCTGGGGGTCGGTATCGTGCCAGCTTCAAACAACCGCTTGGCCAATACCTTGTCCTGCGCTAATCCCAGCGTTAGTGGCGAATTGCCGGTATAGGGGATTTCCAGCAACTCCCACAAACCCGCCACAAACATTTCGAAATGCGTTTTCCCCTGAAAGCCCTCGCATAAATTAAAAATCACATCGGGCTGGACCGCGGCGATGTGATTCACCACTTGCTGCAGTGTGCTTACCCCCAGTAATGATGGAGAATGACCGGCCTCCAGAAGCGCCTGATAAACACTATCAGCCTCATCTTTTACTGCGGCTTCCGACAGATAATCCAGCGTATCGCGGTTGCGGTCCTCGGGCTCGTTGTAGGCGATAAGTATGTTAAGCTTTTGGTTGGAGCTGCTCATGGTTACAATCCATATCGCTTGCTGGCAATGGCGATGACACGATTAATCATCTGCTCATAGGAATAGCCCGCGGTTCGAGCCGCTTTGGGAAAACATGAATTATCTTCTGGCTTCGGCAGGATGCCGGGCAATGGATTGAGTTCCAGAATGTGCGGATTAGCCTGCGCATCCAGCCGCACATCGATGCGGCACCAATCTCGAACAGCCAACACATCGTAGGCCCGACGAACAACAGCTTCGATCTTTTGCTGCAAGTCTTCCGTTATCGGTGCCGGACAGGCAAAAATCTCCAGCGGTGCCTCGGGCCGATCCCAGATCCACTTCGCTTCGTAGGAATAAATAGGCCTGGCCCCGGCCGGCAATTGATCGTAATTCAATGCCACAATGGGTAACACCTCCACTGCCGAGCCATTGCCCCACAGGGCTACCGTGAATTCGCTGCCGGTCAGAAATTCCTCGATCAGCACTGCCTGATTGTATTTCAAAATGCTTTCGGTTATTCTGTCGATGGCTTCGGCTTCATTTTCCACCACCGAATTATCAAAAACACCCTTGCTGCTGCCTTCGGCAATCGGCTTGACGATGGCCGGAAATTCGAAATCCGCGACTTCGATTTTCTGCCAGGGGGCAAATACGCGAAAGCGCGGGGTGGCAATAGAATAAAAGCCCAACACTTCTTTCGTTCGGGCTTTGTTGAGACACAGTGCCAGTGTCAACGGATCAGAGCCGGTGTATGGCAACCCCAGTCGCTCGCAAATCATGGGAATATACGACTCGCGAAAATCGCCGAATAGCCCCTCGGTCAGATTGAACACCAGGTCAGGCCGCATGTCTTCTAATTGACGGGTTGCCTGGTCATTTCCTTCCAGACCAACAACCTCATGTCCTCCCCAGCGCACCGCATCCATTACGGCCTCAATTGTCTCCAGGGAATCCCCTTCTGCGAAAAAGTCAGCGGGGATTTCTTTCGCTGACTGGCGCTGATGTTTCTGATATTCTTGCAGCAAACCATCTTTGCTGCTATAAACCACAGCAATTTTCATGTTGAATAAGTTTATCTACTCCTCTTGTGGTTAGTTGGTCATAAAATCTGGTTGGATCAATTGATAGCGCATTACCGAAACCAATTTATAGCCGTCGATATCTTCGCCGATAACGCTGCCCTCAATTTCCACATCGGCATTCAGATAATTGAGCAACTCCCGGCCCTTCGCATCATCAGCAATGATGTATCGTTCGAACCGATCGGTATCGATGGAAACCTGAATCAGGTTTCCCCGCGGATCGCGCTCCCTGGGAGCGATAACTCCGGCAATTTTAATCCGGGAACCGATCTTTGCTTTTGGCATGTGAAAACCTCGAAATGATACTTTTCGAACTACAACTAACAGCATAGCAATTTAAGAACACCACTATTAGCAATCATTATGCCAAAAATGCATCCAGCTAATTATATAGCAATTAGCTCAATTCAATACAGGTAAAGAACGGAACTGCCAGTTCCGATATTTACGAATTTTCCGCTTCATTTTACCACAAGTCCCGCCATCGGGAGACGAAACTCGACAATTTGAACAAATAGCCAGGGCTTTACTTCAATGAAAATTAACAATTATTCAATGTCTCCATCGACCAAGTTGCCATGCGTTTTTTTGCCCTTCTGGCCAACTTTTCGGAACTATCAGTTCCGATTCCCGCTAACTGATCACGGCAGTTTAAAATCGGTTTTTGAGAGGCCGTATCGAGTCATCAATTTGTGCAACTGTCGCTCGCCAATTCCGGCGTTCTCTGCTGTGTCTTTGATTTTCCCTTTGTGCTTCAGCAACAGCTCACTCAAATACTGCCGCTCGATGCGCGCTAGTTCCCGGCGGCGGACTTCTTCCAGTGTCAATGACGTATCAATGACGGATTCGGCTTTGTGATTGTCATTGGCAAACAACTCTGTGGGAAAACCCTTGCGGGTAAGAATCGAGGATGATTCCAGAATGTAGGCCCGTTCGATCAGGTTTTCCAATTCGCGTATATTTCCGGGCCAGGGATAAACTTTAAACGCTTCCATGACCTCGGGGTGGATATCGACGATGTTTTTCGCATAGGATTTGTTCAGTCGCTTCAAAAACAGTTCCACCAACAGCGGCAGGTCTTCGATCCGCTCCCGCAGCGGCGGTATTTCGATCGGAAATACATTGAGCCGATAGTAAAGATCGTTGCGGAAGGAACCCTGTTCACACATCTTTTTCAGATTGGTATTCGTAGCCGCAATAATGCGGACATTGGTTTTAATGGTGGTCTCGCCCCCCACGCGCTGGAACGTCCGCTCTTGCAAAATTTGCAACAGTTTGATTTGCATCGCCGTGGAGATCGTGCCAATTTCATCAAGAAAGATGGTACCACCATGGGCAATTTCAAACTTGCCCAGTTTCCTGCGGACCGCACCGGTAAACGCCCCTTTTTCGTGCCCAAACAACTCGCTCTCCAGCAACGTATCGGGAATCGCGCCACAATGAACACTAATGAACTGGTTCTCGCTGCGCTTGCTGTGTTGATGAATCAGCCGGGCAATTACCCCTTTGCCCGTCCCCGTCTCGCCGGTGATCAGCACGGTGCTCTCCGTCTGGGCCACCGCGCGCACTTTGGAAAAAACTTCTTTCATCGCCAGGCTATTGGTGCGAAGCACGGAAATAGAATCGCTCCGCCAGAAGCGATGGCGCAGATAGTCCAATTCGGAATGCAGCCGAACATACTCTTGCAAGCTATCGAGCACATACTTCACTTCCTCGGGATTCAACGGGTAAGTCAAATAGTTGCTGGCACCGGCCTTCACCGCATTGACTGCCTCGCGAATCATTTCTGGGGCGGAGAGAACAATGATCTCAGCCTCCGGAAAGATACGCCAGAACGGCTGTAACTGATTTTTGTAATCGTTTTCCGGTAAGTTGCTGCGCAACAATTCCACGTCGATAAACAAAAATTCATAGCGGCGCTTTTCAAAGAGCTCCAGGCAGCCTTCCCGGGAGGTGGCCGTTTCGATCTTGTATCCCGCATCAAAGCATTGCTTGATAACGCCAATGGCGCTCTGATTTTTGGTGGCTACCAATAGGTATCGCATATCTCTTCTTGACTAAATGGTTTGCGTTTTCAGTTGAGATGCTGATTTCGAGCCGCTGAAGCTGGCCGAAAAGGTCTATTACTTTCAACCGCAATGGCCCCGATCGTCCCTGGCTGCGCTACCCTTATGCCGTACTGATGGTGACAACTGCTGCCGCCAGTTATCCTGCGTTTGGTTCAATGATGTGCTTTCCAGGGACACCCGATTTGCTGGATGGTCACCTGAGGCGGCGCAATGAATTTGGTGGTTGACATGCCGCACCAAATACCGGGCAATTTGCTCGACGATGGCATCCGGGACACCGTCAAAATGCGCTGACTTGAGGCGCATATCACAAATCTCATTAACGTAATCAATCACTACAAATTGACCGGTTTGATTGAGCGCGATCTCCGTGGAAAAAAATTGCAGCCGACTAATCTGGGCGATCTTTCGAACCTGGGCAAATAACAATCCCAATTGATAAGCAGCAATTTGATCCGGCGTAAGCATCTGATATTCATGCGTTAAATCATTCCACCAACAGCAAGCCACCAATCCGCACGAATAAAAGCATCGAAACCAAAAACGGTAACCATCTTTTTCTAAGGGCTTGACTTTCTCCTGCAACAGATATTTATCGGTTTTATATTTTTGTCGTGCTTGCAAGACATCCTGCAGCGTCTCCGCGCCATCCACTACGCCGATGCCGCCGCCGGTAGTGTTGGCCGGCTTGATGATAAACGGCCGCCCCAACTTCGCCAGGTCCAACACCGAAAGATAAATATGTTCGGTGGTATTGAATGGCGGGATAATAATCGTATAAGGCGCATTCAGGCCATTGGCAATGAATTCCAGATGCATCGTGGCCTTGTCCGCAGCCCGGTTCAAATTCTCGATGGAATCCAGAATTGGCACCTTGCGGTCTAACAACAACTGATGCAAGGCATAAAATTCCGGCGACGTATCCGATGCCCGATCATAAAAAAAACGAAATTCGATCTCATCCCGATGCAGGCGAGCGATCGTCTCCTCCAGATTCATCGGCATGACCGCATAGGTCTGCAACTGATATTCCTGCTGGGCAATCCGCTCCAGGATCTGAACGAAATCATGGTCGTATTCCCAGTCAATAGCAATCGCAAAATCGTAGCTCTGCTTGGCCATGGTCTGCTTTTCTATACTATTTTAACTCCCATCCCAAACCGGGCTGATCATTTGGTACCAGCCAGCCATCAAGCAACTGGATCGCTGACCGCGTCGGATCAGCCACCAGATCGAAATGACCATCGAGATCAGCATAGCGGACATTCGGCTGTGCCAGAGCAAAGTGCAGACCAGCAGCAATCGATAGTGCCACCTCATCCATGCAGCCCACCATTGCGCCGATTCCCGCCATCTGTGCGGTAGCATTCATCCTGCCCGCCATGGCTATGCCGCCCACTTTTTGCAATTTGAGATTGATCAAATCCACCAGGTCACGGCGGATGCAATGCAAAAGATCGCTCGAAGTCACCAGACTCTCGTCGGCCATCACCGGCACTCGCGCTTGTTTTTTGATAATTCCCAGCAATTCGGTCTGATCACGGGGTAGCAACTGTTCTACAAATTCCAATTTCGTCCCCTGAGTGTGCTCGATAAATTGCAGCGCTGCCTCCAGGTCAAAACCTTCATTGGCATCGAAGCACAGCGCGATTTCGTTGCCAACCGTCTCCCGGACTTTGATTACGCGCACGATGTCACTTTCAACGTCCAGCCCCCCTTTAAGTTTCAATCGCTTAAAGCCTCGTTTCACCCACGCGCGGGCTTTCTCCACCGTCTCCGCTTCGGGCAAAATACCGATGGTGACGCTGGTCGGCATCCGCTCGCGCCACCCCCCCAGCAATTGCCACAGCGGCAGTTGACTGATTTTGCCCAGAATATCATGCAGCGCCATATCCACTGCAGCCAATGCGCCCGGCTGGCTTTTCATCACCTGAGCCAATTCCTCTAACAGCCGGGCCCAGCGTAGCGGATCGGCATTCTGGAGCATGGGTGTTGCTACATCGTTTAACATCTGCAACACGCCCTCAGGTGTTTCGCCAGTAACATGCGCATCGGGTGCGGCACAACCGAAGCCATTGATTCCCCCATCGGTCGCTAACCGCAAAAATATCTGCGTGGTTGAATCATACGTCTCGTAGGCAATCGTATACGGTTCTTTGAGTTTTAGCCTGACGGCCCAGGTTTCGATCTGAACGATTTTCATGCCATTGGCGCCTTCAGATAGTTTTCGATAATATGTGCGGCCAGGTCTTCAGCACCCTGAAGCAGCACATCGTAAGTGGGAAGCCCTGTTTGCGCCGCAATGGAGGCACAGACTCGGGCAATAGTTTCCGGGGCCAGATGCTCATGATTGATGGTAATTGCCACAACAGGTCGATCCGATATTAACTCAATCGCCTGGATCTGTTTTTCCAGGGAGTGAATGGGATAGCCCGGGAAGCCGTCGTAGTCCTTTCTCGCTGGCGCATGTTGCATGATGACAATATCGGGTCTGGCCGCGGCCAAAATCTCAAAGCCACCCGGGAATGCCGGATTCAGCAAGCTACCCTGCCCCTCGATCACGATCACTGCAGGATGGAGGTCGGTCCAGGCGGACCATACCGCATGTTCAATTTCTCCAGCGACGAAATCGTTGACCAACGAATCCAGAACAATCCCATAGCGAGCGCCCTGCAGCCAGGCGGTCTGCCCCGTGCCAATCATCTCCGCGGAATAGCCAGCCGCCTGCAACGCATCCACCAGCAGCCAGGCTGTGGTCCGTTTGCCGACGGCTGAATCTGTCCCCAACACAGCGATCTTCAGCGAGGTCACTTCGGCGATTTTCCCAGTGAAAAAATGCAATTCGCTGCGAGGCTTCGGCTTTCGAATGTCGCGCAAACGAACCTGGTGCTGTGCGGCCAAAGTCACCAATTCCGGATCATCCGTCAGAAAATCGTGCAGGCCGGAATCCACATGCAATCCCTGCCCGATCGCTTCTTTGATCGCCTGCCGGGCATGATGCTCCAGCCGGCCGCCATCAGGTGCAATACCAATCACGAAATGACTGGGAGTGCCCTGCCCCATCGCCGATGCCAGATCTGCCACAATGGGAACATGGATTTCTTTTCCATCCAGAACCAAGCCGGCATCCTGACCCGCCAGCTCAGAATCAATGACCGACAGAATTCGGTAACGCAGACTGCGGCGCACCAATCCATGCGCAGTTTTGCCATTGGGCGTGCTATAGGCATGATCACAATAGACAATAGCATTTCCTTCAGGAAACGAGGACATGGCCTCCTCCGGAAATAACGGTTAAAGATCGCAAGTTCGTTTGACAATGATTCGGGACAAGAGTTGCTGGAAGGACAAAATTATCCACCTGGATTTTGATGCCCATCCGGTGCGGCAAAATCCAACACGGCGGCGGCTCATCGCTGCGCGATGGCGGTTCTGAAGGCGAGTTGGTAGCGTCCTGGTTTTGCTCGGTCATGGTATAAATATTAATAACTGGGTTAAGATTTCCACTTCATTCGATGAATAAAAAAGCAAGATCAATCCTATTGATCTTTTCACGGAGCGGATGGCGATCCCGCGGTTTCTTCGCTGCGAATCGGCCTCATGCTCGCTTCTTAAAACGGCTGGAATTTAAAAATGTTTTCAACAAGATGCAACTGATTTTTTATATTTTTTTAAAATTGCCGCAACTCGCCAGCTTTGGCCAGCCGATGGGAAGCAGCGCCATTCCACCCGAACCGAATTTTTGAGTATTCCCCGCCAATTTCACCATAAAATCGGTGCGACGCGCGGAAGGATGCCTTCGGTAGCATCAACCTATTGAGTTCATTTTCAGTTTAGCACCGAAACGGCTCCAATCAATTTTACCAACCAGGGGGAACTTCCTACACCTGTGACAGAATCATTATTAGCTTTGGTCCGAACCACATTACTTCCACCGGCGATCACCGGCCCGCTTGCGCGCGAGTTCCTATCTCTGCCGGGAGAAGTGAGTGGATTTCATGTCTCTTATTTTGTGGTCTTGCATCCTAACCATTTTCACCATTATCGATAAAATTCGATAGCCACCGATTTAGCTCAGCGATTGGAACAGCTCGGCCTGGCTTTCTGCGGCTAATAGCATCATTGGAACTGCGATTGAGGACAATCCATGAAAAAAATTGTCGCCCTGGCTGCAATTCTTTGGAGCCTCTGGTGGCTCCAGACGCCTGCAATGTTGATGGCGCAGCGCTGGATCGTGCACACCATTCCCAATATCCCCGGCGATTCGGTCAATGACATCCTGGTGGATCATTATAGCTGCGTCTGGGTGGGAACGGAACAAGGGCTCGCCCGATTCGATGGCTCCTGGGTGAGTTTTCGCCGTCAGCTTGGCGGTGATGACAGGGAAATTCGATGTCTTAAAATGGATGCCTCTGGAAATATCTGGATCGGCACGGAGGCCGGCCTGGTTAAAATTGATCCAGCGTCGGATTTGAACGATCCTGGCAATTGGACGACCTATACGACGACCAATACCGACAGCGGACTGGTGAGCAATCGAATTCGGGCGATCGCGTTCGATGGAAAGAGCCACATCTGGATCGGCACGGACAGCCTGGGCGTTTGCAGCGCGGCCATATACCATCCACTTGACGACGTCCTGCGCGTGCGTGAGAATTGGGTCCACTATTCAGCGCCGAGCAGTTTGAAAGGCAACCGCATTCGGACATTGGAAGCTGATGCTGCTGATAATATTTGGGTATCCGATGATGCTGGAATTGATATCTTCGATGCCGGGAATCAGATCTGGATCAACGACTTCACTTTCTGTGACTCCAATGGCGCTCCAGTTTGGCCGGCACAGCCCATCGTGCAGACCATTTTTCGCGACCGCCAGGGCTTGCTATGGCTGGGTACCCAGGGGCATGGCCTATATAAAACCGCTCCCGGGAATCTGCGCTCGACCAACGAATGCTATAATAGCAGCAACACCAACGGCGGCCTGGCCAGCAATCGCATCTGGAAGCTAACTCAGGATTGGGAAGGCGTGTTATGGATCGCTCATAACAATGATGATGGCATCAGTCTGGTCAATGGGCGTGACAATCTCAAAAATCCATCCAACTGGCGGCAAATCACTTCTCATGATGGTCTGGCCACGAATCGGGTCATTTCACTGGCCGTGGATGGCGAACAAAATATTTGGTTTGGCCATCAAGTGCAACGCGGCGTTTCTCAATTGGATCGCAGTTGGCTCGCTTTTTTAACTGGCAAAAACATCTCAACCAATTATATCAATCACCTGTTCCTGGATCGCTGGCGCACGCTGTGGGTAGCCACCGATGCCGGCGCGATCTGGCAAAACATCGACGCCAATCTCTGGTCAGATCAGTGCTTCACACAATTGCTCACCTGCCAGAATGGACTAAGTGGTACCAGAGTTTTTGCGGTGTTTCAGGATAGTCGCGATTTCATCTGGTTGGGAACTGATCGCGGCATTGATATCATCGCCAGAACCGCCATCGATACCTTCACCCAAATCCAGGAGCATTATTGCAGCGGCCAGATGATCAATTGTTTCGCTGAAGATCAGCGACACAACATCTGGATCGGCACCAATAATGGGCTCTATTGGGTTCATGTCGATTCGGTTCGAAACGGGAGCAACTGTTGGCATTTGATTTCCAGTGATACCGCCCAGGGATTGGTATCCGATGAGATCCATGCATTATTCGTGGACTCGCACGGGATTCTGTGGATCGGCACCGATCAGGGAATTGGCCGATTTGATTATCAACATTGGCAGCGATTTCAGAAGAATGATCAGATGGTGAATATCAATATCAAAGCGATCGCCGAGGACGCAGCCCATCACCTCTGGTTTGCCACTGAAAATGGATTGCTCCAGATTGATCCCCGCAGTGATTTGAGCGATGCTCAAAATTGGAAACGGTATTCAAGGGATGATGGACTGGCCAGCAATTATATCACCGCTATCTGCGAGCGCCAAAAAGGTGAACTCTGGTGCGGAACTGCCCTTGGCGCCACCAGGCTCGAGCAAGGTGAGTCCACTGAGACATCCTTTCTCCGAGCTACCACCTTTGATCTGAGCACTGGCCTATCGACCAATTTTGTTTATACCTTCGTGGCCGATACCTCGAATGGCGATATCTGGATCGGGACACGAGGCGGCGGTATCAATCGCTACCGACCGCAACACGCGGCACCACAAACCTATCTGGATACGAAATTCAATGCAGTGACCGCGAACTTACTCGAATTTCGATTCCATGGCGCCGACGACGCAACGCCAGCCGGAGAGTTGATCTATCAATATCGACTGGTAACAGATTCTGATGACACGCCCCCATGGCAGGAAACCCGCAGCCAGTTCGTGACATTGTTCCTGGAAGATTCCGACCGACCCCGGAAATACACGTTTCAAGTGCGCGCCATCGATCGCGACGGCAATGTCGACCCGAGTCCGGATCAAACCGAGTTTGTGAAACTCGATCCTCGCGCTGGCGGCGCAGTCGAATTATCAACCGATGACGTTCACGTCCGTCTCTTGCTGCCGCCGGGTTTGCTGCAGGCGCATCACAACATTAACATCACCCCCCTGCCCAGGTATCAATTGTCAGATACGGCCACAGCCATCATCGGCATTGAGATATCCGGCTTGCCGGAGCATCTCAACCACGCCAAACCGGTCACTCTGTCGATTTCATTTTCCTATCACCCAGGAATCCCCAAAGAGCAATTGGCGATCTTTCAGGAAACAGAGCGCTCTCTGCCCATTGGTGGCACGCCTCAACTGCTCAAGGGACGTATCAGCATCGCCACTGTGATATTTGAATCGGGAATTTATGTCGTTCGATCCACCGCAATAAAAACGGTCTCGCCGGCTTCTTTTAATCTAAATTTGCAGCCGCGCATCTTTTCCCCAGCCGGCACGGGTCGCGGCCACGGGGATCGAACCACCATCTCATTTTTTCTCCAGAACGATTCTGATGTGGGCATAAAAATTTATAATAGTTCTGGCCGACTGACGAAAGCAATCCAGGCCACTACGCGGCTGCCACGGGGCTACCATGCCATCGATTGGGATGGCACCGATGCCAACGGCAATATTTGCAGTAGCGGGCTGTATATCGTTACCGTGGCCGCCGAAAACAGAATCCATCAAAAAACGGTGCTGATCCTGAATAAGTTTTGAATATAAATTTCTAAAATGAACCATAACGGATGAAAATGATCCCTCATTGCCCACGAAATACATGGAATGAAACGAAAGTCAAAAAATGATCGGTGCTTTTAACGTACTATCGGGTCGTTGGTGGGGCAATTATTGATAATCATTTGCAGGTTAGAATTTCAGGTTAAATTTCTGGTCATTTCATTGAAGGAGGTAACACCATGGCCCTAAAAATTCTGCCTCGATTTTGTTGGCTGGTCGGTCTGATGATGCTGCTGCCATACCTGGCAGTGGCGCAGCGCGATTGGGTCTTTGTCGGCCCCCGCGCTGTGGGTATGGGCAGCGCGTATTTAGCTGTTTCCAACAATGCCGAGGCTGTGTACTGGAATCCTGCTGCTCTGGCCCGGATGGAACATTTTCACTTCACTTTCGGCTACGGAGATTTTTACAAAGTGAATTTTAAAAGTTATTATGCCAGCACTGTATTTAATTTTCCGCTGGGCCGACGGGTTGCTGACTACTTTACGTTCGGGCTGGATTGGCTGGGCTTGCAGGATAGTAGCCAATCCAAAACTGACACTCAAAATCAATTCCACGCCGCGCTCGGCATCAAGCCGTTCAAAAGCCTGCCCACGCTCAGCTTTGGGGTCAGCACCAACCTGCGCCATAAGGATGATTGGAATGTGGGTGCACTTTATTCGTTACCTTTCATCCCGTACAAATCCTGGGGCCGGCTCAGTCTGGGGATGATGTATCATCATCGCTATGGCACACCAGAAAAACGACCGATCGATCATAAAAATATCTTGAAAGATCATCGCGTTCGATATGGGGTGAGTTATCAGTTCTTCAAGGGCTGGGGACCGCTGTGGAATCCCCTGTTCGCTATTGACTATGGGGAGCGCTTGCATCTGGGATCTGAAACCAGTGTGCGATTGATGAATAAACTCAAAGCATTGATACGAATTGGTCTGCAAAAAGACTTGAAGAATAGAGAAAGGATAACCCGATCGTTTGGCTTGACTCTGAACTACGATTTTAGCCGAGATCAAATGAAAATGGCGCTCACTGCAATGCCGCGGGCAGAGATTGTGGAAGTTGCAACCGAAACGCGGCAGCCCGAAGCTTGTTTTCATTTCGCTCGCACCAATTCCCCTGAGTGGAATAGCTGCTATCAGTACGGAGTGGCTGTGGTCATCCCGGCGACTCATATTCCGGTGCCAGCGCCAGGGAGCTTTGGCATCTGCCCCAGCTCTATTAATCTAAATTGGAGCGGCAGTTCGGAGAGCTACGAGGATGGTTACATTATTCTCCGTAACAAAGTAAAGACCGGTGCCGGTTTTTGGTTTATTGCAGGATTGAGCTGGCGAGAGAGGACCTACTCTGATGTAGAACTCAATCCCGGATCTTATGTTTACCAGATCGTTGCTTACAAGGATAATATCGATAAGCTTCAAATTTCTACCCCCGAAGACTGTCAGGTCACTGCTGCCACCGTTCCGGTCGACTGGCTATGCAATTTGGTTATTTTGCACCACTCAAAATCGATCTGTCTGACATTTGGTCAGGCTGCAACCGCGACTCAAAATTTGGATACTTTCTTTTGCGAGCAACAACTCACTTCAGCCCAATCCAACGTGTTCGATGCCCGATTCGCCACAAGTCAATCGCTAATCGATATCAGGGAGAACACATTAGATGCCGTCGTCTGGAACATCACATTGCAGCCCGATCAAAACGGAGAAAAATTTAACTTGAGCTGGGACCAATCGACCTTACCAGTCAATACAAGTGACTTAGTGCAGCTAAAAATTTGCTCGGATATCGATCATCCCTGGTTAAATATGCGCTGCCAGAATCAAATCACCATCGGACCAGATGAACAGGTAACCGGAATTGAGATTAGGTTCAAGAAAGCCCCCAACCAATCGAATTGATCGATCAAGCACCCCAGGTTTCCCGGGAAACCTGAGGTGCTCTTTAAAAAATCCCTTGAATCTCACCCAAAATTTGCTTACTTTTCCATCAGGAATTAGTCAACTGAAAACAAATATCAGCACCGGTAACCAGCCATTCAGACCAAATTGGAGCCAATGGAAAATCTAATTCAACGCTACCTTTCTGGCGACCGCCGCGCACTGGCACGTTTGATTTCGCAGGTGGAAAACGAAACTGCGAATGCCTACCAACTGCTGGATAAAATTTACTATCGAACTGGCCATTCCTATCGCATTGGCATCACCGGCCCCCCCGGCGCGGGCAAAAGCACCATTGTCGATCAACTGGCACGACGCTATCGGCAACAGCAGCGAACCGTGGGCATCATTGCTGTGGATCCCACCAGCCCGTTCAGCGGCGGTGCGCTCCTGGGCGATCGCATCCGCATGGGCGATCTGGCCACTGATCCCGGCGTCTTCATTCGCAGCATGGCCACCCGGGGCAGTCTCGGGGGACTGGCGCAACGCACCCACGAGGCGGCCGACCTGTTGGATGGCTTTGGCTTCGATATTATCATTTTTGAGACTGTCGGCGTCGGACAATCAGAACTGGATATTGTAGAGGTGGCGGATACTACTGTGGTGGTTCTGGTACCTGAATCCGGTGATTCGATCCAGGCGATGAAAGCCGGGCTGATGGAAATTGCGGATATTTTTGTCGTCAATAAAGCCGATCGCGAAGGCGCCGATCGTGTGGTGCTGGAAATCCAATACGTGCTGGAATTCAACAAAGAGATGAGAAAATGGTTGCCGCCGGTCATCCAAACCATCGCTAATACCGGTCAGGGACTGGATGACCTGTTGCAGCAAATCGATCGGCATGGCCAGTTCCAGCGATTGCATGCGATCCGATTGGCGAAGCAGAAAAAGCGAGTAGAAGATTACGTCCGCCAGATGATTAACGAAACCATCTTGAACCAATTCTGGCAGCCGGCCCAAAGAGAAAAGTTCGCAGCACAGATCGTACAAATCCTGAAAAAAGAGCGCTCCCCCTATGCCGTCAGCCAGGAATTAATTGCGGCGTTCCAGAACCTGGGGGCAACTTCCGGACCACAATAGAAGTTGTGGTGCGGGCGTACTATTGCTGCCATAATGCTTTCAAAGCTTTTCGGAGATCTTCCAGTTCGACGCCCACCCAAATAAGCAGTCCAGCGTATTACGGATTAATCCTTGTCTGCCCATCTGCAGCCGCCAGACCAAGCCCGGAAACCTTGAGCAGCCGGCAACGCGGGGCCTCAGGCATTGTCTATCGGGCGGTTCTTTAACCGAAATTCGTCCCATTAGTTCGCCGCCGACTCCCATTTTTCATTGGATAAGCCTTTTAGAATGACCACGATGCTGAAAATGGTCAGACCAATAAGCAATACAGCTATCAGCCAATGGCCAAGGATGAGATGTCCGATGCCCAGCAGCGTGCTCAAAACTGCGGTGATCGCAAATAGCGCTCCTACGATATTTTTCCTGGTGAACAGAGAGCCGGCGCTGAAATTAGCTGGCAATTGGTTGGAAATTCGCTTCCAACCGGGCCCGCCAGGCTGCACCCGTTTGTAGAATTCGATCAGCTTGTTTTCATCCACCGGCCGGGTAAGCATGGTCACGGTAACCCAGATCAATAACGAGATGGGCACGGTATAGATCAAGGTCCAGGGGAAAACTCGCTCGGGCAGCGAAAAGCTCAGCACCACTGCCAGCGTGAGGATGGCCAAAAACAAAATAAAGATGGCCGACTTGAGGTACTCCTGTCGCCAGGATCGCTGGCGCAACCCCCAGACAACAAGGGCGATCAGGTCGAGCAGAACGATCCCCAGCAGCAGCGCTTTCAGCAGGGTCGCTGATTTAACGAACAAAATAATGGCCACGATGCCAATGATGGATCCGATCGCTGAAATTTCGGACCAGGCATTGATGCGCCACCAATACCAGCGCGCAATATAAACAACGCCAATTCCCGCATTGATCGCTGAAAAAAGCAACCACCCCAAAAAGATGTCGTTCATGAACAAAGAAATGACACCTCCCAGAACGGCCATAAAAATAGTAGTAAAAATTGAGACCAACACATAATGTTTTTCCGATGCATGTTTCTTGATAAAGGGGCGATAGAAGTCATTGATGAGGTAGGAAGCGCCCCAATTTATTTGGGTAGCGATGGTAGACATGAATGCAGCCAGAAATGATGCCAGCATTAAACCTAACAATCCCGGCTTCAAAAAGGTGAGCATAACTGCGATATAGCCCAATTCCGGATCGGCTTCTAATTTGCCGGTCAATGAATTTTTCACGGCAATCCCAGGGAAATAAATGGCCGCCACCATCCCCACCACAATCCAGGGCCAGGGTCGCAAACAAAAATGGGCAATATTGAACCAGAGATAACCCAAAAACGAGTGCTTTTCATTTTTAGCCGAGATCATGCGTTGCGCAAAATAAGCACCACCGTCGGTATTACCAACCGTCCACCATAATAACAGGATATAGATCAAGAAGATGGCAAACGCGTGGTTTGGCCCATGCACCGAAGGAATAATCGAAATCATTGAGGCAGCTTGATCTTTCCCATAAAGCTCCGGCAATTTTTGTAGGATCGTATCCATTCCCCCTACAGCATGAACCGAGACAATTGCCAGCACAACAGCCATGCCGATCGCAAAAAAGAATTGAAAGAAGTCGGTAGCCATCACCCCCCAGAGGCCAGAGATGGAACAATAGGCACCTGTGATAAGAATGCAGATCATTACCGCCCAATATTTGGGCAGATTAAACGTCAATCCCATAATCTTGGTCATCGATAAATTCACCCAGCCCATAATGAGACAATTATAGGGCAACGCGAAATAGAGTGCTCGAAAGCCGCGCAGGATTTTCGCCGGCCGACCCGAATAGCGTAAATCCACCAATTCCGTATCCGTCAAAATGCGAGCACGACGCCAGAGACGCGCAAAAAAGTAGACCCCCAGCACAAAAATTGGAATTTGCGCCCACCAGAACCAATTGCCCCAGATGCCCTGCTTTACCACCAATCCGCTGATCGCCAGCGGTGTATCCGCAGCGAAGGTCGTGGCCACCATCGACGTACCCAGCAACCACCAGGAAGAGCCCTGGCCTGAAGCAAAATATTCACTGAGATTTCGCGTGCCGCGTTTCGTAAAATAAAGCCCAATGCCGATCGAAACCAGAATAAATAGAATAATAAAGCACCAATCGATAATGGCCAAATGACTGGTGAGAGTAAACTCCACAGGCTCTAAATTCATCGGTAGGCTCCGAGTTAGGGTTCACCTTTGCAGTGCAATATGATTGGATTAAGAAATCAGTTATTCGCTCCAAACTTTGCCCTATCAACAGCGGCGGGATCAATGTTTGCGTGACCGATTAAGCCGAAACTGATACCAGAGCCCCGGAGGCGGCGGATTATCATTCGGATGCCATCGGTCGAGCTGCGAGTTAGTATCATTAAAGGAAACTTGATAATGATTCTGGGCCAGAAAGATAAAAATCTTCATTCAACTCAAGGCAACGGCGTAGCATTATTGGGTGAGCGCTCAATTTCTGGATCGCGCGGCACACCGGCTTAACCGAATTCCCATTCCACTCTCTGATAAATATCCCGCAACGGCATTTCAAAATCCACTTTGGTCAATTTCAAAACATCGTCAGGATCGTCATATTCGGTCAATACCCACTTGCCTTGCTCGCCAATGGAAAAATGCTCCACATGAACTTGAACTTGGTCGATTAAGACTTATTTCTGAAAAGATAATTACTCATAATGAGTCCACATCCTGATAACTTTCACAATTTTTTCTTCTGTCAAAATTTGATAGACAATTCGGTGTTGAATATTTATTCGGCGCGCATAAGCTCCTGAAAGATCGCCAACTAATTTTTCATACGGTGGAGTGGTTTGGAACGGATCGGTTTCTAAAACCTTTAAAATGGCTTCAGCTTTCTCTTTTAATCCAGCGTCAGTTAATTTTTTAGCGTCTTTTTGAGCTTGTTTGGTATATATCAATTTCCATTTCACCATTCCAGCTCCTCAGCACACTGATCTATGGGGGTAGCGAGCCCGTCACGAATAGATTCCCTCATCCCTGGTATCGATAGCAGATATAATGTTTCTTGAATTGCCCGCCAATCGTCCTCAGCAATGAGAATGGCATTAGCACGTTTGCTTGTAATCTGAATGGGTTCATGGATCTTGGAAGTTTCATCAAGCAATTGATACAAATTTGATCTGGCTTTTGTTGCCGTAATTGTCTTCATTTCATTTCTCCTGAATTGCTGATTTACAAAAAGGGAAAGAAAAACTCAACACATATTTTAAATTTCTAATAAAGTTTTTACATTTAAAAGTCAAAACATAATATGAGAGTAAAAAATTTATAAACCAATTCTTATGGAATTATCAGCCGTCATTTAATAACTCCAAATTCCACCCGCTGATAAATATCCAGCAGTGGCATTTCAAAATCCACTTTGGTCAATTTCAAAACATCGTCAGGATCGTCATATTCGGTCAATACCCACTTGCCTTGCTCACCAATATAAAAATGTTCGACATGGATTTTGGATTGATCGATCAGAACATATTCTTGAAATGTGGGGATCGCCCGATAAAAAAGGAACTTCTCGCCTCGATCATAATTTTTCGTGGATTCAGACAGGACTTCGAAAATGACCAGTGGATTGGTGATGGTATCATCTCGTCCTGTGTAGAACTCGATTTTGCCACAGACAATCATGATGTCGGGATAGGTGAAGAGATCTTTTTCAGCGATCCATAGTCGGACATCATTCATAAAAGCGAAACATTTGCTAGTTCTCATTTTTTGATAGATGCTAGCGTGTACATTTCCAATTATCCAGTTATGATTGACTGATCCGCCTGACATAGCAAAGATTTCACCCTTGTAGTACTCGCTTTTATAATCCGCCTTTTCTTCCAGATCTAAGTATTCTTCGGGAGAGTAATATTTTTTTTCGGCAAGCTGTTCCATAGGTCGTACCTCTAACATGATTTTGAAATTAGAACCTTTTAAAATATAAAAGGAATTTGAGAGAAAGTCAACCAAAATTTCCAATTCGAATTTTGAAGGGTTTGGCAAAAAGGCAGGATAGATTCCATAGCCGTGTAAATTAATTGGGGACCATTCTCATAATGGTCCCCATCTTTTCAAAATAAGCCATTTTAAAATCGATCGGATTTACTCACCCCCATCAAATCATCCTTTTTAGAAACAGGCTTCAATCTGAATCTATACGAATACTCCTGTGCTGGCAAGCTGTATTCAGGATGCGGTCTCGCTCCCCAGGAGTCATCGCCGCCGACGCCCATCTGCTTGTAATCCAGATTCAGAAAAACCAAATCCCGATCCTTCAAATCCGTTGGATGCATGGTGCCACGGCTTTGTTGTGTGAGGTCTTCGTTGGTGTAATGCAGAGCCGAGAAGCAGATCAGCGGCTGACCGACCGCCAGCAAGCCAGTGCCTTTGTCGTTTAAAAAGGCTGCCCAGCGGACATCGGTGCGGTAGCCGTTTTCCTGCGGGCTGATATAGGGCTCAAACAGCTCTCGAACCGTGCTTTTGTAAACGCCCACCAGGGCGCTGGTCTTGCGATCCCAGTAATTTTCATGCGGCCCTCGACCGTACCAGATGACGTTATCGAAGTTATTGGGCAGCGCCATGGTCATGCCGAAGCGGGGCAGCTCGGGCAGTTCTTTTTTTCCTGGCGTGAAATGATTTTCCACGATCACATCGCCGCTGCCCGGCACGGTGTAACTGGTTCGGTGTTTCGATTCGGTCGCTTTCAGATCAAAATTAAACGAAATTTTGATCTCCGAATCCGAAATCTGTTCCACCTGAACATTCTCGACGGCTCGATCCCGACCTGCCTGGCGCCAGACCGCACATCGTTTCTGCATGCCGTTGCCAAAGTCGTTATCCGTGGGTGCTCGCCAGAAGTTCGGTTCAGGGCCAGAGGTGATCAGCTCTGCGCCTTGAAATTTGAAAGAAGCGATCATCCCTTTTGTTTTATCAAATGCGAGTTCAAAATTTTTACCCTTCACAGAAATCGTCTGCGCCGACTGGCTGAGCGTCAATTGGGGCAATGCTGCCCTGGTCGTTTCCAGAGCTTTCACCTCGATCGGCAATTGGAATTGCTCGTAGGCGATCTCATAACCAGCGGGAATGAGCGGCTGCGGCTCGGTCGTCCTGGCGCTGAAATTGAGAAGATATTCGACGCCTGGCTCGGGCTTGATTTTGGAGAGATCAATCGTAAAGATGTGACTCTCTTTGGGCAGGACTCTCGGCTTCGAAAGCAATCCTCTATCGATGGATGTGCCATCGGCCAGAATTTCCCAATGGATGTCCACATCGCTCAAATCTCTGAAATCGTATTTATTGACAATTTCCACCTGGCCACTCTTCAGATCGACTGGCTTGAATTTGACGTACTGATAGACTTTTTTCACCTCCAGCAATTTCGGCGTGATCTGGCGATCGGGCAGCACCAGGCCATTGCAGCAGAAATTGCGATCCGTCTGCTCCTCGCCAAAATCGCCGCCGTAGGCATAAAACTCCCTGCCGTCGGCCGTCTTCTTCCGAATGCCCTGATCCACCCAGTCCCAGATGGAAGCGCCCTGCAGATGATCGTACTTCTCGATCACATCCCAGTAATCCTGCAAATTTCCCACGGAATTGCCCATGGCGTGGGCGTATTCGCACATAATCAGCGGCCGATCCTGCGGCTGGCTGGCGTATTTGACCAGATGTTCGATGCGGGCATACATGGGGCAATAGATATCCGTGTGCGGCCTGAGCTGCGCCCGCTCGTAATGCACAGGGCGAGACGGATCCCGATGATGGATCCAGTCGCTGGCGGCCTCGAAATTGATCCCATCGCCCGCCTCATTGCCCATGGACCAGATAATGACCGACGGGTGATTTTTATCCCGCTCCACCATGCGCTGAATCCGATCCAGGTGCGCCTTTTTCCATTCAGGCTTGTTGGCAAAGGTTTTGTCAGGATCGTAGCCCATGCCGTGCGATTCGATATTGGCTTCGTCGATCAAGTAAATGCCGTATTTGTCACATAGCTCGTACCATTGCGGATCGTTGGGATAGTGGCAGGTACGGACGGTATTGATATTGTGCTGCTTCATCAATTGAATGTCTTTGATCATGGATTCCAGCGTGATGTAATGCCCCGTATCGGGATGATGCTCGTGGCGATTGACGCCCTTGATGAGAATGGGCACGCCGTTCACCAGCAGTTGCCCATTTTTAATTTCCACTTTGCGGAAGCCAAATTGGCAACTTTCGATCTCCAGACCCTGGCCGTCTTGATCCTTGAGCGTCAAAATCACGGTGTACAGATTGGGGATTTCGGCTGACCATTTCAGGGGATTTTTGACCAGGGCTTTCAGCTTCACGATGCTTTCGTCACCCGGCGGAATGTAAACGCTGGTGCCCTTCATTAAAACATCCGATCCCACAGGCTGACGATTCGCATCCAGCAAGGTGACCTCGATCTCAGGCTTCCAGCAGGCGGCCTTGCCATAATTCCAGACCTTTGCCGTTACGTGCAGGAAGGCATCCTGATATTTTTCATCCAGATCGCATTTCACTTCAAAGTCCCGAATGTGAACGTTAGGTGTGGAAAATAAATAGACATTGCGATAGATGCCGCTCAGCCGCCAGAAGTCCTGGCATTCCAGATACGAGCCATCGGACCAGCGATAGACTTCGGCGGCCAGCACATTTTTGTCAGGCCGAAGATACTGGGTGATATTGAATTCCGCAGGGGTACGGCTGTCCTTGCTGAAGCCAACTTCTTCGCCATTGATCCACAGATAGAAGGCCGACTCGACTCCATCGAAATGGATGAACACCTGGCGATCCCTCCAATCGGCGGGAATCTCAAATTCGGTGCGATACGAGCCAACGGGATTGAAATGCTTTTGGATGAATGGGGGATTATTTTCAAATGGGTAAGGGATGTTCAAATAGATCGGAATATCGTAGCCCTGCATCTGCCAGTTGCTGGGCACGGGAATTTCCTTCCACCGACTCACGTCATAATCCAGCTTGTAGAAATCTTTCGGTCGATCATCGGGCTTGTTGACCCAGTGGAATTTCCAGTTGCCATTGAGAGATTTGAAATATTTGGAGGCGAACCGATTCCCCTCGATGGCTTTGGTCAAATTTGCATAAGGCATGAGAGTGCAATGGGGCGGCTCGGTGTTGATAGCAGTGATCTGGGGATTTTCCCAGTCGTTTGGTTCTGCGGATGATGCGTTATGAATCATTATAATTAAAGAAAAGAGGATGATAGAAAAAAGCATCTTGAAAATGATTTGAAATGATTCCATTTTTAATGACTCCTTATTTTCTCCAACGGATAGAAACAACCCAACGGATATTAGATTTATTCTATTCATCTGTGGGTGATAGTTTTTATTTTAATTTTAAATTCTCACCAAGCTCTCCCAATTTCAACCTCACAGTCACAATAAACGGCGGCTCCCCTTCGATCCAGTGCCCATAAGCCGTCAGCACAAACGTCCCGTCAGGCAAAACTTCTACGCCAGGATAGGCGCAATCCCATTGGTGATGGTTGTCCATCAGCCGCACCCGATATTGGCCTTCCTTGCCTGCGACAATGTCCTGATATGTTCCGACCCAGGCGACCCAATCACCCTGGGTGGGAGATTCTTTGGCAGTATCCCGAAACGAAATGAGCAAGCGGCCATCGGGCGCATATTTGCCTGTATGGCGGTCGCCCGTGAGGGCAGCGGGCAGCTCCCGTGGCGCCGTCCAGGTTTTGCCCTCATCATTGGAAAAGATCACGAACGAATTGCGGACACGGCGGTTCTCTCGGAGCAAAGCCGCCAATTGTTTCCCATCTGGGGAGCGGATCACGCCAGGCTCGCAGAGGTGGACGGCAGTGGTCTTCAAAATCGCTTCGGGGAACGACCAATGCAATCCGCCATCCTCGGAAAAAGTCTGGTACAACGTGAAAGTATCGGTTTCGACTCCATCCTTTTGAAAAAATCGGCCATCATCGTGGAACATGGCCAGGTAATGTCCCTTGCCCGTCCGCAGCTCGACCACACTGGCCATGACGACAACGCCGCCCCAGTCTCCGATTGGCTGCAACGGCGTCCAGGTCTCGCCGTCATCCTCGGAAACAGCCATGCGAGCGGGATAAAGTCCCGAAAATAGAATCAGGCGCTTCCTGCCCTGCGGATCGATGACCCGATGGATGGTCGGCACCTCCAGCGATGTGGACCAATTTTCTGGCACAGGTAATCGCTCGCTCCAGGTCAATCCCCCATCGGTGCTTTTTTTCATCACAATGGCGCCCCTTCCATGGCCTTTGGGATAGACGACAATGATGGTTTTGCCATCCTCCAATAGCACGGTGGTGGGATGGCCGAGGTATTGCCCCGCTTCCTTGTCGACGATGATCTGGCGCTGCTTTTCAGCGGCGAGGTCGAGGACAGGGATGGTAAATCCTGCTGGCTGTGGGATTGTGTGTTCTAAAAGTTGCTGATCGATTATTACTATTTGGCTGCTATTTTTTGATGTTCGACAGAAGAGCAGGGGCAAGAGCATGAGAACAATGAGCAGCCTGAGGATAAAATGGGGAGTTGAATGTTTCATCTTTTGCTCTCTAAAAAACTAAAATGACGTCTGCTTATCGACGCAATGGATTGATCTCTGAGAAAGATAGCAAGCTCTTGTAACAAAGTCAAGGCAATTTATAACAAATTTTGTAACAAAGTCTAACCAATTTATTTAATACAGCCGATGTGACAATGAAAAAGGTATTGAAATGGTCATATTTCTTGCCAGCCATTTGGCGATTGCTTAATTTTGACATAAGAATTTTTCCAGATGCTTTTGAGGCTAAAATCAATTTCGGATAAATCGGTAGGTGCTAACGTGAAAAGATCTCAATCATTTGATCGCCAATGATGCAAATAAAAAACAGCCATGGCCGTGCCTCCAGTGAGAAAAAAAGTATTTTGAAGAGTATTTTCGCAACGATGATTTCTCGCTGGACGTGAGTAGTCCACTTTTGGATTGGGCGACATGTGCCATAAGACCACATGTAGCCCAATTTTGAAGTGGACTACATGTGCAAATATAATTCATTTTTGAAGTAACCGCCGTTCTGCTACTAAAATCTTGAAGCCCTAATAATCCTTAGACCGCTAATTCCACGAATTTTCCCAATAGCGCTAATTCATTTTTAGCATAATTCGTATAATTGGCGAAATTAGCGGTCATGGTACAATCAGATCAAATATAGTCCACTTCAAAAGTGGACACCATTTCTTAAAAAACGAATCAGAAAATCTTGATCTTTCAGATTTAAAAGCTCGTTTCTTCGATTCGCCAAATCGTGATAGTCTAATTTATTTACATCTTCCTTAGTAAAATTCAGAAGCGCCTCTGGCTTGCCCCTGGTGATTATTCCCATTCCATAATTACAATCCAATACAAATATATTCAAATCTTTCTCAAAACTTCTCAAATAACAGATTGTCTTCCAGACATCGCCGCACCACTCGCCTGTCCAGCCTGGCAAATTTAAGGAAGCGGCATGATCGAGCGAATCAGCAGGATATGCCGCAGCTTCATTGGGCGGGTTACAATCATCCATAACAATCACGCCGTTTTCGTTCAGATGAAGCAACGAATTATAGACATCCTTTAGCGATTGCTGAAAACTATGCAATCCATCGATGAACACCACGTCTAAGCCCTGTGGGATCCGTTCACGGGTGAAAAATTCATCGCTGGTTAATCGATAATACTTTGCTGAAAAATTGCATAGATTTTTTAACGCCCAGTTAATTTTTTTTCTGGTGGAAATTAAATAATAGGGATCAACGGCGATTTTATGTCTTGCTTTGATCCGCAAAAAAGTACCTCCTTTGTGAATGCCGATTTCCAGGTAAGTACGGGCATTTGTTTTGTCAATTATATTTTGGATAATGTCGATTTTGTTCATAATTATTTGCTTTTAAAATAGGTCCAGGCAAATGGAGTCCACTTCCATAGCCTGTGGGAAATTGAAAATTTCTAAATAAAATATGTTATTCCGCACGAAGTGAGGGGTCTATTCACATCATTAAGGACTCTGTTGATTTCCTTTTCTGAAGCTTTGCTATAACCAATATCCAGAGGTAGCAACCGTCATGCTATCTATAAATAGACGCCGTGCTATCCTAATAGCTTAAGGAAAAGTGCTTTTCATCAGAATCATTAATTTCGCTAAATATAGAAATCCCTCATTCCGCTTCACTCCATTCGGGATGACAAGCCATTTATGAGCTTTTACAAATTCGCCAGGATGAACGGCATTTCTCGCTAAATTTTATGCCCCAATAATCCCCAACGGCGGCCAGGTTTTCCATTTCCCACGAGTAAAATCAGGGAAATCCACCGAACGACTTTTATTCGCAATCGAACGCTCGCTCAATTCGGTGACCGCACTCAGCGCCGCTGCATCATAGACGTTCATATCCGTCGGCTTGCCCTCTCGCAGGCATTGCACCAGGCGATAGTCCTCGATGAAATCCATACCGCCATGGCCAGCACCTCGGGATTGCTCTTCCATTTGCTTCCACAACGGGTGCTCAAACTCGGCAATGTATTCCTCCAGATTCTGCCAGCGATGGGCAGGACTGCGACCCTCGATGTGAATCTTTTGTTCGGGATATTTTCGCACCAATCCTTTGGTGCCCTGCAATAGAATTCGTCGGCTGTACGGTCGGGGCAGATTGGTGTCGTGGGTCACCAGAATGGTCTGGCCGTTTTTGGTACGGATCAAGGTGCTCACCACATCGCCCAGGGCGTATTTCTGTTTGGCTTCGGGACTATCAAGGCCGAATTTGGCTTCCGCATAGAGATTCAGTCCCCGTGAATTGCAGCTCATGGAAACCAGATAATCGAACTGATTGCCCCGATTGATGTCCAGCCACTGCGCCACAGGACCCAGACCATGGGTGGGATACAGGTCGCCGTTGCGCTGGATGGAATATTTGATCCGCCAGCGCTCCTCATAAAAATCACTCAGCTTCAATTCCCGCAGATCATGCAGATAGCCGCACTCCGCATGGAGCAGCTCGCCAAATAGTCCCTGCCGAATCATGTTGAAAATCATCAGCTCGGTGCGGTCGTAGCAGCAGTTCTCCATCATGACGCAGTGCTTTTGAAATTTCTCGGCGGTCTCGACCAACTCCCAGCATTCGTCAATAGTCAACGCCGCAGGCACTTCGGTGGCGGCATGCTTGCCGTTCTTCATGGCCGCCAGGCAGACGGGAACATGCCATTCCCAGCCAGTGGCACAGAACACCAGGTCCAGATCCTGTTCCTGGCACATCCGCTCGAAATCCCGCTTGCCGCTGGAATATCCAATCGGTTTGGGCTGGCCTGCTTCCACCACCCGCTGCTGCATTTTCTCCACCTTGGCGGGCACAATGTCGCAGATAGCCTTGATTTCCACGCCCTCGATCTTCAAGAAATTCTCCACATGGCTCGAGCCCTGATGCCCCACACCGACAAAGCCGATGCGGACAGGATCAATGGGCGGCAGTCGCAGCGGCTGATCGGGAGCAACTGCCAGTGGCCGTCTTGTGGTAGCACAACTGGAAATGCCAATGCCCGACATAGCGGCGCCGATACCAGACATGGCGCCAAGTTTCAAAAAGTTTCTACGGTTTAGTTCGTTTTCGTTGCTCATATTTTTCCCTCTGAATTAAGAATTATATTTTTGGTCTCAGAATTGAAAGGTCTCAGAATTGTTTTTCAGAAATTTTGTTTTGGTCTCAGAATTGAAAGGTCTCAGAATTTTTTTCATGGTTCATAGATGCCGTAGAGCTGTAAGTTGTTGATACTCCAAAAAGCAATCAGACCACGGTTTAATTTGAGCTTTTTCAAATAGGTTCGCATTCGAAATAGATGATAATTGCCAGGATGTTTTTTTCCAGCAAGGATGCCGAGCAACAAAGAATTTTCAATTAACCAATAATCGATCTCATAATCGGGAAATGAGATTCCACCGATATTGGTATGAATTTGAACCTGGTCATTGTAAATTAAATTGCTCCGTTTGAGTTCAAGGGCAAATGCGGATTTGTAATTCTTCCCAAGATAAGCTGATCCCAAAATCCTGTCAATTTTCTGAGAAATGAGAATGATCTTGTTTATTAATTGCAGTTGACCGTTATCGGCCAGAAAATTGGGATCAAATTTTTCAACATTTGGAATTCTTTCGTTTTTATAAATAACTCGTTTGGGAAAAGCTTTGTGCAGACCAAAATTAATTAAGAATCTGATATTGATCCCTGTTGTTTTTAAATAGCAAAAAAGTTGTGCATAATTTTCAGCTAAAAAACCTGTCTGAAGACATTTCAGTTCTACAATAAGCTTATTTTCAATGATCTCGTCAACTTCAAATTCAGCAATTCTCTCGTCCTCATAATCAACATATATTGGCACCTTATATCGAGCATCAATTCCGCTTTTCAGTAGATTCTGATGAAATACTTTATGATACATCATCTCATTAAACCCAACCCCGACCATTTTAAACGCCTCATAAGCACATCCCAGAACCTTATAGCTTAACTCCCTTGACGGAAATTTATTCTCATCTAACATCGGTTCCTCCCTTAAGCAGATTTCTGAGACCTTTCATTTCTGCGATCAAAAAATTCTCAAAAATCATTTCTGAGACCCTTCATTTCTGAGACCAAAAAAATTATTCCACTCTCAACTTATTCCACAATCTGACCAACAAGACTATCGAAATAGACGAAATAATGGTCAGCACCCCAGCTAACAAATTCTTCCCATAAATCCAATTCCCCGTGGCAAACAGCGCACTGTAAATGGCAAAACAGCCCAGCACCATGCACAAAATCCCCATCGGCACATCCCAGCCTTTGTCGGATTCGGAGATGGGATCGTTATTCTGCTGCGCATAGTCGAACACCCGCTTCCAGCCAGGGCCACCAGGTTTCACCAGACGATAGAAACTAACCAATCGGGACATCTCCGAGGGTTTGGTCAATAGCGTCACCGTCACCCAGGCAATCGTGGTGATGGCCACACCTGCCACCAATTGGATATGCGTGGAGATGGCGGGCAAGCCCGTGTGCGGATGGATCAATTGCAAATAGACCGCAATCAAAAACGAAACCACCATGCCCGTCAATTCGCTGTACGGATTGATCCGCCACCAGAACCAGCGCAGGATGAACAGCAGCCCCGTGCCCGCCCCAATCTGCAACAGGATATTGAACGCCTGCAATGCATTGCTCAACAGTAGCGCAATCATCATTGTCAGGATCATTAATCCGAACGTTGATAATCTCCCAACGAACACCAATTTTTTCTCACTTGCTCGGGGATCGATGAAGCGTTTGTAAAAATCATTCACCACGTATGACGAGCCCCAGTTCAAATGCGTAGCAATCGTAGACATGAACGCCGCAATCAGCGAAGCGACTACCAACCCCAATAATCCTGTTGGGAGAAACGTCAGCATGGCAGGGTAGGCCAAATCATGCTTGACGACCTGGGAAGCGATATGCGGAAATCGGGTTTGCAGGTCGCTGATATTGGGAAACACCACCAGCGACGCCAGCGCCACCAGAATCCAGGGCCAGGGCCGCAGGGCATAATGAGCGGCATTGAACAGCAGCGTGGCGCCCATGGCATGTCGTTCGTTTTTGGCCGACAACATGCGCTGGGCAATGTAACCGCCGCCGCCTGGCTCGGAGCCAGGATACCACACGCTCCACCATTGCACCGCCAACGGCAGAATGAACAGCGCCACCAGCGCCTCGGTATTGGAAAAATTGGGCAGCATATTCAATTTGGGCATGACCAATTCATGGCTCAACAATTTGCTCAGCCCACCGACCTGGGGCAGATTGATGGCAATAATGGCCGCACTGATGGAGCCGATCATGGCTACGATGAACTGAAAGAAATCGGTGAGCAACACGCCCAGCAGTCCGCCCAGGGCGCTATACACCATGGTGATGGTCAGGGCAATCAATAGCGTTTGCACGGGCGTAAATTTAAACATGATGCCCCCGATCTTAATCGCCGCCAGTGAGACCGTTGCCATGATCAGTGTGTTAAAAAATACGCCAAGATACAGGGCGCGAAATCCCCGCAGAAACGCCGCCGCTTTGCCGCTGTAGCGCAGCTCATAGAATTCCAGATCGGTTAAAACTCCTGAGCGGCGCCATAGCTTGGCATAGACAAAAACCGTCAACATGCCTGTCAACAGAAACGCCCACCATTGCCAGTTCCCTGCCACGCCGTTCTGGCGCACCATATCGGTGACCAGATTGGGCGTATCCGTGGAAAACGTGGTGGCGACCATGGAGACGCCCAGCAGCCACCAGGGCATATTTCGGCCCGATAGAAAGAACTCCGCGGTGCTGCTGCCCGCCCGTCTGGTAACTGCCAATCCGATAATGAGAGAGAGAACGAAATAGATGATGACGATGGTCCAGTCGATGGTTTGTAAGATCATGGTTTGCTCCGTGTGTGGTTGAGTTGGTTAAGTAAGTTGAGTGAGTTGAGTTGGATGAGAGGTCTAATTTTCGATAGTCGGATTTGAGCGAATTGCCTTATGAAATGGATCATTGTAGTTGAAAAAAAATGAACACAAATAAAGATGCTTGCATGTGAGAATCCATCTATTTTTCCTTGTTGCCTGTTTTGAAACATTCCGTTATCGTTTCTTTTTGATGAGACTTGTAGGACAGGTTGGCAACCTGTCCTACACTTGAGCAGGTAAAAGAACCTGCCCATCTTGTTCTACAAAAACGACCTCTTCCATAAATGTTTCCGCACATTTAAAATGATGAAACTACTCATAATCTTATTTTAAAATATAAAATAAAAACTTTATTGTCAAGCCATTTTTTGCTTTCGTTTTAATAGCTCCTCCAGCAATTCCTTTGCCCGTTCCCGCAGCCAGGGGGTGGGATCGTTTTTGGCGCGGTCTTCTAAAACCAATATTGTGTCAGGATCTGTAGGAAAATAGTATGCAAGAGCTAATATTGCTAACTCACGCACGTAATAGAAATAGGAATCTGATTCTTTTTTATCATCTGGTAAAGGTGACTTATCTTTCATTCCAAGGTCATAAAGCAGCCTAAAAGCACAGGGATTATTTCGAAAATATTTAAGCAGCAACAATAAAGCTTCTTTGCGAGCATACGGTTCTACATCATTTACCATTCTATCTCTTAATAGCGCCAGTGTCTTAGGATCATCTCGAAAGTATCGGCACAATGAAGATAAGGCAGCCGCACGTACAAATGCGAAGGGCTCATTAACTGCGCGATCACATAATAAAGGCATTATTGATTTTTCATTATTATAATTTTTAGCAAGTGATAAGATAGCTGCTCTGCGTACATTATGATGCTTATCTTTTACTGCTCTATCAAGGAGTAATGGCAAAGTTTTTAAATCGTTTTTGAAGTGTTCTGCTAATCTCTCAACAGCTGCATAACGTACATCCTCATGATCATCGTTGATAGCACGATCAATCATAAGCGATAATGTCCTCGGATCTTTTGCCGCATGGAAAGCTAAAGCATTAACTGCACCACTTCGAACCCTCCAGTGTGGATCATTGATTGCACGATCAGACGCCAATGCAAATGATTCATATCTCTCTTTAAAATTCATAATTAAAGAATAAACCGCAGAACGACGAACCTCCTCATGTGAATCTTTAAGACAAAGATCACTAATTAAATTAAAGGAGTTTGGGTCTTTAGCGTACCACCCTAAAACTAAGACGGCATCAGAACGAATATCCTCATTTGCTCCATTAATCGCAAGTTCACGTGCAAATGATAAGGTCTGGAGATCATTTTTAAAATAGCGTGCAAGCGTAAGTATTTGCCCAGACTGTTTAAGTAAAGGTAATGTCTGCGGGTCATCCCTAAAATATTCAACCAGTGCATCGGCAATGGTTCTCCGAATCCATTTATTATTGTCAAATAGAATGCGGTCCTTTATTAAATTTAAAATTTCTGGGTCGTTCCTTAAATATTCTATCAGTGCTTCGATTGCAGCTTGTCGAAATTGATCATTTGAATGGCTTGCAGCAAACTCTTTCAATATTTTTTTTGTTTCTGAATAATCTTTCCAACCTTCGGCTATACTCCAAATGACAAAATCAAGATTATCCCCAATTATATCTTGATCTTTAATAAGATTGATCAAAAAATTTCTGACTATATCCGAATTAGCAGCTAAGCTTCCTATTATTTTACCAAGATCTGCTGGACAATAGCTCAGCCAATGTTCAAATTTTAAAAAATATCGAAACCTAGTTATCCATAGGATAAGCAGTTGATGATTTGAAATTGAACCTCTTATATTTAATATGGCGGGCAATAAATGATGATGGATAAATTTTTGCAGTTGTAAATCAAAAAACATACCATATTCAAAAAGCTCAAACATTTTATTTACAGCTTCTTGAATTATATCATCGATTACACCAATATTTCTTATTTCACCTATACATCTAATGGCTAATGCAATGTTCAATGGTGGTCTGCTTTCAAATTCTGCAGGCCAAGATTGATACAATTCATTAACTAAATAATCAATAATCTCTCCCGCCCACTTCTCATCTACCATCCCACAAATCAACCGCAACACCTCATGCCAGCTCTGGTCTTCCCAGTGCTTGCCGTAAATATCGGTCTTCAGTTGCTCAAGCGTCAGCTCTTTCGTCTTTTCAAATTTATACACAAAAGCGGAGGCACAGAAGTATTCGAGAAATGCACGATGTACAAAGCCATAGAGATTTGCACCGTAGAGCGACAGGATAAAATTGCGCTCACGGAATTGCTGAATCATCATTTCGGAAATCACTTTCGCTCGTTCAACCGTCTGGCTGTATCGCTGGATCAGATAATTTTCAAACTCGGCTTGCAATTCATCGCGGTGGATATAATTGGCTGCCAGACCACCTTCGGCGCCTTGCATTTTGAACGCCAATCGACGCAACAATTCTTTCTTATCATCTTCGCCAATGAAATCAGCGTCCACACGCTGGTCTTTCAGGTGCTTGTTCACATCCCAATGCTGAATCAGCACGCTGGCCGCATGGTCGTACAGTTTCCAGCGCTCTCGTGGCAGTTCCTGATGCTTGCCGATGATCGCCATGATCGTCAACAGCATCGGATTGCCCGCCAGTTGGCGAATTGATGGGGAGTCTTCGAATGAATTCATAATCCGTTCCTGTCGCTCTCTCGCTTCATCAGGGCGGTCGCTCAGCGCCAGATCGTACCAGCGATTCACAAAAGTCTCGACCTGCTTTTCGTCCAAATCCTGCAAGGTGAAATGCGTAAATCCTGCATCGGTCAAAATCTTACGCCGATAGCCGATGACGCGGCTCGTGACAATCACGCGCACCTTGGGATAATCTCCTGCAAAGCCGACGATTTGATGAGTGATGCGCTCGCGCTGTTCGGGATCAAAGATTTCGTCCAGGCCATCGAAAATCACAATCGCACGACCATCATTTTTTAAGTAATTGTGCAGCGCATCTTTGGTGAGTGCCCAGCCTTCTGTCTTGCCAAGATGCTCCAAAAATTCAAGTGGAGTTTCGCAGTGCTTTTCCAAACACAAGCCAACGTAGGTACGCAGCTCAATCAGCAGTGGCAGATAACCATTGAATTTATCGTGCAATTTTTCATCACGAGTTGGCTCGATCAGAGATAGCATGACGTAACGCGCCAGCGTGGATTTGCCAGAGCCAGGATCGCCCAAAATGATCGTATGTTGCTGACTCGAATCCGTCAATACATCCAGCACAGGACGAGGTGGCTTTTCAAAATAGACATCACGCGCTCTGCGAACGTCATCGAACGTAATCCCCAAAGGCAAATCTTCGGTATGAACATCCTTGTCCCTCTGGAGCTTATCCCACACCTCCTTCGGCAATTCCACAGGCGGCGGACTCTCACGGACATTCTGTTCCACATAGACCGAGCGGAGTTGAATTTGCAGGTATTCTTCTTTCTGGGGCGGAGTGAGACCCTCGAGCGCCAATGTCTGGTAGCGTTTGCGCAGCGCCTGGTAATAGGCATCGAGATTGTATTCAGGAATGGAGGTGATGCTCGGAATATAGCCGTGCTCCTTCTCCCACTTGTGAATCGCTTCGGCAACCAGCCTGCCAAGCTCATCAACAGATTTGAAGCCAGGGCCCGTGCTATGTTTCTCACTGAGCTCATTGCGCAGCCGTTTGATCTGGGTTTTATCGTCATCGATAAAATCGGGCGGCCAGGGCGCTTTGCCATCGAGCAGAAAAATCAAACAGGGCTTGCCTGTCTTTTCCGCCTGGCGATATTCCATTTCCGTGATGGAAAGCTTTTTTCGATTATTCTTCTTGGGAATCCAGCCATAGAGCCAGGCGAAAATGCCGATGTACAAATCACAAGCCGCCACATCAGTTAAACATTTATCGACGGGTCGCTTATCTTCGGAAACGTAATATTCCATCGCCACATCCTCGTGCCCCATACGCCGAATCACCCGCTCCACCTGAGCGCGATAATCCTGCAAGTCATTGTACGTGGAAGATACGTAGATTTTGGCCATGGTGGATCGTTCTCCTTATTTTGAGACGACGCACAAATGCGCCGCTGATAATTTCATCGATAAAATTCCAAACAACAATATCCAAATTCCAAATAAATTTCAATATTCAATGACTTAAATCGTCCAGCTTCCGAAATGAAAGTCTGACGATTTAACTCCGCTAAAAGTCGACGACTTAATTCCGCTAAAAGTCTAACGACTTAACTCCGCTGAAAGTCTAAGGACTTAATTCCGCTGAAAGTCTGACGACTTAACTCCGCTAAAAGTCTGACGACTTAACTCCGCTAAAAGTCGACGACTTAATTCCGCTAAAAGTCTAACGACTTAATTCCGCTAAAAGTCTGACGA
>CAZYNP010000034.1:55860-59768 GCA_964647995.1 uncultured Cytophagia bacterium
GACGACTTAATTCCGCTAAAAGTCTAACGACTTAATTCCGCTAAAAGTCTGACGACTTAATTCCGATAAAAGTCTAACGACTTAATTCCGCTGAAAGTCTGACGACTTAATTCCGCTGAAAGTCTGACGACTTAACTCCGCTGAAAGTCTGACGACTTAATTCCGCTAAAAGTCTAACGACTTAATTCCGCTAAAAGTCTGACGACTTAATTCCTTTAAAAGTCTAAAGACTTAACTCCTTTAAAGTCCAACGACTAAACTCCAGCAACAATCTTACCAAATCTTTTTAAAAATGCTTCGCCGAACGGCGTATCAAAACATTTTTTCATCAATTCCTCAGGCTGCAAGCCCTTCGATTGCAGATGATCCCACAAAATCTCGATATATCGCCTCACGATATCGGCATCGAATTCGGGGTGGAACTGCACGCCCCAGGCGCAATGGCCGATTCCGAAGGCATGGTTGGCATCCATGGAATTGGTAGCCAATAAACGGGCGCCTGGCGGCAGCTCGATGACCGACTGGGTGTGCGTGGCTTGAAATGGCACGGTAGCGGGCAAAATGCAGAACAACGGATCACGGCGAGCATGATCCAGCAATGTCACCGTTTGGGTGCCGAACTCGAGGCCATTGGGATTATCCGCCACCTGGCCTCCCAGGGCGTATGCCAGCAACTGGTGGCCGTAGCAAATGCCCAGCGTTGGAATATTTCTAACAATAGCCCCAGACAGCCACGCCGCAGTCCGCTCGCTCCAATCGGCATGGTCGGTCACCATGGCATGAGAGCCTGTGATCACGCTGCCCGAAATTGCCTCGTAATCGGGCAACGCCTGTCCCGCCACGACATCGCAGATCAGAAATTGCTCTCGAGCCAGCCCCATGCCCGCCATGATCCAATCCTCGAAATCGCCGCGAACCTTCGAGATTTCTGGAAAGGTGCTGCCTGTTTTGATGATCAAAATGGGTTTCATAACAGTGACCCTGGTTGCTTGTTCCTATTGCAGTAAAAAAGATACGAATCGTGGCCAATTCATCGCACTGTCACGTCGAGTGCCGCTTCCGTTCATCCAATTCGGCCAGACAACATCGCAAGTTGCCCTGTTCACCACGCCTGACGGGATGAGGCGAGGATCATTCTTTTCGGTCTCGAACGCAGCCCGGCAAACTGAAACTAAACAATTCATCGGTAAAAATCAAGCCCCAAAATTGGCGGCATTTGAAGAAAGCTGGTTTATATTCAATGATTGCGCTCGAACCAGGCGCTAACTGTCCAGTTGGCGGATGGTCAACGGTTTTTCAGAACTTGCTCAACCATGTTCAAAAAATACCTAAAAATCGGCCTGCGAAAGCTGGAGTGAATCCAACAAAGCAGGCAGCCTGAAGCACAGGTATAGCGGCAGGGAAATCAAAGTAAATTCAATCTCACCGTCCTCATTGCGAGCACGAACTCTGGTCTTAAATTTGCCGACACTGGGCAAATCCAGGTTGAATCGAATACCGCTGGTTAGCTTTTTTTCGAACAGATAAACCTGAAGCGATTTTAGCGAGCCAGTTTTGCCAGCTTTCACTTCGATGGGATAGATCGAGTTGTTATTCTGAAAGATATAGTCAATTTCGGCATTCGAATTCTTCTCTTCTCTGGTCCAATAATAGAGTTTTGGATCCATATAAGCCGGATTTAAGGTCAATAACTCCTGGCCAATAAATTGCTCAGCCAGAGCGCCTTCATAGCTGGTAAAAACTTTTTCCAGTTCAATGAGCCTGATGCCGCACAAATGGTTAGCAAGTCCAATGTCCATAAACAATGGCTTGTAAACATTTTCATTGACATAGCTTGCCAATGGGATCTGGCTGGCACTGGTGTGGCGAACCCCATGCACCAGACGAGCGAGCTCCAGTCGATAAAAACTTTCTTTCAGATAGCGTGACCGAATATCTCGGTCGATATTGGCGTATTTCACTTTTTTGCCGATATGTCGAGCACTATATTTTAGGACGGCCATCAAATGCTCTTGCTGAGTTCTACTGCTATATTTAGCAAAGTCATATTGCAGCGTTGTCAAAATACTGCTGTGAACGCGCTCCACCTGTGAAAGCTGTTTTTCGATGAGGTAGGTTTGCACTGCTTCGGGCATGCCGCCAATAAAAAGATACAGCCGCAGGAGCTCTAACATTTTATTATGAATGGTGGGACTAAATTCGGCATCGAGGGAATAGTTTTCAAGGTAATTTAAAACTCTATCTTCTGCTAATGCGAGCATGAATTCCTTGAAGCTCAGGGGATACATGTAACAGAATTCAATTCTGCCCACTGGCATGGAGTAGCTCATTTCCCTTAAGGCAAAATCAAGCAATGAGCCAGCGGCAATTACATGCAAATCTGGATGTTTCTCATAAAAATAGCGCAACGTCAGGATGGCTTCGGGACAGGCTTGAATTTCATCCAAAAAAATGAGCGTTTCGCCGTGAACAATGTCGGTCTTAAATAGAATCGAAAGCTCATTGATGATTTGATCGGTCTTTTGGGTTTTAAAAAGCGGTTTTAATTCAATCTGTTCTTCGAAATTGATTTTGATGGTATTTCTAAAATGAGCACTGGCAAATTGCTCGATGGAGTACGTTTTACCCACCTGGCGTGCCCCTCGGACAATGAGCGGCTTGCGATTGGATCTATTCTTCCAATTCATCAGCTCGGTGGTAATTTCTCGGTCCATTTGGAACTCCATTGGATTTTAGCATGATTTATGTTGAAAGACTATTGGAATATAGCATAAACCATGCAAAAAAACAATAGTAATTTTGGGCAACGCGCGGTTATCGGTGGATTGAAACGACCAAACTCAATCCCGGGCCATCGCTGCGGTCCAAATGCAGACGCCTGGCGCAAAGCACACCGGCGTCGATCAAAGCGACGCAGCCGGCGCCATGCTGGCGCACCCGTCTCTCATTCAAAATCGACCAGGTGATAGGTTTGTTCGCGGGGCATTTCGAAAACTCTATCCGCAAATTTCAGGATAGGTGCGAATCATTAGTGCCCAAATATTGAGATGGTTGTCCATTGGGCAAAATCATCAGGACCGTGAAGTTCGCGAATTATTCTCATCACGAGAATCTGGCAGTGGGAGGATTCGATAAATTAGCGGGCTTGCTCTCTGGTTCTGGCTGGTCCAGGTTGGGTATTCATCTCGCAATATGGATCCACCCAGGCGGATTGTCGCTATTTCGATCGTCTTGCTTAAGAATTTTAGGATTATTGGAATGATGAAGTTTTGGAGTAATCAAAACTCCAGCGCTTCAATGCTCCATGACTCCATTTTTTGCAGGAAAGTCTGCAAAAAATCTCAGCGCGGTCAAACCGCACCCCCTGAGTTGCTCTATTCCCAAATGCATCTTTCATTTTTTTTGCAAGGATTATGATTTAAAAGGACCAATTCTCCAGCTATTTTTTTTTTTAATTGGTCATTAGGCATTGGACATTGTTTAGATCATCCGCCGACTGACGGATAGGTCAATTAGAAATTAAGATCATTATTCGTTCGCTTGCAGCTTAGCCGCGCTGGGAAATAGTGTTTTGGGATGATAGAACAAACTGCAACCAGCGCCGGGCAATAGCATAGGATCTTTGGATGTCCATTGGCTGTGGGCGCCAATGGAAAATTCATTTGAATACCTTTTCATGGATTTGAACCATCTGGAAGCTGAGGTTCAACTGCCTCCTCTCCTGCAGCGGCCAGCCGCGCCTCCGCGAGCAATGCTGGGCCGTTGGGATGTGCCCGCGCCAGCGCGTCCAATTTCCGTATCACGCGTGCCACCACTCCAGCGTGCCGATTGATGGTGCGCGCCCGACGGAATGTGGCGACCGCGTCGTTTATTTGGATGGGCGCACCGCTGTGCGCGCCAACGAGCAC
>CAZYNP010000035.1:0-1669 GCA_964647995.1 uncultured Cytophagia bacterium
GAATTGGGCAACTGGGGAATTGGGGAATTGGGCAACTGGGGAATTGGGCGATTGGGGAATGAGGCTATTTAGAGAATTGGGTAATTGAAGGAAGATATGATTCAAAGGAGGATTTTTTGATGGAAAAGTATGAGAGCGATTTTGAGGGGGAATTCAGCTCTGAATGGAAGGTTTCAGATGAAATTGGGACTTATAAAGTCTATAAAGATTTTACTACGTTGGAATGCTGGAAATTGGCAAGAAAGGTGAAGTTATTTTTTTATGAGAAAATTATTCCTAAATTGCCAAAGGAAGAAAAGTATAGATTGGGTAATCAGATTAGAGATGCGGCAATAAGTGCTAAAGCAAATATCGCCGAGGGTTATGGGAGATTTCATTACAAAGAATCAATTCAATTTTATCGGGTCTCCAGAGGTTCTCAATTTGAATTGAAAGATCATCTCATCAGTTGCTTCGATCTCAAGTTCATTGATAATTCGCTATTGAAAGAAGGCTGGGCATTATTAGAATCATCCATTAAATCTTTGAACGGCTATATCCGTTTCGTTCAAAACCTAATAAAATAAGATCCTATTACCCAATTGCCTAATTACCTAACCTGGAAGATCCAGAACCAAAAAGAAATTTCAGGTCACAAAATCTGAACTCTCACAAAAACAAATATAAAATCTTTTTTTGTGTTTGTTCCGTTTCTGTGTCTAAAATATTTTTGTTCTTTGAGCAAGAAATGAACTGTTTAGTACCCAATAACCTAATTACCTAATCACCCAATTACCCAGTTACCCAATTACCCAATCTCCCAATTACCATTAAAAGAGCGGTAATCAAATATGAAAAAAATTGTCTTTTACAGCATCCTCATATTCTGGACAATCCTCTTCCTCTACCCATTTCTCTGGATGCTCTCGGCCACGCTTCGGCCCGAGGCGGAGATCGGTAGCTTTGGGATCATTCCATCGAAAATCTCTTTGTCCAGCTACATCACCGTATTTCAAAAAATCCCGCTCGGCAGGGCGTTTCTCAATAGCTTGTTGGTGGCGTCGGCTATTACTGCGGGGGTGATCGTGCTCGGATCGATGATCGGCTATTCGCTGGCTCGGCTCAATTTTCGGGGTAAGAAATTGATCTTCGGCATCATCCTGTTCACCATGACGTTGCCGTTTCAAATTACCCTGATCCCGCAGTATATTTTGATGGTCAAATTTCAATGGACCGATAGCTTTCTGGCGCTGATCATTCCCTATCTGGTGAATACCTTTGCCATTATCCTATTTCGCCAGCATTTTCTGACCATCCCCCAGGATCTGGTCGATGCGGCCCGAATCGATGGCTGTTCTGAATTTCATATTTTATTCCGCATCTTCTGGCCGCTCTCGGTGCCAGCCATTATTACCGTGGGAATCATCACCTTCATGGCTGCCTGGAACGAGGTGCTCTGGCCGCTGATCGTGATCCACGAGCGGGAGATGATGACGCTGCCGCAACTGGTGACCCTGTTCGTGGTCGGTGGTCAGGCCGAGGGATTGATGGGTGTGAAACTGGCTGCGGCCATGATGCTGGCGCTGCCGATCATCGTGGCGTATTCGATCTTTCAGCGGTATTTTATCGAGAGCATGGCGACGTCGGGGTTGAAGGGGTAAATGGGGGATTGGGTAATTGGGTAACTGGG
>CAZYNP010000035.1:1769-3416 GCA_964647995.1 uncultured Cytophagia bacterium
GGTAATTGGGTAACTGGGGGATTGGGATTTTGTGGAATGAGAAAGTGGAGTAATGGAGTGGTGGAGTATGTGAGTGATGGAGTAACGGGGTTGTGGAAGAATCAAATGGTTGCGCAAATCAACACTCCAGAACTCCAACACTCCAGTGCTTCTGTATCTTTGAGAGATTCGAGGCAACGCATGAAATCAAAATGGTTCATTACTTTAATTTTGGCTCTAACAACAATTCACTGTTCTAACAATGAACTCCTAAAACCAGCCGCAAACCTGGTGAATTTCGCTCATCTGGAACATTTGACCCAGACGATTCATTTAAACGGGCAACCCTGTGACATCATTCATATCTATTCCGAATATCCCGATTACCAGTGGGTGGATGCCGCCGAGGAGGGCATTGCCTGCGTGGATGATGTGGCTCGTGCCGCCGTGGTTTATTTGCGTTATTTCGAATTGACGGGAATCGATTCGGTATTGCCCAAAGCCCAACGGCTGCTCAATTTTGTGCTGCACCTGCAGGCGGGGGATGGGGAGTTCTACAATTTCATCGACTCCACCTTGCAGATCAATAAAACCTATCGCACCAGCGAAAAGTCGTTCAACTTCTGGGCCGCACGGGGCTATTGGGCGCTGGGGCTGGGGTATCGGATCTTCAAAAATAAAGATGAGGCTTATGCAGCCCAATTAAAGCAAGCTTTTTTGAAATGCACAATGCCGATTCAGAATTGTTTGAAATTCTACCACCAATACGAAGTCATCAATGGTCGGAAATATCCGCTGTGGCTGGTCAACCAGTATGGCTCAGATGCCACGGCAGAATTGCTTTTGGGCATCGATGAATTTTTAAAAGCAGAGGCCAATAACCTTCTCAAAGGTTCAATACCTTCGGAAAAGGCTGTGCTGGCGGAATACGCAAAACAACTGGCTGAAGGTATTATTGCCATGCAGCTCGAAGATGGCAATTTCTATCCTGGCGCATTTCTTTCCTGGCCCAACATCTGGCACGCCTGGGGCAACGCCCAGACCCAGGCCCTGGCAGCGCTGGGCAAAACTTTGAATGATCATCAATTGATTCAGGCGGCAAAACGGGAAGCCGATCTTTATTTTGCTCGCCTGCTAAAAGATGGCTGGCTGCAGGAATGGCAACTGGGACAGGAGGCCCAAGCCAGGCGTTTCCCCCAGATCGCTTATGGCGTGCGCTGCCTGGCGCTGGGGCTGTTGCGACTGTACGAAGCCACGGGGGATACGAACTGCGCCCGCCAGGCCGTTCAGGCCGCCTCCTGGCTGTGGGGCAATAATGCGGCAAAAACGCCCATGTACGATCCCCAAACAGGCCGCTGTTTCGATGGGATTGTCGACAGCACCAAAGTCAATCTGAACTCAGGCGCCGAGTCCACCATCGAGGGGCTGTATACCATGATCGAGATAGCGAAGGAATCGTTTTTTAAATAAAATTTGATCGAGTCGGGCATTGCGAGGATCAATGGATCGGTGGAGGACCATAATCGAAAATAGTCTTTCGTGCAAAATTTCATGATAGACTATCCATGTACTTTAAATCCGTTGGGCGTTAAAATTCAATTTTTTCCCCCAGCGGATAGATGAAACCAACGGATGCAACATAAAAGAAAATCCGTTGGGTTCATTCAT
>CAZYNP010000035.1:3516-5894 GCA_964647995.1 uncultured Cytophagia bacterium
AGTTGGGCACATTTAATAAATTTAACTTTTTTACCCAAAGGATAGATGAAACCAATGGATAAGAAATTAACAAAAAATACTTACAACAAGGAGCAGAACATGGTCAAATTGGAGCGGGTGAAAGAGGTGATTTTGGCACCGATTGCTGAACATTCGTGGGAATCGAGAGCGGTTTTGAACCCTGGAACGATCCGAGATGGCGAGGTCATTCACATGTTATACCGAGCCGTGGAGGGCGAAAATTTTTCCACACTGGGCTATGCGAAATTGGATCGCCATGGCAAGGTACTGGAGCGCCGAGCCGAGCCCGTCATCAAACGGGAGACGCCAGCGGAACAGCAGGGCTGTGAGGATGCCCGCATTGTAAAATTTGGGGACACCTTCTACATTTTCTACACCGCCTACAACGGCCTCCAGGTGCGGGTGGCAGCGGCCAGTACCAGGGATTTCGTCACGTTCAAAAAGCACGGCGTGATCATCCCCGATATCAACAACAAAGATGCCATGATGTTTCCCGAGCCGATCAACGATAAAGTGGTGCTCATCCATCGGGTGGAGCCGAACATCCAATTTGCCTATTTCGATTCCATCGAGCAGATGCTCAGCGGTGATAAAAACTATTGGGAGAATTATCTCAAACGACTCGATGAATTCACGGTCATGCGGCCGCAGTTCGATTGGGAATACAGCAAGATCGGCGCAGGCGCACCGCCCATCAAAACCGAGCGAGGCTGGCTGTTGATCTATCATGGCGTGGATAAAAACCTGGTTTACCGTGCGGGTGCGGCATTGCTGGATCTGGAGAATCCCATGAAAGTGATCGGCCGTCTCCCCTACCCCATTCTGGAGCCCGAGCGGAACTACGAATTGAAAGGCGATGTACCCAATGTGGTGTTTCCCGAGGGCACGGCGCTGTTTGGGAACGAGCTATTGGTTTTTTATGGTGGGGCCGATAAGGTGATTGCCATGGCCAGGGTGGATATCAATGAGTTGGTGGAGGCGTTGCATTAGAAACGTGACCGTCACCTCGGAGGTGACGGTCACCTTTTCTGTAGAGACCTTTCATTTCTGAGACCACAGAATCCTTGCGAAGGTTCTTAACCTTCGCAAGGGATGCGAACTTACCTGGTCTCCAACCATTCCTCTCGGCTTATGTTGGCTCTTTTTAGAATCCGCTGCAACAAGTCGACACTAATGGCACCACGATGAGGATTTGGAATAGTAAGCGTCAAATCACCCCGAATCATAAAAGGATGTTTGCCGCCTTCATAAGGTCCTTCAAAGTTCAATTGACGAAGTCGTTTTACTAACTCTTTCCAGGAAACAGGCGCTAATTTAGGCAACCGCCACCTCCTTCGGGAGCTCGATCCAGGTATCGCCCAGAGGCGGAATTGTCATGCCCCGTGAGAGCCGCAACAAAATCCATCCTTCGATCACTTCCGCCAAATTTTTTCGGCATTGCTCCAATGTCTTTCCCGTCGCCCAAACACCAGCCAATTCTGGCACCTCGCCATAATATGGCTCTTCATCTTCGATAATTTCATAGTGCGCTCGTTCTAAGGCGGCTTGTAAATATTCACTGATCATTTTGATTCCCCGCTATGAAATCCTGGCGAAAGTTCTTAACTTTCGCCAGGGTGGAACTGAAATTTGGTCTCAGAATTGAAAGGCCACAGAAATGTATTTTTGAATTCTGAGACCTTTCATTTCTGAGACCGCAGAACCCTTGCGAAAGTTCTTAACTCTCGCCAGGGTGATGTTTATGTTTTTAATATTTGCTTCGCCCGCTCCAGAAACTCCCCGATGCCCGCAGGTGGCTCGGGCGCTGCGGCCAGGAGGTCCCAGTCGGTAAAAGCATCTTCTATTTCGTCTGGTTGAAGGGTAAATTTTTCTTTGGTTCGCTGCAGCAGTTCCAGCGCCTCCTGACTTTGCTCCAGGCCCAGCAAGGCGGTAACTTTATTGAGACAGCCATGAACAGCATCCAGCGGGCATTTCTCCAGGGCGGAGCGGAATTGCGCCTGGGCGTTGTTCCTGTCTTTTAGATGAAAATAGGTAATGCCAAGATTGATAATCACAACATAAGCATCGGCATTCAGCGAAATTGCCTGCTCCAGGTGGGCTTGGGCCTGCTGCAATTGCCCTTCCTTCAATAATAAATAGCCCAAATTATTATGCGGCGATGCATATTTCGGATCCAGCTCGATGGCCTTATGATACGCCACTATCGCCTCATCCTGCCGACCTAAATCACGATAAACATTGCCCAAATTGTTGTAGGCGGCCGTATATTTCGGATCCAGCTCGATGGCCTTGTGGTACGCCGCGATCGCCTCATCCTGCCGACCTAAATGAGCATAAGCAACGCCCAAATTGTTGTA
>CAZYNP010000035.1:5994-59367 GCA_964647995.1 uncultured Cytophagia bacterium
CGATCGCCTCATCCTGCCGACCTAAATGAGCATAAGCAACGCCCAAATTGTTGTAGGCGGAAGCATATTTCGGATCCAGCTCGATGGCCTTGTGGTACGCCGCTATCGCCTCATCCTGCCGACCTGAATTAGCATAAGCAACGCCCAAATTGTTGTAAGCCCAGGACCAATCGGGCAATAGACGGATGGCTTCCTCAAAATTACGGGCGGCATTTTCATGATTTTTTAATTCGCCTTCAATAAAACCCAGTTGAAAATAGAGCCGTCCCAAATTTTCCTGGGAAAGATAACCCGCATTTTTCAGCGCTGTCAGCCGCTCCAATTGCAACGGATTCTTGGCCTCATCCTCAGGATCATAAGACTTCCAGAATGCCACCCAGTCCAGCGTCTTTTCCGTGATCTCGTAAATGCCCTCCTGCTGGATTTCCTCAATGGCATGATAGACATTTTCTAAGAATGAGGGATTGTTGTATCGAAGCTCATAGACCAGGTTCAAAAATAGCTTCAGCCCCTCCTCCTCCGAGGTGCCAAAGGCGTAGTACAGCTCTTTCAGCTTATTTTCCTGCCATTCGGGGGAGCGATATTTTTCTCTGTCAATTGCCATAGGCCACCTCCGCCTGGTTTTGGTAGAAGGCCCGCAGCTCGGCGTTCACGGCCCGAATATAGCTTTTATCCCTCAACTTCAAATAGCGCAAAATGAACTCCCGCACCAGTTCGTGCATGGTGCCCTGAATGCAGTCGATGAAGCTGTATTGCTGGGACAGGCGCCGCAGCGTCGCCTCCAGCTCGGGGAACGGCATATTGGCTTTGTGAAAGATATATTCAATGGCTTTGCGATCGATCTGGCCCGAGCGGGAGCAGCAGATGGCCAGTTTGTACACCGTTTCCCGATACTGGGGATCCACGTTGTGATCCAGAAACCAGTTGATGGACAGCTCGATAATTTTGGGCTCTTTGTCCGTCACCTCCTGCATGATCTGTTCCAATTGATCCAACGACGACAGCCCCTGGAGCTGTGGCTGCAAGATGCCGATGGCCACAGGATAGCCCAGGGTCGTTCGCATCAACCGTTTGATGAATGTCTCATAGTCCTGCATCTGCTGCTGCAATACCTGGAGCTGGGGGAATATTTTTTTAATATCGTTTTCGGTGAAAGCCTTCAACTCAAACGATTGGATGGTGACATCACGAAGATGCAGTCGGTAATCGTCCTGGAGATCCATGCGACCCGCCTGGGCTAATAAGATATTGTTACCAAGCTGCTGGACAAAGCAGTCCCGCCAGTACTCGTAAAAGGTGCGGTCGGAGCGGGTATTGGGCGCAGTGGCTAATTTATCGAACCGATCCACTAGCAGAACGATCTTTCGCCCTTCCTCAGCAGCGATGCTATTGAGGATCTCGGCCAGTTTTTTGGCCTGCTCGGCCTGGAGGTCTTTGAGAAACAGGCGGTATTTCTGGCGATCCAATTTTTTCTGGGCAAATTTTTGGCGCAGGGCGGTAATTCCTTCGGCTGCCAGACCCGTAACGCCATCGGTAACGCTCTTGATGGTCTGTTCCCCCACCAGCGCCGCTGCGCCAGGCACGGTTAGCGCAATGGCTTTCGACGCCACGGTGGAAACCACGCTGGCGAGCTTCTGGGCATTTTCGGGATTGACCGTCGCCTCTTCATCCACCTTTTTTTCGATGTCGTCGATGATTTCCAGGAATTTCAAGTATTCATCAAAATATTTTTTGAAGTCTTGTTCCAGCTCGGTATGAATATCGTTGAGCAATACTTCCAGCGACATGTTGGTGCGGTTGCAATCCAGGAACATGGTGAGCGGCCCTGGGGCATGGCTTTCGGCAATACGCTGGCACTGTTTCATGAGCCAGGTCTTGCCCATGCCGCTTTTGCCATGAAACAGCAGGATCGGGGGCCTGTGTTTGCCATCATATAATGTGGTTAGCGCCTGGCGAAAGGCAGTTAGTTCCGGATCACGGTTGACGAAGTCATCCATGGGGCATGATCTCTGATATTCTGAATCGGTTTAATCGCTCGGCGACGATGGTGTCGGGACAAGCCCTGGCAACGGCTGGTAACGTTCGCCAGGGTCACGTCCTGTGACTCATCGCTGGCACTGATAGTTGCACTTAATATAATCGAATTCGCTGCGAATGTCAAGCGAAATTTCTTCGCCGGACATTGCTGGCGGTAGGCAATGGCCTTGCTCTGGTCACAGTTTTGCGCCAGAAATCTGTTTTCCCAACCTACTATTTCCTCATTCAGGGGTTGTGGTTTGACCCATGCTGGAACGATAAAATTGAAAGAATTTGAAAGGCTCGCTAAGGCCAGGCTCGGCCCCGCGGTATCCGATTCTGACCACTGTGCTCGAATGCGCTCACGGCTTCTTGCGGGCATCGACTTGGGTCAAGATTGGCCAGCGGCAGGCTAACGCAATTTTCAGGTAACTTTGGATATACCCTTGATAAACTTCTTGCATTTCAGACTTTTTTTTATTATTTTTATCGGCCTTAAAATCGACCGCTCGACGCATTATAACCAGTTGTTTCGATTTCAGGATATTTAAATTTTTTATGGTGGTGAAAATGGAACAGACAAAAGAAATTGATCCAATAACCGATCTGCATGAGATCGAGTTGAATGGCAAAAGCTCCCGTTTTCCGGGATTCTACAAACATGACCTATCTGTTCGTCTGGATTTGCTGGAGCAATGGTATCCACTGACGACCCATGAAAAGTGGATGTTGAAGCGTGAAACATTGACCCCCGAACTGGCTGACATTATGGTGGAAAATGCCATTGGTGTGTTTGGTTTGCCGCTGGGAGTGGCAGTGAATATCAAATTGAACGATAAGGATTACGTGGTGCCCATGGCAGTGGAAGAATCATCGGTCATTGCGGCGCTGAGCAATTCGGCCCGGTTAATCCGTGACCACGGTAGGCTAACCGCGGAAGCGACCGAACCCATCATGTTCAGTCAGATCCAATTGGTCAACATCAAAAATCCGGCGCGAGCGAAGAAACTCATTCTGAGCCGAAAAGACGATCTATTGAAGCTGGCCAATGAGCAGGATCCGGTCCTGGTGGAATTGGGGGGCGGTGCGAAAGATCTGGAGGTGCGAATCATCGATTCGCAGAGCGGCCCGATGGTGGTCGTGCATATCCTGGTGGATTGCCGGGATGCCATGGGCGCGAATGCGGTAAACACCATGGCCGAAACATTGGGGCCGATCCTGGCCGATCTGGTACATGGCGAGGTGGTCTGTCAGATCGTTTCCAATCTGTCGGATCAGCGCCGGGTGCACGTGCGGATGGAACTGGACGTCGCTTGCCTGGCGCGAGCCGGTTTTACCGGCGAACAGGCGGCGCAGCGCATCATTCAAGCCTATCACTTTGCCGATGCCGATCCCTATCGAGCCGCCACGCACAACAAAGGTGTGATGAACGGCATCGATCCAATATTGATTGCGACTGGCAACGACTGGCGTGCGTGCGAAGCCGGGGTGCATGCTTATGCCGCTCGCTCGGGTCAATACAAACCGGTGAGCCAATTCTATCGTGATTCCTCCGGCCAATTGATCGGCGAAATGGAGATTCCCATGGCGCTGGGCATTGTCGGCGGTGTGACCTCGATCCATCCCGGGGTGAAGATTCTTTTGAAGCTTATGAAAATAACCTCCAGTAAGGAACTGGCCGAGGTCTGCGCCGCGGCGGGTTTGCTGCAAAACTTTTCAGCCATCTGGACACTGGCCACCGAAGGCATCCAGAAAGGACACATGACGTTGCATGCGCGGAACGTGGCGGTGTTTGCGGGTGCTATTGGCGAAATGGCCATCAAGGTTGCCAATCAGATGGCGCATGAGGGTCGGGTGCGCTATGATCGCGCCAAGCAAATTCTCAAACATCTGTTGATCCGAGAGAAACAGGAAAATGAAAAATAGGTAGCGGGTACGTTGGCTCTCCCACTGGCAATTTCGTCGCTGATGGTAAATTTTAGGGGTGAATAAACGCCCCATGACGTTATTCATGCGCAGCGACCGAACAGGAGAGTAGCCCGCAATGAAACATGAATCGTGAATAAACCAGAAGTGTCCCATGATTTCAACCCATGCTTCTGCGTCAGCGAAGATCATCCTTTTCGGAGAACATGCCGTGGTCTATGGCCAACCGGCGGTGGCATTGCCGGTGCAGGACGTTCGCGCCTCGGCTGCCGTCTCGGTGGATCATGATATTGCGCAACCGATCATCGAGGCCAGGGATCTGAAAATTGAAGTGCCCCTCGGTGGAGCTTACCCCGATGCGGTGCGGCACATCGCCCGGGCCATCGAGCTGGTTAACGAGAAAGTCGTGCCACTGCCCAAATCTGGTTGGCGCATTACCATCTGGTCGAAAATACCGATGGGCCGCGGGCTGGGCAGCAGTGCGGCGATCGGCATTGCCGTATTGCGCGCCTTGATTACCGCGATGGGCAAAACCGCCATTCCTACCGAATTGATTGGGCTGTCGTTTGAATTGGAAAAAATTCATCACGGCACACCCAGCGGCATTGACAACACGGTGATTGCCATGGAAAAACCGATCCTGTTCCGCAAGGATCGTGAGCCGGCGCCAATCAAAGCGAGTAACCTGTTTTTTGTGGTCGGCGACACTGGCGTTGCCAAGAAAACGCTGGAGGTCGTCGCACAGGTAGCTGAAGCGCGCAGCAAAAATACCGAGTACTTCGATCGAATTTTTCAGCAGATTGGCCAGATCGCCCAGGAGGGGTGGCGGGCGCTGCGAGATGGCGATAGCAAAAAATTGGGTCAATTGATGAACGACAATCAGACCATGCTGGAACGCCTTCAGGTATCATCTCCGGAATTGGATAGTTTGATCAAAGCGGCCAGACTGAGCGGCGCACTGGGCGCCAAATTGTGCGGCGCGGGAAAGGGCGGCTGCATGGTGGCGATTACCAGAGATGGCACTGCTGCCCGATCGGTGGCGGATACGCTGCTCAAGGCCGGCGCTAAACGTAGTTTTATCACCCGACTCAAATAGCCGGGGCAGGTCGTTTAATCGAGCCATAGTGGGCCAGATGAGAACTTATGTTGTCGCAATCACCGGAGCCAGTGGGGTCATCATCGGCCTTCGTTTGATCGAGGAACTGGTCAGCCGGTCCGAGACGGTGTTGGGAATTGTGACTGCAAATGCCCGGGAGGTAATGGAGCATGAGATTGGTCACGATGTCCCATTGCCGGTCGGCGCGCGTTATTTGGATGCCAATGACTCCGCGGCGTCGGTGAACAGCAGTTCCACTTGCATCGAGGCGATGATTATTGCGCCCTGCTCGATGAAAACGCTGGCCAACCTGGCCACGGGTGCGGCGTCGAACCTGGTTGTGCGTGCGGCGGAAAATCAATTGCGAACCCATCGGCCACTGATCCTGATGCCCAGGGAGACTCCCCTGTCGCTGATGCAGCTTCAGAACATGCTTACGCTGAAAATGGCCGGCGCGATCATCTGTCCGCCCATGGCGGGGTATTATCATCAGCCGCAATCGGTCGCCGAGATGACCAACTTTTTTGTCGGCAAGATTCTGGATCTGCTGAATATTCCGAATGATCTGTATCGCCATTGGAATGGCAATTGAAATCCGCCGGGTCGATCCCTGGTCTGCCTCGTTGTCCAAAAAGATAATTCACTTTAGCCTTGTTACTAAGAACCCTGGTGTTCGCTGTTTTAGATCGCGAGACGAACGATATGACCGCCAAACAACGTTTTTTAGCTGCGCTCCGCCGGCAACAACCTCCTGATCGCTTGCCGGTTACCACGCATCATGTGATGCAATATTTCCTGGATCGCTACCTGCATGGTATTACCTACGATGAATTTTTCGACTATTTTGGTCTGGACCCAATTCGCTGGGCAGTGCTGCACAAGCCGGATGAGAGTCAGGGACACTATTACGATAATAACCAACCGCAGGTGGATTTCTGGGACAGTCGGCGCATCATTTCGGATCAGTGGCAGATCAGTTCAGAACCGTTGCCAGATGATCAATATCACACCATTCGCTACTATTTTAAAACCCCCAGGCGAACGCTGACCATGGTCACGCAGTCCAATGTCCATACCACCTGGGTGGCCGAGCACCTGGTGAAGGAAAAATCAGATATCGATATCATCGCTGAATTTGCCACCGCGCCGCTTTGCGATGTGGACGCTATCAACCGAATTGCAGCGGATTTCGGTGAACGAGGCCTGGTACGCGGCCATATTTGTTGCTTCGATGTCTATGGGCAACCCGGCTGCTGGCAGGATGCCTGCTGTCTGTACGGCACCGAGAAGATGATCCTGGCCGCGCTGGACGATCCGGATTGGGTGCATGCATTTTTGCAGATTCTGCAGCACCGGAAACTCATTTTTACCAGATCCTTGAAAGGCGCCAATTACGATCTGCTGGAACTCGGCGGCGGCGACGCCTCCACCACAGTCATCTCGCCCCGCTTGTTCAATGAATTTGTCGCTCCGTACGACAGCGAATTGATCCGGGTAGCGCACGAAGTCGGTCAGCGCATCGTCTATCACACCTGTGGCGGCATGATGCCGATCCTGGAGGATATTGCCGCCATGCAGCCCGATGCTATGGAAACCTTCACGCCACCGGCCATGGGCGCAGATGTGGACCTGGCTGAAGCGAAACGACGTATTGGGGACAAAGTGTGCATGATTGGGGGATTCGATCAATTTCACTTCTTCAAGGATTGCACGCCGGAACAGACTCGTGCCGAGGTGCGGCGCTGCTTCGAAGCGGCTGGTGCCAATGGTGGCTATATCCTGTGCCCCTCAGACCATTTTTTCGATGCCGAGCTCGAACTGATCCAGGCGTATGCGGACGAGGCACGACGGTGCGTGTATTAGACCATTGAATTGGTGAGGTCGGCAGGATGACTCGCTGCTGCGATGGGAATTTTTTGCCAGGTGCAATCCGTCCACAGTGGCAACTCGCCTTTCCTGACCATCAATGCTCGATTGATTCACGGAAATTTTTAGCTTGATTTTGGTTAGGCTCAGGGCCGGTGATCCCAAATGTGAAACGCCAACCTGATCGCCCGCTGCGGTTATTTGAGCAAGCTGATCCATCAACTTTCGAAACGCGGACCGGGCCGAAAATAACTTTGAACAAGGGAAAATCGTATCGCCGAAAAATAGAACCCAATTGGAGGGAGATTTGATATGAAAAGAATGTATTTAGTCAATTGCATCGTCTATTTGCTGATCGTGGTCGCGTCACAACTATTCGGTCAGCAATCAGCGGTTCAACCGAATCAACGTCTCGATCCCGCCATCGAGGCCAGGATCGATCAATTGCTTCAGCAAATGACTCTGCAAGAAAAAGCGGAAATGGTCGGCGGCACCGGGTTCGATTCCAAACCGCTGGAGCGATTGGGCATTCCATCGCTTCGGATGACCGATGGGCCGGTGGGAGTGCGTTCCGGTCAGGCCACTGCCTTCCCGGTAAGCATTGCCATGGCAGCCACCTGGGATCCGGATTTGATCAAACAACTGGGGCAGGCATTGGGTCGCGAGGCGAAGGCGAAAGGCAAGAACGTATTGCTGGGTCCCTGCCTGAATATCCATCGTGTGCCCCACGGTGGCCGCAACTTCGAAAGCTTTGGTGAAGACCCATTTCTGGCTGCGCGAATGGCCGCGGCCTACGTACAGGGCGTTCAGAGCGAAAAGGTCATTGCCACGGCCAAACATTTTGCGGTCAACAACCAGGAAAATGGTCGCATGAGCATCGACGTGCGGATCGCTGAGCGCGCGCTGCATGAAATCTATCTGCCGGCGTTCAAAGCTGCGGTGCAGGAGGGCGGCGCCTGGGCGGTAATGTCCGCATACAATCGTTTGAATGGCCATTATTGCAGCGGAAATACCTACCTGCTAACCGATATTTTGAAAACGCGCTGGGGCTTTCCGGGATTGGTGATGTCGGATTGGGGCGCCGTGCACAGCACCATCCCCGATCTCTTTGCGGGTCTGGATCTGGAAATGCCGGTGGGCCGTTATTTCGCCGCCAGCGAGGTAATCGCCGCCGTCACCGAGGGTTCGGTACCGGAATCCAGATTGAACGACAAAATCCGACGCCTGCTGCGCGCCATGTTTGCCATGGGCTATTTCGACCATCCGCAGAGCGATGGCGGTGCGCTGGATACGCCAGAACATCGTCAACTGGCCCGCACGGTGGCCCAGAACGGGATAGTGCTATTAAAAAATCAAACCAATCTGCTGCCCCTGGATAAGAACCGGATCAAATCCATTGCCGTAATTGGGCCCAATGCCGACATTGCGATCACGGGCGGCGGTGGGAGTTCTTATACCCAGCCTTTCTATGCGGTCAGCCCGATCGAAGGCCTTCAGGCCAAAGTTGGGAACAAAATCAAAATCCGCCACAGCCGCGGCCTCCCGGCGGAGTCGGCACTGGTACCTATTCCGGCGGAATTTCTGCGCCCACCCAAAGGTGTGGAGGGGAAAAATGGACTGCTGGCGGAATATTTCAATAATATGAAATTTTCTGGCCCAGCCGCGTTGCGGCGCATCGATTCGCAAATCAATTTCAATGCTGGCGAAGGCAAAGTGGATGCACAGATCAACCCGGATCAGATTTCCATTCGCTGGACCGGCCGGCTGATCCCCAAAGAGTCGGGCTGGTATGCGCTGGGAGTGAGCAGTGACGACGGCACTCGCCTGTATCTCGACGGCCAATTGCGAGTTGATAATTGGGGCGATCATGGGATCATCACCAAGGCGGATACCTTGAAATTGGACGCGGGCAAAGAATACGAGTTGCTGGTGGAGTTTTATGAAAATGGTGGTGGCGCGGCCGCAATTTTGGGCTGGCAAAAGATCGACAAACTGGATCGAGCCAGAGCCATCGCATCGGAACGGCAGAAAGCAGTGGCGCTGGCGAAAAGCTCCGATGTGGCTGTGATCTGCGTCGGCAACACTGCGGATATCGAAACCGAGGGCAAAGATCGCGCCGATATCGGCTTGCCCAAGGCTCAGGAGGAATTGATCCTGGCCGTTCGGCAGGCCAATCCTCGAACCGTTGTGGTGCTCAATTCCGGCGCAGCGGTCCTCATGGATGCCTGGATCGATGGAATTCCGGCACTGGTGGAAGTATGGTTCCCCGGTCAAGAGGGTGGCAATGCCCTGGCCGATGTGCTGTTTGGCGATGTCAATCCCTCCGGCAAGTTGCCGACCACATTTCCCCGGCGCTGGGAAGATGCGGCTGCCTACGGCAATTATCCCGGCACCGATGGCGTGGTGCACTACGACGAGGGCATTTTTGTTGGCTATCGCCATTTTGATCAAAAAAACCTCGCACCGCTGTTCCCCTTTGGCCATGGGCTATCCTACACCAGCTTCGCCTATCGCGATCTGCGGATCGAACCAAGCACGCTGGATGGTGCTGGGAATATTGAGGTGAGCCTGACCGTAGCCAACACCGGCTCCCGTAGCGGCGCCGAGGTCGTTCAACTTTATATTCAGGACGAAGAGAGCAGTGTTCCACGCCCGAAGAAAGAATTAAAAGGTTTTCAAAAGGTCTTTCTCCAGCCCGGCGAAGAGCGGCAGGTGGCGTTTGTGCTGGACAAATCGGCACTGGCGTTTTATGACATCGTAACCAAAGATTGGATCACTGAGCCGGGAAAATTTCAGGTGCTGGTGGGATCATCGTCCCGAGACATTCGCCTGGTAGGCGGTTTCGAACTGAGATAGCTCGAGGATTGTAAAACTTGACTTATGAGTGGACAGAACTACTGACCGGTCGCTTAACGTTCTGGAATTTTGGGAGCATTCCATTTTTAAACGACCGGTCAGTCAATTTATAACTGATCTTTTACCGAGGAATCGGTTCGTGCATCCCAGCATTTGACCGCTCGTTGCCCGGTCTCAGGCGTCAACTGATGCATAATTGATGCCACCAGGACACGAAGGCACGAAGGAATTTGATGCTATTTCAGAAAACAGAATTGGTACCAGATGCTTCGTGTGCTGGTGCCTTTTTGGCGAATAATATTTCAGGTTGATGCCGAGGGCCAGTTGGTGGGCTGCAACGCCATCTCAACCGGCAGCAAGAATTGCGGTCGGATGAGCATTCCTCAGCTTTTTGATGCCACCAAGCCCCGAAGGCACGAAGGAATCAAATGCTACCTGAAATTCTAAAATCAAAATTATTATCAATAATTGGCCCACGGAACGCACGAAAAAACGCTAAGAGCACTTTTAATTTTTTGAATTTCTGGCTAATGGCTGGCGATTGGCCCAACCAGGAACAACAGAATAATGCCAACCAGCATGGGATTATTTTTTTGAGTTTCATGGTCATTTCCCATTTAGATTTTCGCAGTCCCCAACTATCAACGGCAGTGCTGCCGCCGACGGCTCGCCAGTTTTGGCAGCAACGATCATGATTTCTATTTCATCCAGATCAATCGATCTCCGCCCCCAGTTACCAGCGGTTCCGCCCCATTGGTGGAGCACGGTCAGGCCAGCGAGATGGCAGAGCAGCTTCAGTTCGGTGGGCACGAATGCCCGCTCGCGGACTGCGATGGGCGAAATCCCCTCCGCAGGGGAAAGGGCAGATGACTCGACCAGAGCCAGAGGATCAAAGCGGCCATCGGCCACATCCGAATTGCAGTACCTGCGCAGCATGGCGATTCCGTTGAGAACGTTGATCACTGTTTTGGCCTCTGGTTTGAGACTACGGGAGATATTGCAGAGAATGGACAAAGGCTGGGCAATGGCATCATCTCCCGCGCCAAGCAAGCCGAATGATCCTTCGCACAGACAAATGGCAGCGTCGAATGGTGTGGGAAACGAAAATCTGGTGGCGTCGGCCTGAATCCACCTCACGTCCAAACCATTGGCTCGAGCAGCCGCTGCGGCCCGTGCCAGCATCTGCGCTGATAGATCCAGACCGGTCACGGCATATCCCCGCTTCGCCAGCTCCAGGGAGTGACGTCCGGTGCCGCAGCCAACGTCGAGGATGGCGCTGCCAGGAGGAAGCGACAGTTCCTCCAATAAAAAATCGACCTCAGCCATGGTGTTTTTGGTGAATATGTTTTCTTCGTAAATAGGAGCGTGGGCGTCAAAGAACTCCTGCCAGGTGTTTTTCTTCTTCATTGGGTTTCCTTCTTTAGTTTTTAAAATTCTGATCAATGCAGTGGCTATGCCTTCAAAATCGGGATTGGCGGTTTGCCCAACGAGCCGGCTGCACGCGCTGCAGTTAATTCATCTTCTGGGCCGCCAGAAATTCACTTCGCAGGATGCCATAGACAGCGACATCATGGAATTGATCCCGACAAAAAAGCGATTGGCGCAGAGTGCCCTCATATTGCATGCCGACCTTTTGCATCACCCGGCCCGAAGCCGGATTGATGGTGAAGTGCTGTGCCTGGATGCGATTCAGATGATGCTCGTTAAAGCCATATTGGATTACTGCTTGCGCCGCTTCGGTGCAATACCCCCGGTTCCAATACGGGGTGCCAATCCAGTAACCCAATTCGCCGTTGAAATTGGATTTTTTCAACCGCAGGCTGATGGCGCCAATAAGCTGAGCCGTTTGCCGGAGGACGATCGCAAAAATAACGCCCTCTCCCTTCGCAAACGTTTCCTGGTGGGTTGCAATCCATTCCTCGGCCATGCCATCGTTATAGGGATGCGGAATAGTACTAACCGTTTTCGCCACCTCCCATGCGCCAGCCAGGCGCTGTACCATTGGAGCGTCCTCAAGTGTGAAGGGACGCAGCATCAGACGCGTTGTAACCAGTGTCGGAATCGAATTCATGAACCATCCTCCTGATTGAAAAATAAATAGTACCGAATGTCTCGCATCCAGAGTTGGTGGAGCACCACTAATTGGTGAATATGCTCGAGCTGTGCAAATCAATTTTGATCGCGGGCAGGAGCCAGCCTGCCTGTTACGAATTGACCAGATCCTGCCAGGGGAAGTTCCGCCCTCGCTTAGCAACAACTCGGCCAACTAATTTCTCCCAGCGTCGAACTGGTCGCCGTACCACACCCATTCAGTATAGGGCAGATATCATTGGTTAGCGCGGTGGCTACCAGGATCAAAACACCTGTCATTTGCCACCCCGGGTAGGCCAGCACCCAAAAGCTAAATCGGGAATTGCACCAATTCCTCGAATCGGCCAACTGGCGGATTCGCATAATGCGGGTAATCAACGGAATTCGCGGTCGAAATATTTTTGTGCTCGTTCAGCAAGTATTAGATTATTTAGCAACCAATATATAAATTAATTCCTCTTTGTCAAGCGAAAATTGAGTGGTCAAAAAATTTCAAATTTCCCTGGCGTAATAGATCAGTTATTCGTGGACTGATCGGTTGCTTAAAAATGGAATGATTCCAAAATTTCAAAAAGTTAAGCGACCGGTCAGTAGCTCTGTCCGCTCCTAAATGAGGTTTTACTCCCTGGCTGAATTTTGGCTTGCTTTTTACCTAAAGATTCTTTAAAATAAGTGCACAATCAATCGCTGGTCAGCCGCCCTCTGGTGCCAAACGTCGGTTGGCATCAGGCAGGGCAGGAAACAGAGCAATAGACCGCGGCTGCTTCTGATTGCAAAATAAAAAGCAGCCACGCAGTTCATAAATGGATCACAGGAGAACACCGATGGATTTCAATCAAATGAATAAAATTGCCGAGGGAAAGACCAAAATTATTTATGAAAACCCCGCCGATCCGCAGACAGTGTTCATGGTTTTTAAGGATGATATCACGGCCGGGGATGGGGCCAAACATGATGTTCTGGAGGGCAAAGCCCTGCTGGATTGGCAAACCAATCGGGATATTTTCGAATATCTGAATCGCATGGGCGTGGCGACGCATTACCTCAGTAGCCCCCAGGAAAAGGTGAGCCTGGTGAAAAAACTCGACACCAAAATCAATCTCGAAGTGGTCACCCGAAGAGTGGCTGCGGGTTCGATTTTGAAATGGAGCCAGGTGGCCGAAGGCACCCGCTTCGATCCGCCCATCACTCAATTCTACTACAAGGATGACTTTTTGCATGACCCCATGCTGGACAATGGCTTCATCGATCACCTGATTCGGGATAAAAACAGCCAGGAATTTGCCATCATGCGCGCCAGCAATGAGCGGGTGTTTATCCTGTTGGAACGAGCTTTTGCCCAATTCAAGGTCCAATTGATCGACTTCAAATTGGAGTATGGTATTGTGGCGGGCAAGGTGCTACTGATCGATGAAATTACCGGCGGCTCGCTGCGTCTCTGGCCTTATGCCTCGGATCACCCGAATCTCAATCAGACAAATGTACTGACAGAGCTGGATCCCTCGGGCCGATTGGATAAAGATACTTATCGCCGCGGAGAAGAATTGAGCAAGGTGAAGTCGAAGTTCAAAGAAATTGCTGCAATCACTTCGCGATTCAACAGCATCGAAATTTAGCTGTGCTCGGACAGATTGGGATATATTCCGCCCACAAAAATGATGCTCCCATAGCAACATGATTCATTTCTGTGGGCGGATCAGTTAAATTCAAATCCAGTGAATAAATTCGACTACGGAAATTTCACCTCGATTCCAAACCGTGGCTTGCCCCGCAATTTCAGCTTGAAGGGGTCGACGTTTTCAGTGACCGGCGCATTGATCTGGTAGCCGGTTCTCAATCCTTGCGCGAATTCCAGACTATAGCCGGCGAAGAAATGGACATCAATAAAACCAGCCGGCAGCCCCATACCCACCGCCAGCATGGGTTCGATGGTTCGCGAGATTCGAAAACCACCCGACAGATGCCAGGATGTGGCCATGGTTTTGGCTTTGGTATCTACGGCTTTGAAGTGATAATTAATGACTCCAAACGTTGCCAAATCGCCCTTGGGCTTGGGCCGCACCCGGATAATCCCACCGTCAATAATGAAATCGACATCATTCACCGAAGTAATGCCAGTGGCGATGCCATAGCTCCATTTTTCCAGCGCTGAATTATCGAGCTGCACCCGCGCCAGAAAACGATCATCGTAAAAATCTTTTTTCACAATGATGGAGATATCCGAGTATTTCTGGAATTTCTTCGGAATTTCAAATTTACGAATATCCAGGTAAGTCAGATTTTCGCCGGTGACCTGGGCACTGGCACCCGTGACAATAGGAAATAGCAAAATAAAATTGAGCAGGTTTTCCTCAAAGTAAGAGCCTTTTTGGGTGATCACTGTCGAGAGATAGTGTCGGGCCGTATCGTGCCGCGAGATGAAAATATAAAACAGCGAATCCGATTGCAAGCCATACAGTCGGGTTGAGAGAAAAGGCTCATTTCCATGAAACATGCCGATGACCGTTTCGGCGGGGTTAAAATTGGCCACCACCACATAATAGTGATTTTTTTTCATCTCAAAACCGGCGCGATCGATGAGCTTGCGCAAGCTATCGGCGGCCCAGACAGCATAGCCATCACGGTAGAACCGCCAGGCCTTGCCAAAAAGATCGTCGGCATCGTCAACGACAAATGGCGCACCGGCAACCGGTTTCGGAATAATGATCTGCTGATCCTGAGCCAGGACTGGATGGATAACAACCAATGCCATGATCAGAACCACAAACATTGTTTTAGTTCGCATCGCTATTCTCCTTACATAATAAGTGAGCTGCCTTTCAACTCCAAAGTGAAAACTCTTCTGCCGAATGAAACCACTGCGAGACATCGAGCCCTCGCAGCGGTCATTATCATCGAATCAGATGAACATAGATGTTGCGTTTTGCCAAAAACCAAATTTGCCGTCATGACCAATAAATCCGCGCGCCAGTTGCCCACAGGCGTCAACCTGAGGTTATATTAGCCACAGAGTAACCAACTACCGAAGTATCTGGTACCAAGCCTATTTTCGAAATTTCATCTAATTTCTTGGTGCCTTTGAGTGTTAGTGACGCCCAAAATACTTAAAATAAATTTCTAAAGTGAACTATGACGATGGCAAATGATCACTCTTGGCCCACGAAATGCAGGGAATGAAACGAAATGCTAAAAATAAAAAGTGATTTTATTGTATCTTCCCGTGTTTCGTGGGGCAATTAAAGATAATCATTTCCGGTTTAGAATTTCAGATTTCAATTAAAACCAACAGCCAGTTAGCGGTCGGCGGCGTTAGGGATCTATTGCTGAGAACCGAATTTTTCGCCACCGACGGCGAGATCGAAATGACCTTGTTGCCGATTTTGTAGCGCTCTAAAAAAAGATGACCCTGAAAGTTTAAAACTGCTCATCATATTTCGTCCAGAGCTTCTCCTGCAATTGCCAGGCTGCCTGGACCACACGTTCGCCCCAGCTTCGGCTGTATTCGGTCAAAAATTCTCTGGCCTTCTGACGATCCTGTCGGTACAGCGTCAGCGCTTGCGCTTCGATTGCGGCTTGACTGGCAAAGAGCTCTGCCTGCAGTGGCTGCCAGACCGCGGCCACATCTTTGCGCATATCTCCCCAGCGCTGCGCCGCCAGCATACTGGTGCTATTGAACGCCCACCAGGCACAATCTCGACGAAAACCATTCACCCGGCCATCGATTTTAAAGGATGGCGGCAGGTCCAGATTACCACAATACAGTGGCACATAAATCGAGGTCGCAACATTATCAAACGCCAGCCAGACCACCCCGCCAATTTCGTTGGGCAAGTTGTCACGGGATTGCGTGATGGTGGCATACATCGTGTACCAGCGGGCAATCGTGCGTTCCCCACGCCAGCCCCAGCCGCCGTTGATTTTAAAAATCAAATTCATATCGTAGGGCATAAACGGATTAGCCAATGGCGACAAAACGGTCTTCCCCTGGGCATCGGTGGCCGTGATGTTCTTGACGAAATTGTAATCCGTGCCTTCATAATAATCTTGAAAAATCGACACCAATTTCGCCATCGTCACCAGGGTATCGGGCTTGACCGAAAAGGGATAATTTTCAGATTCCGGATGCAATTTAAGCGAGGGCGCGAGCAGATCAAGTACCCGCCATTCGCGACGCCGGGCTGCCAGCGAGGTTCGACCCGCTGGATCGTACGCATAGCAAAATTCAAACGGGCCCTGGCGTGGCTGCCACCAGCCGCTATCCTGCGCCACGGCAAAAATATTATCCGACGCCATGAAATAATCCGGCTGTTTCAGATCGATCTGCCGAATGCGACTGGCATTGGCGTTCACCGAGACATGATCATCGGGCACCCGCTGCGCCACCCAGATGGCACCAACTTTGCCTTTGCCCGGGCCAACAATCTCCAGATGCCAGACCTCGTTCGGGTCGGCAATGGTAAGGCATTCGCCGGCATCATTATAGCCATACTTTTTGGTTAACTCACCGGCTAACCGGATCGCCTCTCGTGCCGTACGACAGCGTTCGATCATCAGTCGCACCAATTGCTGGCAATCGATCAATCCCTGGTCGGATTTCAGCGTCTCCCGACCGCCAAAGGTAGACTCGCCAATCGCCAACTGCTGATCATTCATGCAGGGATACGCAGTATTGATGTAACCATACGTTCTTTCTACCTGGGGAATTTCACCGGTTGGGACATACTTGTAGGCGGGCATGACCAACGAATCATCATTGGTTCGTTTTACCAGGGTCACCAGGCTTCCTTTGGGGTAGGTTTTGGGCGGCATCATCTCCACGCTGGAACGGCCTCGGTGGCTATCACAGGTGTGAGAAGTGGTAACCCAGCCAGCAGCGGAGGCATTTTTGCCAACGGTGATGCTGGTGCAGCCATCCGGCCGACCATCAACCCAGTCGTCGTTGGCTAATCTGGAAGTTAGCACATTCTGAGCCCATACGCTTTGATATAACACGAGACCAATGATAAGCATCCTTCGCCTGCGGGCCAGCATCTGGCCTAGACGAGCCGGAAAAAAACCAGAACGATTCATAGAAATTCCTCTCTCCGATTTGATATCTTAGTGACCAGATCGACCCAGTACCGCCCGAACCTTCTTACCTTCTCAGGAATATTCCTTAAAAGAAAATTAGCTAACAAGGTTTAGCATCGGTGGATCATCTTATGCTACTAAGGTTAATAAGGTCTAATGGAGTTGGTCCATTAAACCGAACTTTGGTAATGGTGAATTTAATTCCTTCTCGCTTTGAATATTTCAGCCGAATGGGATTAAGCTGTAAAGCTTTTAATAACTCTACAAGAAAATATGAAATGGTGTACTTAGCAACCAACCGAAGCCACGAACGATTTAAGCTTATTCGCTTCTGATTGTATGCTGCTGTCCCCAATGCCCAGCGAGAAATTCTGTTTTGGACAGGAGTGCGTTGAAACATTTCATTAGCAATCCCCCCAGGCAAGTTTAAAAAATATCTCTGCTGCCCCAGTTCTATAATCAGTCCAGGCATAAGACAGGAGATGATTCCGCCCAATAGCCAACCACCGGGAGCCCCCGGTTGATTCCTGCCAATCCTGGCGAAGGTTGTTCGCTTGGTTCCCGATGAGGTCTTTCATTCGAAGCCAATCGTAAATAACCCTCGCCGTCACTTTGCCCCCATTGCAACACCGCAGGAAGCCAAGCGCTGGTCGACCAATGGTCCTGCCTGCAGAGCGCTAATGAAACGCTCGCAGGCTTTCTTGCTGCAGCATAAAATCGACCACGACGATCGCTGCCATGGCTTCGATCACCGGTACAAGGCGAGGAACAATGGTTGGATCGTGCCGTCCTTCGACTTTGATGGTCGTCGGGTTGCCGGCTTTATCGATGGTCGCTTGCTCGATGCCGATGGAAGCGGGAGGCTTCACTGCGGCCCGCAAGATGAATTCATTGCCGGAGGTGATGCCGCCCAGAACGCCGCCACTATGATTGGTGGGCGTCGTGACTTTTCCTTCCCGGCGGATAAAAATATCATTATTCTGGCTGCCGGTAGATTGGGCGACGGCAAAGCCATCGCCGATTTCTAAGCCTTTGATCGCGCCCAGGCTAAACATGGCGTGGGCCATCACCGCTTGAAATTTGTCGAACACCGGCTCACCGAGCCCGGCCGGCAACCCAAGGATGCGCAGTTCCACAATTCCACCAATCGAATCCTGTTGCTCTTTGATTTTATCGATCAATGCGATCATGTTGGTTGCGGCAGCGGCGTCGGGTGAGCGAACAGCATTGCGCTCGATCTCAGACCGATCGATGGCCTGCGCCCATACTGAACCGATCGCTCGGGTAAAGGCGTAGATATCGATGGGGAATCGTCTCAACACCAACTTGGCCACAGCACCGGCAGCCACGCGCGCGGCGGTTTCGCGCCCGGAAGCTCGACCCGACCCGCGATAATCGCGTAGCCCATATTTCATGTCATAGGTAAAATCGGCATGTCCAGGTCGCCATTTATCCTTGATCGCCTCGTAAGATGAACTATCGACATCTTCATTGAATATTTCCAGAGCAATCGGCATACCCGTAGACAACCCGTCGATCACGCCGGAGCGCAGATGGACTCGATCCCGCTCGTTGCGGGGCGTAGAGATTTTGCTCTGCCCTGGCCGCCGTCGATTCATTTCCTGTTGAATAAAATCCAGGTCGATGGTGACGCCTGGCGGGCAGCCATCAATGACCACCCCAATGCTATTGCCGTGAGACTCGCCCCACGTGGTGATGCGAAACAACTTACCAAAACTGTTGCCCATATTTTCGACCTGATCCTTAGTTGCCAATCGGCCAATTGCCATCTGCTATTGAGCCATTGCCTAATGCTGCTACCGAGGCTGTACCGATTTTTAGGTAGTTAGTTGAGTTAAAAGTTCGACAATTAATATTTCCCGTCGATCCAGTTCATTGTCGGCCATGGTCATGTCTTTGACCAACTTGATAATTTTCCTCATTTCATTCACGGTGCATTCGTTCCGCAAGACCAACACGGCTTCTTTCACCATTCGGGTGGTATTTTCCTGGAGCAGTCGGGTGTTTTCTTCCAGTCCCCGGGTAACTTCTTCCTCGGTACAATCAAGTTCATTTTGTAGTACATCATAGATCAACTGTCGCTCTTCTGGGGTAACTTTGCCATCCGCCATGGCGGTCACATTCAATAATGTCAGAATAGCAGCCCGTTTGTTCATTGATTGTCTCCTATATACCTATCGATGGATAACTTCAGTTAATTGTCAAAATTCAAAATTCCGCACCGCCTTGACCGGGAAGGAGGACAGCTTGGGCGAAAATCGGTTGTTGTCGGTCGCTCTTATTACAAAAAAATGTCGACGGCCGTGGTACGGGGGAATCACCCACGTGGGAGCCGAAAATTCGAGGGGTGTCCCATTTTCCGCCAGCCAATTGGAAACTCACGGCCTTGATTACAACACATATTTTTCGAGTTTTAAATTTGCGGGCACCGGCACCTTTTCCTGGTAAATATCCCAGTAGTAGGTTTTCGCAGCGCCCAATGTTTTGTACAGGGGATGCGTCTCGTCCGCGTTCTGGGTGGCAATAATCTTGCCAGCGGCATCGATCAGCAGCAGTTTTTGGGCCCGATTGAGAATGCCTGCGGTACCCACGCTGCAGATCGCAATGACTTCATTGCGTTTCGTCCGATCGATCAATTCCCCATAGGTCATATCTCGCTCGATGACCGTCACGCCCATCTGTTGTAGAATGGCACAGATACCAACAATGGTCACCGACGGCAGGATCAAATTGCTTTCCGGGATTTTGATTACAGTCCCATCACGCAACGCAAACAAGCAACAAGATGAATCCCACTCGGTGATCTTGCGCGTTTCGATCGGCTCATGGGGATGGTCATCGAGAAAAAGCGCCGAACCGGCTTCCGGCATAATCTTCTTCGCCGCATCCACCGCTTTGACACTCATCAAATAATTAATGCCCAATTTCAAGCAACCGGTGCCGTTCACGCTGCACGCACGCACCATGTTGGGCACCACCACGCCGCTGAACGGCTCGCCGAGATAGCGATCGTAACGGCAGACAACTGCTCGAATTGAGGGATTGCCGGGAAACGTCACGCCGATCGATTGCTCCTCATCGATGGTGAACGGCCGCAAATAGCCCTGGGCATTTAACTGGACCATTTCCTCCAAAAATGCCGACATTGTCGGCTGGCGAAAATAGCGCAAAAACAACTCCACCAATTCGTCCAGGGTGGGCACCAACGATTGCTGTCGCTCGCTCAAGTTGAACGCAATGCCCTTTTGGAAACGCGTCAGATTTTTGTCCCAATTCAAAAAGATCAGTTCGAACTTCCCCCGCTCGTTCTTTTTGCAGAAAAAGCGAATGCCCTCGAACGCTAAAAATAAACCATAATGAATCGACCGTGAAACCGCAAAAACTTTGCCATCCGAGCCCATCGTGTCAAAAGATTTATCTTTGAGAATATAGCGCATCTGAGTATCAGCCCATCGGATGCCTTCGAAACCAGCCATAACATTCCTCCGCTCTGATATAGATTCGATTCAGTCATTTGATCAATGAGATTGATAGGAATAGCCAGCAAGAACTAAAACAAAACCCCTGCCAATAAAAACAACTTCCGGCAATTTTCAAATTCAGCATAACTGGACATCGCTCCCGATAGGTCCCAAAACCGTTTTCGCCTGCTAACTGTCCCTGCTTCCTGCGTTCCTCCATGGCGACTTCAATATAACCATTTAGGAACATAAAATCAACCAGAAAATTCTAAGGCCAGGAACGAAGAAATAACCTGGCGCAAAAGTTGATGGGCCGGCCGGTTGGAACTGATCCCAAAGGATTTGCCCGCAGAAGGGACCGCTACCGGCCGGCGACCATTGCGGCGGAAAATCAATTCAGCAGACGTCCGGTTGAACCTTTGTCTGGACATCGGCTTCCATCAGGCTTGATTCTGATGGGGATCGTACCGGGCACCGAGCACTTCTTTGTTTGAACGTGCCCCTGCCCGTGCCTTGGTTACTTCTCGGTCACTTGTTCCAGAGCCAACTCGGCTGCCTGGAGTAAGGGTGCGGTGGAAATTGGTGCGCCCACGGCGGCTTTCATCCAGGCCTCAGGGGTAATGGCACCCAGTGTGCACATGCGCTCCATCTCCGGCCCCAGTTTTTTGTCTTTCAAATATTGCTCGATTTGAAACGAAATAATATGTCCCAGGGGATAGTCGGGCACATACAATCCAGCATCGATGATATGGGAATAGATGGCCAGCAGAATTTGGTCGCTTTGGCCCAGTACCGGTGCATAATATTTATTCCAGACATCGCGGGCAATGGCCTGCATTGCATCATTCAGTTGCGCCGGCGTAGCGGACGGATGCTCATACATCCAGCGCCAGGTATACATGTCCACCAGACCAACGCCGGCAATTTCAAAGGTAGACCAGAACGTATCCAGTGCCCGCCAATGGTCGGCCATTGGGTCATCTTTTTTTAGCCCCAATAGTGACAGATCCCGGGATTGAAACACAAACGCAAACGCTTCGGTGAACGCGGTATTGGGCACACCCTGCAATAACGTATGGTCGATTTGATTCAGCGAGAAGACCTGTTCCACATTGTGTCCCAACTCATGGATGGCGATGTTGAAGCCCTTGTAATTCATCCCTTTTTCTGAAATGCGGGTGCGCAGGTGAGCATTGTCGGCACGACGCGACGCGCCAGCCGCATGACCAGAACCCCGAGCCGGGTCCACGACGATCTTGCTGGCCAGAAACGCGGCCTTATCCGGCGAAAAATCCAGGTTTTTCAAAATGGACGGCAAATCTTTCTGGAATGCAGTCACATCAGGATAGCGCTGCAACACAATATGGTCTAAAAATGACTCGTCGTAAGTTCCTCGGGGCTTGAAGCCATTGTACCAAATATCAAACGGTTCCAGCGCTCGGCCCAGTCGCTGCTCGATGACACCTGCTACGGCTTTGGCCACCGGCGAGGCAAGTATCGAAATCAATAGCGCCTCGAACTCTGACTCCGGAATCTCACGACCCTCCTGGAATCTGCGATCAATGAAGGTTTTCAAATGGGGATAATACGGATCCGCCAGCCGCTCGGCTTGAAATACAGCTAACAGATGTTGATAGCGGCGATTGGGCTCTGCCTCACTGTTGGCCGGTGATTGATCACTGCTGGCCGTCTTTACCGTATTGTTCACAGGATCCCAATCCACCTTTGCATTATCGATTACCACCTGGGGAATGTCCTGGCGGATAATACGTTCCATCACCTGCTGGATCATTTTTTGCCGGCGCAGGCCGTCGGGATTGGCATATTGCGCCTTCAATTCATCCCGGAGTCCCCAATGGCTGATCAGCTTCAAGCCATCAGGAAACAGCCGTTCGCCATCGGCAGTGACCAATTGGTGCATAAAAATGTTGTAGCTGCTAATGTAGTTGTCCGCTGCCATATAGGCCTGCGTGATCGCTTGTCGCACGCTGGCCGGAACACGGGTGGCGAATCGTTGCGCCAGCCTGGCCTGAGCCCATTGCTCACGCGTCCAGCCGGGGCCAAGTGCCAGTCGCTGATCCAGAGTATACAGTGGAAAATTTAGTAACGCCACAAAGGCGATTTTGGTTTTGAAAAAATCATCATCCAGGTGGGCGAAGGGATCAAAGTTGCCAAACGCCAGATCGATGGGCAGTATCGGCCCCAAATCCAGATCCAACGGTTCGCGAATCGTTCGTTGCAGTTCCAGGTTCAGGCCATACACCTGTTCCAGATTCTTTTCAAATCGATCGAATGTCTGCGCCAGAAGCTGTGGGTCGGCCAAAAATTGCTCCTCGCAGAATTGAGCAAATTCCTCCGCCGAACCATCCTCATTGGTCCAGCGCTCGGCAACTTGCATTACTCCCTGCTGAATGCGTTCGCTTTGCGAGGCACCAAATTTTTGGGTCAACCTGGCGATGACCGCATTCGGTTTGAGCCATTCGACATTGGCTTTTGCGGCAGACACAACCGGGGCTCGCTGCTTACAGGACGCAGTCAGCATCATGACAATCAACAATCCCAGCACGGCAACAACTGATAGAATCGGGGGCAAATCATAGGTTCGGCAATCTTTCATCTTTTCTCCTGCAATTGTGTGAATTGGAAAATTTAGAAGCCAGTGGAATTTTGCGCAAAGAATATACATCAATTTTACCATAATGTCAACAGCTAACTACACTTCAGGGCTCGTTGCAGGTGGCCTTATACCTGAAAATGTACTGAGGCATTTTTGACTTGTTAGTGACAAAGCGCCTCCTTTCAACAATCCTGGTAGGTTTCTGAAAGCTACGCCTATTCACTGCTGTCCAAAATAATTTAAATTGGTAAATTTGCTCCCTGGAAAATCGGCCATGAAAATAGATTTATTGGTTCATCAAAATGAGGTTCTATTTCCACCTCTCTGCCAGTTGGCCTTTAGAATCAAATCAATTATTGGTACTGCCATAAATACTCGAAGACACAAAGAAATCAGATTGCATTTTACGAAATAGGCCTAAAAGGCACTCCCTTGTCATCGAATTTTTTTGCCACAGCTTCGTTTCATAAAATAATTGATCGCGGCAGCTTCGTGTAGTTGTGCCTTGTGGCCAGGATCATCTAAGGTTGACGGCAATGGCCAATTGGCGGATTGTATTTTGCAGTCCCAAATGCTCGATTAGCAATCATGTTTTGGACAGGAGCGCCTTTCAATAAAGCAATAAGGTTCCTGCGATACCGGATTTTGATAGGTTACTAAGGTTTTAGTCAGCCGGACATACGAGACCAGTTTAGGAAACCTGATTAACCTTAGTGCTTGATTTCAAAAATCCGTTTAGGGTTTGAAAACGTCCGACTATTAAAAATAACATCCCGCTTAGCAGGATCAATTCCTGCTGGCTTTGACTATTTCCATTCAACAGGATGCAATTAGCGGGTTGATCCCTAAATAATCCAGCAAGAAATTATAAAAGGCTGTACCAGGGTCAACAGGGTCGATAGGATTTGATCCATTCACCTGGCTGTTAATGAACCTTATTAACCTTAGCAACAAGCCCGACCAGGAACTCACGAACCTTATTACCTTATCAGGGATATTAATCACACGAAAAATAAACTAATAAGGTTGAGTATCGGGGGGTCATCATAGACTACTAAGGCTAATAAGGTCTAATGGATTTGATCCATTAAATCGAACTTTGATAATTGACATAAAGTCGTGTCCAACGAATTTAATTGCTTCTCGCTTTGAATATTTCAGCAGAATGGGATTAAGCTGTAACCCTTTTAATAACTCTACCAGAAATTATGAAATGGTATACTTAGTAACCAATTGAAACCACTTACGATTTAACCTTATTAGCTTCTGGTTGTATTTTGCTGTCCCAAAGTCCCAATGACAAATCCTGCATTGCACAAGAGGGATAGCTATGAACAATAACATCACTCTCAGCAGGATTAATTCTGGCTTGCAGCGACCATTTCCCTCTGCTGGGGCAAAAATTAGCGTGTTAATCATCAATAATCCTGCCAGCAACTTTGAAGAGGTTCAAAGTATTTGCTTGATTTTTTAAAACCGATTGACTATATTTGCCAGCACCCGGTGCCAGCGGGGATCCAGCAGCCGGCTCAGCGAACGATCCAGTCCCGGCTGGCCATTTAAATTTTCATGATTACCTTTACCAATCAGACCAAATGCAGTCACCAGCACCCATCGCGGCTCGTTCCTCGCTGCGCAAAATGATCACTGTCGGCGATGTCATCCTGGTCATTGCAATCATCGCCATGGCCATTTTCAGCCTCATCTCGATCGCAGCCACTAAAAAGGCCGGCCAATCGGTCCGCATTGAAGTGGCCGGCAGCCTGCGCCAGCAGTGCAATTTATGGCAACGTCAGGAAATTACGGTGAATGGTCCTCGGGGGAAAACCATCGTTCGGATCGATGCGGGCACGGTTCAGGTTACTTACTCCGATTGCCCGGATCAAATTTGTGTCAAGACCGGCAAAATTCGACACGCAGGCGAAATGATAGTCTGCGTACCCAATCAAGTTGTGGTCAAAATAGAAGGAGCGCAAAGGCCATCCCTTGATGTCATTACCGAATAATCAGCGGCATCGGGTCAACAACTCCCGGTTAGCCCGGCTGTCGCTATTGGTCGCCCTGGGGTTGATTCTATTTATGTTCGAATCATTCATTCCCCGTCCCCTCCCGTGGCTGAAGCCAGGATTGGCGCATGTGGCCACGCTACTGGCCATGTATCTGCTTGACAATCGCAGCGCCGTCATCGTGGTGTTGCTGCGGGTATTGATTGGATCACTGCTCCTGGGCACTCTGCTGAATCCGGCTTTTGTTCTGGCGCTCGGTGGCGGCCTCAGCGCAACGCTGGTGATGGGCCTGGCCCGGCGCTACCTCTCCCACATTTTTAGCATCTTTGGCATCAGTATCCTGGGCGCGCTGGTGCACAATTTGACCCAGCTTTTCCTGGTGCAAATGATCCTGGTTCACCGGGCCGAAATCTATTACCTGGCCCCATTCATGATGCTCACCTCCCTCGTGACTGGATGCATCGTGGCGCTGGTCGCTTTTTTACTGCTATCCAGAACCCAGCCGGGCCTGGTGGGTAAATAGTTGTTCACTGCAAAATCAGTTCTTGCTTTTCAAATAATTTTTGATTAATTTAGTCAGCGATGCATCACGACCACTGCTTTCTCATCATTGGGACATTCATCAACATTCTCTTGATCTTTTAATTACATTCCCAGGAGGGCAAAAAATGAGCGTATACGGTATCATTTTATTCGTCATCGGAGTTCTGTTCGTTCTCACGGGCGCCGGACTGATCCTGCATGGCACTCTCTCCCGCCAATCGGCCAAAGCCAAAACCACAGGTACTGACAGCAATTTGAAGGTTGTTCTCGATTTTGTGCTGGAGGTGCTAAAATTTTTGGCGAGCTTGTTTCCTGGCGAAAAAACTTCCCAGGCCGGCCTGGCCTTCATTGTCATCGGGGTCGGTTTGATTATTCTACCCTTCATCATGCATATTTAAAAATAACACAAACCATGAATTCACTGGCTGGCCCCCAACAGATGCCGCCTGGTCAGCCAATTGCAGCAGAGCGACGGTTTCATTGCCAATCAGCCACCTGTGTCCAAGCCATGGTTAGCGCTGCGGCCACCCCGCTCAACGCGCGTCTTCCGCTCGATCCGACGGATGTTCTATTTTTCCTGGCAGGTGCAGTGGGCTGTTTGGCCGCTGCAGTGATGCGGTGAAGCTATTTTCGAGCTGCGATGGCAGCTTATAAAATCTGCAAGACAATCAAGGTCACATCGTCATATTGACTCTGACTCTGAGTGAAAGCGACTAATTTTTCATAGATCGTGTTGCGCAACTCCTCAGCGGTTTGATACACATGAGTCAAAATGATGTCCAGCAACTGGTTTTCACCAAATGGGTCGCCAGCCGGATTCATGGCCTCGGTGATGCCATCGGTGTAGAATACGAGCCAATCGCCCGATTCGAGTGGCAAGCAGGTTTGGCGATATTCAAATTCCGACCTGACGCCGATAATCAGCCCCCCTTCCGTTAGATAGCAAAATTGGCCAGACTGCTTTTTATAGATCGGATAATTGTGGCCGGCGTTGGTATAGGTAAATTGCCGCAGCTCGGTATCCAGAACACCGTAAAAAAACGTGGCAAATTTCTCTGGCGACGTGGTGCGCGAAATTTGATGATTGATAATTTTCATCACGGTTGCCGAATCCAGGCTCTGCCAGGCGGCCGAGCGCAGCGTTGCCTGAAGGTTGGACATCAAAATAGCGCCGGGAATGCCTTTGCCGGAGATATCGCCAATGGCAATGCCCACGTGGCGCTCATCAAGCTGAATGAAATCGTAATAATCTCCGCCCACCTCGGTTGAGGGAATGTTCAACGCCGAAATTTCATACCCCTTGCCCTGGGGAATATGATCGGGCAATAGCATCTTCTGAATTTCACGGGCCAGTGAAATCTCTTTCTCGATCTGCTGTTTTTCCAATTTTTCCTGATACAGCACGATATTCTCAATGGCAATGGAAATCTGACTGGATAGCACATTCAAAAGCGCCGCATCCTCGGAGGACAGTGAGGTTCGGGTGTGCTTGTCGCCCAAACAGAGGATGCCATTCAAATGGCCACGATGGATGAGCGGCATCATCAAATAGCAGTTCAACTGATTTAGCATTTCTGTTTCCGGTGAAGGCGGCAACTGGCTGATGATCTCATCATAGCCTGCCGGTCGATTCAGTTGCCGCAACAAATTCACCACCGCGCCTCGATGATCAAAGCATATCGGGAGCGGCGGGTTGCTGCCTTCGCAGCAAACTTCAAAATCACCCGCTTTGTTTTCGATGATCAAATGAACATTTTCCAGCCGCAGGCTATTGTTCAGGGTGGCGCTAATCTTCTCTCGCAGACTTGCCAGATCCATCGTGGTAAGGATATCATGACTGAGGGTTTGCAATACGTGTTGATAGTCGGTTTTGTCACGACCAAATACCTGGTTCAGAAATCTATTGATGCCAGACAGCAACGGCTGCAGCAAGAGGATGGCAAAGACAATGAAAATGACCTCAATCAATGGCAGTTGTAAACCGATCACTCGCGCAAAAAGACCTTTGGCCTGCTCATAGGCAACCAGATAAATACCGATCACCAGGCCGGTGCAAATAGAAAAGAGGAACCCCTGACTGATGCTCTGGCTGATGTCGAGGAATTGATATTTGATTATTGCCCAGGCAATGGAACAGGCGCCGACCAGCAGGGCGAAGATGGTCAGAAAATGGCTCGCTAAGTCGGAAGTATGCAGCGGAAACAACTTTGGCAGCAAAAAAGCAATGGCATAACAACCGACGCTGACACGAATGCCCCACAGCACCAGTGCCACCTGTCGCTTGGAACGAGGGCTGGACAGGTTTTGATAGCCGCGATGCATGATCACGATGGCGACGATCACATAGATCAAGTTGATGAGCGCAAAAAAATTGACATGAAACTCATAAAAGATGCTAAGTGCGCTTAACAAAATATTGATAACGATCATAAACGGCTGGAGCAAGGAATAGAGATCCGATCCGGTTATCAGATTGGCGAACGAGGTCAACGACTCTGGACTGCGGAAGATCAACACGACGATGAAATGAAAAAAATGAGGCAGGTAGAGAAAATAGACCGCACGCGGATAGTCATCTAAAAACGCCCAGCGCCGCGGGAAAATCAGCGAAAAGTACAGCAACTGAGGAAAGAAAAATTCCCAGACCAAAAATATTCGTTTGAATAGCTCCAGATCCAGACCAGCCGCCACGTCCAAACGCTGGAGCAAAATTCCAAAAGCGCCCATAATTGGCGCCAGGGCAGCCAATAGCACCATTACCGCGGTCGCCCGATGGATTTGATGGCTCGGATTTTCGCGAAAAATGAGAAATCCGATGAGCACCAGCAGCACGCCGCTGGTAAGATAGATGATTGCTATCGTTAAGATCAGGTCCATTAATTCTTCTTTGCGAAGAGGGTTCGGGTGATAAAACGGATCCGCGACAATCGCCTTTTAATCATTGGCAGAGCAGCTCTGGCTGCTATTTCGCCTTGCAGGATGATGGCATCGATAGCCTCAAAGGCTGACCAATGAAAACGCCCCACCTCTGGCCGAATCAAGATGTCCGCTTTTTCTGCCAATAATTGGTTCAGGCATTCGGCGGTCATGTGGTGCGTTCGGTTCATGATTTGGAAAATATTTTTGAAATGGGATTGTGGCTCGGACTGAAACGACACATCCACGGCAATGACCACATCGGCGCCCAAGCCAACGGCAGCATGAACTGGCAGCGGTTGGGTGATGCCCCCGTCGACCAGTAGCCAATCGCCAGCGCCCATCGGAGGCAGAAAACCGGGCAAAGACACGCTGGCGGCTACCGCTCGAATCACACTACCGGAGGTAAGCACCACTTCCCGACTGCTTACCAGATCCGAAGCAACAATTCCCAGCGGAATAGCTGCATCTTCGATCCGGCCGTCATGAAGTAATATGTTTAAAGCATAAATCAAACGTCGATTTTTAACGAGCGAAATGCGACTGTAGGCCAAATTGATAATCAGCCGCTCTTTCAAAGAAGTGACTACCTGGGAAAAGAAATTCTCGTCCTCTTTCCGCTTGATGGCGTGCTGAATCCGCAACCGACGATAATCCTCGCTATTGAGGAATTGCCTGATCGTCTGCTCCACCCTATCGGTGTTCAGACGTTGGCTGTACATCGCCCCAATCAACGCCCCGGCACTGGTGCCAGCAATGATGTCAATGGGGATTTTTTCCTGCTCCAGAACTCGCAACACGCCAATATGGGCCAGTCCGCGCGCACCACCGCCACCCAGTGCCAGGCCAACCTTCGGTCTTCGTAACAATCACAACCTCCGCTGTTCGCCGCTATCACTGTCATGGGATAATCGGATGATCAATCGTTGATGGTATCAAAACCAGGTCGCTGAAATGCCCGAGCGTTGGGAAAAGTATTTTCCGTCTTCTTCCGCAGCCGATCCAGGTGCAGCAGAATGTCCAGTATACTATCGGACTCCGCCGGGAAATGATCAACCAGTTTGGCCCAGGCCCCGATGGACCGATCGATACCGATCAGGGCGACCTTGGCTGAGCCATTGGAGTCGTTCTGCACCTTATCTTCCCAATCTTCCAGGTCCGCTCCCATCAACGCCCGCATGATTTTGACGTAGATTTGATGCTGATACCAACGGATAATTTGCATGGTATCGACGATGCTGTTTGCTTCTTTCAGGACCCTCTTCCGCCCCAGGCCAATTTCCAGTTCTGTGGCCAGATCATCGCTCCGCTCCTGGAAAATGGACTGTTTGTTCTTGAGCCAGGCATTGACCATCTTGCCATAGGCTTTCGCGGCGCGGGCAATCTCATGAGATTCGGCAGCCTCGCGCGTGCGCTGCTCTTCGGCCCTGGTTTCTTCGACATCGACCTTGCTCAGGTCGATGCCGCGCTCCTCCGCCACTTCCGCCAGCAGCTCCATTGCCAACTGGAATGAAGATTCAATTTGTTTCCAAAAAGCGTCGCTGTCGAAGTCGGGCGAATCCTCGGCTTCGCCCATGGCGTAGTTCAAGCAGCGTTTGGTAAACGAACAACGCTCACACCAGCGATCACAGTAGTTATAGATGCCAGAGATAAAGTTCGGATTTTCGGCCAGCTTTTTCAATTGCTCCTTGTCCATCGCCTATCCATTGTTATTTACCTGCTTAGCTTATTGCCATAGGGCATAACTTCCTAAATGATCGTGTCGCAATGCGGCAGCACCAAGTTTCATTTTAAGAAATTATGACAAAAATGTCAAGCAAAAATTCATGATCATAAAAATATTTAGCGTCCAGGGAAGCTGCCCGTGCCTATCATAATCCCAACCAACTTGCCCACGGTCGCGCAATCGTTGCTCTATCCCAGCAGCAGTACCAGGCCGACGGCAGCCAGAAATCTTCCAGCACCACTCGATCAGCAGTTCTACCATACCTGCAATCGCCGATTCAGTTTCATGATCACCTTCGTACGTTTATAAAAAAAATTTAACCATTGAATTAACGCTTGACTTTTGTAGTTAGAAATCTTATTTTAAGGCGCAGTCAAAACCAAACGTGTACAGAGGAAATTCATGAATTCTGTCATCCGACATCATGGTACTATTTCGATTCGAGTCCGCAATATCATCATACGCTGCGGTTGCCTGGCTATTGGCACCTGATTGGCAATGCCAACCGTTGGAGCATTTGCAATTCTCACCCACTGCCAGGTAACCGAAGGTCAGTGGGTTTTTTATTTTCCTTCCAGGTCGGTCTAACATGGAAAATTAATGGGTAATCCTATGCTAAAAAAAGTGAATCCGCAGGTCGATTTTGTGGCCATCGAGCATGAAATCTTAGACTTCTGGCAAACGAATCGATCCTTTGAAAAGTTACGAGCCAAAAATAATGGCCGCCAACGATGGTCTTTTTTGGACGGTCCCATTACTGCCAATAATCCCATGGGCGTGCATCACGCCTGGGGCCGAACCTACAAAGACCTGTATCAACGCTACCATGCCATGCGCGGCTATGATCTGCGCTATCAAAACGGCTTCGATTGCCAGGGCTTATGGGTCGAAGTCGAAGTGGAAAAAGAGCTGGGTTTCAAATCCAAAACCGATATCGAAAATTATGGCATCGAACGTTTCGTGCAAAAATGCCAGGAACGGGTGCGAAAATACGCTCAAATTCAAACCCAGCAGTCGATTCGACTGGGATATTGGATGGATTGGGAAAACTCCTATTATACCATGTCCGAGGCAAACAATTACACCATCTGGCATTTCTTGAAAAAATGCTATGATCGGGGCTGGATTTACAAAGGCCATGACGTGATGCCGTGGTGCATCGATTGCGGGGCCGCCATGTCCCAACACGAGATCGCTACCGAAGGGTATCGGGAGATCAAGCATACGAGCATTTATCTCAAATTTCCCCTGGTAGGTCGGGAGCAAGAGAGCCTCCTGGTATGGACGACCACCCCATGGACATTGCCCGCCAATGTGGCGGCAGCCGTTCATCCAAATTTTATTTATGTTAAAGTAAAGCAAGGCAACCAGATTTATTATCTGGTCAAAGATCGCCTGGCGCCAGTGCTGGCTGGTAACGGCCCGTATGAGGTCCAAGCCGAGCTGCCTGGCCGCGAACTGGCCGGCTGGGAGTATCAGGCACCATTTGAAGAATTGCCGGCACAACAAGGCATTCGTCATCCGATCGTGCTGTGGGATGAGGTGAGTGCCGAAGAAGGCACCGGTATCGTTCACATTGCGCCGGGTTGCGGCAAAGAGGACTTTGCGCTGGGCCGGCAATTTGGCCTTGCGGCTATTGCCCCATTGGATCAATTCGGCAACTTCAGCCCCGGATTCGATTGGCTTGCCGGACAGAATGTCACGGCCGTGGCCCAACCAATTCTCGAAAATTTGACCGCCAAAAACATTCTTTATCGCCGGGAGACGATTAGCCATCGCTATCCAGTTTGCTGGCGACACGGCTCGGAACTGGTGTTTCGATTGGTGGACGAATGGTTTATCAAGATGGATGAATTGCGACATCAGATCATGGATATTGCCCGGCGCTGCCGGTGGCTGCCGGATTATGGCGAGCAACTGGAACTGGATTGGCTACAAAATATGAGCGATTGGATGATCTCGAAGAAGCGCTATTGGGGATTGGCCTTGCCGATTTATGAATGCCAGCACTGCGGCCATTTCGAGGTCCTGGGCTCTGCGGAGGAACTCAAAGCCCGGAGCATCGAGGGCTGGGAGCAATTTGCCGGGCACACGCCCCATCGCCCGTGGGTCGACGCGGTGAAAATTCGTTGCGCGAACTGCGGTGCTACCGTGCAACGCATCCCCGATGTCGGTAACCCCTGGTTGGATGCCGGCATTGTGCCCTATTCCACGCTGCGCTACCTGGAAGATCGTTCCTATTGGGAAAAATGGTTTCCGGCGGACTTCATCACCGAATGCTTTCCTGGACAATTCCGCAACTGGTTCTATGCCATTTTGACGATGAGCACGGTGATGGAAAATCGCGAACCGTTCCGAACCGTGCTGGGCCATGCGCTGGTGCGCGATGAACAGGGCGAAGAGATGCACAAAAGTTCAGGCAACGCCATCTGGTTTGACGACGCCGCCGAAAAAATGGGGGTGGATACCATGCGCTGGATGTTTGCCGCCCAAAATCCATTTACTAATCTCAATTTTGGTTACGGTCCCGCCGGCGAAATCCGCAAACAGCTATTGACCCTCTGGAATACCTATGCGTTTTGGACCAACTATGCCATTCTGGATGAGATCAATCCCACCACCTTGAGTGCACCAATGGAACAGCTTACCGAAATTGACCGCTGGGTGCTGGCGAAATTGCAAACTCTGATCCAGGCCGCGCACAAAAGCTATGAGGATTTCAACATCATGGCCTTCATGAACCAGGCCGGGGAGTTCATCGATGACTTATCCAACTGGTATGTGCGGCGCAATCGCCGCCGCTTCTGGAAAAGCGAGAAGGACGCCGAAAAGCAAGTAGCCTACTTTACGTTGCACCAGGTTCTGGTCACGCTGATCAAGCTATTGGCACCGGTCGTTCCATTCATTACCGAGGCGATGTATCAAAATCTGGTAGCTTCGAATGACCCTTCCGCTCCGGAATCGGTGCATCATTGCAATTTTCCGGAGGTCGATGAGCGTTTTGTCAACGACCAATTGGTCCAGGAGGTGGATCAGGTTATTCGCATTATCCAGGCTGGGCGGGCGCTCCGCAATCAGAGTCGCATCAAGGTGCGCCAGCCGCTGGCAGAAATGGTGATCAAGCCCCAGCTCGCCCTGAATGTCTCGGCCCTGAAAAAATACGAGCAGCACCTTAAGGAGGAACTGAACGTCAAGCAACTTTCCTTGGTTACTGACGCGACCCGATTGGTCGAATATGAGCTGAAAATTGATTTCAAAAAATTAGGACCGAAATATGGCAAAGACCTACCGGTAATTCAGCAATTGCTGGCAGCACTGCCACCGGCAGATATTGTGAAGCGGGTGCGAGCAAACCTGAATCTGGACCTGCGGCTGAATGGCAAGATCGTTACCATCGAGCCGCAGGAAATCTTGATTGAAATGAAACCACGGGATCATTTTGTCATCCTCGAAAGCGACGGCCTATTGCTGGGCCTGGATACCCATCTCACCGAGGAATTGCTGTCCGAAGGGCTTGCCCGGGATCTCGTTCGCCACATCCAGGAGTTGCGCAAGGAAGCCAATTTCGAAATGAACGATCGCATTTGGCTCTATTGCAGTGGCTCGAATGAGATTCAAGCCACTGTCCAGCGGTTTTCGGATTACATCAAGGCGGAAACGCTCTCGAAGGATATTATTGCTGATGTAGCAGCGGATGCTTTTCAAAAAGAAATTCGACTGGGAAATGAAACTGTGCTTCTGGGGGTAAAGAAGTAAAGCCAACGAAAAAGCCTCCCGCAATCAAACTGCAGGAGGCTTTTTTATTCATAAACTCGAATTATCAACTGCTACGCTCATTCCAGAAACACCATCTTCCGGGTCACTTCAAAATTTCCGGCTTTGAATTGATAGAGATACACACCACTGGGCACCGGCTGGTTTTGTTCATCGCGACCATTCCAGTTGATGACGTGGTATCCGGCGTTCTGGATTTCCGCCACCAGCGACCGAATTTGCTGTCCCCGGAGATTGTAGATCGTCACTGAAACCGGGACGGCGGTGGGCAACTGATAGCGAATGGCGGTTTCGGAATTGAACGGATTCGGATAGTTTTGCGCCACCGAAAAATCCTGGGGCAGCGCGGCCAGGGTGGCATTCTCCGAGCCGGCAGTCATCGGCGTCAGGGCCATCGTACTGCCCGAGCCAGGGGTGCTGGCGGTGAAAATTTCGACCTCACCGATCTGGCAGTAATTTTCATCGCTCTCATCCGGTCGGTCTAAGACCAGTTTGATGTATTTAGCCGGTACCGGGTCGAAATAGAAGCTCTCCCAATCACCCACCAATTTGGAGGAGCGAAAGACCACGGAAAAGTCTTCGCTGCGAACTCCGGTGGTGGAGGTCTCCAGATGGAAATTGCGCAGCCAGCGCGATTTGAAGCGAACACCGGTATCGGTCAGGATGCGGATTTTGGTGATATTTTTGATGGACTCATCGGCAAAATAAAAGATGACATGTGCCGGCGGTGTGGTGGTCAGTGCGGTGGTGGTGCCATCCCAGCCCTGAATATCGCCATCGATGATATTGCTCCAGGTTTCCGCGGGATCGGTAGGGGTACCCGTTTTGATTCGTATGTCCGCCTTGTCGGTTTTGACATACTCTGTCCGACCGAAAACCTGAAATTCACCTACCTGACAGTATTGAGTGGTGGCCGCATCTGGCTTGTCAATCACGAACTTAACGAACCGGACAAGCTGCTCCGGAAAGGTGTACTGTTCCCAGTCGCCACTGTGTTTTTCTGCCTCCAGAAGCGGCAGAAAATCGGCTTCGGCTATGCCGGTTACAGAATACAATACCCGAAAATGAGTGACCCAGCGATTCCGTAATCCGACCTTGGTGTCGGTTAATAATTTGACCTTTTCAATCCGGCCAACGCCTCCGGTCTGGAAACCGAAAATGGCGTAGGGCTGGGGCTTCGCAGACGCGTAAATTGTTGCCGTGCCATCCCAATCCACAATATCATCATCGATAGCGTTTTCCCAGCCTTCGTATTCGTAGGCCGGACTATGCTCGATCAAAACCAAAGCTGCGGGCGTCAATTGCACCAAAACCGGCTTATCGGCTTTAGCCCAGGGACCAACCAAGCCCGCATGATTCTTCGCTTGCACCCAGCAGAGCAGCGCCTGGCCATCTTTGCCGGGAACCAGCGTTTCCTGAACATTGCCGATCCATTGGTCAAACACCACCTGGCTATCGTGATTGACGTCAACGACTTTGACGTGATAGTCAGTAACCAGGCTGAGATCTTCCGTCGCTGCGTCCCAGAAGAAAGGAATATCGTAGAAATTAACCACCTCGGCTTCGGAGTAGGGCTTGCCGGGTGCTGAAGGCGGCGTGAGGTCGACAATAATTCCATCGCTCCATGGCGACCAGTCGCTCAACAGGTTTGCACCGTTTTTGGCTCGAATTCGAGCAAATAGCTGTTGGGTTTGTGTGCTATGAATGATATATTTCAATTGCTGCCCCACCCAACCATCAAACAGATCGCTTCGTCCAACGGCAGAGCCCACCTGCAGGTGGTAGCCCACAACGCCGCTTTCGTCATCATTGACTGCCTGCCAGGTGAATGAAACGGAATCGGTGCCGCTATATTCTCCTTGATCCTGCGGCGCAACCGGTGCGGCCGGCGCCGTCAGATCGATCAAGATCCCATCGCTGGCTGCCGACCAGGGCCCATACAACCCCACGCCATTCCGGGCCTGAACTCGCGCATAGAGCTTCTGGTTATGAACGCCGGTTATCTGACAGGTTAACTCACCCGTCAGGGAGGTATCGGCGATATTATTCCAATTGGGAGCGCTGCCCACCTGCAGATGATAGCCAGCAATGCCCGTTTCGGCATCCGTAGCGCCGGTCCAGGTGAAACGGACGCTGGGGTTACCGGTAAATGCGCCTTCATCCTGGGGTGCGCCCGGTGTGGTTGGTGGAGTTTCGACAATGAATGGGGCAGCGGACCACGCCACTAAATTCTTGGCGCTATCCGTCACCCGAATCATGCACGAAAATGCTGGAATTTGCGCGGCAGCAATTTTCCAGAGATAGCGGCCGCTATCGGGCATATTGGTCACCAGATTTTCCCAGGAAACACCATTATCGAAAGAGACATCGATGGTTATCAAACCGCTCCCGCCGGCCGTGAACCATTCGATGAGGTTGCTTTCGCCAATCGTGAACACTTCGCCGCCGACCGGCTGTTTCAATTTGATATAGGGATCAATGGCAACGATTTGTCGGGAGACGATGATGGCCTGGTTGTTATCTTCGCCAAATTCCTGGATTTCATTGTTGGGATCGATGATCCAGCCAAGGTAATATTTTCCTGCGGGTATCGCTTCGGGGAACGTGCCGCTCCACAGCGCACGCCGCCAGTTGAATGGAGGGATCGATTCCATCAACCTGGTGCCCAGCACTAAATCCGAGCTCGCATCAATGATGGCATCCTGCGATGCATAATATACGATCGTAAACATCCCTGAATTTTCTGTACCGATATTTCGGACATCGTGCGTGATTTTGAAGGGGGTAAAGCCACGCACCACAGTATCCGGTGCGAAAGAAGCCCATCGCGGGCCATCATCGATCAGGTCTGGCCGATCGATGGGGGGCGGGGTATCATCATGAATCCAGCGATGAATCAGTTGAAAATTTTGAGCATTCAGGCGCACGCCGCGGTTGACACCATTTCCATCATCGCCAATGTGAATGCCAACAATACGGCGACTATTTCTCTCCATAATCCAGATGGGCATGCCGTCCTGCCCATCAACGGCATCCAGATTGTAGTTGAGAAAATATTCGTCAGCTAAAAGACAACTATCGGAGCTGTAATAAAGGCTCAAGCCGAAATCTACATCAGTGGGATAACCGGCGGCAAATAAAACTCGCTTGTACCAATTCAGGTCGTCGGTGGTGTAGCGGTCCATCCAGCCGGTGAAATTTCCGATCTTTCGATCCAGGGTCACGCAGGCCCAGTCGTGCTCTGGCATTGCCTGATCCACCCAACCAGAATCGGCACGAATCAACGTCGACCATGCGCTATAGAATGGCGTGTAATCATTGTCCAGCGCGGGAACAACCTCCACCTTTTCGGCCCAACCACCGAATTCCGGGCGATAAACACAGTGCCCCGCGGTCAAACAATGGAAGCCCACTCCATCGTCACGGCCGATAATCGCACCGCTGGCCACAAAATGGCTACCGTTAGGAAAGGTGATGTACAGTTTGCAGATCGTGCGCCAGGGAAATTCATTGGTTGGTGAAATTTTGATGCGGTCATCGGGTGGGATGATGGCCGACACCTCTTGTGGCGACAACGGGAACGATCGGCTTTGCGCAGTGTTGAAATTTGACGAGGCGACAGGAACCTCGGCCCGGTTCAGGCTATAACGAGTCACCATTTTGGTGGCAACATTGTATTCGTAGGTAACGAAAGACGGGGATTTGGTGATTGTTGGTTTATTCTGAGATAACGGGGGCGGTGGAATAGGCGGCCAATTTTTTTTTGCATCATCCAATCTTAATAATGGATTGTCCGACACCTTGAGTTGATGATCAGTTGCAGTTTGGGCGGCGATCATCCCCACATAAATGCAGAGGAGAAACGCCACGGCACCGACCGCAGCAAGCGCATAATGATTGAAAGTAATTCCTTTTTTCATAGCTCATATCTCCCCACAATAAAAAGTGACTGTCAAATGGTATAAGAAATAATAAATATTCTCTACCAAATTTGGAAAAGGCGCGATGTTTCTTAGTTTATCCAAAAGCGATGATCCCTCATTTCTCCGTTCAGAAACGCAATTGATCGCAAATTTTTTAATTTGCGTTGCAGCAAAATTACAGAAATTTATTGAATAAGTCAAGTTTTTTTTTGGCCATCAAAAAATAATCCAACTGGCGAGCAACTTTTTATATCCCTCACCCCTTGCGGCCAACCCAGCCAGCACTCGATTGCTTTCTCCTTAATGCTCAAATTGCGGAAGCACTCTCTGGAAAATACCTGCGAAAATAACCAGCGCCAACAGATCTTTAAGCAGCAGCGGCAGCAGCGTCCGGGCATTTCCTTTTTGTAATCGCGGCTCTTATCAAGCATGGGCCAATTTCCGGATTAGCAAACCCATCGGTCGCAATTACCGCGACAGCAGCGGAAGTATAGCCGCCAGCTTCCGCTTCGATCCGTCGCCTGCAGTGCAGTTCTCCGCCGAGCCGAGTCGTTCCAACTCGGTTCACCAGTTGCTAAAGGACGTACCCGGCCCACTCAGGCAATGAAATGAACTGACATCGAGACATCAATTGGCCGGATGGATTGCAGCCTTGGAGTAGTCCACTCTGAAACGCCGACTATGAATCGCCTGGTCGCTGGAAAACGCCTGCAGGCCGATTAGATCTGCACTTGACATTTTAATAAAATTTATGTATAATATATGGCATCAATGGCCATCAGAGATTGCAGGGTTTTCCAGTTCTGAAAACTGAAAAGGAGTGCAGCTCGGAAAGATTGCTTGTGGCAAAAGATGTCATTAAGAGCCGAAAGGAGAATGCAGCATGCCGGCTAATCTTACGCCCCAATACTTAGCCGCAGAAGAGCGTTATAAACAAGCTCGCGACGATCGGGAAAAGCTCAAAGCCCTGAAAGAGATGTTGGCCAATATTCCCAAACACAAAGGAACAGAAAAACTTCAGGCCGACATCAAACGCAAGATCGCCAAATTAAAAGACGAAATCGACACCAAAAAATCCAGGGGAGGACATCGGTTCAGTTATGGCGTTGAACGCGAAGGGGCCGGCCAGGTGGTGGTCGTCGGCCCACCCAATGTCGGCAAATCGCTCCTGGTTTCCAGCCTGACCGGCGCCGCGCTGGAGGTTGCCGACTATCCGTTCACCACGCGCGCTTGCCAGCCGGCCATGATGGAATATGAAGATATCCAGATACAACTGGTGGATATGCCCCCGCTTTCCGAGACCTTCGTTGAAAACTGGATGTCTTCCATCATTCGAGTGGCGGATCTGATGCTGCTCGTATCCGATGTTAGCCGCGATGACCTGCTGGAGCAATTGGACAGCACCCTGGCCATCCTGGATGGTTTTAAAATAAAACCCCAAGGCCTGGTTGCTGCCGGGGACGCATTGGATCCGGTTCATTGGAGTCAGATCCGGACCTTGCTGGTGGCCAATAAAATCGATTGCCCGGGTGCCCTGGATAATGCTCAGATTCTGCAAGAATTATATGGTGACAAATTGGAGTTGACAACTGTTTCCGCAGCTAATTCAGCGAATCTGGCGAAACTGAAACAAAAGATCGTTCAGGCGCTCCAAATTATTCGGGTCTATTCCAAGCGCCCCGGCCACGACCCCGATACCCGGCGGCCATTTACCTTTCCCCTCGGTAGTTCGTTGATGGATTTTGCAAAGGCCGTGCATAAGGACTTTGCCGAAAATCTGAAGTTCGCTCGCGTCTGGGGGAAAAATGTATTTGATGGCCAACGGATCAATCGAGATTATTTGTTACAGGACAAAGACATCATCGAGCTACATCTTTAGCTGCCATGCTGTTGTTTCAATACATTCTCAATAAACTCAACCGCTTTGCCCACGGTTTTCACGCTCAGCGCGGCATCCTCGTCCATCTCGATATCGAATTCGGCTTCGAAGGCAGCCACCAATTCGATGCTGGCCATGGAATCCGCCCCCAGATCCTTCACAAAGTCCGATGAATCATGGATGTCTTCTAACTTGACTTTCAATTGCCGAGCCACGACATTTTTCACACGCTCTGCTACGGTCATTATTGCCTCCGCGATGTTTATGCTTGCGAACCTTTTTTAATCCAGAAATTTCTTTCGTCTTTGGTCATCTCGAATACGGTTTTTAGGAGCGCCTCATCTTCGGGCGTTAACGGCACCTTGCGCCGCTCCATCGATCGCCGGGCCGTCGTTAACATGTGTTGAAATCCAAAACCTTTGGTTGCATGATTATTGATGAACCAGCAGAAAGATGGAACAAATTTGGGGATCAAGCCGCCGGCATTCACCACATTGCTCATGACGCCAATCACGCAGCCCGTCGTCAATAATGTGCCAATACTGGTTTTGGTATGATCGCCAATAAACGAGCCCACTTTGAGATCATTGCTATCCACCAGTTCGCCTTTTAAATAGATCTGGACCGAGGTATAATCATTCTTTAGATCGCTATTGGTGGTAAAGGCGCCTAAGTTCACCCATTCGCCCACGTAGGCGTGCCCCAAAAATCCATCGTGATGTTTATTGGAATAGCCATGGATAATGCTCTCTTCGATTTCCCCGCGAACCCGACAGACCGGACCAATCGTCGAACCTTCCCGAATGTTACCACCAAAGGCCTGGGTCTTTTCGCCCATGGCATTGGGACCTTCGATGTGGGTGTAAGGATGAATCAATACGTCCCGGTCCAGAATAATCGGCCCGTGAGTGGTATCCAGCGTTACGAATGGCCGCACCACGCTGCCCGGCGCCAGGTGCACCAGGTTCTTATCACCCACGATGGCCGCCTGGGGGGAAAGCTCACCATGAATCCCGCGGTCGCTGAGATGATTGAAGTCATCCGTTATTGCCCGGCCGTTATTTTGAATGAGATTCCAGGGGAATTGAATCAACGTGGCCGCCTGATTTTTGGGCGGCAGCACCGAGGGGATAATTGCCAGCAGCTCGGCCAGGCTGTCGTATGTTAGTTTAGCCAGCGAGCTTTTGGTAATTCTGGCATAAACGATATCCCCGTCCTGAGTAACGATTTCTTCAGCGCCGCTCACTGTCAGCTTCAGGTCCATCGCCAATAGCCGACCGTTGATAAGCAACAAATCATCGTTCTTCAACGCAGCGATCTGATTGACTTTTGCGGCGCCAAGTTTTTTGGCAAAAACCGGAGCCAGGTACTCTCGCATGAAATAAAAGTAATCGGCCGTTCCCACCAGGCGCTCAATTTTTTGGCGCAGGTTGGTATGGCCGCATTTCAATTCGAATACCGGCCGTAAATACGTCAATGGATATAAATTGTCGAATTTCTGGTCTTCAAAAATGATTACTTTCATGGGGTTCTCCATTCCTAAAAAAATGTCACCAATTCGTCCTCAGCGGCTACAGCCAGCGTCTAACCAGGCATCAGACCGGTATAGAGCTGGACACCAGCCTGGGCGAAATTTAATCTGCCCTCAACAACCATGCTTCCCACCGATGTGGCTGCAAATGGACCAAAGGATGCCGTGGGACCTGCGAGTCGCAAGCAGTATTTTCCAGTTTCACTATGCCATCAGCCTTTAACCGCTGACCTCAACTCAGATAACCGGAGTATTCTCGGGACAACAGCGAAGCGGCTTCTTCATCACAGATGATAAACGCTTTGCGATGCATTTGAACAATGGTCGCCGGATACAGCGCTGTAATGGGGCCTTCCACAGTGGCTTTGATAGCATTTGCTTTGCCTTTGCCGCTGGCCAATAGCAATAGCATCCTGGCGTCCATAATCGTGCCAACTCCCATGGTGATGGCATATTTGGGGACATCTTCATGGCTCTCAAAAAATCGTTGGTTATCCCAGCGAGTTTCCTTTTGCAGCGTTTTGATGCGAGTTCGCGATCCCAATGAGGAGCCAGGCTCGTTGAAGGCGATGTGCCCGTTGGCTCCAATTCCCAGGATCTGCAAATCGATACCGCCCACTTCTTCGATTCTCTTTTCATACCAGTCACAAAATTCATCGATATTCACCGCCATGCCCTGGGGAATGTGGACGTAACGCGGGTCAACATTAATATGCTTAAACAGGTTTTCCCACATGAAAAAGTGATAGCTTTGCGGATGTTCTGGCGGCAGACCAACGTATTCATCGAGATTAAATGTCGTGACCTTCGAGAAATCCAGGCCTTCTTCTTTATGCATACGGATCAGTTCTCGATACAAACCCAATGGCGTACCACCAGTGGCAAACCCGATTACGCAGTTGGGCTTGCGTCGAATTAAGTCAGCCACCATTTTGGCAGCTTCCTTACTCATTTCATCATAATCTTTTTTGATTACCACTAACATAACCACGGCCTCCATGAATTGGTTGGTTAACAAAGTTCGTCAATATTTACCTGATTGGCAACGGAAACAGCTCGCCGCTCGAATCAGTTGCCATTGTTATCGCGTCCTTACCATGACTTTGGCGTTCGGCATTGCCTGCCAACCGCCTCAACCGCAGTCTTGATTTCCCCTGATGGGAATTGAAAATTATTGAGGGAAGGTTGGCTCTGACCAGGAAATCCCGCAGATGGCTTTTGGCGTTAACTTAAGTATTGGTAATGCCACCAAAAATAGAAGACACAAAGGAATCAGATTGCATTTTAGAAAATAGGCCTAAAAAGAACTCCGTGGTCAGCGAATTCTTTGGCCATCGCCTGGTTTCATAAGCTAATTGATCGCCGATGCTTCGTGTCGTTGTGCCCTTGTGGCCAGTATCATCCAATGTTGACGCCACTGCGCGGATGGCGGATTGGTTCTGGAATAAAGCAAATTGCCGCGGCAGGCCAGAACTTGGGGCTGATTAGCCGAAGGCTCGAACTCCGGCACTCGCTCGCCACCGGCCAACTGCTGGTACCTCGTTCCTGATCGCCACCGGTAGTTAGGCACTTTGCGCCTGAACCACGGTTACCGCGGCGACCCCCACGATATCCGCAACACTGGCCCCCCGGGAAAGGTCGCTCACCGGCCGGGCAAATCCCTGGAGAAATGGACCAAACGCCTTGGCCCCTCCCAGCCATTGCACCAACTTGTAGGCAATATTGCCCGCGTTCAAATCGGGAAAGATCAGAACATTGCATTGGCCTGCGACCGGACTGGATTTGACCTTTTTCTGGGCCACTTCCGGAATGAGCGCGGCATCGGCTTGCAATTCCCCATCGATAGTCATTTCTGGCGCCATCTGTCGGGCCAATTCCGTGGCGCGAATTACTTTCTCGGTGTCGTCATGGCTGGCGCTCCCTTTAGTGGAAAACGACAGCAAACCGATTTTAGGTTCCAGATTCAGCAGGCGCCTGGCATTGCGACCGGTGACCACTGCGATTTCTGCCAGTTGCTCCGCCGTCGGCTTGATCGCTACGGCACAATCAGCAAAAATCAAAATTTTGTCCCGTTCTCCGCGAAATTCGGGCAACACCATGATGAAAAGGGACGAAGGATGGCTGACGCCAGCAGCAAAGCCAACGGTCAGGCTGGCGGCTTGAATGACCGAGGCCGTTGCATGGCTTACTCCGCAGACAATACCATCCGCATCGCCCTGAGCCACCATCATCGCACCAAACAACAAGGGTTTCTTCAATAATTTCTCTGCGATCTTCTCAGTCACCTGATCCCGGTGGGCACAGTAGGCTGCTACATACTGCTGGAATTTTGAAAATTCAGTGGGTGAGATAATAGGCAACTGATGCAGGTCGAGTCCCAGAGGTTGCGCCAGACTCAACGTCGCGTCGGGCTCGCCGATAAGAATGGGTTGGGCGATATTTTGTTGCACGATCTGATCGACCGCTTTCAAAATTCGTTCATCATTGGCTTCCGGAAAGACAATTCGCTTCGGCTGTTTCGCAGCCTTGGCTTTGAAATAGTTCATTACATCCATCGTGTCGTCCCTCGCTTGGTGTCGATACTCGTTTCGTTGGCATTTTGAAAGCGCAAATATAAATAATATGCCTCTAAATTACAACAAATTTTTTAGAAATTTCTGGAAATTTTCATCCATGATTATTTCCACCAAATAAAAAGGGGATACTATGAAGTATCCCCTTTCGATACCTGAATATGCGGCAACACAGCTACTTGGTGATGCCGGCGTCCGCTTCCAGCATCGCGGTGGTGACGGACTTGGGCCGCTCAATGGGATAACCCAAAGCACGATCCCAAACGATATTGGCGCATACTCCCAGCGCCCGCCCAATGCCAAACAGCACGGTGTAGAAATCGTACTCCTTGAGGCCATAGTACCACTGAATCACACCGGATTGGGCATCCACATTGGGCCACGGATTTTTAGCTTTGCCCTGTTCCAGGAGAATGGGTGGGACTACCTTGAACAACAAATCGACATATTTGAACAGCGGATCATTGGGCAGATGCTTGAGGCAAAATTCACGTTGCGCCATGTAACGCGGATCGGTTTTACGCAACACCGCATGGCCAAATCCGGGGATCACCTGCCCCGCTTGCAGCGTATCCCAGACAAATTTCTTCATCTCTTCCTCGGTAGGAACTTTGCCGCCCATCTTATCCATCACGCCCTGGATCCAGCGCAACACCTCCTCGTTGGCCAGGCCATGAAGCGGACCAGCCAGGCCATTGATCATGCCCGAGATGGAGTAGTAAATATCGGACAGCGCGCTGGCAATGAGATGGCCGGTATGGGCGCTCACATTGCCGCTTTCGTGGTCGCTGTGAAGAATAAAATAGAGTCGGGACACGTCGTCATACGGCTTCTTGATGCCCATCATGTGTGCAAAATTGCCCCCCATGTCCAGCTTAGGATCCGGATTGATAATGTCCCCATTTTTATATTTCCAACGGTAGATGAACGCTCCCAATTGAGGCAGCTTGGCCAACAGATTCAGCGCATCTTCATAAGTCGGGTCCCAATAATCGACTTTTTTCAGACCGCCGGCACGATACATTTTGGCGTAGATCGATTCCCGTTGCATGGCCACAATGCCAGCGGAGAACATCGCCATGGGGTGAGAATCTTTGGGCAAAGTTTTCAGCATGTCAAAGACATATTGGGGGACACTTTGACGTTTCTTGAATTCATCCACCACTTCCGCCACTTCAGCCTCGGTGGGGATATCGCCGGTTAGCAGCAGATAAAACAGGCCTTCGACATAAGGCATTTCGCCGCCGGGAACTTTGGGCAGCTTTTCTAATAATTCGGGAATGGTGAAATTGCGGAAGCGAATGCCCTCATGAGGATCCAGATACGAAATGTCCGTTACCAGACATTTGATATCCCTCATGCCACCGATGCATTGCTCAATGGTCACTTCATCAATTTTTACATTGCCAAATTCTTTCAAGAGCCTGGTTGTTCGTGGCCGCCATGCTTCGATTTTTTCTTTTAACTTCTCTTTTAGCTTTGCCATAGTGCCTCCTCATGGTTTTTTGATGTGATACCTTACCTCAACGAAAGGTTTATCCGATCATTATTTAAAAGATATCCCGATTCAATTGAGCGCGCTTTCAACCAGCGACCGGGACCGGGCAATCGCCAGGATCGCCTCTCCCCGGCCAAAGACAGCATCCACCAATTTATTCGATTAGAATTTTCGTACTATATTTAACCGTGGACAGCACAACATTGCTTTTGATTCTGCTAATGGCTGGAATGGTGGCCAGCTTTTTGAGCAGAAATTGCTCGTATTCCTGAATATCCTTCACCACAACTTTGATGAGATAATCCTCTTCACCGGAGATGTGATAAATTTCCAGCACCTCCGGGAAATTATTGAGCTCTTGATTGACTTGATCGAACGACTTAATACGATGACGGGCGACGGTGAGTGATACATAGACGATGGTCGCTTTGTCGACTTTCTTGGGATCGACCAGAGCAACATATTTCTGAATGGTACCGCTTTTTTCCAATTTCTTGACGCGTTCCAGCATGGGGGGCGGCGAGAGGCCGACTTCGGCTGCGAGATTGGCGTTGGTGATTCTACCGTGGTCTTGAAGAATGTTTAAAATCTTCTTGTCGATTTCATCAAATTTGTTCATACGCCCTCCGCCTGATTGATGCAGAATAATGTACTAAAAAACCAGAAAAATGTCAAGCATTAATTCGCTCGAATCAAAATATCTTGCAAATAAATTCTCTCACTTATGAGATTGGTGGAATTTTATTAGGGAGTGATGGGGATATGGGATTGGGATACGGGATTTGAATTTGGTTTGCAAAAAGGGACAGGCGGCTCAATGCAGTTGCACACCAAGCGGATGGCGAACTTTCTCAACCTGCTCCGCAACTCAATAGCTAAAACTCGCCCCACGGCTCCCGAAAAACTTCTTGCATTTCTGAAAAAATATCTTAAATTATTTTGCAGCCAAAACCGAAAGTCGATGAAAAAAATACGAACCGCACACAATTTCGCCTCGCCCACGCTTCATTATGAGCGCTCGCTCTGGGTCGCCGGCGCGCAGCACGTCGCTGGCGTCGACGAAGCCGGTCGCGGGCCTCTGGCGGGACCGGTGGTCGCGGCTGCCGTTATCTTTCCGCCGGAGCCGCATATTCCCGGCGTCAATGATTCCAAAAAGCTGTCACCTGCGCAGCGTGAATTGCTCTACCAGCTTATTAGCTCCCGGGCTCTGGCGATTGGCGTGGGCATCATTGGCGAAGAAACCATCGATCGGATCAATATCCTCCAGGCCACCTATTGCGCTATGAAAGGAGCCATTGCCAGCCTGGAAATCGCACCGGAGCACGTGCTGGTCGATGGCCGGCCGATCCCGGATTTGAATATTCCGCAGACTGCCATTATTGGCGGGGATGGAAAATGTTTTTCGATAGCTGCCGCCTCCATCATCGCTAAAGTGACGCGAGATCGCCTGATGCTGGACTATGATCGTCAATATCCGCAATACGGTTTTGCCCAGCACAAAGGCTATCCGACTCGAAAGCATGTTCAAGCGATAATCGAACATGGCTTTTGTCCCATTCATCGCACATCGTTTAAAATAAAAAATCTGGAATCGTATGGATAAATCCAACTGTTGTTTGTCCTACAAGCCGTTATCGAATGGCTGCTTGTTTGCGATCGTGGCGAGGCGTTTTTAGCCAGGGCTGAAAGCGTGCCTTTGGCCTTCAATCTTTGGGGGCTACATCAGTGGATGGCGGTGTTTCATCGCCAGGCCGAATTTCGCTGGCAATGACCTAAGAAATTAATTTTAGCCCGTCACTGGTTTAGCTAAAAATAGGGAATAGAAATTTTTCGATGAACAAACAGGAATCAAAAGACCAACAGCCCTCGGTCGGCAAGCTGGGCGAAGAGCTGGCCGCCAAATTTCTTGAAGAAAAGGGCTATCACATTCTGGAGCGCAACTATCGCTACGGCCATGGCGAGCTGGATATCATCGCGGAAAAAGACGGGATGCTCATTTTCATTGAGGTCAAAACCAAAAAGTTCGGCGATTTTGGCGATCCCATTTATTGGATCACGCGCGGCAAGCAAAAGCAAATGGGCCGCATTGCCCGCGGCTATCTCTACGAGCACAACATCACCGACCGCGACTGCCGCTTCGATGTCGTATTGGTGACCTGGGAACATGGGCTGTGGAAGATCGATCTGATGGAAAATGCGTTCTGGTTGTAAAATCGGAGTTCCAGAGTTCAGGCTTCAGCCTGACCAATCGTATCCACCCGCTCTTAAAATTTTGTTTTAAGCTTTTATTCTAAAATTTTGGAAGCTCATTATGGAAACATCATCTCACCCACCACTGAAAAATTCTGGCTCAGGGGAATCGCTTTATCAAATCGCCGACCGGCTCGCTGACACCATAGCCGAATTGGTAAAGACGATCAAAACCGAAGAGGAGCTCCGCATCGGTTTCGAAAAATTATTAGAGCCAATCACCGACAGCATCGGGGTGAAATCCGAGCCAAAATATGAGCGATTATCGGCTCAAGCCAAAAAAATCTATCGCGGCCGTCCCGATGCCGTACATGGCCAGATGATCATCGAATATGAAGCCCCGGGCTCATTTGCTGCTGAAAGCGCCGTGAACCATGCCTTCGCCCAATTGGTCGGCTATATAGCCGCCGAGGCCAACGCTAGCCAGGGCGATCCAATCGCCTTCGTGAATCGATTGGTGGGCGTCGGCTTCGATGGCCGCTCGATTTTCTTCGTTCGATATTCTCGCACCGCCGATGGAAAGACAAAAGCCATCACTGAACAAGATTTTGTGCTTCATGGCTGTTATAATTTTGATGCCGAAAGCGCCCGCACTTTTTTGACATATTTACGAGCATTAGTTCGCTTGCCGCTAACAGCAGAACATCTGGCTGATAAATTTGGACCGAAAAGCAAAGTAGCGCAGATGACAGTGGCTGCGTTTGTCGATGCTCTGGAATATTGGAAAAACCTTCGCGTTGAAATATTTTTCAATGAGTGGAAGCGTCTCTTTGGCATTGTTTATGGAGAGCAATTTTCATCGCAGCAAGCCGTAGAGGCAAAAATACTGGCTCAAAATTATGGTGTAAAAACGGAAGTCGATTTTCAAAAACTACTTTTTTCGGTTCACACCTATTTCGCGCTGTTGATGAAGCTGATCGCCGCCGAACTGATCACGTTCCGGGATAGTAGTTTTCAGAGCTCCTATTGCGCGCAATTGGTCCATACTTCAAAAGATGAATTAAGCGATCAGCTCAAAGACATCGAGGAGGGTGGAATTTACGCCAAACGCGGCATTACCAATTTTCTGGAGGGCGACTTTTTTCGCTGGTATCTGGATGCTGTTTCGCCCAGCCTTATCGAGTCGATTCGCGAGCTGGCGCGAACCCTTTCGGAATTCGAGCCAGCCACCACCTCCATCGATCCCGAATCGGCTCGCGATCTGCTCAAAAAATTGTACCAATATCTCGTCCCTCAAGAGGTACGGCATAAACTGGGCGAATACTACACCCCGGATTGGCTGGCAGAATTAGTATTGAATGAAGTGGGCTACGATGGCAACACGCTGAAAAGAGTGCTCGACCCAGCCTGTGGCTCTGGTACGTTCATCGTGCTGGCCATTCAAAAGGCCAAAGCCTTTGCCGGGAAGCATAATGAGCCTCCCCTTGAGACCGCCAAACGAATTGTAGCCAATATCTGGGGATTTGATTTGAATCCGCTTGCCGTTATAGCGGCGCGAACCAATTATCTGTTTGCACTGGGCCATCTGGTCGATCAATTAGCGCAACTGGAAATCCCGATTTATCTGGCCGATTCCGTGCTCTGGCCCGAGAAAGCCAGTCAGATGCAATTGAATTTCGCTGGCGGTCAAAATATCAAAATTCAAACTTCAGTAGGAGCGTTTCATGTCCCGTATATCTGGGTGAAAGATCAGAGCTTTCTGATGCAACGCGCCGTGCCGCTCATGGAGCAGATGACCAAACAAAACTACACCCCGACGGAAGCATTGGATCGTTTCCGGAGCGAAGGACTGGTTTTCCCGCCCCATGAAAAAGTCGTCGAAAATTTTTACAGCGAAATTTTGGTGCTGGAAGAACAGGGCAAAAATGGCACCTGGGCGCGCTTTCTGAAGAATGCCTTTGCGCCAATCAGCGCTAATAAATTTGACTTCGTCGTGGGAAATCCACCGTGGATCCGGTGGGGCTATCTCTCAAAAGAATATCGGGAAGCAACCTTGAAGATGTGGAAGGAATATGGGCTGTTCTCGTTGAAGGGTCACGCGGCACGACTGGGCGGCGGCGAAAAGGATTTTTCCATGCTATTCACTTATGCAGCCGCTGATTTTTATCTCAAGAAAAATGCCCGACTCGGCTTTTTGATCACCCAGGAAGTCTTCAAATCCAAAGGCGCCGGAGAGGGATTCCGTCGCTTTCAATTGAATGACAAAAATCCGTTAAAGGTTCTTAAGGCTCATGATCTGGTAACGGTGCAACCATTTGAAGGCGCTGCCAATAAAAGTGCCGCGATCATTTTGAAAAAAGGCCAGCCAACGACTTATCCAGTTTCCTATACCGTCTGGAAAAGGAAGAAAGGAGTGGGCAAGATCCCAACCAATTTGTCTCTCACTAAAGCACGACCGTTGCTTGAGCAATGCCAGTTGCTTGCCCAGCCGATCGGTTCTCCAACGGGTTCGTGGCAGACGTTTAAAAAAGATCAAAAAGGATTGAATCGCCTTCAAGGCAAGAACCAATATCAAGCCCGACAGGGCGCCGATACGCAGCCGTATGGCGTCTTCTTACTCAAAATAGTGCAGGTGTTTTCTAATGGAGATCTGCTGATCCAGAATTTATCACAACAGGGCAAACGGAAAGTCCCACAGGTTGAGGAACGGATCGAGCCAGAGCTGGTGTTTCCAGCCATTCGCGGGGCAGATATCGAGCGCTGGCAGGCAACGTCCCAAATTTTTGTTTTGATGTCACAGGACCCACAAAGTCGTGAGCCCTACACTATTGAAAAAATGAAACAGCAATGGCCCAGAACCTACGGCTATCTGACAAAATTCAAAAATATCCTGCTTTCACGAGGATCAAAATCCATTCGGGAGTTAGCCGAACGGACGTCTTTTTATGCCATGTATGGGATCGGACCGTATACTGTAGCGCGTTATAAAGTCGTGTGGCAGTTCATGAGCAACGACATTATCGCAGCAGTGGTCTCTCAACAAAAAACAGTCTTGGGATATAAAACGGTCATCCCCATGAAGACGGTGGCACTGTTCGCACTGGACAATGAAACCGAAGCTCACTACCTCTGCGCCATGGTGAATTCCACGCCTGTCAGACAGTTCATCAAATCGTATTCTTCGGCTGGCAGGGGCTTTGGCACGCCTTCGGTGATGAAACATGTCGGCATCCCAAAATACGATCCGGCAAACGAGTTGCACCAGAAGCTGGCGCAGCTTTCCAAGACGCTGCATGAGTTGAAGTTGGGTAACAAGCTGGAACAAATTGAACCTCTGGAGCGAGAGGTGGATCGTTTTGTGAATGAACTGTTTGGGATAACAGATTCTGAATTTAAAAAATGAAACGGAAAAGGGGACGGTAATATGGCAAAAGTGTTCATCAGCCATTCCTGGAACGATAATGATATTTCCAGAAGAATCGCTCATGAGCTGAAACGCGACGGAGCAGAAATCTGGATCGATTACGCCCGTATCAAAGGAGGAGAAGCATTACCGCTACGAATCAGCCAGGCGCTGGAGTGGTGCGATACATTGGTGCTGACGTGGTCAAAATCGGCGGCTGATTCCTATTATGTGAATCTGGAATGGCAAGCGGCATTGGATATGAAGAAAAGAATCGTTATTTGTATGCTCGATGATGCCCAGCGCCCAGCCATCCTGCGCGGCTTTCTTTACATCGATTTCAAAAATTTTAGTAAGGGCTATGAACAATTATTGCGGGCGCTTGATCTGGAAGCTAACAGACCGCCAACACCACCAGCTCTACCAAAGAGGCCAGTTCGTCCCAAATTGAAAATACCCACCCAGCAAATCTTTAAATTTGCAGCGATCCTGGTTGCCATAGTCATCCTGGGGCTTACGATAAACTATATAGCTCAAAAAATTGCTAAAGACCGCGAGGCGAAAAAAGCCTATTGGGACAAAAAGCAAAGTGAGATGAACACTCGTTTTCGACAAGCACAACAAAGCGATGGAGATCCAAAAAAATCTGCCAATGATAAATTACAAATCTGGCAGCAATTTTTAAGAGACTATGCTCAGGATAATCATTTCAGCAACGAGGATAATGACCAGCGTGCGGAAGCAACCAGGCGAAAGGATTTCTGGTTCACGAAAGTTGAACAGGAAAACGAACAAGCCCGTTTGGAGCAGCGCCAGGCTGCCATGACTACAGGCTTTAATAATGCGAAGCGGCGCGACCAGAATAATAGCCTATCTCCTGACGAAAAAATACAAACCTGGCAAAATTTTCTAACCAATTATGCCGATGACAACCCCTTAAGCAATCAGGACAATATCTGGCGCAAGTATGCGAATGATCGGATAACTTACTGGAGCAATTATATACCTCCAGCGACGGTAATAGCAAGCCCTCCCCAGCAAAAAACCGTCAACGGCATGACCCTGGTCTTGATCCGCGGCGGCACCTTTGACATGGGCGATACCTTTGGCGACGTCGAAGCTGACGAAAAGCCCGTGCATTCCGTCACTGTGTCGGATTTTTATATGGGCAAGACCGAGGTGACAGTGGGTCAATTTCGCAAATTTGTCGAATCTACTGGTTACAAAACCGATGCGGAGAAGCAAGGTTGGGCTTATGCCTGGACCGAATCGGGTTGGGATAAAGTAAATGGAGCCAGCTGGCGAAAACCTGGTTTTACTCAGACTGATAACCATCCCGTGGTAGATGTGAGCTGGAATGATGCTAATGAATTTTGTAAATGGGCAAACTGTCGCTTGCCGACCGAAGCGGAATGGGAGTATGCGGCCAGGGAAGGCGGAAAAAAAGTGCGCTTTGGCAATGGCAAAAATATTGCCGATCCCGCCGAGATCAATTTTGATGGGAGCAAAGAATATAAAACAGATTATTCATTGGTGGGTGTTTACCGAACGAAAACCACACCCGTTGCCAGTTTTAAGCCCAATGCCCTGAGCTTATACGATATGTCGGGCAATGTATGGGAATGGTGTGCTGATTGGTACGATGAGAATTATTATAAAGACAGTCCCCAAAATAATCCGAAGGGACCAGCTTCATCACCAATTGGAGCCCGTGTGTTGCGCGGTGGTTCCTGGCTCTATAGTCCAAGGGTTTGTCGCGCGGCGATTCGCTACTGGAGCATTCCCGACGATAGGAACGACGATTCGGGTTTTCGTGTTGTCCAGGATTCATCGCATTAGAATCCATACTTTAGCTCTTTTACTCTTTTACCCTTGGTCATAGTTGTAGCAAGTGGGGGTCTGGGGGCGAAGCCCCCAGTCGAAATTTTTTTTTTGAAACTGTAGGGCAAATTGGCAATTTGCCCCACTAAAAAATAGGACAAGATGCCACCTTGCCCCACAAAAAAACGGATGAACATATCGTCCCTAAAAGGGACTTCATTATCTATTAAATTCTTGAGCTATAAACATCGAATCCCTGCGGAATTATATACGCAAAGAGCAGCAAATTCGAATTTTGAAATAGCTTTCAAAATAAAACCTGGAGCATAGTTTTGGCTAATGCAATTGTTCCGTTAGGAACAAAATGTTTCTAGTAAATGGTTTCCACCCATTCTTGAGTCCCTTTCAGGGACGGAATGTGATTTATTTTATTTTTAGCCACCTGGAGAGACCACCCTTCCAAATCTGCCAAAGCGGATTCGGAAGGGGGTGATCCAACCTGTCCCACAGTCAACCTGTAGGACAGGTTGGCAACCTGTCCCACAATAACTGAAACTTATGGAGGAAATT
>CAZYNP010000036.1:0-58432 GCA_964647995.1 uncultured Cytophagia bacterium
TTTTAAGGCGGCCGAAGGAAGTAACCATCAGGGCTGCGGATTTGGGGGATGTTGGCATCCCTATGCCAGGCCTGTAATTCCGTGTCGATTTTTTAGTGAAAAGCATGATCCAATGGGGGAGGCAGCTCGATCGATTGGGTGTCGAACCGTTGGCAAGCTATTTTTTCATTGATTCGTATGGGTTCGGTGATTCATTCCTGACCGCGATAGTAACAGCGGCGGAGCGTTCACAAATAAAACAGGATGTGCCCGGAATTAAATCCGGGGACATCCTGTGGCTAAAGTAAAATCGACCAATTCAGCAAAGCCATCGGTGGAATTCTACTTCATTAATATCATTTTTCTTGAATCGAAAAATGTCTTCTGCATTGAAGCTCGAGTTTTTGCTTCGATACGAATAATATAAACACCTGAGGCCCTTGGATTTCCCCGGTCATCGCATCCATTCCACTGGATCATGTGATATCCCGCCAATAGATCTCCAGACATCAGAGCTCGTACCCGGTGCCCCTGGAGGTCATAAATGGCTAAATTAACTTTCGCCGGCTGCGGCAGTTGAAAGGCGATGGTCGTCGCCGAATTGAAGGGATTGGGATAGTTGTCATAGAGGGCAAAACCAACCGGTTCGGTCGCCGCAGTGGTTGGAATTGCGGTGATCAAGTTATAAGCGCTCGAGTCGATGGGAATCGGAATCCCGTTCGGATCATTGGCCTGGATTTTCGTCACCGTCAATTGCGTGGTGCTGAAATGGTTCACCGCTGTCGCCGCCATGTGCGCCTTGATCCGCGTGACGCGACCTGATCCGGTCACACCACCCTGGCCGAACTTGCGGGAAATGCCCACGCTCACCTTGCCGGAATCCTGGCCGGCGGTGTCGTTGATCACGGAAAAGAAGATGACATCATTGCCCATGATATTCGCCGGCCCGAGCTCCACAGTCAACGGATCGATGAAGGCCGCCGGGGTATAGATCAACTCGTAGGAGAGACCAAATAAATTGCTCACGCCTTCGACCCGGATATCCAGATAAAAATCCTGATTCGGCGCCGTGCTGCCGCTGTCGGCAAGCACCAGCCTCGCCGTAGTCAGCCCTTTGCGCAACTGCTCCGCTGGCAACTCCGCCGTCACCAGGACCCCGGTGTGCGTCTTATTCCAGTTGAAGCCGATCGGCAGCACATCCGCCTGATTCACACTGCCATCGCCAGTGGCATCGGCATAGGTAGCGGCCTGCGGATTCCAGGGCGTTGCCAGTTGCCCGCTCCAGGCCATCGAGGCGTTCTGCCGCGCCGGTCCGGTCTTGCCCCAATACAATCCCAGCGGCAAAATGTCTGCTTGATCCACCAGGCCATTATTATTGGTATCCCCCGGCCAAACAATCAATCCCGACTGAATGGTGATCGTCAGACTGCCCGGTGCCAGTGTTATGGCCGCGCCGGCGGAATTGTTGGCGGTCACGTTGGCAATCGCCAGTTGGATCGAGGTATTATTCGGCGTTGCCGCATCGGCGATCAATTTCACCCGGGCCACGGTGCCAAAGCCAGTGACCCCAGCTTGAGGTGCCTTGCGGCTGATGCCGATGGAAACTTTGCCATTGGCATCGTCCGACGTCGGATAAAAGATCACGTCGGAGCCCATGAAAGCGCCCGCTTCCGACGCCAGATAATTGATGTAATTGGTATTGGTATAGTTCAAATCGAAACTGACGCCAAACAGATCGGTCACCGGATTGGCGTTCGTGCCCACATCGATGCTCACCCAGAACTCAATGCCCGCCATCTGCGGACTTGTGGCGACCGGATTGATGGGAATCCCAGCAACAGCAGTTCCCGTGCCGGAAAGCATGATTAGAAACGGATTCTCATCGGGATCGTTGCTGCTGATGCTCAAACTGGCGCTCTTGCTGCCAGCCGAGGTGGGACCGAAGCGCACGACGATATCCCGGGTCGCACTGGGAGCTAAGGTAAACGCGCCGCCGCCGCTGGGGATGCTAAATTCCGATGCGTTGGTGCCAGTTAACGTTGTTGCGGTGACGCTGAGATTGGCCGTGCCTTCGTTTTTGATTGTAAACGTTTTGTCCGACCTGTTGCCGATATTTACTGCGCCATAATTCCAGGAGGCCGGATTCGAGGAGATATCGGGCACCGTGCCGGTGCCGCTCAAACTGACAACGAGCGGATTTTCATCCGGATCATTGCTACTAATGCTCAGGCTGGCGCTCTTTGCGCCGGCGCTGGTGGGGGTAAAGCGTACGATCAGGTTTCTTGATCCAGCCGGTGCTAATGTGAATGAACCACCGCCGCTTTGAATGCTAAACTGAGATGCATCGCTACCGGTTATCGTCGTGGCGCTGACGATTAGATCAGCCGTTCCATCGTTCCGGATGGTGAACGTTTTTTCCTGGTAGCCACCTACCGCGATGGCGCCAAAGTCTCCAGTTAGCGGACTGCAGGAAATATCCGGTGTTGCGGCACTCGCTGCCAGTTTGAGATTGCCGTAACTGAATGGTGCCTGACCCCAGTAATTTATATCGGGCGTAATTACTTTTAGTCGTTCAGCCTGCTGCGGCCAGAAACTGTTAAAATATTTTGGATAATAATCGTAGGTGAAAACCAGCAATCCAATGGTATTGCCAATAACCGCATTGAGTGGACTGGTGGACAGATGGATGCTGCATTCGTATTGGACATTTCCGAATGAAAAAGAGATGCCATGGCTCACTCCCGCCGGCGTCGAGCGAGTGGGCCAGATCAAATTATCCGGCCAATATCCCTGTCGTGGCCCGAATACCGTGTAGGACGAGCTCGAGGTGGAATCCCAGGCGATCCAAAAATTGCCTTCGGTCTCGGACGAACCCGAGGCGGGCCACTCCCGATTCAGATTTTCATCAAAAAAAATGGCGAACTGGTCCGTGTTGTTGATATGGGTGTCCCGCTTATCATCTACCGCCAGGAATAGGGTGGAATTGTTATTCATGACGTAGAGCGTGACAGTGCCAGAAGCCCCCGGGAACAGAATATTGACGGTGCTTGCCGCCGACCATTCGCTGGCATTGATCACGCCGTTCAGGGTCGGCGTGGTGGTTGTCCATTTGGAATTGATGACATAGCCGTTGGCTGTCGGCGTAGCGCTCACTATCCCGGAATAGCCACTTTCGCCATTGCTGTAGACCGCGGTGACTTTGTAATAATAAGTGGTGCCGTTGGTCACGGTTTCGTCACGGTAATACTGTCGGGTGATATTGCTGGCAATCCGGGTATAGTAGCCGCTCGAGGAGGTGGCACGATAGACATGATACCCAATTGGCGCTATGACTGCTGATTGCTGCCGCGTTGGCGGCGATGTTTTGCTGCTAACAAAATCGGGCCATGAACTTAAGATGCCGCTATCAAGGTAATAGTTGGAAGTGGCAGCGAAGCTGGCGGCATCGTCCATCGATTCCGTGGTTTTCAATCTGGTTGATAGGGCCAACAGTGTCAGGCCGGCTGGCTGATTCCAGGCCAGGGGCACGGCCGCATGATAGCCGGTCAAAGCGACCAGATCCCGCGGGGGATTGTTTTGCTGGATTGGGCCGTTATAGGTGACCGAGCGCACGAAAGAAATCGAATTATCCTTGCGCGGGGTTGCCCCACAATAATAGATATCGGCCCACTGCAAAGTGGTGGAGTAAGTGTCGTAAAATGCGTACTTCAGGGTTGATTTGTCGTATCCCACCAGCGCCACCCAATGGTCGCCGGAGCCGTTCAGATCGGTGTCGATGGTCAGAAAAATGGTGATCCCGGCGGCTAACTTTGCTCCGACAAAATCACAAAATTTATTGGCATCGATGCCCCATACACCTCCGGAATACGTCCAGAAATCGCCGTCGTTTAGCCAGGAAGTGCCATAGGGACCGTAATCCTGCCAGGCAGTGGAGCTGGGATCATAGGTTGGGGATACATGAATCAGCACATCCACCTTGTAGCCGCGATTGGTGGCATAATTCTCCAACCCCGGTTCGATATTATAAACCGAACCAAAGCCATCTGCGCCCGTGTTCATGTAGCTGCTGCCATGCAGGGTCCAGGCAGTATTTAGACCTTCATCCACACCAGTGCCAGGATTGGTTAGCAAACCGTTGGTGCTGGACATTCCCTCAACATGATGAAAGTAAGCCATGATCATTGCACCGGTGGTTGGACCACAGCCTACGAAAGCGCCACCCTGTTTGTAAGCCGTCGTATTATATGGATAGGCAGGAAAAGATGAAAAATTCTTGATGTAGACAGGAGCAGCCACCGCGATTTGATGAGTAAAACCAAAAAAGATGAGTAACAGAGCTGTTAGGTAAAAAATTGGCTGACGGCAAATTTTCATAAGACCTCCTTCGTGGCTAAAAAGTTAACGTCTTTCTCGACAATTTAAAATAAATTGACGGTGAATTTCCCAATCTATTCAAATCGCAGGAATCCATCAGTTGAGCGACCGGCCGATTAGCGAGTGCCGCTCACATCAATATCCCAATGGCCGGGTCGGCGAATGATTCCACCGCTGCCCACCGCTTCGCCCAGGTAATGGCCATAGCACTCCAGAATTTCTCCAAAAATCGCCCGGCGTTGGGTCAGATAGGCGGTCATGGCCTTGAATAATTCCGGCAGATTTCCGCAACGTTGGCCGTGCCGCAGGTCGATCAGCCATTTGCCCTTCTGGGTTTCGATCTCTTTTTTGATGGTGCGATTGACCCGGGTCTTGGGCATGAGATAAAGATCGACCACTGAGAAAAAAAAGTAGCTGCGATGCAAGTTATCCCGCACGGCCAGCCCAGAATTGGGGGCAAATGCCAGTATCTTGCGAGCGGCCAGGTCGTCGATAATGAAAAGATAACTCTGGGGAATGCTGGTCGGTGGCCAATTTTTGAGATTGTATTGCTGGCGTTTCTCCTTGGCATCGAAACTGAATTGAGCTTTAGTCTGGGGATCGTAAAAGCGAAAATCGAGCTGCCCAAGCGAGGTGCAATGATCCTCGAATGCGATTTGCTGAGAAACGAAATACTGTCTGATTTCTGCTTCAAATGACGGCATGCTTCGCCACCCACATTTGGTTCAACGGAGCCCAATTTACATTCAAAATTTGTACTCCTGGAAATCGATCAATTCCAAAGTGCCTCGGTCATGGTTATTATTCCGCCAGGAAACAGCTCTGCCAGCATGGGACAGGCATTATTTAATCACAGATCCATAGGAAAATTGAGAACCATCGAGGCTAAATTTTGATAAACAGATGATGTCGCACCAGTGCCTCGGGCAGACCGCCGGTGAGAACGTAGGCCGCTGCTCGCAGATCATGATGTTGGGTATCGGAAAAAGGTACGGCCACGCACAGGCCAATTCCCGCGGCGCGAATGGCGATGGTACCGCTCTCGCTATCCTCGAAGCCGACCACCTCGTTGAACTGCTTCTTCGGAATCCCCAATTGATGCAGGGCAATGCTGTACAGATCTCGATGCGGTTTCAACCGAATTTCGCTGGAATCCGAGGCCGTAACGAAACCGTCGTAGACGTTCCGAAAATCGGCAAACTGCTTCATGATGAATTCTCGCGTCGTCGGGCGTAGCGGCCATTGGCGCACCTGCTGCTGCAGCACCCGAAACACCTCGGTGAGCACAATTTCTGCTTCATAGAAAATCGAAGAAGTCACCACGGCGATCTTGAGCGGCTGTTGCTGAAATCGCTGTGCCAGTTTACTCAGGTGGTCGGTGACCTGTTCGGCGTCGAGCAAATAGGACGCTGAAGCCGGACTCTTGCCGAATTGGGCGATGATTTGCGGCGCCAGCGAGATCACCTCTTCCCCCAGCCAGCCCTTGGTAAGAGCCAGAAATTCGCCCACTCCTGGCATGGGGTCAATGAGGTGAGTCTGCGCATTGCCCAGCAGTTCTACCGACAACCGCTCGCCCTGACCCGCCTCGATCGCGCTCAAAATTTCATGATACCGCTGATAATAGATGTCAATGGCGGCCCGAACCTTTTGCGAAAAAGCCGCAGCCGAGAAATTCCGGCCATACTGTTGCAGCAGGTCATTTGCCAGGTGGTATAATTGCTCCTGCGTCAACCGCTGGCTGGATTGAAGTCGTTCATCCTGCAGCAGGGCCTGGCAGCCGAGATTGACCAGATTGTTTCTCACTTCCTCGATGCGGCGAGGGTCTCGTCCTCGGGCCAGAAACCACAGCGCCGCGTAAAAGTAGGCTTTTTTGAAGGCATCGAGTTGAATCTCTGGCTCGTACTTCGAAATCAAGTATTCGACGTGCCTGGTGGTGCTATTGCCAATAATGTTGGGGTAATCGGCCAGGCGATCCAATCCCGACCACACCTGCGGCGACAGCCGATCAGTTATTTTTCGCACCATGTATTCCAGCGAATGCAAGCACAGCGTCTCTGTGGTGGTCGTGGTGCCGTCCATGTCCATCACCGCGGCCACCAGATGTCTAACCGGCGTCAGGATTTTGGGCGCCAGGGGATAAAGATCGATCGATGGGTGAACGTAGTCCGGATTTTTAACAACGGCAAATTCATTTCCCAGGTCGGAAATGATCTGCCGCGCCTGGTTCGAGTTGATAAACTTGTCTGCCATGCGCATGATGTCTCCTGATATTACGACCGAATCGGTCACTATCGAAAAATTCTCTGACTGAGTAAAATCGAAAGACCGCTATTGCCATGAATTTTCCAATTGCCAATCACCGCCGCGTGGTTTTTGGGTATCAATTCAGAGCTGCTCAATGCCACAAAGACTTGAAGTAGACTGCATGTTACAAAACAAGCTTAAAAAGCATTCATTTTTATCAAATACTTTTGCCATGGATGGCACTTGTTCGCAGATTATTCGTGTCTCGGTGCCATAGTGGCCAAAATAAGCTTAGATTGACGACGATGGCTATGGTGAACGTCCTGTGAGAATAAACTTATAGATGCAACCTAATTTTCAGTTTTGTCAACTGTCCGATGATCCACAGCATTAGCAGGCCCAATCCGAGCGATCGAAAGATGCCGGGCAGACCGCTACCGAGGTGCTGCGCGTAAAATTTGATCCCGCCAATGCTCAATAGTGCATAGAAAATATCCGGCAAAATATACGCCAGCAAGGGATTTTCGCCGGCGGGTTGGAGAAACCTGGCCCAAATTTTTCTTCCCTGGCAATCCACTATGCAGTACAGTAGCATAAAGATCAGACAGCAGATAGCCGAGCTATAAAGACACCAGGTGGGCGTGGCGTTGTTTTTGGAGATGCCATACAGCGACCGCAGCAAATAGCCTGCGAGGAACAGCATTAGCGAAAATCCGAACAACCACTTCAGTCGACTATTGGGCTTCGGAGCCGGCGAGCCCTCCAGAAACAGCGTGCCAGAGATGACTCCGGCGAGGGTGATTGCTGAATGCCCACCAATATGGCCACCCAGCCAGATATAATTCGTGATCGGCGCCAAAAAATCCAGCCGACCGGTCTTATCGCCGATATATAATGCGATCAACAATGCCAGTATGCCGATCAGAGCCGGCAAATTGTTTCGGAATCGAAAATAGATGATGCAGCAGGTCAGATAGGCCCAGCCGATCAGTCCCAGAATGCCCCACCAACTTGTCCGCAGCCAGTGTACCTGATCGCCCTCGCCCCCGCGATAGATGATCGCGAGCAAAATCAGCAGGCTGAAGCCGATACCACGAAGGATCGTAACGATGATTCGTCGCGGACCCGAAATTCGAGGATACTGGTTCCACACGAGAATGGTTGCGATAAACAGCAGCAACGTCCACCAGGCTGGGGAAATGGCCAGGGCGGTGCTGTGCAGGCTTTCCATATTCACCATAAAGACGCCCAGTATCAATAATCCCAGCGTACGAATCAGAATGTGTTTCCAGAGCTGGAAGGTGGTTTCGCCGCGCCGGTTACGGCTTTGCATGGCGAAGGGAATGGCCAGGCCCACGATGAACAGAAACGCCGGAAAAACGAGATCAACAATGGTCATGGCATCGGCAGTGGCCGGAGCATGTTTCAGCCAGGCTGGAATGTGGCGTACTCCCGCCAGATCGTTCACGAAGATCATCATGAAGATAGTTAGCCCGCGAAAGATGTCAAGAGAGAGAACGCGTTCGGTTGTGGGTTGCATCATCAGTTTAATTTACTTTATCAGCGAAACTGTTAACCAGTGAAAGGTGATCTATTAGCCAAATTTTTCAAGGATGCTATTTCCTAATTGCCGAGGCTTGTCGAATTCGCACAAATAGTAGTTCTCGGTCTTCCGGGGGGCTGCCGAGCTGTTCGGATTAAGGCTTAAAGCAATAATGTTCTCCTACGATGGCAACGCTGGCAGAGAATTCTCGACCTGCGATCGCCAGCGCATTGGTATTTTGTCGCTGCTGACACGCATCTGACCGCGTGGCTTCGATCGAACGGCGCTAATATAATGAATTATTTGGTAGCAGTCAAGGGCGAAGAATAATTTTTTGCCGTACTTTAGCTATCGAACCAAAGCGGCGTTCGAAATAGTTCAAACACCGAGATGGGAAAAACCGTAACGATTGCTATCAAGGTCGCTATTGCGGAAGGGGTAGCCGGTGCGTTTATCGATCAGTTAGAAAAAAATAAATTCAAATGCCCAATAGGCGAATCGAACCAATGGATTTCAGTTCTCAACCTGGGGTGATAAAATCCATGAGAAACCGGCAAATGAGGGTTGGCTTGATTTGTCGTCCAACGGTGATTGAAACGTTAGCTTGTCCCTCAAATTTTGCCTTGCTTCTTGTTCAAATTTTCATTACCTTTTCAGCCTTTAAATGAAGCCCCAATCCCTTAAACATCTTTTAGAATGAAAAGGAATTCGATGATGAACAATGCCCCTGAACCGAATGTTCTTTTTTTCAAAACCGAAACCACTGGCCATCCACTGGGATACAGCTATGTTACCATCGCCCATGGACCGGTCACCATCGAAGCCGGTGATACGCTCGAATACGATATTTTCATTGATCTAACTTCTCCGCTCAGCCAGGCCGGCGTGGAGCTGCATTTTGCTTCCGGCCGTTGCATGAGAGATTCCATGATTATCGATCAGAATGGGATGTGGTCGCATCCCCTGACCAATTTGTACGACGCGGTGGATACCTGGTACCATCGGAAGATGGACCTGAGCAGTTTAGCGGGCGAAATCGTGGCCAGTGTCGAGTTGGCGTTTGTATCACCCATTGCGGGAACATACCTGGCCTGCTTCCAGAACATCATGTTAACCCGCAATGGCAAGCTGACTCACATATTTTATGCGAGCGGCGAGCCAGAGGTAGTGGAAAGCAAAATTCGATTGGGCTTTTTCAACGATGTGGTAACCGCGATCCGCTGGGAAGATTTTCGCCGGGTGAAATTGCAATACATCGATCCACTGAAGCTTTCGCCAGAACTGCAACTGGCCGAGAAGCTATTGACGCTGGAACCCGGTCAGCCAGGACATTGGTCTGGTTTGATCGAACAGGCGAGACAACGATTAGAGGTGCGACGTTATCTCGAGCACGATGACGCTGGTTTCCAAAAATCCCTGGCCGAAGTGGCCGCCATTTTATCGCCGATTCTGAAAGAAGCCCGCACGTTTACGACCCACCTCATCGGCCATGCCCATATTGACATGAATTGGCTCTGGGTGTGGGACGAGACCCTGGCGATATGTCAACGCGATTTCGAGACCATGGCGAAGCTGATGGAGAAATACCCCTTTTTCACCTTTTCGCAGAGTCAGGTTTCAATTTACAAGGCAGTGATGAAAACCCGGCCCGATCTTTTCGAGCGGATCCGATATTTTGTAAATCGAGGGCAATGGGAAATCACCGCGGCGATGTGGGTGGAAGGAGACGAAAATATGGCCTCCGGCGAAGCCATTGTGCGGCAATTTCTGCTGGCAAACCGTTTTCTAAAAAAACATTTTGGCAAAGAACCAACCGTGTGCTGGCAGCCCGATCTGTTCGGCCACGTCTGGACCATGCCGCAGATTCTCAATAAATGCGGGGTGAGGTATTACTATTTCATGCGTTGCGGCAAAACGAATCCCCACGTCTTCTGGTGGGAGGGACCGGATGGCTCCAGGGTGCTGGCGGCGACGACGAATAATTACAATGGCTCCATCGGTCAGGATACGATCAATTACGGCTTCGAGCTATATCGGAAGCAAGGCGTGAAGGACTACCTCCACGTCTATGGGGTGGGCGACCACGGCGGTGGGCCAACCATGCGGGATATCGAGCGCGGCATCGAACTGAGCCGTCGCCCGTACCTACCAGCGATAAAATTCGGTACCGTGGCCGGTTACTTCGACAAAGTGGTTGCTGAAAATGAGCGTCTGCCGGTGGTCAGGGATGAGCTGCAATTCATTTTTGAGGGCTGCTATACCACTCATGCTGACATCAAGTTGCGCAATCGGCAATGCGAAAATCTGTTTCCAGTGCTGGAAATGTTTTCGGTGCTGGCTTTGCCATTCGAACTACCCTATCCCAAATTCATTCTGGACGAAGGCTGGGAGCGCACCTGTTTCAACCAGTTTCATGACATTTTGCCCGGCTCAGCCATTCATGCAACCTACGAAGAGGTCATGCCCATCACCGATGGCTGCCTGGCGGCAGGGGAGAGGGCGTTGGAAAAAAGCTTAAAGACGCTGGCTGCGCAAATCGACACGGCTTCCTTTGCCGCAGAACCAATCGTTGTTTTCAATCCTAACAATTGGGATCGAAGCGATGTGGTGACCGTGGAGCTGCCGCTGCTGGCCAATGAATGGGCTGAGATTCTTGATCCCATGGGAGCGCCCATCGCCTGTCAGATTACCCAGCGGTTGGCTGATCGGGCCGAGTTGATTTTTGTGGCAGAGGCTGTGCCAGCCATTGGTTACAAGACCTACGGTTGGCGAAAACTCAGCTCAGCGCCGAATGCTCCTACTGAGCTCACGATTGCCGATGATTCCTGCATCGAAAATCAATTCTGCCGCCTCGAAATCGACAGTGATACCGGCGGTATTCGCAGCTGGCGGCACAAGGCAACGGATCGAGACCTGGTCGCCCCGAAGCAATTGGCCAATGTCTTTCAACTGCTGCATGAGGCGGGGCACGAGATGTCTGCCTGGCAGATCGGCAATATTCTGGGAACGGAACCGCTGCTTTCGCCTCTGCGAATCGATGTTTTGGAAAAGGGACCGGTGCGCGTGCTGTTGCAAATTGTGCATGAGAACGGGGCCTCGCGGTTTATTCAGCGCATCGCGATGTATCATCGTCTGCCGCGAATTGATTTTCCCTGCGCGGTGGACTGGCAGGAAATCGGCACCCGTGCTGCGGGCAGCCAATTCTTGAAAGTTGCATTCCCGCTCAATCTAACAACACCCTTGCAGGCGACATTTGAAATTCCATTCGGGCACATCCAACGGGAAGCCAATGGTCACGAATATCCCCTGCAAAAATGGTTGCAGGTGAGCGATGGCGCGATTGCGGTGAGCCTGACCAATGATTGCAAATACGGCTGTGATGTGAATGGGAACGTGGTGCGACTTTCGCTGCTGCGGTCATCGTACGAGCCGGATCCGGTGCCCGATCGGGGATGGCACTATTTCCAATATGCGCTGAATATCCATGATCCTGCTGCGGGTCTGACGCCATCTGTGCGAGACGGATATGAGCTCAATCAGCCGTTGCGTGCGGTGGTTACCGGCAAGAATGCAGGGCACTGGCCGCTGGAACAATCGCTGCTCCGCTGTTCGGCGCCCAATGTGGTGTTGACGGCGTTCAAAAAGGCGGAGGATGACGATTCGCTAATTATTAGAGTTTACGAGGCTGAAGGTCAGGAGACCGAGTGTCGGATCAACTTTGCATTTCACATCCTGGCGGCCAACGAAACCGATCTGCTGGAACGCGATCTGCCAGAAGCCCGGCTGGAGATAGTGAGCGACCGGCTGAATGTTCGGCTACGGCCGTTTGAAATCAAAACGATTCGGTTGGTGCGGGAAACGATAAGGTGGCCCAAACACCATAGTTTTGTGCCGGTGGAAACTTCAAAGCCGGCGCGATATTAGCACGAGAGAGGTCGGCTGGTTTTCCTTTAGTTTTGCCATTTGGCCATGAAGGGTATCTATTTTGGGCCACGAAGGCACCAGGGCACGAAGGGGATGTCTTTTGGGCCACGAAGGCATCAAGGCACGAAGGAAATGTCTTCTGGGCCACGAAGACACCAGGGCTCGAAGGGAATGTCTTTTGGGGCCACGAAGGCACTAAGACGCGAAGGAGAGCTCTTTTGGCCATGAAGGCATCAAGGCGCGAAGGAACTGATTGAGGAGCTTTTTTGTCCTGAAGGCATGAAGATTTGAAGATAGCAGAACCTGAAGACCTGATATTTGGGGGCAGTATTGTTTGGGCGTCAATGCTGCCAAAATAGGAGGCAAGGCGGGTTGTCTCCCAACTGATCGGACGACGTACTCGCAGCCGCGTGACTGCCGACAACAGATGGCTGGCCGGAAAACGCGGCCGCTTATGATCAAACAAATCGTTTTTCGAGGGCCAATCGAGCAGCTCCGATCAGCGCTGCGTCATTGCCCAGGGTAGAGGTCTGGATGGTTAGCGGTCGCGCCAGTCGACATTGCACGCCCTGGCTGAGCGTTGCGCCCAATCGAGCGATTTCACCGCCCAATATAACCAGGTCCGGATCGATGGTATTGACCACTGTTTCGATGCCGCAGGCCAGATAATCCAGTTGCTGCTGAAAAAGGCCGATGACCGCTGGCTGCTGGGCCTGGATCATCTGGATAATGGTTTCAGTATCGACCATTTTTCGACCTTCGGGCAAATCGATTTTGCCGGCTGCGTGCAGACGCTCGATCTCGTTCTGCAGCAATTTTCGGGAAACATATTGTTCCAGGCAGCCGCGGCGACCGCAGGCACAGGAGCGGCCATTCGTTACCACGCAGATGTGACCGATTTCGCCGGCGTTCCCATGACCACGAAGGAGTTGGCCATTGATCACCACGCCGCCTCCAATGCCCGTGCCAATCGTCAGCGCCACCAGGCACGCCGGCCCCGGAAAAGGTAGCCGATAATATTCGGCCATGGCTGCCGCATTGGCATCGTTCTCAATCGTAACCATTTTGTGGGTGGCTTCACTAATAGCCGCGGCCAGCGGAAAACCGAGATAATCGCTGGCCAGTGGAATTCCATCGCCGATAACGCCCTTCTGATAATCCACCCGACCGCTGGCGGCAATTCCAATTGCGTCCACGTCTTGATCGCCCAACTCCCGCAGCACCGAGAGCAGCGATGCCACAACTGCTGCTGTGCCTCGATGCCAGGGGGTCGCAATCACCCGTTTATGAAGGATTCGGCCATCTCCGGCAACCATGCCGATGGCCGTCTTGGTTCCCCCTAAATCGATACCAATCGCTTGCGCCGCTTGCCGTTGATGGTAATGTTCAATGGCATGACTGAATTGCCGGGTGATCACCGTGGGCCGGGTGATCGCCGTCCCGACGACAACAGCATGAGCGCCGCAGCGAAACGCGCTGATGGCATCTTCCGGCGTCCAGATGCGGCCTTCGGCGATGACGGGGACCTTGCCCCCAAGCTGCTGACTCAATTCCATGATGAGGCGAAAATCGGGCCGGCCGGTGAGGGCTTGCGCTTTCGTGGGCTCGGTATAGCCGGACAAGGTCGTCCCAACCAGATCGATCCCCAACTGTGCGGCTGCCAGCCCTTCGGCAACGGTTGCAATGTCCGCCATGATCAATGCCGTGCTGTGATTGCGAATCAACTGAATGAGCTGGCCGAGCGTTTCGCGTCCCGGCCGGGCGCGATCCGTGGCATCCAGGGCGATGATGGGCACCCCAGTATTCAGAACGGCCATGACTTCATTGGCGGTTGGGGTTATATACACCTCTGAATCAGGATATTTTTGTTTGAAAAGACCGATGACCGGAGCCTCCACGGCTGCTCGGACGGCAAGGAGATTGGCCGGTCGCTCGGCGCGAATACCTACTGCGCCTCCGGCCACCGCAGCCCTGGCCAGCGCGGCCATGGTCGCTGGTGAATCCAGAGGTTCTCCTGCATCTGCCTGACAGGAAACGATCAAACCGTTTTTGATTGCTGCGAAAATTTGCTCTCGATCCATAATTAACCCATAGTTACTCGTACCGTGATGTCCGTTTTATCGGCGATAATCTGTTGAAGCCATTCGGCTCGCAAATCGAGCAGGTTGCCGTCAATGGGTTGGCGTTCGATTTCGATGGCGGCGATGCCTTTATTGACATGATGGGGATTGAAGACCTGGATGTGGTAATTTTTGCCACGAAATCGCCGTTTGATTTTGAAAGCGTCCCAGCTCCGAGGAATGCAGGGATCGATCAGCAGACCTTCATAAGCGGGCCGAACGCCCAGAATATAATCCAGGCTATCCCGCAGCATCCAGGTGGAAGAGCCGGTGAGCCAGGAATGGCTGGCCTGACCAAAGGTCGGATGATCGGGACTGGTGACATATTCGGCATAAACATAAGGCTCTACCTGATAGCGATCGATATCGATGACTGAATTCATGGGCAGCGCTTTTTGATAGATCTCGAATGCCCGATCCCCGCGACCGAGCAGGCATTCGGCCAGGATGGCCCAACTAACGGGATGATTAAAAACAGCGCCGTTCTCCTTTTTGCCAGCAACGCAGCGAGTTGCCAGCCCAATATGGGGATTGATGGTGCGAAACGCGGGATGGAGTATTTTCGGTCCTTTGGGTGTCTCGAGGTGTTCTCGCACCGCATCCATGCAGCGCAAAGCACGCTGGCCCTGCGCCACACCGCTGATCACAGCCCAGGATTGGGTGTTCAGAAAGATCTGGCCTTCGGCATTTTTATGTGAGCCAATTATCTCGCCCTGATCGTTGGTGCCACGAATGTACCATTCTCCGTCCCAGCAGTGGGTATTGATTGCCTGGCAAACTTTCTCGTACTCGTTTCGATAGCGGTGGGCTGGCTTAACAGCATGGATGAAATCGCATAATTCGATGGTCTCTTTCAAAATGAACGCCAGGAACATGCTCACCCAAACGCTTTCGCCTTTGCCCCCGCGACCGAGATAATCCAGCGTATCGTTCCAATCACCGGGGCCAAATTTAGCCAGATACCGCTCGGTCAAATTGGCCAGGGTAAAATCGATGGCAGCATACAGATGATCGATCATTGAAGCTTCGCCGCCATCATAGAACGGAGTGACCTGATGGAGCAATTCAAAATCTGCCGTTTCTTTGAGGTAAACCATAATCGCCAGAGGCAACCACAGCGGGGTGTCCGAATGGCCGGTTTTTTCGCCACCACCGGTGAGCGGGTAATAAAGATGGAACGTGCTGCCATCACGAAATTGGTAGCGGCTCATTTCCAGCAATCGCTCTTTCACCCAATCCGGCCGTGGGATCACCGGTCCCATGATGTCCTGACAGGAGTCGCGATAGCCGCGTCCGAACAGAAGTCCGCCATGATAATAAGAGGCATCCCGTGAGAAGCGGAAGGTTACCGACGTTTGGTACGGATTCCAAACATTTAGCATTCGGTTCATGTCGGGATCAGGTGTTTCGACATGAACCGCGGCCAGATAATTCCGCCATTGCTGCTGCAATTGGTGGAATTCATGAGCCACAGTGGTTAAGTTCCGATATTTTTGTATCAGGGCAGTTGCCTGTGGTTGGAAATCGGTTTTTGGAACAACGCCCAGGAGAATGACGAATGATCGCTCTTCACCAGCAGCAAGTGTCAACTGGGATTGTAACGCGGCGATGGCATCCCCGGATGTGATGTCGGAGTTGAAACATTGGCCTGTTTCGACCGCTATCGGATTGGCCTCCGAACGCCAACGACCGATAAACAGGTCTTTGCTGCCATCCCACCCGATTGTCGGAAGCGAGGAGGCGAAAACCACATATTTATCCCAGGCGTCATTGGCCTGTTTTACCGTAGCGCCGGAGTAGCGGACCCAATACCGTTTGGTTGCCAAGAGAAGCTCATTTTCTTTATCAAAAAATACTTCATTGAAGTGCTGATCGTTGGGCTGGTTGATAAGATCCACCAGCGCATGCCCCAGACATAATTCCTGAAAGGCAAAAACATCCAGCATTATCGGCTTTGGTTGCAAATTTTTCAACGTGACCTGCCAGATTTCCAGATCGTCGCTGGCAACGAAATAAAGGATCGACGCCCGAAGTTGCTGATATTCTGATGTGATGCGGGTATAATATTGGCCGTGTCGACACTCATAGGAATCCAATTGGGCGCAGGTGGGCTGCCAGGTGGGAGACCAATAGACACCTGTCTGGCGATCCCGCAACAGAACGTAGCGCCCTGGTCGGTCCATAGGCAGCGAATTGTAGCGCCAGCGGGTGATCCGGCTGTCTTTGGGCGAAAGATAGAAGCTATAGCCGCCGCCGGTGTGCGAAATTAGCCCGCTGTAGCGTCCATTTGAGATATAATTCACCCATGGCGCCGGTGTGTCGGGCCGGGTGATGATGAACTCTGTACCGTCTTCCGAGAAATGACCATACTTTTCCAATGCCATACTCCTTGATAAGTGTATTTCGCTGAATTCTGTTATGTCACAGAGGGGTTGAATTTTCAGTTAGCTCGGGTAATCAATTGTACGCCGTGGCGTAGTAGCGATTTCACTTTTTCACGGCTGTCTGAAGCCACATACACTCGAGCGAGGGGTTCGGTTTGCGAGACCCGAATGAGCATCCAGGAATGATCGCGAAAATAGAATTTAATGCCATCGATTAGCAACACCGATTCCACCTTAAAATTCCCAATTGCTTCCGGCGGAGAGTGTCGCAATGCCGCCATATTGGCGGCCATAACTGGTGGCTGGCCATATTTGTCTATGCGGCCATAGGCAAAGGGCCCGAATCGCTGGCGCAAGCCAGCCACCAGTTCGCGAATCGACTGCTGTTTAGCGGCCAGCATTTCGATAACCAGGAGGCAGGAGAGAATTCCATCGCGCTCGGGAATGTGATTGCGATAGCCAAAGCCACCGCTCTCTTCACCACCGATCATGATGTCGTTTGTCAGCATTTTTTCGGTCACATTCTTGAAGCCCACGGGCACTTCCCATACCTTGCGGCTGTGCTGCGCCGCCAGTCGATCAATGGTATTGGCCATGGAAGTGGTGCGCACCACGTCGCCGGCCCAGCCTCGTGACTCGATGAGGTAAGAAAACAACAGCGGCAACAGATCATGCAATTCCACGAACGTGCCCCGGTCATCCAGCAATCCAAAGCGATCGGCATCGCCATCAGTGGCCAGGCCCATCGCTGCGTGGTGACGAATGACAGCTCGTTTTAATCGCCGCAAATTTTTGGGAATCGGTTCCGGCAACGCGTGACCGAACATGGGATCGGGTTTATTCCGAATCTGAATCAAATCGGCTTGCCCATGGGCTAATAATTGATCAAAATAATGGCACCCCGCACCATGCATGGCATCGTAGACGATCACCGCGTCGCAGCCGTTGATCAAATCCCAGTTCAAGAATTCGTTCAGGTGTGAAATATATTCCTGGCACAGGTCCACTTCATGCACCTGTCGCCGAATCAGCTCCTGGTCATACCGCGGTTTGGCTCGCAGAAGCTGAGCTTCGATGGCCTGGGTCTGGTCGATCATGGCCGGACCGCCATAGCTGGCCTTGAATTTGACGCCGTTATAATAGTAAGGATTATGGCTGGCGGTGATCATGATGCCGCCGGCCAGTTGCCGCTGCTTGACTGCGAACGATAGCACCGGCGTTGGTGTAAAATTTTGACTCAGGAAGACGGGAATGTCATTGCTCCCGATCACCTCGGCCATGGTGCGTGCGAATTGCGCCGATAGGAAGCGCACATCATAGGAGATGGCCAGACCTCGCTGGTTAGGGCTGGTGGACAGAACATAATTGCTAACCGCCTGAGCGATCACTTTGACGTTTTCGAACGTAAAATCATCGGCAATGATCGCCCGCCAACCGTCGGTTCCAAATTTGATTGTTGTCATTTCAGCAACTTTGAAGTAATGATCCATAACAAAAATAAGGTGCAACTTAAAATTCTAAAATGGAACTAATTATCAGTAATTGGCCCACGAAACACACGAAAGAACGTTGAAAGCACTTTTTGGTTTTAGACTTTCGTGACATTCCAGTTATTTCGTGGGTAACAAGTGGCCATTTTTCATGGTCAGGGTTCTTGTTAAAAATTTAGGTGCAAATATAAGCTAAAAAATCTTAAAATGCCAGAAAAAATTGGTGTGATTGATAAAACCAGATTGGCTATGCCGGAAAAGGCATTAGCCCATCGGTTCTATTGATCCAGACGATTAAAATCAAGATAGCTCCCTCGTGCACCTTTCCAGGCCTCGATGCCCAAACCTGGAAATATGATCAAAATCAAAATAGCGCCCGGTCGCACCCCGGCAATTTGGGCATGCCAGACAGCCGCTCGGTTGGCACGAGGAGCGCCTGGCCGATCTGATGCTGGCGGAAACCGGCCGAAGACTTTGAACAATTTTAGGCCCACAAAGTAAAAAGTAGCAACGATCGATGCTGAGCGGTGAGATTGCCCGACATTGACATTTGCCAGCAGGGGCAAAAGGCTTGAAGCAAGAAAGTTGTCCTGTGCCTTTTTTAGATGAAGTTGAGCAAAGGGAATTGGAGCAAAAATTTCTTTGGTGAATAGCATTTGTCGTCGGCTGAATCAGCGCCTGGCTGGCATTGCCGGCAACAAGATTTTCTGCCCACAACAACGTTGTTCCCCAAATCTTTGCCAATTGCGCCTGGGGCAGGAATTTTTGCATTCAGAAACGTTCGCGGGCCAGCAGCAGGGGCTGCCGTTTGATCAGAATGACAGCGTTTAGCAGTAAAAATTTGAAATATATCTTTCGCCAGGCATTTCCGTCTTCGATCAAAATGATACTGAGCCTGGTACGTTGCGGGCGCCCGCATCGGCGGGAGGACGGTTGCGGAGCCTTGATCGGCACGCCTGAAATGACTAATTTGAACCTTGTGTTGTAAAGGTGATTTGAGTTGATGAACGAGATCGAGCTGCTGGCGCCGGCCCGGGATTTATCGGTAGGGTTGGCCGCGATCAATTGTGGCGCGGATGCCGTTTATATTGGTGCGGAGCGTTTTGGCGCCCGGGAAGCCGCAGGCAATCCCATTGCCGACATCGAGCACCTGGTGCAATACGCGCATAAATTTTGGGCAAAAGTGTATGTCACGCTCAATACGATTCTATTCGATGCTGAACTGCCAGCCGCGCAACAACTGATCCATCGGCTTTATCAGATCGGGGTCGATGGCTTGATCATTCAAGATGTTGGCTTGTTGGAACTGGATTTGCCGCCTATTCCGCTCATTGCCAGCACCCAGATGCATAACAACACGGTTCAAAGAATTAAGTTTTGGGAAGAAGTGGGATTCCAGCGGGTGATTTTGGCCCGGGAGCTGTCGCTGGAACAGATCAAAGAAATTCGTTGTCAGACCAGGATCGAACTGGAGGTTTTTATTCACGGTGCGTTGTGCGTCTGTTATAGTGGCCAATGTTATCTGAGCTACGCACTGGGCAAGCGCAGTGGCAATCGGGGGCAATGTGCTCAGCCCTGTCGGCAGAAATACTCACTGATCGACAATCAGGGCAACTCCGTCGCCGGCGATGGCTATTGGCTCTCCCTGAAGGATCTTAATCTATCCGACTATCTGGCAGCATTGATCGGCGCAGGAGTTACCTCGTTCAAGATCGAGGGGCGGTTGAAGAACCGGGAGTATGTGGTCAATATCGTTAGCTTCTATCGGCGATTGCTGGATCGACTGCTGCCGCAATGGCAGTTGAAAAAAAGCTCTTCCGGCCGGTCGGAAATTCATTTTGATCCCGATCCTGCGAAATCCTTCAATCGCGGCTTCACCAGCTATTTTTTGATGGGCCGCGATTCGCACATGGCATCTCCCCACACGCCCAAATCCATTGGTGAGCCATTGGGCCCGGTTACACGGGTGGCTAATAACTATTTTGAACTGCAAACTTCCAGGCAACTGCATAATGGCGACGGCCTCTGTTTCTTCAATCGCCAGCAGGAATTGCAGGGAACATTGGTGAATCGGGTGGAGGACGGCAGGATCTATCCCGCCAAAATGCAGGGGATTGTGCCTGGCGTGCTGGTTTATCGGAACCATGATCAATGGTTTGATCGACAACTCAAGCGGGATGGCTGCCGAAGAAAGATTGGGGTTGAGTTTGCGTTTGAAGAGCGACCCAGTGGTTTGGTGCTAATGGCGATTGATGAAGATGGAAATCGGGCCGAGGCACAACTGCAGGGTGCCTGGAATTTGGCAGAAAATAGGGAGGGGGCAATGCGACGCCTAGAAAAGCAGCTCTGCCGGCTGGGTGATACGGATTTTTATTGTTTGAATATCAGGGTGGAGTTAACGCGCGACTATTTTTTTCCGCCAGCGGTGCTCAATGCCCTGCGCCGTGAGGTGATCCAGCAATTAGCGGCTGTTCGGCTGGCGCAGCGTCCCAGGCGTCAGGCATCGCTGCTCAAAAACGATGCACCATTTCCAGTGGCCGCGCTGGATTTTCGTGGCAATGTGCTGAACCAACGCGCGGCGGCGTTCTATCGGCGTCATGGCGTAACCAGGATTATGCCGGCAGCGGAAGCCGGCAGCGACATCACAGGCCAGCCGCTAATGACCACCAAATACTGCCTGCGGCAGCAATTGAACCTCTGTCCCCGGGTTGATTCCAGCGCTTCGAGAGATGTGCAATTATATCTGCGAAATGAAAAAGGCCAGAAATTAAGGCTGGAATTCGATTGCGAAAATTGTCAGATGGAAATATTCCTGGATGAACGTTAACCGCAATCGTGAATCAAAAGGCAATGCTCAAATCGAAGACATCCAGCAGGCCGGCTTCGATGTTATCGGCCGCAATGGCGTAGTTGAATGTCACGAAGGTACTCTTGATCGGCAGCGTGACGCCCGAGCCAAGTGACCATCGCTGCTGATTGTAGCCACACCGAAATTTTATCAGATTCAGCAGCACCAACTCGCTGCCGAACGTCAGCCGCTGCTGGCCTTGTTCCGTCCGCTGGAAATCGCATGACACAATGATATTGGAAGTAGGGTAGACGGCGCAACCAAGGCGGTAGGCACGTTCATACCGTTCGGAATGTCCCGATGACCATAATAATGTCCCACCAATGTCTTCGGAAACAAATCCCAGGCGCAACTTTTCCCAGGGCGTTAAAAAAAGGGCAACATCGGCGCCAGCACCCCAGGCAGAAAGCCGCTCCAGGTTGAAATGATAAATTTTAATATTGCTGCCAACGGCGAGCACTGGCAGGATTTTATAGGCATAGGTCAACAGCAACGTCTGTTCCTGAGCCCCAAAATAGCGATCCGGTTCCAACGTATTGGATGATCTGGCTTCGATTTCTTTAACAGCGAATTCCGCCCAACTCATGGCCAATGCGCCCCACTTTTCCGTTGGTAATGATAACGAAAAAAACATCAGTTCCCGATTAAGCGACATTTTGCTCTGCATGCCGCCGAATTTCACCGTGGTAAAGAAGCCCATGGCGGCCGGATTCCAGACTGCTGCGGTGTAGTCGGTGCAGGCAGCAGTAAACGCGTTGTTCAAGCCAATGGCTCGGGCGCCGACGCCCAGATGGGTCAGCAGATTGACTCGTCCGGCATCGCCCGCATGGCATGGCCAAAACCAGATGATCGTAAAAATTAATGTTAGCAAAACTATTGGTGGTCGTGAAGCATTGATGTTTTTATTATCCAATCTCATGGTTTTCCTTGTTCAGCGCGTGATGGCAATGGTGATGAATTCGCTGCTGTTATTAAATTTGAGGTGAGCATAGTAAATGCCGTTGGGCATCAGTTGACCGATTTCATTTCTCCCATCCCAGGTATCTTCGGTATGTTCCCCGGCGGTCTTCGTTTTCTGATTCAACAAAATCTTTACCGGCTGGCCGGTGACATCGAGTATCTGCAGGTCGACGGCAGTGGCGTGCCTGAGGAAATAGCGAATATGCGTGACTTCGATCTCGGGATTGAATGGGTTGGGATAGTTGTAACAGGCATGTTCCACCTCGAAATCGGAAGTGCTGCGGTCGCCGGGAATGCTCAAAGTGACTTCAGACGATAGGCCGCTCTCATTGCCCGCAGTGTCGTAGGCGGAAACGGCAAAAAAATAATCATACCCTGGCAACAGATTTTTGACCGTATAGGAAGTTGCCGTCCCTACACGAATCCGGGTATGATATTGACGCGAGGCAGTGCCGTAATGCAGTTTGTAGCCCGCCAGGTCGGCCTCGGAATTGGGCAACCATTGGACAGTGACTGTTTCAGTAAGTACACATACCAGCGCTCCAAAAGAGAGAATAGGCTTTGTTAAATCATAGACTAACCGAGGAATAACGCCTGCCATAATTGTGTCCATTCATCTTGAAATTTGCATTTGCCCAAGACAATTGTGCAAGAACCATACCACCGATTGGTCGATGTTCAAATATATTCGAACCTGCTCGGGGGGTCTCGATTCGGATGCCTCGCCGGCCAAAATCGAGTCCGACCATCGCTCACGGGTTGCGAGGGCTGGGAATTTGGTTGGATTCAGTTTATGACGTGATGCCCGGCTGGACCATGGATATTTTTTCGGTACGGATTTCGATCGCGGGCCATTCAAAGCCAAAAGGTTATTACCTAATTCATCGGTTGAGTATTTTGTGCTTGCTTTTTAGGGAATGTTTTGTTATACTTGCCACAGCCGATCACTTAATTAGTCTATTGAACTAACGGATTGCAAAGGAGACGTTGCATGACACATACGCTGATCGAAAAGCCGCATCATTCGGTTGAATTTCGGCTGCGCCGCTTTTTGAATTGGTTTCCAATGGGGTTGACCTATGCGTTTCTGTACATGGCGCGTTACAATCTAACGGTATCGAAAAATGCCCTGGGCGATTTGATGAGCAAAAGCGACTTCGGGCTGATTTTTGGAATTGGTACGTTCACCTATGCCTTTGCCTTTTTGCTCAATGGGCCGCTGACCGATCGCATGGGTGGAAAAAAGGCCATTCTGATCGGCGCTTTTGGCGCAGCAACCATGAACCTCTTGATGGGCCTGACTCTATACCTACTGCTGGCCCAGCAGGTAAAACTGAATTTGCTGCTGGTTTTTTCAGTCTGCTATCTTCTCAATATGTACTTTCAAAGTTTTGGTGCCGTTGCTATCGTCAAAGTCAATGCTTCCTGGTTCCATGTGCGCGAGCGGGGGGTATTCGGCGGCATCTTCGGCGTGCTCATTTCCTTGGGCCTCTATTTCGCATTCGACTGGAGTGAGGCGGTGGTTCGATTGACGAAGGCCCGGCTCGAAACCGACCTGAATTTTATCGAATCGCTGCTGCGGCAGCTCATTGGCGCAACCAATGCCACAGTGGATCAGACCTGGTGGGTCTTTTTCATCCCGGCGATCATCCTGTATCTATTTTTCATTCTGGAAATCTTCGTCTTGCGGGATCGGCCCAGCGAAGCCGGCTTGAAGGATTTCGATACCCTGGATGCCTCCTCCGGCGAGGAAAATCGCCAATTTGAGTTGAAAGAAATTCTCACCCGCATCCTCACCAGTCGCGTGATCATTATTGTCGCCATTATCGAGATGTGCACTGGCGTGCTGCGCCAGGGGATTATGCACTGGTATTTTATTTTTGCTAAAGAAGAACTGCATTTGGGCCCGGGGCATTTCATGCAGGCGCACTGGGGCCTTATTTTGATGCTGGCGGGTGCCAGCGGCGGTATGCTGGCTGGCTTCCTCTCGGACAAAGTGTTCGGCTCCCGCCGGGGACCGGTGGCCGCATTGCTGTATGGCACCATGATCGTGTGCACCATCGTTATGGCATTTGTTCTGTACCAGAATCCGATTTACCTGGCCGTCATCGTAACGGCCATATCTTTTTGCGTGATTGGTACCCATGGCATGCTTTCGGGCACGGCAACCATGGATTTCGGCGGCCGACGTGCCGCAGCCACGGCTGTGGGGTTAATTGACGGTGCAGTCTACCTGGGCACCGCCATCCAATCGGTGTCATTGGGATTCCTGACCGAAAGAAATTGGCATTATTGGCCGGTGTTCCTGATTCCTTTTGCTCTGGCCGGCTTTTTATTGGCCATTAATATCTGGAACGCATTCCCAAAAGGAAAACGACCCGCCGGTCATTAGTGGATCGAACGAGATTTTTCATGACCGGTCACTACGCACGATCTGTTGGTAGCCAAATCAGGCCGTCTGGTTATTACTTGTTCAAACGAGGAGTTTTGACATGAATCATTTTGAAGTGATTATTCTAACCGCTCGTCCCGCGGCTGGCAAATCCGAAGTCATCAACTATTTGAAGCACACCGATGTTGCCACGCGCATCAAACGGTTCCACATCGCGGCGTTCGAAGAGATCGATGATTTTCCCTCTGTGTGGGACACCTTTGTCATCGATGATATCCTGAGCCGTCATGGCCGGCCCCGATTATTTACCGATGAAAAACTCTATTTCAAGGATCATTTTATCTGGAATTTGTTCATCGAAAAAATAAATGTGGTTTATGCCCGCAAACTGGCCTATGATCCCCACTATCATGATCAATATACTGCCATTATTGAATTTGCTCGGGGTGGTGAAAACGGCATCGGCGAAGCGCTGTCGTATCTCAGCGACCAGATCCTGCAGCGGGCGGGCATTGTCTACATCGATGTTTCTTATGAAGAGTCGCTGCGCAAGAATCGAGCGCGGTCGCGGAAAGGGCAGGAGGATTCGATTCTGTTCCACTCACTGCCGGATGAGAAGATGGAGTTCTATTATAAAATCAATGATTGGGAAAAATTGACCCGGTCTGATCCTGAATTTATCTCCGTTCGGGGCATCAAGATACCCTACGCGGTCTTTAAAAACGAACCGGATTTGACCACGGCTGCTGGTGAGCCGCTGGGCCAGGCGCTGGAAGAAACCTTTGGCAAACTGTGGCAGATTCGGCGGCGGTAGCGTCGGCGATGGTTTGGTTGCCACCAAAACCATAGGGCCCGAAGCTGTTGCTTGGCGACTGGATCGGTGATATTATGCCCTGTGCGGCCTGTTTGACCCCATTCTCGCCCGCTTATTGTGGCTGAAATAGAATAAAAAAGGTGCTGGCCACTGACAACTTTCAGTGAACGCCAGCACCTTGTTTTAAAATGCAATCCTGGAATCGCGTTTCACCATCAGTCGCGCTTGATAATTCGCCCCTCGATGGCCGAAGCGATCACCTGCTTTTTTTCCACTGCCTTCATTACCACGTCAGTGAGCGGCATCATCAAGTTGGTTACGTCGTGCGGAGCAAAGCCAAAATATTTGTCGGCATTGCCCACCACAAAATCCACCGTTGCGCCGGTATAAGTTTTTTGGGGGTCGATCGGCTCAGTGCCGATTTGAGCTTTCAAGATCGTGATAGCATTATCCGCGGTCGCTTTCCATTCGTATTTAAGACCCGATATTTGCAGTATCCCCTCGGTACCCGAGCCCTGGGCCAGCGCATTGTGCTCGATCAGCTTCAGTAGCTCGGCTCCAGAAACGCTGAATTTGGTGATCTGGTTATTGAATGGCAGGATATTTTTAATGTCCAATTTTTTGATCGGACCGGCCGGCAAATCCTGTCGAATACCACCGCTATTGATGAGCGCAAAATCCACCTCGCTGAATTCGCGGATGCAATCGGCAATAAAATTGCCCAAATTGCTTTCGCCGTTTCTGGCGCGCAGCCAGGGCGTCTTCAATTCGCCAATCACGCGGCCATATTCTTCATTGATCATCTGCTCATAATAATTCACCTGGCGGGCCAAACTGGAGTCCGGTGTAATCCCCTCATTCCACAGCGGGATCAATTCATATTCGTAGCGTTGCACCGTATCTGCAGCCACGGTGAGCTGCAAGCGGCCCAGGTTGCGGCAGAGGCTGCCGCTCTGCACAATAATCTTCCCATTGATCCGTTCCGGCACTTCCAGCCGGCTATGGCTGTGGCCGCCGATGATCACATCTACCTGGCGACCGAGCTCCTGGGCCAGTTGCCGATCTACTTCCAATCCCTGATGGCTGAGCACGATAATCAGATCGGTGATCGGATCGATGATTTTGGCCAGCGAGTCGATAATGGGGCCAGCGGGCTTGTCGTAAATTTCATCCCGTTGCGGCCGATTGAGATAGCCGGGCAAATCGGGTACAATGGCGCCAATGACGCCGATCGCAAGATCGCCTTTGCTATAAATTTGATAGGGCTCGGAAGTAAACAATTTGCCATCCGCAGTAAAAAGATTGCAGGAGAAGATAGGGAATTGGGCCAATGCCATCAATCGCCGGACATTGTGAACCGAAGTATCGAATTCGTGATTGCCCAGCGTCAGGCCGTCATAGCCGATATGATTCATAAATTTGACCAGCGCGCCGCCATAGGCACCATCCACTTCCATATCGCAGATTGGATTACCGGTCATAAAATCTCCGGCATCCAGCAACAACACGTTGGCCTCGGTGCTGCGGATCTTGCGGACGTACGAATCCAGCGCCAAAAAACCACCGATCTTTTTGTTGGCGATGGGCGAACCTTCTGCTCGCACTACCGACGGCAAGAAATTAGCGTGCATATCATTGGTATGCAAAATGGTGATCGCTTCCGATTTGGGCTCATAAACCACCCGCGTCCGGCTTGAGTTGCAGGCGAGCAAGACCAATACCAAAAGAACCAGGAGTATTTTCCACTGTTTCATATAATTTCCTCGATGAAATAGACGTTAAGGGTTCATTGAATGGTTATCATCTCCGGCAGGCACTCGACCTGTCGGCATGAATAATGTAGCTATTTCCATAGTTAAATGCAAGCTAAAATTCTAAGTCGCTGAATTTTTGCCAGGCCCAACAACAGTCACTCTCAGCAGCGGCGACGCGACATCATTTGCGCCAATCACCAAAAAATTGCACACGGAAGGCTCGCCCCAAATTCCTCAATCCTCAGAGAATGCTCCGGGTGCTGCTGCGAGTCGCCAGGTGGCTGTCTAATCATCGGCTACGGAACGCGCTGGGGAGGGCTGATTTTTCTTATTGACTTTGAAGTTTTAATTTTATATTTTGAGATTCCGTGAGTCGACTTGCCCAAAAGTGAATAATTGGTTCAGAATTGAGGTCGTGAAGCTGAGAAAGGTATCGCCATGGTAAAACATATCGTGATGTGGAAGCTGCATGAGAACGCGGAGGGCCGGACTAAGGCGGCCAATGCGCAATTGATGCAGCAATGGTTGGAGGAGTTGAAAACCAAAATTGCTGCAATTAACTACCTGGAAGTTGGATTGAATGTCGAGCCCAATGAAGATGCCTGTGATGTGGTGCTGTACTCCGAATTTGACGATCAAGCAGCGCTGCAGCGCTATCAGCAGCATCCCGAACATATCCGATTCAAAGAGCGGATCGCTAACATCCGCAGTGAAAAACGAGTTGTTGATTATCTGGTTTGATTACTGAATAGCCAGGACCGGATTCTAATTTACCGAAAAGCTAAGGAGACCGCCGATGCCACTGATGTTTGATATGCCGCTGGAACAGCTAAAGAGCTATCAGGGTTGCAATCCGAAGCCCGCGGATTTCGATCGTTTCTGGGACGATGGAATTGCCGAGGTGCGAGGCATCGACCCCGAACCGGAATTGCGTGCCGCCGATTTTCAAACAGCGGTTGCCGAGTGCCATGAGCTGTTTTTTACCAGCGTCGCGGGAGCACGCATTCATGCCAAGTTGCTGCAGCCACGACGCGGTCCGGCGCGACAACCAGCCGTGCTTATGTTCCATGGTTATGCCGGCCATGCGGGTGATTGGTGCGATAAGCTCAACTATGTCGCCTTGGGCTATACGGTGGCGGCCATGGATTGTCGTGGGCAGGGCGGTTCATCCGAAGACAAAGGTGCGGTTCGGGGCAATACGCTCAAGGGGCATATCATTCGGGGGCTGGACGATGCCCCGGAAAAATTGCTCTATCGGCAGATTTTTTTGGATACGGTTCAACTGGCGCGGGTGGTGATGAACTTACCCCAGGTCGATCCCAACCGCATCGGAGCCATGGGGGCCAGTCAAGGCGGTGGCTTGACCCTGGCCTGCGCCGCATTAGAGCCTCGCATTAAGCGGGCAGCTCCGGTCTTTCCCTTTCTCTGCGATTATCAGCGGGTCTGGCAAATCGATCTGGCCCAACATGCCTACGAAGAATTGCGGGATTTTTTTCGCCACTTTGATCCGCTCCACCAGCGGGAACAAGAAATTTTCACCCGGCTGGGTTACATTGATGTTCAGTACCTGTGCCCCCGAATTCAGGGAGAGGTATTCATGGGCGTGGGGTTGATGGATACCATCTGTCCACCATCCACTCAATTCGCCGCCTATAACAAAATCACCGCCCCAAAGTCGCTGGCCATCTATCCCGATTATGGACATGAATTTTTGCCTGGTCATGCCGATAATGTTTTCCAATTTATGGCGCAGCTCTAACTGGTGCTACCTCAACGCATCGAATCGTGGTCACATGGTCGATGCCGAAATCAGTGAGCCAGATATTCGACGCTGGGCATCAGGATTTGAAAAGAAAAGCGATTCATTGCAGATGATTTTTCGAAATGAGCGATTGCTGAGCTCGGAGCAGCGATGCACCGAACCAGAGAATTAAAATCAAGGGCAGGTAAAAATGGATAACTGGACCTGGGAAATCGAGCATCCCGAATACTGGCAACGGACCGTGGAACGTTGCCGCCATCGTAAGTTGCTGCTGCCGACATTTCAACAATTGAAATCGCCACAAACCATTCCCCGTCACATTCAAGGGCAACTGAAAGCCATTGGGATGGATGAACTGCATCCATTGAATCTATTTCGCATCCACTGGTGCAACGATCCGGCAACCGGTGGCATTGGTGGCATCAATTTCCTGGAGTTGCCATCGGAATTAACGGGCACCGCCGCGCGCATTGTGGGGTTGGTGGGCAAGCATTTTCCAACCGGTGCGCACAAAGTGGGAGCTACCTATGGCTGTTTGGTCCCCTATCTGGTGAGCGGCCGCTTTGATCCGGATTATCACAAAGCCGTATGGCCTTCCACCGGCAACTATTGCCGTGGCGGAGCATTCAATTCCAATTTGCTTTCTGTCCATGCGGTGGCCATTTTGCCCGAAGAGATGAGTCCGGAGCGATTCGATTGGTTGCGGCAAATGGGCGCAGAAATCTATGCCACGCCGGGCTGCGAAAGCAATGTCAAAGAAATTTATGATAAATGTCATGAACTGGAAGCTACGAGCGATCAATATCTCATTTTCAATCAATTCGAGCAATTTGGCAATGCGGTTTGGCACTATGAAGTGACCGGTGCCGCCATCGAGAGATTGTTCGAACAGATCAAAGGCCCAGGTGATCGGGTGCAGGGATTTGTCAGCGCAACCGGTTCTGCCGGCACCATCGCTGCGGGCGATTATTTGAGAACGAAATTCCCCTGGATCAAAGTGCTGGCCGCCGAAGCGCTCCAGTGTCCCACACTTTATTTGAATGGTTTCGGGGGACACCGGATCGAGGGAATTGGCGATAAGCATATCCCCTGGATCCACAACATCAAAAATCTCGATCTGGTTTGCGCAATCGACGACCAACAGCCGTTGCTGCTGCTGCGCTTATTCAACGAACCCGCTGGCTGGGAGTTTTTGCAGCAATTGGGCGTGGCCAGGTCGCTATTGCCGCAGTTGCCATGGCTGGGTCTCTCCTCTATTTGCAATCTGCTAAGCGCCATCAAGTTAGCTAAATATTTTGAATGGGGTCGGCACGATCTGATCTTCACCGTATTTACCGATTCGGTGGAATTATACCGCTCGCGGCTGAGAGAAATGACCGCCAGCCTCGGGCCCTATTCGCTCCAGCAGGCAGCCATCGACTGGCACGTCATCATGAAAAATCAGGGCATTGATTTTATCAAGGAACTGGGCTATTACGAGAAGAAAAGCATTCATAATTTGAAATATTTTACCTGGGTGGAGCAACAGGGCAAAGATGTTGCTGAACTAAATGCCCAGTGGTCGGATGAATCATACTGGGAGCAACGCCTGAACATCGCGGCTCACTGGGATCGCCTGATCGAAAAATTCAATCATGAAGTTGGCAGGGCGCAATAGTCAAATCACCGGCGTCTCCCTAAACCTGCGCTGCCGCAGCAAATCGAAGGAAAATTCTATGCACAATAATCGATCACGCGTTTTGAAAAATGTATTTGTGTGCTCCAGGGATAATCAACTCCAACTGGTGGATATCATTTTTAGCCAGGTGATCCAGAAGATCATCCCGCGCCAGCAACGCACCATTCCCTGGTCCGAACTAAAAACGATTGATCTTTGGAAACAAGTGCAATCGCAACTGCCCAAATCTGTCGCTGATGAGCCCGGCGAGGCGCTGGATGGCAAATTCTACCTGCTCATGCCCGGCGCCATCGATGCTCATGTCCATTTCAATACCCCCGGCTTTGAAGAACGGGATGATTTCCAGCATGGCTCGCTGGCTGCAGCTTGTGGCGGCGTGACGTTGGTGCTGGATATGCCCTGCACCTCCATGCCGCCCGTCACCTCGGCCAGATCCTTAGAGACCAAAATGGCCGCATTGGCTGGCAAAAGTTGGATCGACTATGCCTTTTGGGGTGGAATTCGTCGCAATGATTTCAAAAAACAGCAGGACGTTAGGCGGCAGATTCAGGAACTGGTGAAGATGGGGGTGGTCGGTTTCAAAGCCTATGCCGTTTCAGGCATGCCCACTTTTCAGGAATTGAGTTATAACCTGATGCGTGCGGCAGCGATGTGGATTCACGAGTGCCATAGCCTGTTGGCAGTTCATGCCGAAGATCGATCGCTGGTAATGCAACGAACCAGGGATTACCAGGCTGCGGGACGCATGGATTGGCGGGCGTATTGTGACGCGCGCGATGATCTGGCCGAAGCCACCGCGGTCGCCAGGGTGATCAACCTGGCATGGCAATTCAACTGTCCCATCCATTTCGTGCATCTGAGTTCTGCTCTGGCTCTGCAGAAGATACTTGAAGCCCGATATGAGCGGCTCCCGGTTTCTGCCGAGACCTGTCCCCATTACCTTCATTTTACTGAAGACGATTTTCAGAACGAGGCCATTGCCAATTATTTGAAAACCGCGCCACCGGTGAAGACAGAGGCCGATCGTCAGGCGCTCTGGCAGGGCCTGGCAGAGGGCACGATTTCGTTTGTTACCACAGACCACGCCGGCTGTGACCCGGTCAAGGAAAAATCATCCTGGAATTTTTGGGAAGTGTATGGGGGCATCCCTGGCGTTGAGCATCGGGTGCCATTTCTTTTCAGCGAGGGATTCAAAACCGGCCGGCTGAGCTTGCAGCAAACCATCGACCTGCTATCGACCCATGTGGCGAAGCGATTTCATCTTTCCCATCGCAAGGGCAGTCTGAAGCCCGGCAGCGATGCCGACTTTGCCCTGATAAATTTGTGGGATCAGCAGGTAATCCATAGCGCCGCAATGCATAGCAAGGGAAAATGCACGCCATTCGAGGGCGTGACCTTTCAGGCGGTAGTGGAGGCCACCTTTGTGAGAGGAAAATTGGTTATGGATAGAAGAGGACAATCTGAAGTTGCGGTGGGCTTTGGCCAGCCCATTTTTAGCTTCAGTTAAAAAAACGTTTCGCGATACTCATAACAATTCAGGGAGGAATTTCCATGAACATGTTGCCAAATCAACCATGGCGCTGGCTGTTATGGTTGTTGACCGTCTTGCTATTATTTTCCAATGCGGAAGCCTTTATCGGCAGCGCGCAAAAAACGTTTCCAACTCCTGCCGCTCATCCGACCGGGCTGGCGTTTGATGGGCAATCCCTCTGGCTGGCTGATCGGGGGACGTATCGGATTTACCAGATCAACCCGGCGGATGGAAAAGTGAAGTCAAACATCAAGGCCCCCGGCTTCGAGCCACGGGGATTGGCCTGGGATGGGCAGCGACTCTGGTGCGTGGATGCCGGCGAGGGCTGGATTTACGGGCTGAATGTGAAAACGGGCCTTGCTGAAAAGATTCTGGAATCCAATTCGCCGGATCCAGTCGGCCTGGCATTTGATGGCGAATTCCTCTGGTTGGTGGACCAGAAAGAAAAGAAATTGCTAAAAATCAACCGCATCGATGGCATGATGCATGAAAATATTCCAGCACCTTCGTCCAATGCCCGAGGACTGACGTTTGATGGCAAATACCTCTGGGTGGCTGATAACGGGGATGATATGCTCTACCGGGTGGAACGCAGCACGGGAGCCGTGGTTACTTTTATTCCTACGCTCACTCCGTATCCTTACGGCCTCTGCTGGGATGGTCAAACGCTGTGGTATGCTGATTATCAAAAAGCTGCGCTCCATCAACTCAATCTGGCCGACCAGGAGTTCGTGATCAAAAGAAATCCGAAAATATATGCCTGGGAAGCAGTTCACGATTTCCGAAATTACGGTCCCGATCCGGTAGCCGAACTGGATAGCTACTTTGCGATCCCCGTCAATTTCGATAATCAGGAGATTTTGGGCCGCATTCAATTCGAGCCTCAGCCGACCGATTTTGTTACCGATCGCTGGGGGCAGCGATTGGCCCATTTTCATTTTTCGGCGATCCCGGCCAATAGCTTCCTCAAACCCACCATGAAGCTGAAAGTCAAAAATTACCAGACCGAATATGTCCTTTTTCCGGAGCGAGTTGGCACCCTGGAGCAGATTCCCGCTGAAATCAAAGCACAATACTTGAGCGATGGCTTGAAATACGATCTTAGCCATCCGCTGATCCAGGAAGCAGCCAGGCAGGCAGTCGGAGCGGAGCGCCATCCTTTCTGGATGATGCGCAAGATTTTCGATTATATTTGCGATAGGATCGAGTATAATTTGAAGCCGTTGGGCGGTTGGAATCCGGCACCAACCGTGTTAAAGCGAGGCACTGGTTCTTGCAGCGAATACACCTTCATTTTCATTGCGATGTGCCGCGCCAGTGGCCTGCCGGCTCGTTACGCTGGCTCACTCGTGGTTCGCAACGAGGACAAGGGAGTGGACGATGTTTATCATCGCTGGGCCGAAGTCTATCTTCCGAACTACGGCTGGATTCCGGTTGATGTCTCGGCGGGTGATTCCCCGGTCCCAGCCCAGCGTGCCCGAAAGATCGGGGTGTTGCGCAACGTCTATTTGATTACCACCAAAGGCGGCGGCGATTCGGAATACCTGGATTTCTATTATAACTTCAATGCCCGCTGGCAAACCAACGGCGCCTGTAAAATTTTATCCAAAGAGTACGGCGAATTTGCGCCAGCGGATTAAGTGGCAGCAAAAATCGGTTTCAGAGAATTGTTTGATCGGACGGCTTGAGAAATGGTCAGCTAACGCATGGCATGGTCGTGGGCAGTTGATCGGCAAGCGAAGGCTCAGCGAAATAGAAACAAATGCATTCTGCAAATCGCCGATTAAGCTATCCGCCTGTTAGGTGGCAAGCAGATGACCAAAGGGTATTCCGAGCCTGCCCGAGAAATCGAAATGCTGACCAGGCAGTTACCTTGAAGAACGCAACAGATCATCTAAATTCAGCAACACCAAATGAGCGAGCGACCGCACAGTGTTTTTTGGGATGAACACAAGTGAGATAGCCTCAGAATTAAAAAAGCTCCCATTGGTAATTCAACAATGGGAGCTTTTTAAGTTTCCAGCCAGCGAGAAATTACATCTTTTTCTTGATGAGGTCGATTTCGTACTTGGCCGATTCTGCCCAAAGCCGATCTTTAGCAGCGAGTTCAAAATATTGAATGGCATTGGCATTTTGCCCCAAATTTTTATAAGCCATTCCGGCTTCGAAGGCGGCACTGGGGTAGTTCTTTTTATATTTTAGCGCGTTAAGTGCAGCTTCCAGCGCTTTATCATAGTTACCTATTTTGTTGTAGGTAGCAGCCAGGCGATAGTAGCCCTCTTCATAATTGGGTTTTACTTCCACCGCCTTCATGAACGCCTGAATGGCCTCGTCGTTTTTGCCGATTTTTTCCAATGCTACCCCCTGGGCATTGTAGGCCTTGTAGTTTTTGGGATCGATTTTGGTGACTTTTTCAAAGCTGGTTGCAGCTTTCTGAAAATCCTTGCGCTGATTATACACGAATCCCAGTTCATAGTAAGCACCATCGGAGCTGGAGTCGGTCTCGATGGCTCTCAGGCAGGCAGTAAGCGCCTCGTCGTACTTGTCCATTTTGCGGTACAACTTTGCCAGGGCCAGATAAGCGTCCGAGTACAATGGATCAATGGTCACCGCTTTGTGATAAGCCGCCAGCGCTTCATCGTACCGGCGAAGATTGCTCAATGCGACTCCTTTGCCATGATAAGCCTGGGCAAAATTATTGTCGTATTGAATGGCCAGATTATAAGAATTCAGCGCCTCTTCAGCCATTCCCTTCAGCAGATAGGCGCGGCCCTCATTATATGCTTTCTTAGCCGCCGATTTCATTTTGAGCTCATCGGCTAATTGCTCCTTCTTCTTGTTTTCAGCTTCGATGCGAGCCTTCTCGCGTTCGTATTCCTCGAGTTTTTTCTGATAGTCATCTTTGTTGGCTGGGTCCTGGGCATAGCATCTGCCGACCAGAGCAGTCAAACCAAATACGAAAGCAAGCAACACGACGGCAATCACCACATTTTTGAATGATTTCATGAATCAATTCCTCCTTCCGTTGATCCGGATTAAAACAATTTGATGATAATTAATACGTAAATTCGTGCCGAAGGCGGGATTCGAACCCGCACACCCGGTGGGCACTACCCCCTCAAGATAGCGTGTCTGCCAATTCCACCACTTCGGCAACCAAAATAACTGAAGCTTGCTGTCATCGGCTGGTATCAATGGGTGTTGCTGCCGGGGATGGAACCGATTGTTCGCTTGCGGTCGGCTCCTGTGGAACCGTTGGCAACACCGAGGCCGGTGAGGACTGCCGTAACCGTTCGCGCGCCACGCTGTTATCGATTGTTTTGCCCTTGTCAATATAACTGATCAATAGGGCGAGCCCTAAAAACAGCGCGGCCAGAACCGTGGTTACTTTGCTCAAAAATGAAGCTGCCCCGCGGCCTCCAAACACGGCGCCCATGCCACCGCCGCCACCGAAGACGCCAGCCAGCCCGCCGCCTTTGCTCGATTGCAGCAAAATCACGATCATCAACAAAATGGTGATGATAAAATGAATAATGATTAAGAACGTTTCCATAATCTCCCTTTGTAAAATGGCTAACCGAAAAGTTGTTCACTCACTTTGATCATTTGGACAAAGCCATCGACATTGAGACTGGCGCCACCGATGAGCGCACCGTCAATATCGGGCTTGGAAATTAGATCTTGAATATTATCTGGTTTCACGCTGCCGCCATAGAGGATCGGAATTACCTCTGCGATTCGACCATCGTATTGCTTCCGCAGCAGCTCACGAATATAAAAATGCACTTCTTCTGCCTGCTCCGGTGTTGCCGTGACGCCGGTTCCAATGGCCCACACTGGTTCATAGGCGATTACCAGGCGCTGCACCTGGTCGGCAGCAAGACCTTCCAGCCCCTCGACCATCTGCGTCCGTACCACCTGCTCTGTCTGACCATTTTGACGCTGTTGCAGCGTTTCGCCGATGCAAACGATCGGGATCAAGCGACTGGTGAGCGTCTGTTTGATTTTTTTATTGACGGTTTGATTGGTCTCGCCAAAATATTGTCGTCGTTCCGAATGGCCGATGATTACATACTGGCAACCCGTGCTCTCGATCATTGCGGTAGAGATTTCGCCAGTAAACGCACCAGATGGTTCCCAAAATAAATTCTGAGCCCCCACTTTCACCCGGCTGCCCCGAAGGGTTTCTGCCACGATGGCCAACGCGGTGAACGGTGGACAGACGACCATTTCGGTTTTCTGAATCGAATCAATTTTTGTCTTTAAATCACTGGCAAAGGCTGCAGCTTCGGAATTGGTTTTATTCATTTTCCAATTGCCAGCGATGATTTTCGTTCGCATTTTGAGTATTATACCTATTTGACTTTGTTAAAAGTTCCGTTCCCACGCCAACCAGGGTGACATCTCTGCCAGCGCTTAACAGTTATTTTACATTTCAGCCGCTACAATGGGGACCGCCACCATCATTGCGCCTGGTGCGATCCCCGTTGCTATTTTGGTTTACCCTGCAAAATCGAAATTAAACATGAAACATTTTGCCCAGCAGATCGGCCACGCGACAGGAGTAGCCCCATTCATTGTCGTACCAGGCAACCACTTTCGCCAGATTTTTTTCCATGACCATCGTGGATTGAGCATCGAAAATGCTCGAGGCAGAATTGCCGATGATATCACAGGAAACGATGGGATCTTCGGTGTATTCCAGAATTCCCTTGAGCGGTCCCGCAGCCGCTTGTTTCATGGCGGCATTGATCGCCTCAATGGTAACTTCTTTCTTCAGTTCAACCGTAAGATCGACCACAGAACCGTCAGCCACCGGCACGCGCAGTGCATAACCGTCCAGCTTGCCCTTCAGCTCGGGAATCACTTTGCCAACCGTTCGGGCAGCGCCTGTGGTGGTCGGGATAATGGACAAACCAGCCGCACGAGCGCGACGCAGATCCTTGTGTTCGAGGTCGAGGATGCGTTGATCATTGGTATAGGCATGGACCGTGACCATCAGGCCGCGCACAATACCAAAATTGTCGTGCAACACTTTGGCAACTGGCGCCAGGCAGTTGGTCGTGCAGGAAGCGTTGGAAACCAGACGATGCTCATCTTTCAAATTATTGTCATTCACGCCCAATACGATGGTGGCATCGATTTCATCTTTGGCTGGGACACACAGGACAACTTTTTTGGCGCCAGCCGTGAGATGCTTTTCGAGGTCCGATTTTTTCCGAAATACGCCAGTGGATTCCACCACTCCTTCGATGCCTAACTCTTTCCATTTCAGATTCGCCGGATCTTTCTCAGCCGAGACCAATATCTTCTTGCCATTTACGACAATCGAATCACCGCTAACTGATACGTCGCCCGGGAATTTGCCATGGATCGAATCATACTTCAATAGATGAGCCAACACATCAGGGCTGGTCAGATCATTGACTTTGACAATCTCGAAGCCTTTTTTATCGATCAATGCTCGAAAAACCAGGCGTCCAATTCGTCCAAATCCATTGATACCTACTTTAACCGACATAACAACCTCCACTACATAAAGGTAATTGGTGCAATCTGTTCCCAATTGAAAATGAATTAAAGATGCTAATAGGCGTTTCCGCCCACTTGCATTATTGCTGCCGCAAGACGCCAGCAGCGGAAGATATTAATAAATGAATTCCATTAATTTGATCCGAGAACGACAAATTAATGGAACCCGAAAGATAAAATCAATGCATTGATATTCAAGCAAATTCTAAAATTGAATGCTTATTATAATAAAAAATTCTGTAAATGTCAAGTTTTTTTCTTCAGGCTTTTACTGCCGAAAGCAGATAGACATCTCGAGCCCCATGGGTTAGCAGCTCGTGCGCGCAGGCATTCATCGTGGCACCTGTGGTAATCACATCATCGACAAGAACGACCAATTTTTCTTGCAGCGCAGCAGGTGTTGAGACGCGAAACGCATTGGCCACATTGCGCCGTCGTTCGGCCGCATTCAGCGTGGTCTGCGAACGGGTATAACGAATTCTATGGACAAGGTTTGGTGCCACGCTGAATCCGGTTTGTTCGGCAATTGCCTGACAGAGCAATGCGCTCTGATTGTAACCGCGTTCCCGATGTCTGGTTGGATGGAGGGGAATAGGTACCAGCAGAGTGTCCTGGGGTAGAGATAAATAGGTTAGCTTGTCGGCCATGAAGCGGCCCAAAATTGCGGCAAGACGGTGGAAGTGCTGGTACTTTAAGTGATGAATTACCTGCTGTACTATGGGATTGAATTCCCAGACCGAGATAGCTTTCGAAAAATAGATGGGACCTTCGATATTACGAGCCATGGTGCTCACTTCAAGTTCACCCGGAATCTGGGGCAAAGTATTCCAACAGGTCTTACATAGCAGCAGTTCGCTATGTTGCAATCTCGAGCGACAGGCGAGGCAATGGCAGGGATAGACAAAATCCAGCACAATAGCGATTAGCGACCGTAATCTCGTTTCTAATGTTTTCCAGGAAAGTTGATTACGCATGACCTCATGTTCAATCGGTTGCTCACAAATAACCAGCTCCCCGCGTCAATCCGACGCGGGGGGCTGGTTATCGATTGGATCAGTATTTTAATTTGAAATTTGACCTGCTACCGATGGCGGGGCGTGAACAGCGCTAACATTGCGAGTTATTAAAATCATGTTAATTGCGCCTCAAGTTCGCCCCAGGTTCATCCGGGCGGTTAGCCCATCGTCGTAGCAAAACTCAACCGGTCCAGGCAAAGGTCAAATAATTCAGGCGCGACATTACAGACCAAAATTGTACACAAAGGCAACGCGGGGCGAATATCGCTTTTGGGCCTTGTATTTATTTTTCTCAGCGTCGTATTTAAAGCTGTGAATATAGTCCATAAACAGCATTAGATACGGTTTCACTTTGTAGCCGAGCCCAACGCGAGCAATGGAGCGATCATCCAGGGTGAATGCATCGTTTAACGTTTCGATGCCAGTCTTGTCGTAGGCGGCTTGCAGCGCCAGGACCGGAATGCGATCTCCGGAATCCGCGGCCAGATGCAAAACACCACTGTTTTTGGTCTGATCCAGGCGCTGGAAATTGCCCACCAGCCGGATGGTATTGAGCACGTGGCCAACCAACTCGCCGAAAACGCCGCGGGTTTCATCCTGAACCATGGCCAAGCTTAAATCCTTACGAGCAATGCCGCCGCCCTCTAACGGTTGAAAGCGCTGAATTTCATAAAAGGCATCGAAATACGAGGGGATAAATTCTTTGCCCAAAATGCGCCGTTCTAATTTGGCACTGACCTCGGCGATGCCAGCGACGGGCTTGAAAATGGCCTCGATTCCAAAGGCATAGCCTGAGCCAAAGGTATCGATCTTGGCAATGTCGAAATAGGTGTAGGTGCGGAACATCGGCATGTTGATTAGCGGCACCTCTACGTCCAGGCCGAAGGCATTGATCCCATCATCCGTGCCGCGGCGGGAATCGGGGTCGACATCGGTGACATAGGTGGCGCCGAAGGCGATGTCCTTTACAATGGGCAAATCGGTGTACAATTGCAGCGGACGGGCGTAGCCACGTGCGCCAAAAACTTCAAACCGCCCCAGATTGTTGGTAACTGTCTCAAAACCGGCAATGCCGAAATCGATATCGAACTCCAGGCCGATTTTGCGCCGGTCGAAACTGGCCTCGTTGGTATAGTAGTTCATCAGAAAGCCATGTCCCAATCGGGCCGCGTCCAGGGTCCCGATGCGAGTGTAGAACTGATCGCGTTTCTGGCCGTAGCGTACATAGCGGATCAGTCGTGCCCAGTCGTAGCTTTCGTTCCAGTCTTCGCCGCGAATGGCACCATTTTTAGTATTATAAAGCAGATTCACATTCAAACCGACGCCAAATTTGCCCAGCGAGAGATCCGGTCGCAAATTGATGGTAACGAAGGTTTGATTATCAATGACAGTCATTCCCAGACCGCCGGTGAAAGAGCCGCTATTGCCGAATGGATTGGCCGTCTGTGCGGAGGTATCGCCAGCAAAAGCGATTGATAAAAGGATGACGAGGCCAATAATAGCGATGTGTTTCATGTTCATTCCCTTTCAAGTTAATTGATGTGAACTATCTCTGTCAACGGCAAAAATATAGAAATACCAAACCCAAAAGTCAAGCAATATTTTCATTTTAGAAAAGATCATCGCATAATTAGCCAACGTTGGCATTCGCTCTACCTGCCGGTCGGCTTGGGGCTACCACAGTGGCGACCAAAGCGAGGTACAACAGGCGGCGGCAATTAAGCTACTAAATAAATAATTTTTTCCTTGATTTTTTTTAATTAATTTTGTATAATCAGAGCCGTTTGAAAATTACAAATTGGAAAGTAAACTTGAATTCAATCTAAATGATCAGATTTGTTCAATCTGACACTGGAGAAATGTTCATATCGAAACGAGACGATGAAGGAGTGAATCATGTCGAGGATCTGTTCAGTATGTGGTAAAAAGCCGCAAATCGGTCATCAAGTGAGTCATGCGCACAAAGCCAGTAAGCGCCGCTTCTACCCCAATGTCCACAAGACAAAAATTGCGATTGATGGCGCAGTGCAAAGCGTTTATGTATGTACTCGTTGTTTACGATCAGGTAAGGTGACCAAGGTCGTGTAATCAAAAGGCTCAATCAACTGAGCCTTTTTTTTGGAGCGGTTTCTTCTGATAGTGGAGCAAAAGCGTTTCATGTTTTTAGGATGCTTGAAAACAAAAAATATTGGTATCTGCTTGGTGGGTATCGGATTGATTGTGATTGGCTGTGCGCCTTACAAAATGAAAGCAATTCGGGCTCAGCGCGATCATCGCTCGGATCTCGCCATTCGCTTTTCGTTGCAGCATCTCCAAAATCACCCCGATGATCAGGCTACGCTGGCTTTGCTGGATCAGGCGGCAAGAAATTATTATGCCGATATCCAAAAAAAGATCAGTCACTTTGAAAATTTGAACGAATGGGAATCCGTTGTGCGGCTGGCGGAGGAAAGTTACCGAACGCTGCTCGCGGTAAGCCGAACGGTCGGAACCAGTTTTCCGGGAAAAGAAGAGCTCAATTTTCTGCAATCAAAACGGGAGCAGTCGCAATTCAATCGTGCCGATGAATTTTATGCCGCCGGCATGAAGCATTTTCAAAACGGGGATTTTCTGGAGGCACTGCAAAGCTTCCAGACCTGTGAAAATTATGTCAAGCATTTTAAGGACACTGACCGGTTGCTGGCTGAGGTGAAACAGAAACTGGCGGAGCAGCAATATCGGGAGGGGAAGAACCTCAGCAATCAAGAGCAGCTTGAATCGGCGTTGCAGCATTTCGAGGCGGCTGCCGGCTACGTTCCCGACTATCTGGATGTGCAGTGGCAGATGCGGCAGCTAAAAGAACGCCTGGCCATGAGGCATCGGGATGCTGGCAAACGCTATGTTGAAGCCGGGAACTACCAGGTAGCGTACGATGCGTTCAAAAATTCGCTGCGCTATCAAGCAGATGATCCAGAGACCGGTCAACTGCTGAATGATGTCAAGGAGAAGCTGACGGTGCGCGTGGCTATTTTGCCCTTTGCTGTGACCAACCTGGATGCGAAATATGGTAGCCTGGCCGCTCAGCAGATTCTATCGCAGGCGCTACCGCATAAGTCGGAATTTGTTCTGTTTCTGGAACGGGAACATTTGCAAAAAATTTTGGAGGAACAGGCTTTATCGCAGACCGGCGCCATTGATGAAAAAACGGCAGTGCAGGTGGGCCGGCTGAGCGGCGTGAATACCATCGTTGTTGGCAATATCACCCGGGTTGGCCAGCAGTTGTCTGCTCCCAAATCGTATCCGCGAGTGGGACATTACCGCAAAAAATATCGCGATGCCAAGGGCATTGAACGAACTGTTGATCAGTCGTTCAATTATACGGAACATGAGGTCGAACGGTGGGTGGAATTGAACCTCAATTATCGCATCGTAAATGTGGAAACCGGTGTGATCCTGCATAACGAATCGTTGTCGCAGCGAGCCAACGACCGCGCTCAGTGGATTAACTGTCCCTCGGAATTCATCAGCAAATTGTCGGGATCTGAACAGCGAAAAATAAAAGCCGCCCGGCAACCCGTGAGTGAAGAATTGTTGATCGAGCGAGGAATCAATGAATTAACTGAAAAGGCATCGGCTGCAATTCTCAGCCGAATTTCGCCTGTTAACCGCCACTAAATTGACTGGATTATGGGTCGATGAAAAAGATCGCTCTCTGGATGTTGATAGCTGGTGTCTTCTGGAATTTCCACACTTCATCCCCAATCTATGCAGTGGATTATCCCATTGTTGCCCTCGGTGGGAGCGCAGGTTGGGGGCAAAGCGGGCTGGGCAGCGGTCTACAGGTCAAGGGATTTTGTCGCTACTCGGTCGAAGCCTATTTCCCCGGATTGCACTTCGAAGCCAGCATGACAGCTAACTTTTATCGTCCACTCGACAAAATCGTGCAATCCAATCCTGACCCGCAAACCGAGCGGAGAACTGTCGAGACCCTAGCCCGGGACCTATATCCTGCGCTTAGTGCCATCCTGCAGTTACAACCCTTTGGTGAGTTGACGACGGTTTTTGTGGGTGGGGGTGTGCAATGGCATTTTCTGTCGGTAGCTGACCGAACCACTGAGCGCTATTGGGATGGCGTGGCGCAAAAATATCAGGAAGCCGAAACCAAGCGAGTGCTGGTTCTGGATACTGGCAAACCCGGATATCATGTGCTGGGCGGCTTGCGTTTCGGGCTGTCGAATTTTGGCAGTCTGGATCTGGAATTGAAGCAAACTTTCCTACAGGTATCAACTGATGATTGGCTGAGCAACGCGGCTCAAACAAAGTGGAGTGGAAAGCGGTGGCATAATTTCAGCTTGAATGTGGGAATGACAATTTATATTTTCTAAGACCACTTATCCTGCTGAAAATTTTGCAAAATTTTTTATTGACATTTTTGCTTTTTTTTAGTATATTGGCACAGTTTTGAACAGCTATTTGATTTTAAATGGAAAGGGATTATGGCGCATCATCTATCAGCAATCAAGCGGGCCAAAACGAACCTGGTCCAAAAACGACGGAACACAATCTACAAATCGATGCTCAAAACCAAGCTAAAAAAGGTGCTTAGCATCAAAGATAAAGCTGCGATCCAGGAAGAGCTGAAAAGCGCGTATGCTTTGGTGGACAAGTTAGCTGCGAAGGGTATTATTCATAAAAACAAGGCTGCGAATAAAAAGTCCAAACTGACTCATTACGCGAATTCCTTGAAGTAGACAAAATTGTAATTAAAAACGAGACCGGAGCCGTTCGCCGTACCCGGTAACTCCCCCTAATCCCGGGATGGCATGATGAACTCCGGTCTCTTTTTTTCTTCCTCTGTCGATCCTGACCTAATTGATGTCCCTCTCAAAAATCGTCAATTCCGCAGCGCAAGCATCTTGCTGGCGAGATAAATATTGAATGCAGCTACGATTTATTCGACAAGCTGTAAGCTTGTATTACGCTCTCGAAGCCATACGCATTAGTGGCTCAGCAATTTGTAATTCGGCGCCTCTTTGGTGATGATGACGCTATGGGGGTGATTTTCACGAATGGTCGCCTGAGATACTTTGATGAAGCGCGCCTTCGCTTTTAGTTCTGCCAGCGTTGCCACACCACAATAACCCATTGCCGATTTTAAGCCCCCGATCATTTGAAAAATGGTATCGCTGATGGGACCGCGGTAGGGCACCCGGCCTTCGATACCTTCGGGCACCAATTTGGTGGCATCCGAGGATTCTTGAAAATAGCGGTCGCTGCTACCTCGCTTCATGGCTTCGATCGAACCCATGCCGCGATACACCTTGTAGCTTCTGCCTTCGAGAAAAATGGTTTCACCGGGGCTTTCCTGGGTGCCGGCAAACAGATTGCCGATCATGACCGTATCCGCGCCAGCAGCAATGGCTTTGGCGATATCGCCAGATAGCTTGATCCCGCCATCGGCTATCAGTGGAATATTGTATTTCTGGCAAACGGTGGCGCATTCCATGATGGCCGTGATCTGTGGTACCCCGACGCCGGTGACCACTCGCGTCGTGCAAATGCCACTGGGACCAATGCCTACCTTAACGGCATCCGCGCCGGCCTGGATCAAATCTTCCGCGGCCGCCGCAGTGCCGATGTTTCCGGCAATGATCTCCATCCCGGAAAACAGTTGCTTCATTCGTTTGACCATCGAAATGACCCCCTGGGAATGGCCATGGGCAGTATCGATGACGATCACGTCAACCCCGGCTTCGATGAGAGCCCGCGCCCGTTCTTCGGCCTCCGGGCCAATCCCGATGGCAGCACCCACACGCAGCCGGCCGTGGATGTCTTTGGCTGCCAGTGGATATTTTCGTTTTTTCTGGATATCCTTGACGGTAATCAATCCTTTAAGCCGTCGTTGCTCGTCCACCACCGGCAATTTTTCGATGCGATGCCTTTGCAGGATTTGCTCGGCCTGTTCCAGCGTGGTGCCGACCGGAGCTGTGATCAAATTATCTTTGGTCATCACATCTTTGATTTTTAAATTCAGATTGGTTTCAAATCGCAGGTCGCGGTTGGTGAGGATGCCGACCAGTCGATCGTCTTCGACAATGGGAATGCCGGAGATATGGAACTTATTCATGACCTCAATGGCATCGCGGATGGCGTGGTTCGGGGACATGCTAATCGGCTTGAGGATCATGCCGCTCTCGGAGCGCTTTACTTTATCCACTTCGGCAGCCTGGGCTGCGATGGACATGTTTTTGTGGATGATGCCAATGCCCCCTTCGCGAGCTATGGCAATAGCCAGGTCAGCTTCAGTGACCGTATCCATGGCCGCACTTACCAGTGGAATGTTCAAAGCGATTTGGGGCGTCAATCGAGTTCGCGTATCTGCGCTTTTGGGAAGCACATTCGATCTGGCGGGGAGCAATAAAATGTCATCAAACGTGATGCCTTCGCCAACAATTTTCTGATCCTTCATAGTCTATCTCTCCAGGGGTTAATAGCTATCGCTGCTAATTCTGCGGTTAATAATACAAAATATTTTTCAAAGAATCAATCTTTTTTCAGAAGCGACGGTCTGGGGGTAATAAATCGGAATCGCACGTTGCCATTCCGAAATGAATGGCTGACAGGATTCAAATAAATTTTGGAGCGTTGCAGTTGCTGAATTCAATTTGCTGCGAATCGGATTGGCCGGGAAAGGTGATGGCGAAAGGATGAAGTTGTATTGGCGGAGCATTCTCAAAAATGCGCTTGACTTTGCCATTGGATTTACGTATCTTTCGACTCCCATCGATTGCCGGGTAGAGATCTGCAAATTGTGGCAACCTGGAATTGCGATCTATTTGCCAAATGCTTTTTGCGTGAACTTAATTATTGTTAATGCCAGAAAGACTCGAAGGCAGGAAGAAATTTGACTGTATTTTAGCAGTTATGCGTGAATTTGGTATGTGATTTTGTTCCCCGAGCTTCGTTTTAAATGATTTCTAAATTTCTAAAATGAGCCATAACGTTGGAAAATGATAACTCGTTGCCCACGACATACACGGAAAAACACCAACGATAAAAAGTTCTTTCAGCGTTTTTCTGTGTGTTTCGTGGGGCAATCAATCAAAATTATTTCCATTTCAGAATTTCAAGTGATAATTGGTACCAGATGCTTTTCGCCGTTATGGCTAATATTGTCTTAAATTGATGACAATATCCAACGGATGGAGACGGACGCCTGGAATGACTCCGAAGCCGATATTGTGCAGCGGTCGTTCGCCTGATTATTAGAAAACCTGAAAACCCTCCCAAACGGTTGGGGGTGCTGGAACCGATTTGGCAGATGTTAAGGAATGAACCGATGAAAGCTCGCTTGAGGAATTGGTGTTGCCTGCTGGGCATGACCGTTCTCAGTTTTTGTGCGGCCAGCCAGAACAGCCGATCTTTTTTACCTACCACCGACGATGGTCGCTATTTTGTATTAGCAAAAGCTGACCTGCTGACCGATGTGCCGCAACATCTTCAGCACGAAAGTTACTTTGGCCAATACGTGCATGGCATCAATCGTGCGATTTTGAAAGGGATCGATGTGGTGCAAGCCCATGCCATGGACGGTGGCGGCTATTTTACGGGCAAAGATTCGATCCCCACCGAATCGCCGGTCTATTACGATCTGCACCTGTTTGGTCATCCGTTAATCGCAGTTCCGCGGCACTCATCCTATTGCAGCGGGGCCACGTATGCCGCATTTATTGAGGCACTGAACGTGCTCCTGGCAGACCAGGCGAGCAGGCTGTCGCCCGAGCGCCTGGAAGCCTTGCGTATGCAGGAACCGGACGGCGGTAGGAGAGAGGACCTGGTGAAGTTCTGGGGCTATTGGAATGCCGATGGTTTTGGTAATCATTTTGCCCTGGTTCAATACAGCCAGATGGGAGCGGAGCTCAAGCCGGCTCAGTTGCGGCCGGGCGATTTTGTGAACATCTCCTGGAAGAGCAGCCTGGGACACTCGGTCATTTTTCTGGCCTGGGTGGTGGACAGTGGCGAGCGCAAAATGCTCTATTGGTCCAGCCAGCGGTCAACCAATGGGTATGGGGATCAGTTGGTTTCGCTGGAGCGCATTAAAGAAATCAAAGCCGTCCGTCTCAGTCGAATTCAGAACCTCTTTACCTTTGACATCAATCAACCAGTCTCACTTGATGTGCCGGGTGACATTATTGATTGGTAGTTTCACAGAGTGCAATGACGTTTTCATTCATCTATTTTCCGGGGAGTCTTGAAAATGAGATATTGGTTATGCGTTTTTCTTATTGGTTTGAGCTTTAATTTGCTGGCACAACCCAGGCCGCTAATTCATGTGGCCGTCCTGCAGAATCAGAATTATATCGTGGGCGCGGCCAATGCGCCGACAGGCTTATTTCGCTATGAGGGGGACACGTTATGGACGCATCTGGGTTGGCGCAATGCACGAAACTTTGGCATTGCGGTGGCGCCTTCGAATCCCGACTATATCTTTTTGGCTTGTGGCAATGGTGCGCTGCGGTCACTGGATGGCGGAGCCTCGTGGCGGATCACTACCGATTGGCGTGTTACCGAGGTGCTGGATGTGGAGATGGATCCATTCGATTCGGAACAGGTATGGATTGCCACGGCCTATGGCATCTGGCGCAGTCGGGATCGTGGCAATTCCTGGACACCAGCCAATCAGGGATTGCGGTCCAACTTTGTGCAAACATTAGCCGCCGATATGAGTCGCAGGCAATGCTGGCTGGCCGGTACGGAGAATGGGCTGGTTCAAACCGGCGATGGCGGCGATTCCTGGCAACAAATTGGGCCGGATCATATTGCGGTTCGAGATATCCAGCAATGCGCTGGCGACCCGGCTTTATGGATCGTCGGGCTTGAGGATAAGGGGGTTTTGCTTTCCAGCGACCATGGCAGCACCTGGCGGTTTGCTACGGGTGCCATGGCCAGGCAGACCATTTACGCCGTAGCCATTGATCCGAACCAGCCGAACCGAATGGCTGCTGGCGGCTACCAATCGGGCGTGTGGGTGAGCCCGGATGGTGGGCGAAAATGGCTGCCAGCTAAAAAATCGCTGCCGGTGCTGGATATCCATGCGCTGGCTTTTGATCCCGAACCATCGGGACGACTGTGGGTGGGCACGTTGGGCGCGGGGGTTTATTACTCCGACGATCTGGGACAGCAGTGGACTTATGCTGGCCTCAATGGGACTGACATTTGGGATATCCATCTCAGCAAAGGAGCTCGTTGATTATGACAAAATATCCAATGCTCTGGCTAATAGTAATCTGGCTGTTGCTTTTCGTTGCGACATCTCTGGCCCAACCGACGTCGTTGCCAGCGCCGCAAAGCAATTTTATCGATCAACAGCGCCTGGAAAAGACGCTCCTGGATCGGCTTACACTCGTGGCTCCCTATCACCAGCGCTGCGACTCGATCATCGATTTCTATGCCAATCGAACCACGGGTTGGTACATTGAAATTGCTGCGAAACTTTATCGTGGACGAGATCTGGATTGGGCGATGGCCAAATTGGACACGCTGATGCAAAAACCCGGCGGCGATATGTTCTGGATGTATCCTTTTATCACAGTGACCTTCGTTGGCCGGGAGCGATTGCCGCTGGCTTTTCGCCAAAAGATGCGCGATCTCTGGCGCACGTATACCCCATATCGGGGAGATACAGAAAACCATTGGGCCATGTACTATACAGCGCTGTATTTGATTACGCAGATGTATCCCAATGAGCCGGCTGAAAGCTGGTACAATGGTCGCAGCTCGGCCGAAAACCATCATGAAGCCGAGGAATATCTGCTATCCTGGGTGGATTTGACTACCACCATCGGCCAGGGGGAGTTCGATTCGCCGGACTATTTCGGCGTTTTCATTGTGCCCATGGCACAGCTTTACGCCTTTGCGGAAGATCCCAAAATGAAACAGCGAGCGGCCATGATGCTGGATTACCTGCTCGCCGATTTTGCCGCGGAAAATTTGAATGGCATGTGGATTGGCGGACATAGCCGCACCTATCCCGATCCGGTGCTGAATCAATGGAACACCAGTGCGGCGGGCATTTCCTGGCTGCTTTTTGGCAATACACCATTTCAACCGCGTGGCGAAGCCGCGATCCTGGCGATGAGTGGCTACGAGCCGCCAGAGATCCTCTATTACATTGCTACCGATCGCACCACGCCCTACGTTCATAAAGAATTGAAGCGCACCCGACATCGGATGCGTTACAGCGCCCTGAAGAATGCGCCGGTGTACAAATACAGTTACGTGACCCAGGATTATGCCGTGGGTTCGCTGCAAGGTGGTTTATTGCAGCCAATTCAGCAGCACACCTGGGATGTCACCTGGGCGATCGCTGACGTACGCCAGGGCTATAACACGCTGTTTACCGTTCACCCTTATTCAGCGGGCTATGAATTGGCCATGTATTTTCCGGAAGAGGTCAAACTGATGACCAGGGGGGTCGTCAAGTCGAAGAATACCTATGATTCCTGGGACAAGTGGACCTCCGCTTCGCCTTACGAACAGGTATTTCAGCATCGGGACGCGGTGATTGTGCTTTATGATATTCCCAGAGGGACGCGCTTCGAACACATCAGCGGTTTCTTTCCGAAATCGCTGCAGCGGCGGGAAGTGCATCCCTCCGGCTGGATTTTCTGTCACGGTGGCCCGGCATATATCGCTTACTTTCCGCTGGCCAAATATCGGTGGATCGATGAAGAAAAAAATTGGCGGCTCCATAGCCAGGAGCTAAAAAATGGCGCCGTGGTTCAGGTCGCTGCGGCAAAAGACTTTGCCTCGTTCGAGGCGTTCCAACAGGCGATTCTCAAATTGAATCTGACCACCAGGCTCGCACCCAAACCTGCCGTTAAATTTCAGACCCTCTCGGGTGACGTCATGGAATTTGCCTACGATGAATTGCCACGACTGAACCAGATACCGGTGTCTTATGAGGCCTGGCAACTGTACGATGGTCCTTTCTTATCTGCTAAGAAGGGCAGTCGAATGCTGGAGCTACGCTATGGACCGCTGCGGCGTCTGCTGGACTTCAATACTTTGACCATCAAAGAATGGGTCGAATAGCTGGTCGCCAGGGTTAGCAGCAAGCGGCGGCTGTCAATTGATGGCAGTTGCTCAATTCTTTAGTCGGGCAAGGTAGTCAATCGAATGATTGGTAGTGAGGGTTGGGAAACGAGGTACAACCACGCGATAGGGCTGGCTCTGTTGCGTGACATATAAATCGATGCTCGATAGCTGGATGCGCTCGAAAGCATCAAAATCGAGGCGAATTTTTTTCTGATATTTTTGCTGCAAGCTATCGACATAGCGGTTTAAGTGTTTGCCGATGATCTGCAGATGATCATTGTCAGAATTTCGATCCTGATTGATCGCTGTCAGAAACGCATGTTTTTGATACAGGGCCAGATACGCGTCCCGCCACATCTGTTCGTTCCGCTGGACGATATTGATCCGATCATAGCCCTGGCGGTAGGCTTCCTGGGTGACATAGCGATCGCGTATCAAATCGACGACCGCCAAACGAAATTGATTGGCAAAGGCCGCGGCTGGAAAGTGTTTTTGCCGGAAAACCAGCGGATGCGACAGAAGTTCTTTTCTAAAGTCGCCCACTGTCCAGGTTTTGCCCGCTACGGTAAAAAAAGGCTGCTGCAGGAAATTCTGGTCTGCTAACTGATGCAATGCCTGCGTCAAATCCGGTTCTACCTCCCAGATGCGCTGCTGGATCAGATTCTTTTGCTCCTCTGACGTCTTAAAATATTGCTCAAAGAAGATCTGGTTCAATTTCCAGAAAACCGGCTCATGAAAGTGCACGGTTTTGCCAGCCATAATTTGGGCCACCCGGCGCTGCCAGATGCTACTGGCTTTTTCATTAGCCAATTGATCATGGATTGTTCGAAATCGCTGTTGGATTTGAGCGCTGGTAATGGCTTTCGTGTCGGTCCAGCCAAGGATTTTGATGATCATATAGTCATTTTTGCCGATTTCGATGGGCGGAAGCACCTCACCTTTGGCAACTTCGCGCGAGAACAGGGCGGCCAAAATGGCCGGATTTTCAGCATGATGCCAGATCACTTTTCGCCTGGGAATCACCGTGTCCGCAAAGGTTTGCCTGTAACATTGCTCGAAAGCATCCTTCTGGGGTGCCAGCCTGGTTCTAGCGCGCGACACTGCTGCGCTATCCGAGAGGGAGAAATATGCGACATCGTATTCTCGGCCAGCAAAACGAAAGTATTTTTTGATCTCAGCCGAATCGACACTTACTTTTCGGGTGGCTTCCTGATAGTACATCCATTGCCGCATGGCCTGCTCTTTGCGACCGGTTACGAACAATTGAAAGGCCTCATTTTGCAGCAGCGGATGGTCATTGCTGGCCTCCAGGGCTAACAGTTTCTCAGCAATCAAGGAATTTAGAATGATTTTTTTGTTAAGGTAGCTATTGCCCTTGCAATACGGGGGGCGGATGGTATATTCAGCCCGGCGGATAAATTCGTCGGTGCTGATGGTCATGCGGTCATCAATGTTCACCAGGATCGTCTCATCGGGCTGATGGCGCTGGCTTTTTCCGCAGGAACTGCAAGCAAGGCTCAGGACGAGGCTGGCCAGCAAGAACCTGATATAATTTTTTAGGCTAATTTCCATGCGAGGCTGCCCAAAGATCAATTTCTCAGTTCAACCGCTTTTGAAACCTTAACACAGCAAACGAAAAAATAGTTCCCCCAAAAATGATCAGTGCAATTCCCTGCCAATAGAGATATTTCAAGCTCGATCCTTTGATGAATATTTCTCGCACGACCAGTATCAGATAGCGCAGGGGGTCCAGGTAGCTGAGATATTGGGCTAATCGCGGCATGTTTTCCACTTGAAAAAAGAAACCAGACATCAATAGAAAAAAGATGATAAAGAAAAAGGACATGAACATCGCCTGCTGTTGCGTTCGCGCCGATGCCGAGACGAAAAGACCGATGCCCAGGGTGGTGAACAGAAAAATAATCGCAAAAAGGGTAAATAGCACCAGATTCCCCTGAATCGGAATGTGATACCACAGCCTGGCAAAAACAATGGCCATCCCCATGCTGATCAATCCGATGACAGCGAAGGGAACGATTTTTCCAATCAGTAATTCATGTTTTTTAATCGGGGCAACCAGCAGTTGCTCCAGTGTGCCGATTTCTTTCTCTCGCACCAATCCCATGGCGCTGATCAGGGTGGTGACCATGGTCAGAATGAATACCACCAACCCAGGGATCATATAATTCTTAAACTTCAGCTCTTCATTGTACCAGACGCGGATATTGGGCGTGATGAGGTGGATATCTATTGGACTGGCCTCGGTCTGGATTTGACGCGCCAGATAATCCGAGAGAAAATTTTCCAGAATGCCGCTGATGTACCCCAGCGCAATGGTTGAAGTATTGGAGTCCTGCCCGTCCACCAACACCTGAAGCTGAGTGGGGATATTCCGATGTAAGTTTTTGGACAGGTTGGGCGGGATGGCAATCACTACCGAGGCCTGACCGCTATCGAGATATTCATGGAGATGCTGCGGCCGGTCGTCGAAAAACTTAATATGGAAATAGCCGGAATTCTTGATGCGATCGACCAGTTGGCGACTGAGCTGGGAACGGTCCTGGTCGCAGATTACCGTCTGAATGTTTTTGACCTCGGTGGCAACGACATAGCCCAATATGAGCAATTGCACCAGGGGAATAATAAACATGATGCCAACCATGGCCCGATCCCGGCGTATCTGTCGCACTTCTTTTTTGATGATATGTTTAATTCGACTCACGTTTTATCCTTCCAGGTTGATTTTGAATCGCTTGACGCTGATGGACAGCAAGACGGTGCCGAAAACTAATAAAAAGATGATCTGATGATAAAAATAATGCAGGCCAACTCCCTTCAGCATGATGCCCCGAATGATGACCAGGAAGTACCGAGCCGGAACCAGATAGGAGATGAGCTGCAATACTTTGGGCATCGAGAGAATAGGAAAAATGAAGCCGGAGAGCATCATCGATGGTAGGGTGGTTGAAAGCTGAGCCAGCATCATGGCGATCTGCTGGGTTTTGACCCGCGCCGAAATAAATACGCCCAGGCTAAGCGAGGCATAAATATAAACAATCACCCCCAACAATAGCAACCAGGGATTCCCACGAAATGGGACGTGGAAAATGAGTCGGGCGCAAATAATGATGATCATTGCATCCGCTAATGCCAACAAAATATACGGTGCAATTTTTCCAAAAATAATTTCCAGCGGTCGGATCGGGGAGACCAGTATCTGTTCCATAGTCCCTGTCTCTCGCTCTCGCGCAATGGTCACCGAAGTCAGCAGCGCACAAATCAGCATCATGATGACGGCGACCAGGCCCGGGACGATAAAAACCGAACTGGTCAATTCGGGATTGTACCAGACGCGCGGTTCGATGGAAATCGGCGGCCGCAGAATAGTGGCATTGAGCTCCAGCGAATAGTTCAGCAAAAATGATTTCATGTAATTGATGGCGACCGTGGCCGCATTGGAATGAGCGCCATCGACCAGAAGTTGCAATTGAGTGACCGGTTCGGTTTTGATTTTTTGGCCGAAGCCAAGCGGGATCACCAGCGCCACCAGCAATTTGCGCCGTAGCATGGCTTCTTCGATTTCACCGCGGTGATTCAAGTCAGCCGTGATCTTGAAATACCCGGACGCGGTCAGTTTGGTTACCAATTCTCGGGACATTGACGTCCGATCTTCATCCAGGATTCCCAGATGGATCTCTTTGATGTCGAAAGTGATGGCGTAGCCGTACAGCAGAATCATCAAGATCGGCAGAATAAAGATGATTATCAGACTGCGCGAATCCCGAATAATGTGCAAAAATTCTTTTTGGATGATGGGTACAATGCGCGGTTTCATGATTTGTCCTGAATTTGTTGGACCGCTAATTTCGCGAATTTATCGAATGACACCAATTTCTCTATCCGCGCAATTCGCCTAATTGGCGCAATTCGCGGTCACAGTGGCCACCGCTAATTTCGCGAATTAAACGAACGGGTTCAATTTTGTCATTCGCTTAATTCGCCTAATTGGCGCAATTCGCGATCTCGGTGGCCACCGCTAATTTCGCGAAGTGATCGAATGGCATCAATTTTCTATTTGCGTAATTGGTCGAATTGGCGTAATTCGCAATCATAAAAGGCGTTATCCTCGAACCAAATCGACAAAAACCTCTTCCATGGTTTTCTTCCCAAGTCGCTGTTTCAGCTCCTGCGGCGTACCGATTACCAGAATTTGGCCATCGTGCATAATGGAGAGCCGGTTACAATATTCCGCTTCGTCCATGTAATGGGTGGTGACAAACACCGTGGTGCCCTGGTCGGCTAAGTTGTAGATCAAATTCCAGAATTCACGCCGCGAAATGGGATCAACGCCGCCGGTTGGCTCATCCAAAAACAGGATTTGGGGACGATGCAAAATGGCACAGCTCAGCGCCAGTCGTTGTTTCCAGCCCAACGGAATATCCCGCGTCAGCTTGTTCAGATGCGCTTGCAGATTGATTGCGGTGATGACGGCATCGCGTGCAGCTCGAAATTGATGCTTGTCCAGACCATAAATCCCCCCATAAAATTCGAGATTCTCGGCCACGGTCAGGTCTTCGTAGAGCGAGAATTTTTGAGACATATAGCCGATATTCTGTTTGATGTCATCGGTTTGGGTATAGATATCGAAATTGGCCACTTTGCCCCGACCCGAAGTTGGCTGCAACAAGCCACAGAGCATGCGGATGGTGGTCGTCTTGCCGGCGCCATTAGCGCCCAAAAAACCAAATATTTCGCCATACCGCACCTGAAATGAAATATGATCTACCGCAACAAACCGACCGAATTGTCGCGTCAGATTTTCGACTTCAACCGAAAAATTGTTATTCATCGCGCTCATCTATTTTAGCAATTCCACAAATACATCTTCGATGGTAGCAGCAATTTTCTTCATACTGAGGATCTGGATATTGGCTGACTCCAGCAATTGCCGGACCTGAGAGCGAATTTCGGCCAGTGACTGCTGACCACTGAGGTGCACACGATCGCCAAAGCTCTGTACCGAATCAAATTGCTGGCTGCCGCGCAATACCCTGGCCGCACGGGCATTCTGATCACATTGTATTTCCACCAGGGTTTTCTGATAAAGTCCGGGAATATTTTCGGGCTCCGTGGTGATCAAGGTTTTTCCCTGATGCATAAAGGTCACGCGGTTGCACTTAGCGGCTTCGTCCATATAGGGAGTCGTGATCAGAATGGTAACGCCGCTGGTCAGCAATTCTTTGAGAATATCCCAAAATTCCCGGCGGGAGACAGGATCCACCCCAGTAGTCGGTTCGTCCAGCAATAGAATTTGGGGGGTATGAATCAGGGTGCAGGAGAGCGCCAGTTTCTGTTTCATGCCGCCCGAAAGTGCCGCAGCCCGGCGATTGGCGAAAGGTCCCAGTCGACTGAACTCCAGCAGCCGTTGCAACCGCCTTTCTCGTTCTGCTCTGGCCACCTGAAAGAGATCGGCAAAGAAGCGCAGATTTTCAGCAACTGTCAAATCGGGATACAGCGAAAATCGCTGCGGCATATAGCCGATGAAGGAACGCACCGCAACCAATTCGGTGCGTATGTTTTTGCCACCCAACCGGCATTCTCCGGCATCTGCATTGAGCAAGCCACACAAAATTCGCAAGGTGGTGGTTTTACCGGCACCATCGGGACCGATAAGTCCCATCATTTCACCGGCGCGTACCTCGAGATTCATATCGGCCACAGCCACGGTGGTGCCAAAGCGTTTTTGCAGATGGGATATTTCGATAGCAGCGCCCAATGTAATCTCCTGAATTATATCGTGTCGATGACCACATCGGCAGGCATTCCAATCTTCAGAATTCCTTCGGGATTGTTTACCTCGATCTTGACGGCATAGACCAGATCGGAACGCGCGTCTTTGGTTTGAACCATCTTGGGCGTAAATTCAGCCCGGGGTGAAATCCAGGAAATGCGACCCGGAAACTCGCGATCAGGATAAGCGCTAATTTTCAATCGCGCCGATTGATTGAGTTTGAATTTGCCCAGATCAGTCTCTTTGAAATAGATCTTAATCCATAGGTTTTGTAAATCGGCCAGCCTAACTACCGGCCCGCCCGGTCGCGCCACTTCGCCGGCTGCGATATATTTTTCAATCACGGTTCCCGAGATAGGGGCAGTGATGGTGGCATCCCGTGTCTGGCTGACCAGCAGTTCCAGTTGCGCCATTAGCTGGGCTTCTTTTGCCCGGAGCGCTTTGAGGCTGGTAACCGCATTGTCAAATTGGGTTTGCGCCGCTTTATAAGCTGTTTCGATGTCGTCGAATTGCTGCTGCGTGGCACTGTTGTCGCGGTAGAGCGATTGGATGCGCTGGAATTTTTTTTCGACATTCGTCAGATTGTCCTGCGCCAGCTTCACCCCGCGCTGGGCATTCTCGAGATTCAATCGCAGCTCACTTAAGCCGGCCAGCATCTGCTTCTGCTGCAAATGCAGCTTTTCCGTATCGATTTGAGCGATGACCTGACCGGCAGTAACCTGATCTCCTTCCTTGACATAAAAGTCCATTACGGTGCCGGCCATTTTAGCGCTAACCAACAATTCCGTGGCTTCCAGGATGCCCGAACCGGACAGTTGGCTGTCGTTGTGGTTCGAACAGGAAGTCAGTACCAATCCTGCATAAATAATGACCGCGAGCATTGTCATTGGCATCAGCTTTTTCATGATCATCCTCTTTCAATTTCAATTTTAAAATTCAAAATGGCGGTATTAAGGCAAACACTGTTCCGATTTCTTCATGACCCATCCGCTTGGGCGACCGGAATCGGCTACTCATAGGTCCGGAGACTCACGCCCACAGCCCGTCGCCAATTGGCCTGGGCCAACGCCAGATCGATTTCCGCCTGGGCCTGTTGGAGCTTTGCTCGTGTTAATTCCGATTGGGCATCGAAAAATTCGGTATGCGAAGCCTGGCCCTGGCGATAGTTATTTTCGGTCACCCGAAAACTCTCCTGCGCCTGGGCCTCCATCAAATTTAGCATCTGGATGCGTTGGTGAACTTCTTCCAACTGCAAGCACGCCTGGGTCACCTCCAGCGAGATCGCATGTTGCGCCTGGCGCAGCGCTTCGCTGATCGCATCGATTTTCAATTGGGCTTGCTGGATCTGGGAACGGGTCTGACCCCAGTTCCACAACTGCCACTCCGCGCCAATTCCGACCACCCAATAGTCCATCCATTTCTTTTCAATAAAATTGAGTCCGGGCTTGCCATAGCCCAGGGTGCCAAAGGCGCCCAGCGCCGGCCAACGCCCACCCGCGGCAATTTTTTGGGCGGCAGTGCTGGCCACCTGGGCATGGTGCAGCGATTTCAATTCCGCTCGTTCGGTTAGCGCCAGCTCAAGTGAAGAAGCCAGGTCAGCAGCAGTTGGCTCTGACGTTTTCATATCTGCCAACTCGACGGTAGCGCTCAGCGATTGGCCCAGCAGGTTTTCGAGTGCCACCCGCGCCAGACGCACGGCATTCTCAGCCTGCATCACTGCCAATTCTGCTTCGGATAGTTTGACTCGTACTTTGAGCAATTCATCCTGTTTCGCAAGTCCCTGCCCAACCAAATTTTCCACATCCCTGAGATGAGTGGCCACCTGCTCACGAGCGCTCGTGGCAACTTGAAGCAATTTTTGGGCTTTCAATACCGCGGCGTAAGCTGTTTCGACTTTGAAAATGAGCTCGCGGCGATGACTGGTTATTTCCAGAGATCGGCTGGCTGCCAGCTCGGAAGTCGCCCGGACGCGCTGTTGCAGCCGGAAACCAGCGAAGATTGGCTGCGAAAGGGTCAATTTGAACTCATAATTATCCAATAGCCCCAGCGACATGCCGCCGCCCGGAAACAACGAAATAGGCGTGCCACCGATGGGCAACTGGATCGGCGGAATCGTTAACTCCGGCACCGTGCTCTGCCGGCGATAGCTTGCCGCAAAATCCAATGACGGCAGGCGGGCGCTCTTTGCCTGTCGCGCATCTTCCTGAACCATGGCCGCCTCGGATTCCTTGATCCTCAAGCCGGGATTATTAGCCAGGGCGATTTTCACGCAGTCCGAGAGCGTCATTTGGGCCTGCGCCGGGAGGAGCCAGCAGAATATGGCTAAGAGAAAAATGAATTTTGGCATAGTCTACTCCAAATTTCGCAACGATATCCCTCATCAATCAGCGGCGCACCTGGAAGTCTTCAGTGGCGCCGAAATGTGCTCGCGTTTATCGCGGCAACAAACCATAAAGCAACAGATCGATAATGGCCGCTTCACGTTTTGCCAATAATTTTTGTTCATCAGCGAAGTCCTCTTTCCAGATCACCTTCAGTAATGGCCTGGTAATAAATATAAAAAGGTTCAGCGCGATGATATTCCAGATCGTCTGCTTGGGATCGGTGGGGCGCAACTTACCGGACTCGATGCCTGCCGCCAGTACTTCCACGGCCTGGCGTATGCGGCGGTGACCAATCTGTTTGAACAATTCATGCATCACTTTTTCGACAATGGGGTTATTGCTGTTCAATTCCCGAATCAGTATGCGCGGCAAATGAGCGTGCGCTGCCAGGAACTGAAGATGTTCGTGTACCGTGGTCGTGATCAATTGCTCGGTTGATTGGTTTGACTCCCAAACCTGAGCAAAAAGCTGGAACATCTCCTCGAACGATTCGCGGAGGATGGCTTCGAAGAGGGCGTCTTTGGATTGGAAATAATAATGGATCATGGCTTTGTTGGCGCCGGCGCGATTGGCAATCTCCTGCATTCGAGCGCCATCATAGCCGCGTTCCACGAACTCCTCCAGCGCCGCCGCTTTGATCTTTTCCCGAGTGGATTCTTGATCGTTCATGGCATCCTCATCTGGCAAGGCCCTTAATTAATCGGTTGGTTTAACTAACCGATTGGTTAAACTCTCTGGTTAATATACAACTTTTTCTGAAAAAGTCAAGCTTTATTTTGCATCAAAAGCAAAATATCTGTTATCGGAGGACTGACCGGTCGCTTAGAAATGGAATG
>CAZYNP010000037.1:0-58320 GCA_964647995.1 uncultured Cytophagia bacterium
ACGTCCAGGTGAGGTTTCACCTGCAACATGGAGTATTGAAGCAATGAAAACTCCAGTGCGCCAATGCTTCAGGACTCCATTATTTCTCAGCGAAGTTGGGAATAAAACCTTTAGACAAATATAATAAATTTCATTTAATTTGTCAAGTAATATTTTTAGAAATTTGCGAGCGGTTTATAACTCCCATAGCTTCTTAAAAATTTCAACGTATTGGACCGCATCAGCCTAACTTAGATGATCAACCACTCTTGTCAAAAACAGGATGTTTCAGTTAGCATTTTTGAAAGCAAAGTACAACCATAAGCTGATGCGGTCAAAATTATTGGTTGGGGTTAATTGGCGGCAGCTACTTTCGCATTGGCACGCATAATATCCCGGCCCAGCCCGTGAACGATGCTTTTGGGCATTTTATCGGGCAGCGATTCGGGCCATGGACTCGCTTCCCCCTCTGGATGAGGCTTTCTGCGATAGCTTGGAACCGCTGAGCCGCTTTAAGCCATTGATCTTTGGCCAGTCGTTGGCTTCCTTGAGACCTATTTGCTCTTTGCGGCAATGGTACCCATTTCTTGCTTTTTTAATACATTGATTAACCGATAGCTAAACTCGACCAATCTGGGCAGAACTGTATCAAGCTTTACCTGCTCAGCGGCAATCTGTTTATTTTTCGATAGCCAATCTCAAAGCGCAAAATGCCAGCATAAAGGTAATTGGCGCAAAAATCAAATTTTCAAAAGAAACGCTGGAGACCAGATTCCCAAGGGTGTTCAAAATCAGATAAACAAACATCACCCAAATGCCAATGTTTGCCGTTTTCCTGAGTTTTTCTGCCTGGATATAGTTCACTTTAGCGGCAACAATAATTGCGAAGAGAAAAATTACAAGGAAGCCCGTTGTTACGAAAATGAGTTTATTCGTTGGATCTTTAATTTGTCCGCCCCATACTTATATCAGAAGGCAAAATATTCAGTAAGATGAGAATGTCAAAAACTGCCAATAGTCCGAAAGAAATTAGCAAAATATTTGCTGCCCATTTTGCGCTTATTAATTTTTTCATTTGCCCGACTCCATTACCCGCCTGAATGGTCAAGTTTAACGTTCAACGCTTTGCGAGATGATAGCGTACAAAACATTACCAAGAGAACCAAACATGAGGAAAACTATAACGTCAAACAATCGCACTGGTTCCGGCGCTAAGTGCAATCAATGGTATTTGAACTGATCCAGTTTATTCATGCTTAAACTTTTGGAATATTCCATTTCTCTGCTATCCAAAATAATTTAGCTTTTAAAATTGGCAGCTTGTAAAATAGACCGTCAAAAGCAAATTCATTCGTTCTTCGAAATAAAGTTTCATTTCCACCGGACAGCCGGTTGTCTTTTGGCGTCAACTTAGATACTGGTAATGCCACCAAGACTCGAAGACACCCAGAAATCAGATTGCATGTTAGAAAATATGCCGAAAAAGCGCTCCGTGGTCATCGAATTCTTTGGCCATAGCTATGTTTCATAAAATAATTGGTATAAGATTGCTTTGCGTCGTCGGGCCGTTGTGGCAAGTATCATCTAAGGTTGACGCCGATGGGCAGTTGGCGGATTCTATGTTGCTGTCCCAAGTTATTCGACGCGGGTTGATTTCGCCTCGTCAACCATCTGGATGATTTTTTCCTCAACCTCTTTGGCAACCTGAGCCAGGACTGGTTCCCGAGAAAGTGCCGACAGCATTTGCACCGGTTTAATAAGGCCAATCATGGTTTTTCCTTTCTCTGTAAACACCGAGATACGACACGGCAACGCCATGTTCAGACGCATATCGGATGCCAGAACCTTTGCCGCCTGCCCCGGATTACAGACTTCAAAAATCTTGCATTGCTCATCAAAGGCAACGCCTTTGCTGCGAAGGGTAAGCCCTAAGTCGTGGACATGCAATACCCCGAAGCCATGACGTTTAACCGCCGATTCGAGGTCTGCCGACGCCTGGCTGAATGATTTGTCAGTTTCAACTATGTAGTACATGAATCACCTCGTTTCTATTCCATTGTCTTTTTCACGCGGATTCAGCGAAATTCGTGTCCGCTCGAATGAAGGTGCGACCAACAGGAGAGGGTTGGATTTATCAGGATTCAGCTTTGCTGGCCAGGGCTTTTAGCCTTTGATAGCGCTCTCTGGCTCGTCGCAGGGTAGCTTCCCGATAGGCCGGGTCTTCATAATAGCGCCTTCTCGCCCTCTCGAGAGTATTTTTTCTATAATTCAGATCTTTATGATACCTTTCTCGCGAGAGCTTTTTGAGGCGATTACGATATTCTTCATTCTTTTGGTAGCATAGATTTTTTTTCTTTTTTTCTGTGTTTGGATGCATAGTCGAATATCATACGTTTTATTGTTTGGCAATAAGTTCAACGGTCACCTGATCAAAAGCAATTTTGGAGACAATGGTATTGGAGCAGCCCCAGAAATTTCACTTTAGCACCACTGCACTTTAAAAATTTCAAAAACTGATTTTCTTGATACGGTTTTCCTGACCTTTGAGCAAACGTTTGATATTGCTGCGATGTGTGAACACAATCAAGATTGCCATAAAAATCGAAAAATAAATTAGCGCGCTGGATATTTCATAATTGAAAAAATGCTTTAAAATCAAACTAACAATGGGCAAAGATATCGCCGCGGTCATCGAGGCTACGGAGACATATCTGGCGGTGAGGAGAACTGTTCCAAAAATGAGCAGGCAAATGAGCCCGGCCAGAGGATAGAGAGAGAACAGCATGCCGGCAGCGGTGCCAACGCCTTTACCGCCTTTGAAGCCAGCAAAGATGGTCCAGATGTGTCCCAGTACTGTGGATAGACCAGCAATGATCTGTACCAAATTGTGATGCAACGGCACCAGATCGAGTTGCTCACGTCCGATCTGAGAGATAAGCAACGTAGCCAGCACGCCTTTGCCCACATCAACGATGATCACCACAATCCCAATTTTCCAGCCCAACACGCGAATCGCGTTGGTGGCGCCGGCATTGCCGCTGCCATAATCCCGGATATCAATACCACGAGTGAGCCTGGACATAATAATGCTGGTCGGAATCGATCCCGCCAGGTAGCTGAGAAAGATGATTGCAATGAGCGGTAGCATGGTTCGTCTTTCGATTGTTGTTTCATATTAAAGTTCGCTTGATTGGCCGATCGCTCGCAGCAACCCATAAATTTCGCCTCCAATCCCCCGATTGATCGGTCACTATTTACGAATCATTTCTTTAATCTTTGTAGCCCAGCACGGCAAAGCCAGCGGTACCCGGGCCTGAATGAACGCCGAGCACTGGCGCAGCATCGACAATGGGGATGTCACTGTCGACGTGGAAGATTCTTTTCAATTCGGTTGCATACCAGGTAGCGCGAGCATAGGCATTGGCGTGAGCCACAATAAACTTCACCCGCTGAAATTGGCGACAATATTGTTGGGCCATTTTTAAGGTTTTCTTCATGGCTGCTCTTTCCCCAATTGCCTTGCCTGCCAGGAACACCCGGCCATCGGGATCGAAGGAAACGATGGGCTTCAAGTGCAACAGTTTTCCAATTAGCCCTCTGGGTTTGCTCACCCGGCCGCCTTTGACCAGATACTTCAAGGTCGGCAGCATGATAAAAATCTTGATGTTTTTGATCGCAGTTGCCACTTTCTCCTTGACTTGAGAAGGTGATAAACCAGCCTTGATGGCTTCCACCGCTTCCATCACCACCAGACCTAACGCCGCCGAAATGCCTTTGCCATCGATGCAGGTAATTTTCTCGCCACCGCTCATCTGGGCGGCGCGTTCGATGGTCTGAAAGGTGCCGCTAACCACCCGCGGGAGATGAATGGACAGGATGGATTCGTACTGGGGAAGCACCTCCTGGTAGACCTTCAGCACATCGGCCAGCGCCGGCTGGGAAGTGGATGGATGATGCGGTGAGGAGAGCAATTTATCATAGAATTCCATGGGCGAGATATTCACTTTGTCGAGATAGGTCTGATCGCCAAAAATCAATTTCAATGGAATGATGTGAATATGGTTTTCTTTGATAAATTGATAGGGCAGATCGCAGGAGGAATCCGTCACGATGCCAATGCTGCCTGCGGGAGCAGTTGGATACAGATGATGGTGCTGTTGTATCATGTCGTCGATTTTGCGCCTGGAAATCTCTCCGTATTGTGCAACCACGTCGAAAACCGTGTTGGGCGAATTGGTATGCACATGAACCCGCACTCGTTGGGCGCTACCGGCAACAATGAGCGAATTGCCCAGAGGCTGCAATGCCTTTTTGAGCGAGTCATGATCGATGGCATTGGCGGTAATCATGCACTCGGTGCAATAGCGAAATTTGATATCGGAATCGACTTCTCTGGGCGCCTCAATAGTGACTGACGATTCCCGCTCCACGATCGGACTCTTTATTTTTTCTATCTTACCTCGTTCGATGAAATGGATAATCCCTTCCAGGATATGAACAAAGCCCTGCGCGCCGGCATCGACAACGCCCGCTTTTTTCAAAACCTCCAGTTTTTTTGGTGTCTCCGCCAGGGAACGCCGGGCTCGCTGCAAGCCGCTTTTAAGCAGGACGACGAAATCTTCCGTCTTCTTGGCGGTGGCATCTATGTAATTGGCCCAATCGTTAATGACGGTGAGGATGGTTCCCTCCCTGGGCTCGGCCAGTGCGTTTTGCGCAGACTGACGAGCTCTCTGAACGGCAGCAGCAAAGGCGGCGGTGGTCAATCGCCACTTCCCTTTTACGCCCTCGGCGAAACCATAGAAAAATTGCGCCAGGATGGCTCCAGAATTTCCCTGTGCGCCCATCAAAGCCGACTCGGCCATTTGCGAGCTAACGGAGGCAATGGATTTATCATCAGTGGTGGCTAACTGGCCGGAAATGTGTTTCATGGTTTGCACCATATTGGTGCCGGTATCCCCGTCGGGCACGGGAAAAACATTGATTTTGTTCAGATGTCCCTTCATGGCCGTCAGGCGGCGGGTGCTGGCATAGATCGCATTGCGAAGCCGGCGACCATCGAGATATTTTATTTTCTTAAAGTTGATATGGTTCATTTTGCTCATGTTGGATTCCATTGCTCCATTTTATTCGCTTATTGATGCTTTTTTTCAGAACGCCTTTTGCTCCGAAAATGGGCCGCAAACAAAGGTTACTGTGAGCCAGCCATCAGGGATTGAATGCGTTCTTTCACTTGATCGCGCAACTCTCTGGTGGAGAGATTTTCAAACGTCGCATGAGAGATGATGTCTCCGGCCACCAATTTCACTGTGCCGGGTCTAATTAGCCAGTGGTTGACCCGCTTGACTTCAAAGGCACCAATCATGGCCAGGGGCACGATATCCACTTTGGCGCGCTGCGCCAGGAGAAATGGCCCGCGCATAAATGGCAGCAGCCTGCCATCTTTAGTTCGATGTCCCTCGGGCAAAATAATGATGGAAATGCCATTTTTCAGTGCAGCTTCGGCCTGGCCCAGGCTTTCCAGCGCGCTTTGATAATATTTCTGGCTGATCGGAATATTGCCGAACCGTGTGATTACCTGTCCCCAGATTGGCCAGCGGAAATGAACATCCAGTTCCACTCCCCGGGCAAAATTCGGAATATGGCCATACAATAAAAACACATCGAAAATATTGACATGATTGGACATGAAGAGATAGGTCTTGTTGGGATCGATCTTCTCCAGCCCAAAGGTTTTGACCTTTATGAACAGCGATTTCAAAAACAGCCGACATAGCCATTTAACGAACCGATCGTATTGACGTGGCTGAAATAGAAAGGTCAAAACGATAACGGTACCCCCCAAAAAGAAAAAGTTCACCGCGCCTATCAGCCAAAGCAAACTTGAGATTAAGTACTTCATCAGCAAAACATGTTTATTTTATTGGGCAAAATCGAAACCTCAATCGGTGTGGTGCCAAGCACCTCACCATCTGGAGTTAACCGCTGCGGGGACTCGGTGACGATCGTGATCTGCTGGCCGCGGAAGGTTTCGACATGCGCATCGTTGACATGGGTGCCCTTGAATATCTGCGGAAAGATTTTCAATAGATTCAATTTGGAGATACGATTCAGCAAAACCACATCCAGCAATCCGTCATTGATTCGGGCAGCAGGGGCCATAATCATATTGCCGCCGGTTTTGGTCGAATTGCAGATTTCCGCAAAAATATAGTCCCGTTGATACACCTGGCCATCGATGGTTATTTCGACCGGCACCGCTTTCAATCGCACCACCTCTTCGAATACACCGATGACGTAACTCAGCGAGCCCAACTTTTTGTATTTCCCGGCACGATGGGCGACATTGGCAACGAATCCGGTGCCCAGCAAATTGATGAAATAGTGTTCCCCCTCAGCATATTTAAAAAACCCAACATCGATGGGGGCAGTTTTGCCCGCAGCAATCCTGGCCACCGCATCCTCGATGGTTTCGATAGCCAGGTCTTTGATGAACGAATTGCCAGTGCCAACCGGGATCTGGCCGATGGGGAGATCAAAATTGGGTCTACTTTTTAGCAGGCCGTTCAGCAATTCGAACAATGTCCCGTCCCCGCCGACCGCAATGATGCCATCGTAGTCGGATGGGATAAATTCCTGAGCCAACTGGATCGTATGACCGGCGAACTCAGAAATCTTGACATCGCAATGAATTCCCAACCGCTGAAGCATGGGGACTGCTTTCTGGATGGCGGTGCGGCCTCGGTTTTTACCAGCCGCTGGATTCAAAATGAGCATCAGCTTCATCTTAACCACTTCAGTTGCATGAATTCCTGTTTCTGGTCGATTGCACAAATCGAGTGGATTATTACCAATTTCCAATCGGGGCGATTAGTTATTGCATTTCAACCAACGACTGCTGTGACTGCGCAATTGCCGGTGTCTAACCATAATTAAACGATAAGAGAACGAACTGCCATCTGCGTTTCAACAGTTCTTCCGGCGTCCTCTTGCTCTGTGCGTTGTAGCGAACCAATGTTACCAGATGCCCAGGCACTTGCGGCGCCTTTGCTCGGAGCGAATGAAAACGCCTGGCCCCTCGGCCATTATTTTAGACTGCGATTGGTCAATTTATAGAATTATTAAGAAAATGTCAAGTAAAAAAATGGTAACCCAACAAAACATCGCTTGTTGATGGATTACCAGCCTTTTTTTACGGTTCAGAAATGACCTGCTCGTTGGATTGGGAAATCTTTATGCTCAAGGTTCGCCGATTCGGTAAGCTGCTGGGCCAGCGCGGTCAACCTAAAATTATATTAGCCACAAAGACACCAGGACACCAAGTATTTGTTCTAACCCAGCATTTAAAGCGAAACGATGTCAAAAGAATTTGAAAACAGCAATGGCTGGTTAGGCCTATCTTCTGCAATACCATCTAATTTCTTCGGGCCTTCGTGCCTTTGTGGCAATAAACATACTCAAGTCGTTGTCCAAAGCCGGCAGGCCATGGGCGTTTTATGAGCCACAAAGACACCAGGACACGAAGTATTTGTCCTAACCTAACATTTAAAGCGAAACGATGTCAAAAGAATTTGAAAACAGCAATGGCTGGTCAGGCCTATCTTCTGCAATACCATCTAATTTCTTCGGGCCTTCGTGCCTTTTTGGCAATAAACATACTCAAGTCGTTGTCCAAAAACTGCAGGCCATGGGCGTTTTATAAGCCACAAAGACACCAGGACACGAGGTATCTGATACCAATTATCATTTAAGACGAAGCCATGAAAGAGCGTTTTATCGAAAAAAGGAAGTTTTGCAACGCGGGTTTTCTGCCACGCATGGAGGGCAGTAGCCGGGCTGTCCTCATTCCCAATTCATCGTTCCCGAAACCAACGCCCCTCTCCAGCAAGTGAGAGAGGGGCAGGCATAATTGTGAAAGCAGCGGTCATAGAAGAGTTCACTCTAAAAAAGTCCTACCATGTCGTTCTGAGCCAGGCCAAGGGTCTCTTGCCTCATTCGAAAATGCAGATGCCTCCGAAATGACCAAAATTGTTTCTTGGAATCGACTCATAGATAATAGAGATATTTTAACTTAAAAACGGCCACCCGATCCTGCACTCGCAAGCGATTGGTTAGCAGATTATCAAAGGCATCATATTGTTTCTCTCGCACGCGAATTTCATTGATGGCGAAATAGATCCAGCTTTTGGGCGAAAAGTTGTAAGAGAACAGAAACCCCAAAATGGTCTGCGCCGAGCGATCCGACGAGCGGATGAATAGGTCGTCAAAATAGACGCGAATGCTCAAGTCGTTAATAGGGGTTACCGAAAAATAAGGTCGAGCATTGAAGGTGATGTCTTCCACCGCGCCGGCGGGATTGCCTTCGATAAATACATTGGCCGAACTGCCGATCTCTAATGCATTGAGAAGCTGGTATTCCATAAATCCACCCAGGCGGTAATAAAATGCCAGATAATTCCTGGCGAAATTGAAGGTTCTGGAATAACCACCGAAAAGGTTGGCATGCAATTTGGGATTGGTATTGAACCACGAACTGAAATTGACATCATAGGTAGTGTAGTTAATGCCTTCATCTTTCGAGTCGGCAAAGTCAATATTGATCTCAAAGCCCCAATTGTTCCGAAATTGCATATTGTATCCCAGGACACCGCCATAATCGGTGTAAGCATCCACTTTTTCATAATTCAGCAGCCCCCCTCCATAAACTATAATTTGTCGGATATAGCCATTTTTGAAATACCATCTGGGCCCGCCGATACCAACCAACTCGCCGGTTCCATTCCAGGGAACGAATCCGACCTGATTGATATCAAAGTTATTCCCGATATAGCGCCCGCGCAGGAGCACCATATATTGTTCACGGAACATGGTGAATCCGGCGGAGCTGGCCCAATCGCCGCGGCCATTTTTATATGACTGAGCCACTTGATAGGAGAGCTGCCAGTCCGAAGTGCGAAACGCACCATCGATATCCAGAACGCCATTATCCTCATGCGCCGAATGCTTTCCCACAAACATGAGCCCAACGGCCGAATTGCCCATGATCTGTTTCTTGATTCGGGCCGAAGCAAACAATGCCCGTTCTTCGGTATGATTTTCACCATTTTCAGCATAATCGGCTGCTCCGGTCAGGGCCAGGAAGCCACCATATTCCCAGGTATTGATGCGCCCGAACGCTTTGGTTCCCAACTGCAGCGGCACTTCCGAGCCATCGGGGAGCTTTTTACCGATTCTTCGGGAGTAAAAAAATTCCAGCGGTTGATAAAAACCCGAATTGCGCTCCCGGCCTGATGCCATAAAAATCTCATTGCCTTCAGTAAAAAAAGGACGGCGTTCGGCAAAGTAGCTCTCATAGCGGGAAATGTTGAACTCATACGGATCCGCCTCGATCTGAGCAAAATCTGGATTCGCGGTGAGTTGATAGGTTAGCTTGGGCGATGGATTGTAGAAAATATCGACCCCGGCGTCGGGTTCACCATGATATTTGTTGTTGCGATATGTAATTTTCGAAATGCCGACGGGGTAGATTTCCAGGTGTAGCCCTCGCACTTGTGGGCGAAAGTCTTGAAAAACCAGCTTGCCGAATTTGGAGATGCGCAGGCCTTCATTCTCTTCATATTGACACCAATAAATATCCTCGGTTCGCGCCGGTATCCAGCGATCGAAATCCAGACCCCATTCCGAGAGCTGTTCGTTGTACTGAATAGATTTGTAGGGGATTTCCATTTCCACGACGAATCCCCAATCGTAAATCCGGGCGGCAGAAAACCAGACGCCATCCCAGGAATAATCCCGATTGCGCGCATCATCCAGGAGCCGACAATCGGCCCGAACCCCTGCTGCGGTCACGGCAAATTTGTAAGCCGTACGCTTATTCCCAAAAGTATCCAGCATCAGGGAGACAATATCGCCGCCCATTTCGTCCAGCGTCCCTTTGTGGTTCTGGATACTGGCTTTATCTTCATAGCAGACCATCAAGCAATAAAGAGCATTGGCGCTACTCAACAATTTTGCCACGGTTTTTCGCGATGGGGCAATCCCATAATAAGGCTGGTGCTGCGTAAAATCTGAAACCGAATCGGCCAGGCTCCAGATGGGATCAATGATCCCGTCAATACGAATCGATTCATCAATATTGCTGACTCTCACTACCTTATCGGTATTCTTATTAGCCAGGGCAATAGTGGGAATCGAGAGCAGAATAACTAACCAGAACAGCCGCTTGTTCATCATGTTCTCCGCGATGATTTTATCCTTTGGCCTTTGACTTACTGACTGACTTTACGCTTCATAATGCGCCGGGTTTCGATATTTTTCAACCGGCATTGAATTTGAATTATGCGCCCAAACTTCTTAACTAAACCATGACCATGAACAATGATAGCTCTTTGCCCACGAAATACACGGAATGAAACAGAATTTAAAAATCAACCAGCTCTTTCAGCTTTTTTTCGTGTGTTCCGTATGTTTCGTGAGGCAATTATTGACATTTATTTCCAACTTAGAATTTAAGGTATAAACCAATTCTGAGTCCTTTCAATCCGCCAGGAGGCGGACCGCCTACTGGCGCTTCTAAGACCAAATAATTATCAACTCCGTGGCCTTCCAATCAGCCGAAGGATGCATTGCCAACTCGTGGTTCTGAAGTAGAAAAAAATGGGGACACGAAATCGCTTTACCATGGGTATTGAAAAGATGGGGAATGATTAGATTGTTATTCCTGGTGTGCACTGTGCGGTTATTTCAACCAGCCGCGTACGTTCGAAGCGATCAATTGGTCAATGCATAGACCACAATATTCACTCCCATTTTGAGAGCCAACAACCTGATGTTTTCGGGATCATGGTGGACTTCGGGATCGGCCCAACCGTCAGAGATATTGGTATTGAACGTGTAGTAGACCACCATCCGGCCGTCATGGAAGATGCCATAGCCATGGGGCGGGCCCCCATCATGCTCGTGTATCTTGGGCACTCCATTATCGAAATCAAAATGGCAATGATAAACGGGATGTTGAAACGGCAACTCGACCAGATCCTTGTCCGGAAAGACCTTTTTCATCGCTTCTCGAAAGAACTTATCCATCCCATAATCATCATCGGCATACAGAAAACCGCCGCTGGTAAGATATAGACGCAGGCGATCCGCTTCCTCATCTGAAAACGATATTTTGCCATGTCCCGTCATAAACAGGATGGGATAAGAAAAAAGTTCTTGATCCAAAATCTCCACTTTTTTTTCATCCGCTGCTGTAAGAACGGTGGTTTCTTGCTTCAAAAAATTGAGCAGATTGGGAATCATGGACGGATCGTTGTACCAATCGCCGCCGCCGGCATATTTTAGCCGCGCGATGGTGAACAGGCTATTTTTAACCGCGCCTTGACTAATACCGTTCGCATTCGGCCACAACAGGACTATGGCCAGCAGCATCAGACTCGTTTTGTTTCTTGTTGTTGCCACAACTGGATGCACGTGAATTCCATTTTAAGTACGTTGTCTAAAAAAAGCATTAGCAACCACCGGCCCAAATGCCTGCGGACAGGATTTTCAAGGGCGGCTATTCCAAATCGGTTGCTTTTATCTCAACATAAATGTCTTTTTTGATCTCATCGAGCCACTTCTGAAACTCTTTTTGTCGCTTCATTGACAGTGCAAAGGCTTCTATTCTATCCCAATCCTTTTCCAGGGATATTTTCCGCGGCTCCTGCCGGGAATGCAATTTTAAAATATGCCAGCCGAAACGTGTCTTGAATGGCGCCGAAATCTCCCCGGGGTTGAGCTTGTCCAGAGCAACTCGAAATTCCCGTTCCTGCAAATTTTCGACTTCGAATAAGCCAAGATAACCACCCTGCTCCTTAGTGGTTTCATCGTCGGAATATTTTTGGGCAATCTCATCGAATTTGGCCTGGGGATCATCCAGCAACGCGCGGATGGAATCAATTCGCGCCCGGGTAGCGTCTTCGTCCGAGGGATTCGGCTCCAGACGAATCAGTAGATGCCGGACATTGATCTTGTCGCCTTTGCGATCGAGGCACTGGATAATGTGAAAACCGAATCGAGTTTTGACGATATCCGAAAGATCGCCGGGATTCAATAAAAACGCTACCTCCTCAAATTCCGGCACGAAATCCCCCCGCTGCATGAAGCCGATTTCACCGCCGCGAATCCGACTGCCTGGATCTTCGGAATATTGCTGACAGAGATCTTCAAATTTTTCGCCCGCTCGCGCTCGTTGCAGCAACGCATCGATTTTTTCTCTGGCCTGCCGCTCCGATTCCCCGCCGGCTTTGACTTCTAATAAAATATGGCTGATCTCTACCGTCTCTTTCAGTTCAGGCAAGCTGTCTTTCATCGTTGCATAAAATTCCTCGACTTCCCGGCGGGATATTTTACTCTGGCCAAAGCGCGTTTGTTGCAATCGTTCTACCATCAAATTCTTCCGCACATCCTCTCTGAAGGTGCGTTTGATTTTGCTGATCGACATATTCAACTGCTTTTCCACTTCCGCTTCCGAGCCGAGTTGCTGCACCATCCGCTTGATCTGTTCGTCAAGCGCAGCATCGACCTGCCGATCATCCACTACAATACTATCCTCTTCTGCCTGCTTGAACAAAATTTTCTGATTGATCAAATTTTGTAGCAGATCCTTTTGAAGCTGCTCGAATTTTTCCACATCCCGACGCGGATCGATACGCATTTGAAAAGCTGCGTTCAGAGCGTATTGCGATAGCTCCGATTGCAAAATAATCTCATCCTCCACCACGGCCATCACCCGATCCAGCACCTGCTGAGCCAATGATGGAACAACCAATATGATCCCAATATAAGCCACTACCAACAATTTTCGCATTGCCTATGCTCCTGCTTAATTTTTATTTTCACGGCCAGAATCCATTTCGCCAATTTGAGAGTTGCTGTAAACGCTCCGCAGAAGATTCTCATTTTTTTTGATGCTGATTTTGCTGCGCAGCTCGATAATCAGGTCACGGTATCGCTCGTTCTGTTTCATTGAATTAAGACGAGCCAAAATCTGGCTTTTCACCTCGTCAAATTCGCGATAGCTTCCTTTTCTCTTAACATCCACAATTTTGAAAATGTGATAACCAAAATTGGATCGAATAGGATTGGTGATAATTCCCGGCTGAATATTGCTCGTAAACAGATTCTGGGAAATTTCCGGGATCACATCGTCCTGGGAGAAATAATCCAACTGGATCCGCTGCAATTCAGTGGAATCGGTGATTACCTCGCGCGCGACCTTTTCAAAATCTTCACCACTCATGATCCTCCGCCGCACTTGATTGGCCCTGTCAATGGTGGGAACTACAATGTGCAGGGCTTTGATTTCGTCGCTGATCCGAATATAGCTATCCTTATTTTCCTCATAATAGCTGAGTGCCGCATCCTCACCAACCCCTGTCTGCTGGGAAAAATATTTCTCCAGATATTTTCTGATCGTCAGGTCCCGCTTCGCCTGCTCCAACTCTTCCCTCAGTTCTTTGCTCTTATCCAAACCCATTTTCAGCGCGTCCTGATAGATGAGCTCTGTCTCGATCCATTGCTGAATATAGTTGTTCACCTGATCCTGAGCTGATGGAGCCAACGACGACGGAGCAAGATCCTGGCGTAATTTTTCTAAGGTCAGCGTTGCGCTGCCAATGGATATCAGCACCTCTTGTTGATCTTTTTCCGAATTAGAACCGCAAGCTACCATCAACGAAATACAAAGCAAACCAATCGCCATTCTTTTCATCATCCTTCTATCACCTTCCATTGCTAATGTGTCTTTACCAAAAGCCGGTTAGGGAATAAGTCACCCCGCAAATCGCAATCTGATAACGGCGCCAAAGGCAGCGCTCCCTGCCAATCCAATCGCATGGCCCAGAGCCTGGCCAATCATGCACAATGATCGGTTATCGTTATCCTTGACAGGCAAACCGGAACTACTGGACATTTTGCATATCATCACCAATATACTTTTTGCCGGCCGTCTCCAAATTTTGCTCATAAACAACCACGTCGTACCGTTGACGCAATTCATCCAGCCATTCCTGTTCCCGCTTCTTTAATGCCACTCGCCGAAAGTCATTGGTCACATTGGTCCGGGCCTCTTCAAACGATTGCAGGGTCGGTGCATTGATCCTCAATACTTTGACGATGAAAAAACCATCGCCAATTGGGATCGGATCGGTAACCTCGCCCACCTTCACATTGAATGCGGGTTTGCCGATTCCCGCTCGACCTCGGGAAATGGTATCACGTCCCTCGTCTTTTTTTAGTGCTTCTTTTTTATTGAAACTGTGAAACAGTCTGGTAAAATTCTCCCCCTTGCGGGCTCGCTCGACTACTTTCTCCGCGATCTTTTTGTCGTTCACAAATATCTGCTGCACGTCGCGCGTCTCGAGCGTCTTGTAGTCCTCACGATGTTCGTCAAAATATTTTCGCAATTCTTCGTCAGTGATTTTTACCTGCTCATTGACCTGCAGTCGCTGAATATTGCTCAGCATAATGCCTTCCCGATAATTTTTAATCTGCGCCTGAACTTCCGCATCCGCAGCAATATTTTGGGCACGGCTCTCCTGTTCTAGCAAACGCAGCAGAACCAGACGATTGTTCAAATAGTTCATCACGTCGGATTTGTCTTTAAACTGCGGTCTCCGTTGCGGTGGGATCTTTCTCAAATCATCGATCAGATCAGCCAGCTTTATTTGGCCGCCGCTAAAACTGACCAGTTCCAACCCTTTGTCATTGTCGCTTAGCTTTTCAAAGACGATTTCGCCTCTCCTTATCTCCTGCGCCATGGAATCAGCCCCCGCCGAACTATCATTTTTGGGCGCTAAAGATTTTTTCAGCAGCAGATCAATATTCGATTCATTATATTGCAGACGGTATTTCTTGCGCAACTGATCGATATACGCGTAATAGGCGTCGCCAAGTTCCTTATTGCGCAGCGAATACAGCAACCGCTTATGCTTTTCCTTATCCCGCTCAAAAGGCGGCTTGGGATATTCCTTAATATTCGTCACCTGAATGATATAATAGCCACCCTCTGTTTCGATGGGATTGGAAATATCGTTGACGCGCATCGAAAAGGCCGCCCGGTAAACCGGATTCTGGGCCGAAGTAGGCCCCCATTTCAAATATCCCAAATCCCCACCCTTCTTCGCAGTGTTGATGTCGTCCGATAGCGCTTCCGCTAACCGAGCAAAGTCCTCATGGCTCCTTAATTTTTGAATAATATCTCTCGCCCGGCGCAATGCTTTTTCTTTTTGCTGACTGTTTTTGGGATCAAACTTGGCCACGATCTGACGAATTTTGACTTCCTTATGCAGCTTTTCATAATACTCACGAACATCATCTTCCGTGACAAATTTTTGCAACACCTCCCGCTCGATTAATCGGTTGAATTTGATATCGCGCTCTCGCTCGACCATGGACTCGTTCAAATTCCTGTCACGATGCAGCCCCTGTTGATAGGCAGCCATAATCTTCAGTTGCTTTTCGATGAGCTGATTGAGATAGGTCTTTTTTTCCTCCAGCGAAGCATTTCGGACCGCCGTGGTGCTTTTGCCCCGGGCAAATTCAGTTTCAAATTCCTGGATCGTTATTTTTCGAGCGCCGACTCGCGCTACCAGTTTCGTCGCGTTGTCGCCACAGCCGGATATCAACAGAACCATGGTTAGCATTGCCAACACCAGAACCAGCAACCGAGATAACTTCATCTTGCCTCCTCTGAACTAAAATTTAGTGATCTACCAGCCACTCAATAACTAAGATCGAAATTCATCCGCGATAGCAGCTATCATTCGGCAATCGCCATCCCACATTTCAGCCAGCCACTCTGCCAGCCGAACCAATAGCGAATTGCTACCAGCTCAATCAGTATATAGCAATTAATTATTACTATAATAACTTTTTATTATATCAAAACTGCCAAACTATTCTTGCAATATTCCAGAACATCGCCTTCATTATTTGGAATCTCGATTTTGATTCCAAATCCCTCCACCTGATCCTGGATGAAATAAAACTGGCCCTTCAATTTTTCCGTTATTACACAAACCTTCTTTTGAATTAGTTCCCGATCGCTGGTACGGGCGATGTTATCGGAAAAGAAGGCCGTTAGCCGGCGACCGTTCAACTTGATTGATTTGAAATCCAATAATCCTCCGATAATTTTTAGCTCAACGAGATTGAATAGATTCGATACCGGTGCTGGCAACATCCCAAAACGATCCCTTACCTCTTCCCTCAGTTCGCGAATCGGCAGCAGTTCTTTTTCCATAGCCAGACGGCGGTAGATATCGACTTTGATCTCCGGCTGATCAATGTAACTATCCGGGATAAACGCATGTTGCTCAATTTCAACTCGGGTCTCTTCTGGCTGAACCGTTTCCGCAACCGCCGCGGTGGAATTTTCCCGTTTCAGTTCAGCGATGGCCTCCCCAATTATCTTTGAATACAACTCATAGCCCAGCGCAATGATATGCCCGCTTTGCTCCGCGCCAAAAATATTGCCCGCCCCGCGAATCTCCAGATCGCGCATCGCAATATTAAAGCCCGCCCCCAACTCTGTAAACTCCTCGATGATCCGCAATCGCTGGAGCGCAGTTTTGGTCAATAAGTGCAATGGCGGCACCAGCAGATAGGCATACGCCAGTTGGTTGGATCGACCCACGCGTCCCCGAAGTTGATAAAGCTGCGACAGACCAAAGCGATCGGCGCGATTGACAATCAACGTATTCACCCTGGGCAAATCCAACCCCGAACCAATAATCATCGTGGATACCAGGCACTGATATCGGCCCATTGCAAAATCCCACATCACCTTTTCCAGCACCCCCTCATCCATCTGGCCATGGGCGACAACGAAACTGACTTCCGGCACCAGCCGGCGCAACATATCGGCTACGGTCTCGATCGATTCCACCCGATTATGGACAAAAAATACCTGTCCACCTCGCTGAACTTCTTTCAAAATGGCCATGCGAATTAACTCTTTGTTGAACGGAGTCACCTCGGTATAAATGGGCAGTCGTTCCCGGGGAGGCGTTGCTATCAGCGACAGATCGCGGATGCCGAGCAAGCCCATATTTAGCGTGCGCGGAATCGGGGTCGCGGACATGCTGAGCACGTCGACATTGACATATTTCTGCTTCAATCGCTCTTTGTTTTTGACGCCAAAGCGATGCTCCTCATCAATCACCAATAATCCCAATTTCGCAAACTGGACATCATTGGACAGCAACCGATGGGTTCCAATAACAATGTCCACACGGCCTTCTTTCAACCATTGCACCACCAGCTTCTGTTCTGCTGCCCCACGAAAACGCGAAAGCAGCTCTATTTTGATGGGATAGTTTTTTAAGCGCTCGCGGAACAAATTGTAGTGCTGCAGCGCCAGAATAGTGGTCGGCACCAGCATTGCGACCTGCTTATTGTCATTCACAGCTTTGAACGCAGCGCGAATCGCAATCTCCGTCTTGCCAAAACCAACATCGCCGCAGACCAGTCGATCCATCGGCGATTCGCTTTCCATATCCTGTTTCACTTCCTCAGTCACACGACGTTGATCGGGAGTATCTTCATATTCAAACGACGCCTCCAATTCCTTTTGCCAGAGCGAATCCCTGGAAAAGGCAAAGCCCTTTTGTGCCTTGCGCTGCGCATACAAGCGAATCAACTCGCGGGCCATTTCCTTGACATGTTTCTTGGTCTTTTTCTTCAGCCGATCCCAATCTTTGCTGCCCAACTTGCTCAATGTTGGAACAATCCCTTCTTTGGCAGCATATTTTTGGACGCGATCCATCCGCTCCAGGGGAACATACAGAAAATCGTTGTCCTGATAAACAATACTCAAGCACTCGCGTTCGCTCCCCCGCACCGTAATTTTCTTGAAGCCGCGATATTGACCAATGCCATGATCCTCGTGCACCACATAATCGCCAATTTTCAGTGCCTGCAATTGCTGCGGCGTCAATCCAGGGCCACGGCGTTTGCGCTTTCGCCAGCGAATCGGACGGCCATAGAACTGATTATCCGTAAACATAACCAATCCCACGGCGGGAAGAACAAACCCCTGATTGAATCCCCAATCGCGAACCGCAACCGACTGGCAGTCGATCCTGGCTTCGGCCAGTAGATCTTCGAACCGCTCCACCTGATCCTTGTGGTCACAACAAAAATAGAGCCGCCAGCTTTGATCAGCAGATTTCGATGGCGTGGAACAGAAATAGTCAACTTTCTTTTTCAATAATGAAAAGTGGCCGCGCAATGGTTCCTGAGCCTGAGAACCGATATCAAATATGGAGCATTGCAACCGCTCCAGCATTGGATTATGAAAAATAGCCCGAAAGCGGCTAAAGCAAGTTACCAATTCATCCCATTGCAAATAGCGCCGTGCGGAAGCGGCTTCGTCAGTTGCCGGAACAAATTGCAAAAACTCTTCCACCTCTTTTTGGATCAGCGCCGGTTCATCTAAGAACAAAACGGTGTCCCGGGCCAGGTAATCGAACAACGATTTCCCCCAATCGGGCACCGCAACATCCGGCTGCTCTGGATACTGGGGATAAATGGCCACCTGTGCGACTCGTTCGATGGAGCGCTGGGTGGTGGGATCGAAAATCCGAATGGACTCAATCGTGTCGCCGAAGAATTCAATGCGGTAGGGATAATCGCTGGAGAATGGAAAAACATCCACGATTCCTCCGCGAAAGCTCATTTCCCCGCCATTCTCGACCATGGCTTCGCGGTTGAATCCCAGACCAGCCAGCCGCGCTTTCAGGTGCTCAAAATCGTAGGTTTGGCCAGCGGCAATTACCAAACGCTGTTGCTCTATCCACTCTGGCGCTGGATAACGCAGAGAAATATTTTTGGCCGAAACCAGAATGACCTGTTTGCGCCCCTCGACCAATCGTTCCAAAGAAGTTAGCAATTGGCCTTTGCGAATCGAATCGATCACAATGTCATTTTGGGCAATTTCACTGATTCGCGGAATATAAGCCACCTGGGGAATGCCCAGCAACAGTTCCAGATCTTCGCGCAGGGCTTCTCCCTGTTCTTCGTCGGCCGTGACCAGGCAAACCGATGCCTTTTTTTGTTCGAACAGCAATGCCAGAAAGATACTCTTCAAGGAACCGTGCAAGCCTTTGAGCACAATCATCGGCTCACGGTCCATCGCCTCCAGCGCCATCTGGATCTCAGACGATTGCAGGACAATATTTTTTATTTCACTAAAATCCATGGAATCTATCGATCAATCTGCCAAAGCCCCACGAACAAAGCCATCCGCTTGCTGCAGCCGCTGCTGCGCCTCATCACAGGAGACACCTTTTAGAATCATTACCAGAGCGGTTTTCACATGTCCACCGGCCGCCCGCAGCACTCTTTCGGCGGTTTCATAATCAACTCCTGTTACCATCATCACGGTTCGCTTGGAGCGCTCTTCCAATTTTTTCGAGGTCATCATCAAATCAACCATCATATTGCCATAAACTTTACCCATTCGAATCATGGACGTGGTGGTCAGCATATTCAACACCAACTTCTGTGCCGTGCCCGATTTCATGCGGGTCGACCCCATAATCACCTCGGGACCGACCACAGGACAGATCGCGACATCCACCGGCAAATTCATTTCTTCGCGCGGCGTGCAAGTAATATAGATAGTTTTCGCACCGATCTTTCGCGCCTTTTCAATCGCCCCCACCACGTAAGGAGTCCGGCGACTGGCCGCAATGCCGCAGGCCACGTCGTTACTGGTAAAATTCAAATTCATCAAATCTATCGCGCCCTGCTCTTTTTTATCTTCAGCGCCTTCCTGCGCCTGGATCAATGCGGCGTAACCACCGGCGATGATTCCCTGGATCATTTCCGGATCGGTGCCAAACGTTGGCGGACACTCTGATGCATCCAGCACGCCCAACCGCCCACTGGTCCCGGCGCCGATATAAATCAACCGGCCGCCATTTTTGAAAGCATGAACCAGGATTTCAACCGCCTGCTTGATGTATGGAATTTCTTTTTCCACGGCATACGGCACCTGCTTATCCTCTTTATTGATAATTCGAAGAATTTCTTCGATCGATTTGGAGTCGATATCCAGGGTATTCGGATTTCTCTTTTCAGTGATTAAATTCTTCAACTCCTCAAATAGATTCTCTTCCACCTCTGTTGTTCTCCTCAGTTTGAAGTTTTCGTTGCACAATAATCAACTTTTTATCCCTTGCTGGATCAACCAGCTTCTCACTCATCATTACAATATCCACGGCAATATCCTGATACCGATGGAGCAGTTTCTCAATTTCGCCGCGAACCTCGCCCCCCTTCCAGGCGATGAACCGGCCAGCCAATTTTAGCATTGGTCGCAACCAGGTATATTCCACATCCAGGCTGGCCACCGCACGACAACAGGCAAAATCGAAGTAATGTTGAAATTCACCGGCTTCGGCGAGAGCTTCCGCGCGCTGGCACAAGATGTTAATGGACGAGAGCTGCAACTGCTGAACCACATCTCTCAGAAACAGGGCCTTCAATCGCTTCGATTCCACCAGGGTAAATTCCAGATCCGGGCGCATCAATTTGATGGGAATCGCGGGAAAACCGGCGCCGCTGCCAACGTCCACCATCCGAGCCCCCGGTGGTATGTCGCAGGCCAAAAGCACTGACAGGGATTCCGAGATATGCCGCGTTGCCAGATACTTTTCATCGCCCCGGGAAATGAGATTGGTCCGCTTGTTCCAGCGCAGTAGCAGGCCCATATATTTTTTGAAGCTGACCATTTGTTCAGCGCTGACTTCAAATCCACTCTGCTCCAGCGCCTGAAAAAAGGCCGATTCATCAATGCTTCTCATTAGAATTCTATCATTGTTTCACGTGGAACAATTCGGGTTACTGCCGTTTTAAATTGATCAGCAGAACCGCAATGTCGGCGGGAGATACGCCGGCAATCCGCGCCGCCTGACCGATTGAGTAGGGCCGAATACGTTTCAGCTTTTCACGCGCTTCATTGGAAAGCGATACCATGCGATCATAATCTACTCCCTCCGGCAGCAGCAAATTCTCGAACTTCTCTAATTTCGAAATCTGATCCTGTTGTCGCTTCAAATACCCTTCGTATTTGATCTCTATTTCCAACTGTTCGCGAACCTGCTTCATCAGCCCCCCTTCATGGCTATCATCAAAAACTGGATGATCAATGATGTGGCGAAAATCTTCCAGAACAATCTGGGGGCGACGCAACAGTTGCAATAACGTTTCTTTTTCAACAATCGAGGAACTCTGTTTCTGTTCCAGGATTGGATTGACCACCTCTGGATTCAGCCGGATGTTTTTGAATTCCTCGGTAAATGACCGCAGCAATTCTTTTTTCTTCTGCACTCGGGCAAAAACAGCCGCTGGAATCAAACCGAGTTGATACCCCAATTCCATCAACCGCAAATCCGCATTATCCTGCCGGAGCACCAGCCGATATTCGGCCAATGACGTAAACATCCGATACGGCTCAACAATGTCACGCGTAATTAAATCATCGATGAGCACGCCAATATAGGCCTGCGAACGACTCAACACCAGCGGCGAACGCTGTTGAATTTTCAACCCCGCATTGACGCCGGCCATGAACCCTTGCACGGCTGCCTCCTCGTAGCCCGAGGTGCCATTAATTTGGCCGGCCAAATATAGATTCTGGATTTTTTGCGTTTCCAGCGTTGGCAGCAATTGACTGGGTGGAAAAAAGTCATATTCGATGGCGTAGCCCGAACGGGTGATCTGGCCGTGCTCAAGCCCCGGTATCGTACGCAATGCGGCCAATTGTACATCATCAGGCAAGCTGGTGGCAAAGCCGTTCAAATAAAACTCGTTGGTGGCCCGACCTTCTGGCTCTAAAAATAGCTGATGGGTCGCCTTATCGGGAAACTGCACCACCTTGGTCTCGATCGATGGACAATACCTCGGTCCAATCCCCACAATTTTGCCAGAATATAACGGCGAGCGATCCAATCCGCTCAGGATGATTTTATGCGTCGCTGCGGTGGTGGCCGTTAGATAGCAGGGGATTTGGTTGATTTCAATTTTGGGCGTTTGAAACGAAAACGGCATTGGCTCCGGATCGCCCGGCTGTATTTTCATCGCCCCCAGGTCAACCGATCGCCCATCAATTCGCGGGGGCGTTCCAGTTTTCAGGCGATACGAAACCAGACCATGGCTCATTAAATCCTCGGTTAATCCTGTTGCTGGAAATTCGCCCGCTCGCCCCGCGGGGTAGCTAAACATGCCCACATGAACGAGTCCATTTAAAAACGTGCCAACGGTCAGGATCACCGCCCGGCCAGCTACCGTACTGCCGGTAAACAGCCGAACCCCGCGGCAGACTCCATTTTCCACTATCAGGCCGGTGACCATGGTTTGCTTGATTTCTAAATTGGTCTGACTTTCCAGCGCGCGCTTCATCCTCAGCGAATATCCCAGCCGATCCGCCTGCGCCCGAGGGGACCAGACCGCCGGGCCTTTGGACCTATTGAGCATCCGAAACTGTATCCCCTCATCGTCGATCGCTTTGCCCATTTCGCCGCCAAGGGCATCCAGTTCGCGTACCAGATGGCCTTTGGCCAGCCCACCAATAGCAGGATTGCAGGACATCTGGCCGATTGTGGTCAGGTTCATGGTCAAAAGCAGCGTTTTCAAGCCCATCCGGGCTGCAGCCAGCGCCGCCTCACATCCGGCATGTCCGGCGCCAACCACAATCACATCGTAGATGATATTTGAATCGATCATTCCATTTCAACAAATTGTTTCACGTGAAACAGCTATTTGCCAATGCAAAATTTGGAAAAAATATTGTTCAATATATCGTCACTGGTCACTTTGCCGGTAACCTTGCCCAACTCATTCACCGCATCGCGCAGGTATAACGCAATGTATTCAGCGGACATTCCCTTTTTCGCTTCCTCCATGGCCGCCCCTAAAAATTTGCCGGCATTGCTCAAAATTTCCCAGTGCCTAACATTGGTGACAAAAATTTCGTTGCTTAAGAGATTCTCGGCTTGTATTACTCGGTTGTGAACGATATCCTCTAATTCATCCAGCCCCGAGCCGCGCATGGCGGAAACCAGGATCAACGGAACGCCATCCGTGGCCAGCGCCGAACGGTCGATCGCCTGCGGCAGGTCAGATTTATTTATCACTCGAATTAGATGCTTCTGCTGCATCTGGTCAATTTCCGCAAGGATGTCCCGATCGTCCTGATCCAGAGGCAGCGAACCATCAAAAACATGCACCACAATATCGGCACTCGCCAGATGCCCTCGCGCCCGCCGAATTCCCTCCTGCTCGATCTTATCCGGAGTAGCTTTCATGCCAGCAGTATCGAAAATGCGATACAGCACCCCGCGAATATCCAATTGCACCTCCAACGGATCGCGAGTGGTTCCTGGTATATCGGTGACAATGGCTCGCTCCTCTTTGACCAGCGCATTCAGCAAGCTCGATTTGCCAACATTAGGCCGACCTACGATCACCAGCTTCACCCCTTCGCGCGCCAATCGGCCCACCTCATAAGATCGCGTCAGATGTTCCAACTCGCGTTGCGCCGATTGCAATTTTTGAATAAACTCTGCCCGTTCGACAAACTCGACATCCTCCTCGGCAAAATCCAGTTCCAATTCCAGCAGCGACAAAAGGTCAACCAATTGACTCTGGATCGTCTGAATTTTATTCGACAACCCACCCTGGAGCTGATTGACCGACGCGCGAAGACTGGCTTCGGTTTGCGCCTGGATGAGATCCGCAATTGCTTCGGCCTGGGACAGATCGATCCGCCCATTCAAAAATGCGCGCAAGGTAAATTCGCCCGGCTGGGCCAGCCGCGCCCCTTCCCGTAGCATCAATTCCAGAATCCGCTGGGTCACATATCGTCCGCCGTGACAGCAAATCTCGACCATGTCTTCGGCCGTGTAGGAGTGCGGCGCCCGAAATACCATGGCAATGACCTCATCGATCTCGCTCGCCCCATCCACGATCTGGCCTAATATCGCTGTCCACGGTTCTACCTGCTTTAAATTCCGGCGTCCCCGAAAGACACGCTGCGCAATGTCAAGGGCATTTTCCCCGCTTACCCGAACGATGGCAATGCCACCATTCCCGGCTGGGGTGGCAATTGCCGCGATGGTATCTTCCAAATGATCAATCATTGCCTGCGACCATGATGCAAAAAGCCCCACCAGCGAATTGCGATAGGGCTTTTCAATTTAGTTATAAAGTTAGTAATATAAATTCAAAGGAGGTTATAGTTAGATATCTTCTATTTTATTATAAATTCTATTCAATTTCATTATCATTTTTTTAGTCAAATGAATAATATAAATTTCAATAGAAAATAGATAAAAGAGAACTGTTGTTAAAGCCTATCTATTAAATCGCTTTTTGGATAACAAAAACTTTCGCTGCAATTTCTGTGAATAATTGAGCTTCTTGGGCTGCCCGTCCTCGCTTGAGGTATCTTTGACCGGGAACCACTTTTGCTGAACCATCGAGAACACATTGAATAGTGTATAATACAAATTCAGCCCCGAGGGAAAGGAATTAAAAAGCAATGTCAGAAAGATCGGCATGAAATAAACCATCGCCTTTTGCTTGGGATCTTTCATGGTCATTTTCTGTTGTAGAAACATGGTAAGCCCCATGATCAAAGGCAGCACGTTGATCAAATTGCCGTACAGGGGAATTGCAAATGGCAACTGCATAATCGTATCCGGCGCCGACAGATCTTTGATCCACCAGAAAAAGCTTGCATCCCGTAGTTCGATGGTATTTCGGAAGACGATAAAAATCGCCCAGAGCAATGGCAACTGCAGCAAAGTGGGCAAACAGCCGCCCAATGGATTTACCCCCGCTTCCTTATACAGCTTCATGGTCTCCTTGTTCATGCGCTGCGGGTCTTTGCCATATTTTTCTTTCAGCTCATTCAACTTGGGCTGCAGCGTTTGCATTCGCTGCATGGAAAGCATGCTTTTCTTTGTTAAGGGATTGGTTAAAAATTTTACCAACAGAGCAAATACGATGAGAACCAGACCATAATTGGGAATGAACGAATGCAAGAAAATAAATGCCCGCAACACCAATTGCGCAAACGGTCGGATGACCGATCCGCCAAAATCCATCAGCTTGGCCAGCGTCGGATGATAATTTTTGATGATAAAGTAATCCAGCGGTCCAAAATAAACGCGCAGTCGCTGTTGCACAAAGGCCGTATTTGTTGGCGGCACAATGGATTTTAACGTCACGGCATAGGTTTTATCGACCCGGCTTTTCAAATTTTCATTGCTGTAAATGGGCGCCGTTTGGCCCGAGAGAATGGGTTCGATCTGTTGCTCTTTTTCCGGGAGCAGGATCATCGCAAAATATTTGGTACGGATAGCCGTCCAGTCCACCAGGCCACTAAAATCAGCACGGGAGCGCTTTTCAAACGGCTTATTGGGCAAGTTCAAATCTTCCTTGCTCCCACCTAAGAAAACATAGCCTTTGGAATTATTGATATCTTCCTGATCGATGTTCTTCAAATAATCAAGCTCAGTATAAGCGAGGCCAGAGTGCCAGGTCAGATAATACTGGTGATTGTCAAATTCCTGCACCAGATTCTTGATTTCCAATTTTAGCTCAATCAGGTACTCATCGCGATAAAAAGTAAATGTTTTGATTATTTGCCTATCGTTACCAAGATCGAGCACCATGCGCAGACTGTCTTTGGTCTGGCCATTTTTAAAATCAATCACTGACTTGCTGGGAGCAAACGGCACCTCAAACGTATAAATCGTGTCCTGATTGTTGATAAAAAACAGACCGAGGTTGCCATAGCCGTTGTTTTTAACAAGCTGAACCGATTCCCGATCATCATATTTGTAATGCTTCAATCGCCAGCTTGAGATGACAGCACCGTTTGGATCGATTTCGGCACTATAATTGGGTGTTTCGATCGAAACCCTGGCATAACTTCCGCCAGCCAGATTTTCAAACATCGCGGAAAATTCATTCGACCTGGGAGTTGCTGCCGCTGGGGTCACCGGGGCTCGATCCAATTTTTTTTCAATCGGTGGCTTCACTGCTGCAACTTTGATTGTGTCGGCTGCAGCAGCAACACTATCTTGCCTCACGGTCAACTCGGTTTGTGGCTGCTCCGGAAATATGAGATTTCGATAGAACTTGGTTTGAGTAACAATTAATACCAGCCCAATTAATAAGAAAGCCAAAATGGTCTTTTTATCCATTGCCAATTCCCAATAGAATGTAATTACTTTACCGGATCATATCCGCCTTTTGAAAATGGGTTGCACCGCAAAATTCTCCATACGGTCAAAGCCAAACCTTTTAGCACACCATATTTGCTGAGTGCCTGATAAGAATATTCAGAGCATGATGGTACGAAGCGACAGGAGGGTGGGAGCACCGGCGAAATGAACTGTTGATAAAACCTAATTAGCGCTAAAAGTGCTTTCTTCATTGCAGATCAATATATAGATTAGTTTCAATTAAATACACCTAAATATGGTTTAACAATCTAATGACATCTTGCTGAAGTTCGAGAAAATTGTCCGTTGTTCCCCTGGCAATTAGAATCATATAATGCTTTTCAGGAAATTTTTCCTTGTTCAAGCGATAGATTTCTCGCAACAGCCGTTTGAATCGATTCTTTGCCACATTTTTTTTTACTTTTCTGGAAACCACAAAACCAATTTTTTTAGCATCAGCAGCCATGTAAACAAGAGTAGCATGAGCGCCAGGTATTACCTTCCCCTGCTTGAAAATCCTGTCGAAGTCATCTTTTGTTCTGAGAACTTCATTTTTTGATAATCGACATGTTCGTTTGGTAGTTACCATTTTCAAAAAAGACTATTCTACTCATCGCTCACAGTGAGTTTTTTTCTGCCCTTGGCGCGTCGGCGCTTCAATACGATGCGGCCATTTTTAGTGCTCATCCGTGCTCGAAAACCATGTTTGTTGATTCTTTTCCGCCGACTTGGCTGAAATGTTCTTTTCATACGACAAACCCCTTTAGTTGAGTGATCAAATTTAAGGTACGTTTTACAATTAAGCCTATAAAGTTATTAATAATTTATTTCAAAGTCAAGATTTTTTTCTGTTCAGCCTAATTTAATGTAACGATATTGGCCGTTGAAGCAACTAACCTCGGACCAAATTACATCATTGCGCGTTGATCACTTCTGGCTTCAGGAATTTTCGTGCTAATTTTCTATTCACGTTTTATTTTTTCCTTTGACATTAATAATAAATTTTGTAAATTTTTCCGGTGAAGCAAATAAAGCCTGATAGGACAATTTGTGGATAAATCTATTTTTGATTCTTTTTATCACAACAAAACAATTCGTCAAGAGCACCTGTCCCCTATTTGAAAACGATATTTCAGCGCTTGTTGCTTGTTCTTTTATTTCACTGAATTTTAATTGATTACAGTCGATAAAAAACTTCTGAGAGTAACTGTAATTTTGCAGTTTTATAACTATATTTAAATGCTCTTAATAAGCGGCTATACCTAATTTCTCCTAATCAAATGTTAACATCTTGTGGATAATTTTTCAACTTAACCAGAAGAGGTGTTCTCCCATGACATCAAATTGCGTTGACATCTGGACGAAGGCTCTTACTGTCATCAAAGAAAATCTCAATGAGCAAACCTACACTACCTGGTTTAAGCCGATCATTCCTGTTAACTTCGAAAACAAAAAACTGACAGTTCAAATCCCGAGCCACTTTTTCTATGAATTCATTGAAACGCATTATAGTGACTTGATCAACAAGTCCCTGCAACAAATTATTGGCGACGAAGCCCAGCTTTTATATTCTGTGGTGGTCAATAATAAAAATGAAATACTCAATGGCCACTCCGGCGAGAACACCTTATTTCCTCAACCCTTGGCCATCGCCAAGGATCCTAATTATGAGAGCCATTTAAATGAAAGATACACCTTTTCCAATTTTGTCGAAGGGGGTAATAACCAGTTTGCTCGAGCGGCATCATTAGCCGTGGCGAATTCGCCCGGGAAAACCACTTTTAATCCATTGGTGATTTACGGTGGCGTCGGCCTGGGCAAAACGCACCTCATCCAGGCGATTGGCAACGCGATCAAAGCCAAGGATCGCAAAAAGCGAGTGCTTTATGTTTCCAGCGAACGGTTCACTGTCGAATTTATCGACGCCATCCAAAACAATCGCCCCAAAGAGTTTAGTAATAACTATCGAAATGTGGATATCCTGCTGATGGACGATATCCAATTTTTCACGACCAAGGAACGCACCCAGGAAGAATTTTTTCACACCTTCAATACACTCTACCAAAGCGGCAAACAGATCGTGCTGACTTCGGACCGTCCGCCGAAGGAACTAAAAGGCATCGAGGAGCGACTGATTTCGCGTTTTCAATGGGGACTGGTGGTGGACATCCAGCCACCGGACCTGGAAACACGCACGGCTATCTTGCAAAAGAAGGCCGAAGAAAATCACCTCACCTTACCCCAGGAGATCATCGATTTGTTCGCAACGAATATCACATCGAATATTCGCGAATTGGAGGGATCTCTAATTCGGCTATTGGCCAAATCATCACTCCAGGGCAAAGACATCACCCTGGATTTAGCAAAGGATGTACTGAAAGATCTCAGCCTCGGCTCCAAGCGCAGCCTGACCATTGAGGAGATACAACGATTGGTTTGCGACCATTTCAAAATTCCAGAGGATCTTATCCGGGCGAAGAATCGCAAAAAGGAAGTGGCCCTGGCCAGACAAATTTCTATGTACCTGGCCAAAAAAATGACCTCGCATTCGTTGAAAACCATTGGACTTCATTTTGGTGGCCGTGACCATTCTACGGTCATTCATGCCATTCAAACTGTCGATGATATTCGAAAAGCCGACAAAAAGATTCAAGAAGATCTTTCGACTTTAGAACGAAAAATTGAGTTAGCCAGCTTATAATAAAAAAAGCGATCCTACAAAAGTTATTCACAGGGGATTTTTTGCTAACCGAAAATATGGTTGTAATTTTCATAAAATGAATCTACTATTGCAATGGACGTTTATCCACATGTTATAGACAATTTCAAAAATGGACTGTGAGTATTTGGTAGATAACCAAAGGGTGTTAAGATATTTTCAAGTTTCATTTCAAATGGCTGTTTATAACCATGAAGTTATTAACACCCTTTCCACATAATAGGCTAAATTATCCACATTTCGATTGACATATTAACTTATTTGAAATTAAGAAACTACTCCCAGATTAGAACAAGTTATTCCAGCTATCAACATTTCTATTAATACTACTATTTTTTAAATACACTATATTATCATTTATTTTGTTAAAAAACCTTTGTCAATTCTTCATGCTGTTTATTTACCAGACTCTAAAAATTAAATTCCACAAAAAAGTGTTGATAGTTATTTTTATATTTATTATATTTGGCTTAGCTGATCAAATAATATTTGAATGATAAAGGAGTTCAAAATGCACTTCACGGTAAGCAAAGGCCTCATTCAAAAAGGTCTGCAAAAGGTGGTTGGAGTAATTCCAGCCAAGACTACGATTCCGGTATTAGAAAATGTACTTTTGGAACTTCAAAATAATAAATTGAAACTTACCGGCACTGACCTGGAAATTTGTATCTCTACTGAACTTTCCGTTTCTGGAACAATGGATGGCGCTTGTGCAGTTCCAGCCAAATCCTTAAATGAGATATTAAGAGAACTCCCGGAAATTCCCATCAATATTCAATTAGAAGAAAATAACAAAGTGACATTGCGAACCCGAAACGGAGTCTATAAATTAAGTGCGCAGCCCAAGGAAGAATTCCCTTCGATTGATATCGAAGAAAGTGAGGGTGAGATTCAAATCGAAAAAGCAATCCTGGCTCGCATGGTGAACAAAACTATTTTTGCTGCCTCTACCGATGAACTGAGAGCTACGCTGATGGGAGTATATTTCCAGCTCATGGCCGAGGAAATGCGATGCGTGGCAACAGATGGCCATCGCTTGGTAAAAATCGATAATAATAAAGTGCAATCTCCAAACTTTCAAAAAAACGTGATCGTTCCCATCAAAGCATTGTCGCTAATTTTAAGAAATATTGAAAGCGATGACGAGGGAAAAAATGTGCAAATTGCCTTCGGTGAAAATCATATTCTATTTCGCTTCGATGAAACGTTCATCTACTCCAAGATCATCGAGGGGCAATATCCGAAATATGAAAATGTAATTCCAAAAGATAATGATAAGCGACTGGTTGTGAACAAAGATGACCTTTCGGCAGCAGTAAAGCGTGTTGCGATTTTTTCCAACACCTACAATCATCAGGTGAAATTTAGTATTCAAGAAAATTCATTGAAAGTCAGCTCTGAGGACATTGAATACGGAGGGGAAGGCACAGAAGAAATTCCGATCAAATACAACAACGAAGCGATGGAAATTGGATACAATGGGCTATATATTTTAGAATTGATCCGGCATATTGATACTGATGAGGTATCCTTCCTGCTGAAAGATGCGGTAAGCGCTGCGGTGGTCACTCCAATGACTCAAAAAGAGAATGAGAATTTGATGATGCTGATCATGCCCATTCGATTGAATGACTGATAGCGATACGTATGAAATTAGCGTCATTGGAATTAACCGATTTTCGGAACTACCGCAGTGCGCAGATAGCTTGTGCGGCAGGAATGAATTTTATTATCGGCCGCAATGCGCAAGGAAAAAGCAATCTCCTGGAAGCGATTTATTTGCTCTGTTTTTCAAAAAGCTTCCGTACCAGGCACGACAAAGAAGCTATCGCTTTTCAGCAACCGTTCTTTCTTATTAAGGGCAATTTTGAAAGCGAACATGGAAATATCCATCGATTGGTCTTTAAATGTGATCATCAAAGCGGTAAAGAGATTTTGATTGATCGCAAGCGGATTCAAAAGACCTCTGAGTTGTTGGGAAAATTTCCGGTTGTCATATCATCACCTGATGAATATGCAGTAACTGTAGGCCCTCCGCCAGAGCGACGGAAGCTGGTTGATATTCTTCTGTCGCAATTGCATCAAAAGTATTTTTCGAATTTGCAAGAATACCACCGAATTCTTCAACAGCGAAATGCGATCCTATCCAGTTGGAAAAGCAGCGGGGCAATCACAGCAGCAGTTCTCGAACCATGGAACCAGAGGTTATTAGAAATCGGTACACAAATCATGTGCTACCGCTTTGAATTTTCGGATCAATTTTCAAGCCTGCTTGGCCAAATTTATGCTAAGCTTATTCAGTTCGAGGAAAAATTGACATTCCGCTATAAATCAAATGTTGAATTTGATCGCATCGATGAATTGAAGGCTCGGTTTGAGAAAACCATCGAACAATCGCTAAAAGCAGAGCTGCGTTCCGGAATTAGCCTGGTCGGACCGCATCGCGATGATTTTATTTTTGAAATCAATGGTAACGAATTGAAAAAATACGGCTCGCGCGGACAACACAAAACTGTTTTGATTGCACTGGCAATTGCCGAAGCTCATATGTTGCAGGCACAGCTTGGCGAGCAGCCGATTGTGTTAATTGATGATCTTTTTTCTGAAATTGACAACGATCGCGCCATCAAAATTATCGAGCATTTACGTCAAGCGGGCCAGGTATTTATTACCGCCACCCAAATCCCGGTGATGATAGCTGCAACTCAAACCAAATATTTTAAGGTTGAAAATGGCAGCATCCAGTTGCTGGAAGACCCTTCACCAACGGCCGAGGTGACATCATAAATGAATACTCTTGGTCAGGCGCTTAAGAAACTATTGCGGGATTTAGAAATAGAAAACCAGGTTTATCAATTTCAAGCGATCAATTTTTGGCCACAAATTGTTGGCGACAAAATTGCTCGCGTCACGAAAGCAGAAAAGGTAGAGCACCAGGTATTATTTGTTAAGGTCAGTAATGATAGCTGGCGCAATGAACTGTTCTACTTGAAAAAGGAGATTATCGAAAAACTGAACGCAAAGATCGGTCAAAAAATTATCAAGGATATACGATTGTATTAGCACTTGCTGAGCAAGTATTGCCACGTGGCTTTAAAATCCCATCAATATTTGCAACTACAACCGATTCGGCAGTAGCAAGAGAAGTTTGAGGAAGATGTAAAGATGGCTGAAAAAGAAGATGAATTGATACAGAATGAACTGGATAAATACGATGCCAGTCAAATCACTGTTCTCAAGGGACTGGAGGCTGTCAGGCGCAGGCCTGCCATGTACATCGGTGATGTTTCCATTCGTGGGTTGCATCACCTGGTCTACGAGGTTGTCGATAATAGCGTCGATGAAGCGCTGGCGGGCTTTTGCACCGAAATCGAGGTTTCCATTGAGAAAGATAATTCGATTATTGTGATTGATAACGGCCGCGGCATTCCAGTGGATATGCATCCCACCCAGAAGCGATCTGCTCTGGAGGTGGTCATGACCATGTTGCATGCCGGTGGCAAATTCGATAAGAAATCTTATAAGGTGTCCGGTGGCCTGCACGGTGTTGGGGTATCGGTGGTGAATGCCTTGTCTGAGTGGTGCGAGGTCGAAGTATATCGTGACGGTTATATTTATCATCAAAAATATGAGCGTGGCATACCAGTTACCGAGGTCACTCAAATTGGCAAAACCAACAAGCGCGGTACCAAAACGCACTTTTTCCCTGACAAGGAAGTGTTCAAAAAAATCAACTTCAGTTATGAAATCTTAGCTGAGCGATTGCGGGAATTGGCCTTTTTGAATAAAGACCTGCAAATAGAGATTAAAGATAAGCGCAGCGGGAAGTCGGAAACTTTCAAATATAAGGGCGGCATTTTGGCCTTTATTGCGTATCTGGATCAGAACCGAGATTCCATCCAGGCCAAACCGGTTTATATCGAGGGCGAGAGGGAAAATGTGCCGGTCGAGGTTGCTTTCCAATACAATAATGGCTATAACGAAAATATCTTTTCCTATGTGAACAATATTCACACCATGGAAGGCGGTTCGCATCTGATCGGTTTTAAATCCGCTCTAACCAGAACCCTGAATACCTATGCCACCAAAAATAATATTCTAAAAAATGAGGATTTCACTCTAACCGGCGATGATGTGCGGGAAGGGCTTACGGCTATTGTGAGCATCAAACACATGGAACCGCAATTCGAAGGGCAAACCAAAACCAAGTTGGGCAACAGTGAAGTCAAGGGGATTGTGGAGAGCATCGTCGGCGATGGGTTGTCGCTGTTTCTTGAGGAAAACCCGTCGATTGCTAAAGTGATGATCGAAAAAGTCATTACTGCCGCTCGATCCCGTGAGGCAGCGCGCAAGGCCAAGGAGCTTACCCGAAGAAAAAGTGCCCTGAATGGCGCTGGTCTGCCAGGGAAGCTGGCCGATTGTTCTATTAAAGACCCTGAGCATTGCGAAATTTATCTGGTTGAGGGCGATTCGGCAGGTGGTTCGGCCAAGCAAGGGCGGGATCGGCGTTTTCAGGCGATTCTTCCGTTGAAAGGCAAAATTTTGAATGTGGAAAAAGCGCGGCTGGACAAAATATTATCCAATGAAGAGATTGGCACCATTGTTACGGCATTGGGAACCGGGATTGGCGCTGCGGATTTTGATATTTCCCGGCTGCGTTATGGCAAGATAATTATTATGACCGACGCCGACGTGGACGGATCTCACATTCGTACTCTGCTGTTGACTTTTTTCTTTCGCTACATGAGAGAATTAATCGAACAAGGTCATGTGTATATTGCGCAGCCGCCGCTGTACCGCATATCCAAGGGTAAGCAAGAAAATTACGCATACGATGAGGAAGAATTAGAGGAGATTTTGAAGCGACTGGGACGCAATGGTGTAGCGATTCAACGCTACAAAGGTCTGGGCGAAATGAACCCGGAGCAATTATGGAAAACGACGATGGACCCTGAGAACCGAACGGTTTTGCAGGTAACCATCGAAGAAGCATTTCAAGCGGATTTGATTTTTTCGACGCTCATGGGAGATAAAGTCGAGCCACGGCGAAAATTCATTGAAGAAAATGCGAAATATGTTCGCAATCTGGATGTTTAGTGCCTGGCGTCGTGATTTGAATTGAGTTTGACAATCGATGATGGGAAATAGAATATGGAAGTTAAGAAGGAACGAATAATTCCAATCTACATTGAAGAGGAAATGAAAGACTCTTACATCGATTATTCGATGTCGGTGATTGTTTCCCGAGCCTTGCCGGACGTGCGTGATGGACTTAAGCCAGTTCATCGCCGGGTTCTGTTTGGGATGCACGAATTGGGAGTACGCCCCGGTACGCCGTACAAAAAGAGCGCTCGAATTGTTGGGGAAGTGTTGGGAAAATATCACCCGCATGGCGACACTGCGGTTTATGATACCATGGTGCGTATGGTGCAGGATTTTTCATTGCGATATCCTTTGATTGACGGTCAGGGAAATTTTGGATCATTAGATGGCGACGCACCTGCAGCCATGCGTTACACCGAAGCCAGATTAATGCCGATCTCCGAAGAATTGCTGCGCGACCTGGATAAAGATACGGTCGATTTTGTGCCCAATTTTGATGAATCGCTAAAAGAGCCAAAGGTATTGCCTGCGGTGTTGCCAAACCTGTTGGTGAACGGTTCTTCCGGAATAGCGGTTGGCATGGCCACCAATATTCCACCGCACAATTTGAATGAAGTCGTCGATGGACTGGCCGCGCTAATTGATAAGCCCGAAATCAAGATAGATGACTTGATGAAAATTATCAAAGGGCCGGATTTTCCAACGGGAGCGTTGATCTACGGTGTTGAGGGCATTGATGAAGCTTATCGCTCGGGACGCGGTCGGATTATTGTGAGAGCACGCGCCAATATTGAAACCGGGCGCAGCGGCAAGAATTTCATTGTGATCACCGAAATCCCGTACATGGTCAACAAGGCCAATTTGATCGAAAAGATCTCGGCGCTGGTTGAAGAGCGAAAAATCGAAGGCATTACCGAGGTCCGTGATGAATCCGATAAAGACGGCTTGCGAGTGGTGGTGGAATTGCGCAAAGATGCTCAGGCGCATGTAATTCTCAATCAGCTTTACCATCACACACAGATGCAGGTGACCTTTGGTGTGATTATGCTGGCGTTGGTGGATGGGGCACCGGCAGTATTGAATCTCAAGCAGATGCTGCAGCACTTTATCGATTTTCGGCACGATGTGGTGATGCGCCGAACGAAATTTGATCTGGACAAGGCCGAAAAGCGAGCGCATATTCTGGAAGGCTTGAAAATAGCCCTGGACCACATCGATGAGATAATAGAGCTGATCAAAAAATCACGAGACCCAGAAACGGCGAAAAATGGACTGATGCGCCGCTTCAAATTATCTGAAATTCAGGCGCAGGCGATCCTGGATATGCGGCTGCAGCGATTGACCGGTCTGGAGCGCAAAAAGATCGAGCAAGAATATCTCGAAACGATCAAATTGATCAATCAATTAAAAGCCATCCTGGCCAGCAAATCCAAGCGCATGCAGATTATCAAAGACGAACTGCTGAGTTTGAAAGAAAAGTATGGTGATGAACGCCGAACGGAAATCATCAAAAAGATCGAAGAATTTTCCATCGAAGATATGATTGCCGAAGAGGACATGGTGATTACCATTTCCCATTTTGGCTTCATCAAGCGATTTCCGGTATCGGGATATCGGCGACAATCTCGTGGGGGCACCGGATCGTCCGGTGCTACTACGAAGGAAGATGATTTCATCGAGCATCTGTTTGTTGCCTCGACGCGTCAATACCTCTTAATTTTTACCAACCGTGGTCGGTGTTATTGGTTGAAGGTGCACGAGATTCCGCAGGCTGGCAAGGGATCCAAAGGGCGATCGATCGTAAATCTGATCAATATTGGTTCGGATGAAAAAATTGCTGCCATCGTTAATGTCCGGCAATTCGATGATGAGCATTTCGTGGTAATGGTCACCAAAAAAGGGTTGGTGAAAAAAACAGTTTTGTCGGCATTTGGAAATCCGCGGAAGGGAGGCATTAATGCTATTAATATCCGCAGCGAAGACGATCTGATCGATGCGAAAATTACCGATGGTTCCCAGGAAATCGTGTTGGGAACGTATTTTGGCAAAGCCATTCGGTTTTTGGAATCGGATGTGCGCGACATGGGCCGGCAGGCCACCGGTGTCAGTGGCATTACCCTGGCAAAGAATGATTATGTTGTCGGCATGGTTACGGCTCGCAGTGACACCACCTTGCTGGTGATCACCGAAAAAGGCTTTGGTAAGCGTACCCCACTGAAGGAATATCGATTAACGAGGCGCGGGGGCAAGGGCATCGTGACTGTAAATACCACCGATCGGGTGGGCAAAATGGTTTCCATCAAGGATGTGGGTGAGGATGATGATGTTATGATTATCACTACCAGCGGCAATGTCATTCGACAGTCGGTCAAAAAAATTCGCGAGACGGGTCGTGCGACACAAGGTATCAGACTTATCAAATTAACCGAGAAGGATCAAATTGCAGATGTAGCCCGAATTGTCAAAGAGAATAATGAATCATAGCACGCCAAAAGATGCAAGCACCGATTTAATTCTGAAGTTACCAACGGATATGTGGAAGGAAGCAGCATGGAAACGACATCTGGCGAGAAAGAGAAGCAGCTTTTAGCAGCAGCAGTTCGGGAACGATTAATTGGAAATAGAAATTACATTCTTTATAAAGAGCTGTTCGATAAAAAATTGCCCTCGTTCCTTAAAAACTTTCTTCAGAATAGTGTTCAAAAATTTATCTACACTGAGGAGCCGCTGCAGTTCAATAGTTCGAAGCGGTATGATTTTGAAGATGAAAAAATCAATCGCTTGAAAAATGAATTGATCAAAGCATTTGAAGAGGCCACCGTATTTTCATTCGACGAATTGAGCAATATCATTAATCACACGGTGGCGTTGCAATACGACTTTCTGGTGCGGCCGAGCGCGACATTATTGAATATTTTTTATCGCAATAAATCCGATCAGGTAAAAACAGATATTCTTCGGGTGTTGGAGGCGCTGGACGATGAGCGAATCTACATCCAAACGTTGATCCGAAATATAAAAGAGTTCGAGCAATATCATATTGTCGAGGATAATTTCAAAAACCTGCTGGCGAAGACAGAAGAAGATACATATTCTAAAAATTTCATGCGATCTTTCCTTTCCGACGTCTCTGCTTTTGCCAATTTTTTGGAATTACTGTATGGATCCGAAGATAAAAAGTTAAGCGTGGACCATGTTAAGCTGTTGCTGGTGCAACGCGACCTGCAGCAATATTTATCGAGCTTTGATCAGTACAATGGAAATAAGGTTGATCTGGATGATATTGCCTCGATACTAATTGACTATTTTGTCAACAAAAAAATTAAACGGGCCAAGGAATTTGACTCAGCCGTCGATGAGATTGAACGGTTTATCACCGAATCCCTCGGCGAAGAGCGCGTTGATGAGCTGTTAGCAGATCAGACATCAACTTATGAAACAGAAATTGAGCGCAGCTTTTCTGATACCGCTTCTGGCACAACAGAATCCGTGCCCGCAGCACCCAGGGAGGGCAAGAAGAAAAGGCATCCCAAAATTACCCACACCTGGAAAGATCCGCTGGATATGATTATCGAGCGCAGCAAGATCGAGGCGCAGCCAAAAGGACCATTAGCATCATTGCTAAGCTTGATTGACTTGAAGGATGAAAAATTCATTAAAAAGCGGATCTTTGGCGATGACGATAGTACATATCAAGAATTTATTCGTCACCTGGATGGGCTTGACAATTGGAAGGAAGCCAAAAAATACATCGAAGATGAATTTCAGGCTCGCGGCATCGATTCTTTTTCCAAAGAGGCGCTGCGGATTACGGACCTGGTATTTGAACGCTATTTTCCCAAAAAACATTGATCAAATAGCTTGAGGAGAATCAAATGAACCCTATAAATCGTGCTTTTCATCACCCGACGATAGCTATCATGACCGCAATTTTAATTGCAGTAATGGTATTTTCGTTCGTATTTAGCCTGGCGCAGCAGAACCCGGATGAAAAAAAAGGCCTGGTGACCTACACTGATGGTCGGGTAAAAAAGAAAGAATTGAAAGAAGAGGATTGGAAAGATGCGGTCAAAAACACCAGCGTTTTAAGCGGCGATCGCATTCGAACCTATCAGAAATCGCGTGCAGAATTGGAGCTGCTGGAACTGGACGTAATTCGCATGGCGCCGGAGACGGTGATCGATATCGTGAAGTTGTACGAGGAGACCAAGAGCAAGGTCAAAGAGACCCAGATTACCGTGGAAAAGGGTGACATCTGGGCCAATGTGACCAAGAAAAAAGAGAATGCCAAATTTGGAATTTCGGCGCCGGTGGCGGTGGCGGCCATCACGGGAACCGTTCTCCGCATGGGCGTTTCCGCCGACTCCAGCACATTGTTGAAGGTGTACAACGGTGAAGTCCAGATTACCAACGCGCCGGAAAAAACCGACTTGACTCCGAAATCTATCGGCGTTTACGAAGTACCTGGTCCCTATGAAGTTCCTGGCCCCCATGAAGTCTCTATGGAAGAGTGGGTTTATATCGTTAAAAACATGCAAAAGATTCTGATCGATAAGCGAGGCCAGGTGAAAGAGGTGGGTGAATTCAAAGCGACCGATCAGGACGAGCAGTCCAATTGGGTGAAATGGAATTTGCAGCGCGATCGCAGGCAATAGTTTTGCGACAATGACCAGGGGTTTGAAAATTGAGCCCTGGAAATTGGATTAAATAGGATTTTTTAATAACAAATCGCCCACCAGGCACAGCAAGCGACAAAAAAATGATATCATCTTCTGCGCTGCGCCTCGTGGGCGATTTTGCTTAGATCCGGTTGCCTTCAGAAAGACAAGTTGGATTGCTTTTTGCATCAAAGGCCAAACTGAAGCGAAATGGCTTGTGCGCTGCGTGGAATTTCGTGTTATCGGTTTAGAGTCGCTCGGCACCGAAGGTATCGCCTTGCCGGATGTCGCCAGTTTTGAACCCTTTGGCGAACCAGCGCATTCGCTGCTCCGAAGTACCATGGGTGAACGCATCGGGCACGACATAGCCCTGGGTTCGCTTCTGGATGCGATCGTCACCCACAGCACTGGCGGCATTGAGAGCCTCCTCAATATCGCCCTCTTCCAGGATATTTTTCATCCGCTGGGCATGATGCGCCCAAACTCCAGCCAAAAAATCCGCCTGCAATTCCAGGCGAACCATCAGTTGGTTAAATTCGCGCTGACTGACGCGGTCGCGCATGGCCATCACTTGATCGTTGATCCCCAACAGGTTCTGCACGTGATGGCCCACTTCATGAGCGATGACATACGCCAGCGCAAAATCGCCAGGTGCCTGAAAGCGACGCTGTAACTCCTCGCAAAATGCAAGGTCAATGTAGAGCTTTTCATCGGCGGGACAGTAAAATGGTCCCGTGGCGGCGCTGGAAAAACCACAGGCTGATTGCACTGCTTCGGTATATAGCACCAGCTTTGGTTCACGATAGGTATTTCCTTCTTGCCGGAAAATAGTGTTCCAAACATCTTCGGTATCGCCAAGCACCACAGCCACAAATTGCGCCAACTGGTTTTCCGCCTCGGTGGCCTGGTAATTGGTGATGGAGCTTTGATCGCTGCTGGACATATTATTTAGCAATTCCAGCGGATTGCCTCCCAGCAACCAGACGATGAGAATAATAACGATGGTACCGCAGCCGCCGCCAACCACGCGGCGAGGAACTGCTCCGCGACGATCCTCGATGTTAGTGCTCTGCCTTCTACCTAACCAACGCATTGTCTCCTCCCTCGTAAATTAGGTGAACCGGTTAACTGAAATAATAAATCGCTTTGAATGAGTGATCCTTATCGGCTGTGTGATTGGTTGAACTCATTCTGCAATTGGTGCGCCAGATGGTTTCTGACGTCAACCCAACTATTGTTTATGCCACAAAGACACCAAGGCTCCAAGAATTTCGATTGCAACTGAAATTCTAAAATGAAAATTATTATCAACAATTCACCAAGAAAAACATGGAAATGCACTAAAAGCAGTTTTTGTGATTTGAATTTTGTGTCATTCCATGTTTTTCGTGCGCGAAAAGTTTTCAAGTTCGGTTGCCAGGGTTCTTTTTAGAAATTGAATTGGCATTTTAGACTACAAGCTTTGCAGGTATTCATTTTTTATCAGAGCGTTGTTTTAAATAATAATTACAACCCGACCTTTCGTGTCCTGGTGCCTTCGTGGCGAATTTAATCTCCCAAAGCTGCGTTAATCAACAGATGACAGATTAGCACATCTGCAACTGGCAAAATGTTCCGGCATTTTTTATTGTTCGCATATATTTCTTCTCATTTGATGACCGCCGCTTTGGTCATGACGCTTTCGCCGGTGCCGGTTTTTAGATAGATGACATAGACGCCGTTCAGGACTTTGTGGCCATTATCGTTGCGCGCATCCCAGGTGAGATCGCCTGCATGGGGACCTTTTCGTCCCTGCGGCTCATCGGCGCGAAATTTTCGTGACCAGACCAATTCGCCGATGAGCGTGTAAATTTTGATTTCAACATCCGTGTCCTCCGACAGATAATAAGCGATGGTGGTTAGCGGCCGTTGCGGACTGCCGAAAGGATTGGGATAATTTCTGAAAAAGTCCTTCAAGTTGTCGCCCTTGATGAGACAAAAATCGGATTCCAATTTCAAATTGATCCCGGTTTCCTGGTCAGCGCCCTCGATGCGAGGCTTGTTATTAGTCAACGCTTCCTGAATGTAGATATTGGTATCTGCCTGAATGGAAAGCATTACATCTTCCAGCGTGGGTTCGGCGGCAATATCAATGACCAATTCCACTGAATCGGTGACACCCGCAGCAATGGCCAGGGGCTCTGACAGATAAAGTGGCACCATTGAGCCAGCGGAAAAATCCGTCACCGCGCCGTAAATCATTTCCGGACGACCATAGTCGACAACGGCGATGCGGGAGATGATTTGCTCCGGCTGGGAAATCAGATTCCCCTGACGATCCTTAATTGTCAAACGGAAGCCATTCAATAGAATGCTATTGGAAAGCAGATCTTCCTTGAGATTGCTGATTTCTAATCCCAGCATGGGGACGTTGACCTGATTTCGAACCACGGTACTGGGAGTGCGATTGTCCAGGCTGGCAATTCTAACGGTCTTTTGATTCGTTACGATGGAGATGATGTCCCGCCGAATTTCCTGCCAGAAGGCGGCTTCTTCATTGGAGTTTTCGTCTAACGGGCCTTCTTTGGGCCGAACCTTGACTTCAATATTGCTGGGTGTCGTAGCTCTGGCCGGGGCATTGATCAGCCAGTTCACCGGGTTATGACCGGAAACGATTCTGCGCAACGAATCCGCTGTGGTATAGCCCTGGCCGGCCGGCAATACCAGCTCCAGATGGTAGTCGCCAATGAAATTCGCCTGGCCGTAATTTTCCAGATGCGCCTGAACGGTAAAGGCTTGATTTACCGACACCGCGTTGTCCGTGGCTTCTGGTGGCGAAACGATATCGGCTATTACTTCCACTTCGGCGCGACGGATGATGCTAAGCATTATCCGTGCCGTGTCGCTGATGATGGTTACTGTTTCATCGTTGCTGTCTTTTCCAAAACAAACGACTTTCAGCTCACGATTGGAGATTGAATCCGCTGCGGCGCGAACGCCCCACTGTACCGATGATTCGCCAGCAGAGAGAATTTGAATTGGATTGACATTATCCCCAAAGGAAAATGCTGCCGGCAAAATCAGTCGGGCGCGCAGATCGACAACCTGGCTGGAAGTTACATTGGCCGCCACGACAAACGTCTGGGAACTGGACAATATGCCATCCAGCGCGCCCGGTGGGCTTTGAATAACCGCGGTTAGATTTACATTACCGCCGGTAACCGTGGTAATCGGAATGGCCACCCGATCTTTGCCTTCATCCACGTAGGCAGCTTCGCTGGTGTTTTCATCTTTGGGCAACTTGATGAAACGGACCGTGATGTCCGAGGTGGCGGTGGGAAAATTGGGCGCCTTCAGTTTCCAACTGATGGTTGAATCCACCCGGAAGGTCTTGATGGCGGTTTCGGTACTATCCCAAAACGTACAGCCAGTCGCGCCCAACCGCAGCTCCAGTTCACCGAAACCAACGGCTTCGGCAATGCCGATATTTTTAACTGCGGCGCTGATGGTAAACGGTCGTGAAATCGACACGCGGCCGGTGGTGCGAGCGGCCTCGGGATTACTGATGCCCGCTGCAATTTCCAGATTGGCCCGAGTGACCGTCCTGACCCAGAGCGTATCATGATAAACTCTGGGGCTCCCCTTCTCATCGGCAGTAATGGTGATGGTCAATGGACGGAAATCGTTATCTTGCTTTTCTGGCGCAAAAATTCCCCAGAGCACCCGACCCTGATTTTTCGCTTTATCGACCAATTGGGTGGAATCAGCCGCCGATTTGAAGCGATAAGGATAGACGCCTACCGGCAGCCGAAGCGTTGCTTTGACGTTCTTCAGATTATCGGAGAATTGGATTTGCGATTGCACTTCAAAGTATTGACCGGTGGAGAGAATCCGATCGGCAGCTCCTTCTGGCGTCGTGATGCCGCTGGTGTAGAAAATGCTGGTGGCCAGGGTGCGCACCCGAATGGTGTCTTCTGCTTGTACCACCAGCGCTTTTTGGTCGATATTCTTATCGCGCGGCTGGTTATAGATGATGGCGCGAATCGTGTCTGGTCCCGAAGCCGCTTCGGGCGTTTGAATTTGCCATTCGACAATCTGGTCCGCTTTGAAAGCCAATACGTCTGGCTCGCCAACGGGATTTTCGCCAGGGATAATCTGATAGTTGCCTGGAACAAACAGCTTCAATAATCCTGAGTCATCAATGGCTGCGGGTCGTTGACCCAGCAGCGTGACGCGAGCGCGGACAGTAAAACTCTGATTGATGGTGTAAACGGTATCGTTAGTTGCTGGCCATAGCTCGAGTTTCAATTTGGCAGAGTCCTGTACCTCGACTCGGGCCTTGTTATCAATAACCCCAATTGCAGCCGGTAGACCCGTATCGAACTCAATGGCAGATAGAATGTTGGAAGTAAATACTTCGTTGAAATCGTTCTGTTGCGGATTGGCAGTGATTTGAAATTCTGCCCATCGGGTTTCGTTGTGTTCAATGGACGAAATCAGCAATTGATCCTGCGCAATTATCGAACCGCCGGTGGTGGTCAATTTTACCGCCACATCCTTCACGCGCTTGCGCCCGAGATTCTGGACTGCCAGACGAATCAGGAAGTTCTGCCCTCGATTGACCAGGCCCTTTTCGCCATCGTAATTGAAACAGATCGGTTCGGTATTCAACAGTTGAACGGCTGCGGTGGAAACAATGTAAAATTCGGAACGTGCGGGCAGGACAATCAATTGCTGATTATTAATATCGTTTGCCTGCAACAAGGCATCAATGCTGGCGTTGCCGGCATTTTCGCCAGTGGTTCTGACGATATACACCAGCGTGTCGGTCTTGCCACCGCCGAGAATCAAGCTGCCGCCCTGCAATTTCGATGGTGGCTCGATAATATAATCCTTGTGATCGACATCGTTGACTTTGATGATCAGGTCGGCAGCGGTGGGTGTCTTGAATTGGGCCGGAGCTTCGCCACGATTTCGGACCACCAGCCGAATTGGCCACGGCTCCACCTGAGAGGCGCGAATGGTGTCGGGTGTCTGGATGGCCGTGATTTGCAAGGAAGCGGGTTTTTGAATTATCACTGTCTCGGTTGAATCCGGTGATTGCTCCCGCAGAACGCCAGCAGCCTCTTTGGTATTTTGAGCTTCTGCCTTGTCAATCTTGACCGTGAAGACTTCTCCGGCGGTAATTTGGGTATCAGCCTTGACCGTAAACAGATGCTCCTTCTTTCCGCCACTACCGAGAATGTCGGTGATTTTGGCGGTTAAAAAGCCACTAATCGATCGGCCGGACGAGGTCATGCGAATCGTAGCCTCCCGAATCTCATCCTGACCGTTGTTTTCGAGGGTGACGAGGATTGGGAATTCCTGGCCCTGGTTTACGAACGGCGGATTGGCGGTGCGATTGATGGTGGACAGAATTCGAATCCTGGCTGGTTCTTCAATGATCACTGGTGTCGACCGCTGCAAAGTGGCCACGGTGGAATCGCCGCTGGTTTTTTGACGACCGAGGACGCGGGCCGAAATCAGGCAATTTCCGGTGGTCATGCTCGTCCCGTCCACAATGTAGGTTAGCGTATCGGTTTTGCCGGCAATGAGCGTGGTGCTGCCGCTATTCAATACCGATGGGCGTTTGAGAATAAAGTCGTTACCGGTGCTGAAAGTAATATAGGTTTTGGCTGGTAGAAAATCAATGACAATATCGGTGCCGCCCTCATTCGCAAGCACCACCTTCACATTCCAATCCTGGCCCTGATTGCGGGTGACACTATTTTGGGATGGAATAATCGTGGCGATTTTTAATTGAGCTGGCTCCTGAACCATAATTCCAGTGTAGGTTTCCTGGACGGGTAACTGATTGCCCGAGGCCAGGTCGGTAAGATAGATGCGCGCGCGGATGGTCACCTGGCCCACACTGGCGCCAGTTTTGTTGATGACGTAATACAATGTGTCGGTGCTGGTGCCTGCCAATTGATTGGTTTTGGATTTAACGAAGGTGGTTGGATTGACAACAGTATACTCTGAGGAAATGTTGCTTCCACCCAGGAAAAAGAAGGCGTCGGCGGCATCCAGGCGCACACCGGTAGCGCCGTTGTTTTGAACCACCATTTTTAGCCGCCAGGGCATGGTTTGGTTTTTGGTGACATTGGATTGTGATGTGGACAATTCGGTTATGCCCACGATGGGCGCAGTCTTCACCGTCCAGGTAAAGGTCGTATCGGCAGCATTGTCGAAAATGGCCGTGCCCGAGTTATAATCCGTTCCGGTGATCAGACCGTTGATAATCACCGGTCCCAGTGTGGCCGCAGAACTGACGTTCACCACATAATTGTATTGAATTTTTTGGCCACCGCCGGGAATAACCACTGGAGTGGTCGGCAGTGATTGAATTGCATACTCTTTGGTGACATCTTTGGCGGTGCTAACGGAATAGAAGCTCAACGTATCCAGCGTGATATTGGCGCTCGCCATGCCATTGTTCGCTACGGTCATGGTAACATTGACACCGGCACGACCTTGAGTGACTTCATTTAGCAACGAGCTGACTTTCAAAATCCGCAACTGCGGCGGAGTTTGTACTGCCCACTTCAATTTAGTAATGGCAAACGTATCGTTCACGGAAACAGAGCCAATTTGTCCTGAAATCCAGCTATCGACAGTGATGGTATCGGTTTTGGCGGTGGCGCTAACACCGACGCTGAATAAGAGCGTTCTGGTGCTTCCGCCAGGAATGGAGGTCACGCCATCGGTGCGAACTACCGATGGGAAGTCGGCATTGCGATTTTCGAACAGCGGCTGGGGTCCAATGAAAATCAGGCCTGCCGTGAGATTGTTGACGGTGCTGGTACCTTGATTTTCGACAATGACATTCACCGCGATGTTCGTTTGCCCCTGTGAGACTGCGGTTTTGGGGCTGGAAATACTCTGGATGTTAAGGTTGTTAATATAAACTGTCACACTGCCGGTAGCGCTGGCATTTACCGCGTTGACGGAAATAAAAGCGGTCCCGCCCGTCAGCGCGGATTTTAGGGTAAATTGGATCTGGCCAGAATCATTGGCGGCAATCTGAATTCCTGGCAAAATCGGGTTTACGTCGGTGGTGGTGATAGTGCCCAGAGTGGTGCTAACATTAAACTGGGTGCTTTTCGCAATGGTATTGCCCTCAGCATCCTTAATTTTATCGGAAGTGATAATCGAGGTGCTGGTGCCATTGGCGGGAATCACGCTGGGGGTTGCCGTTAAATTGATCGGGCCGAAAGCTGCGCCAGGGACAATCGTAATAATGCCCGTGGAATCATCTACGGCAGCCGGATGATCGGCAATGATCCGGCCGGTGGCCGGCGCTTTAGTGGGCGCGAAGCTGAGTATTTTGCCCGTGTCACTAACCGCCGGAACCAGGGAGCCAACAGATCGCCATTGAACGCTCACATCGCCGATGTAATTTTTGCCGGCATCATAGCCCGCAGCGTATAGCGTTAGATTTTGATCGGCATTGATGGTGATATCACCCAATTCCAGGCCGGCGCCATTGGCTGCAGTGCGAATTTTGACAGAGGCGATGCTGCCAACGGTGATCTGGCCGGTGGAATCTGCCGCGACGCCGGTGGTATCTGCATGTATTTTGCCAGTAGTGCCAGGCGTCCTGGGATCGAAAACCGTCATTTGTCCTTTAGTGGGCGATGGTTGATCCAGATTGCCAGTGGCGCGCCAATTGGCAACCACATCGCGAACGTAATTATTATAACTGTCATAGCCGGTGGCATACAGATTGATTTTATCGCGCAGGCTCAAATTCAGTGGCCCCACCTCCTGGCCGGTGCCACCAGCGGCAGTGGTGATTTTCAGTGAGGATAGGTTCCCGGCCTTCACATTGAAATAGTTTGATTGGCCGATTTTGCCGGAGCCGCTGGCGACGATGTAAACATCGTTTTGCTTTTTGGTGATCCGGACATTGCCGGTCCATTCGCCATTATTGAAGTTGGCGCTGCTGGAGGGGCTGATAGTCTGAGTATTATCGGTCAGTGTCACTGACGAACTAAAGCTGGTGACCAAATTGGAATAGATGTCTCTGGCTTTGATGGTAATCGGAAACGAAATTCCAGCCACCTGGGGCGTGCTGATGCTGGCAAATTCAAAATGATCCAATGCACTATGAATAACGGTAAAGGTATTGGATTGCCCGGCTTTGCCGCTGCTGGTGACCGTGATGCTGTTGTTGGTCAGGCTTCGGGTAATGGTCACATTTCCAGTCCAGATGCCATTGACGAAATTGGTGGTGGTGGTGGGACTGATGGTGCCGGTAAGGTCGGACAGCGTGGCCGTACCGGCAAATCCGGTGACCGTATTGTTATCTTTGTCTTTGGCGGTAATGGTCAGCGAAAAGGCGACACCGGCAGTTTTGGGGCTGGTGATATTGTCGATCACGAAATGATCCACAGCGCTGGCGATGACATTGAACAGATTGGATTGGCCGGTTTGGGAACCGCCGGTATTGGTGACGGTGATGCGATCGTTGGTACGCACCTGGGTGATGGTAACATTGCCCGTCCATTTGCCAGCAGTAAAATTTCCGCTGATGGTGGGCGCAATGGTTCCGGTCAAATCGGATATATTCACAGTACCGGTAAATTGCGTGGCCACATTGGCATAGGCATCCAGTCCGGTTACCGTAATTGCAAAGGGCTGGCCGGCCGACTGGGTGCTGATGGTGCCGATCTGGAAGCTGGCCAGCGCGCCTGGATTGACATTGAACACATTGGATTGGCCGCTTTTTCCACTCTGCGAAGCGGTGATGGTGACATCACTTTGGCTTCTGGTAATGGTAACCGAACCGGACCAACTGCCATTGACAAAATTGCCGGTTGCAGTTGGCGAAATGGTGCCGGTGGCATCGGAAAGACTGGCGGTAGCGGCAAACGACGTGACCTGATTATTATAGGCATCTTCAGCGATAATGGTTATGGCGAAGGAAATACCAGCTACCTGGGGGCTGCTAATCGGCTGAATTCGAAAATGGTCCAGCGCACCGGGGGCAACATTAAAGGCGTTGGAGGTGCCTGCCTTGCCGCTGCTGGTGACGGTGATGGTGTTGCCGGTCCGACTTTTGGTAATGGATACATTGCCTGACCATTGCCCGTTCACGAAATTCGGCGTGGTGGTTGGGCTGATGGTGCTGGTCAAATCGGAGAGGGTGGCGGTACCGGTAAAACTGGTCACCAGGTTATTGTTTTTGTCTTCGGCGCGAACGGTGATCGTGAATGACTGCCCGGCCACCTGATTGCCGATAGTGCCAATGACAAAATGATCCACGCTGCTGGAAATCACATCGAAACCATTGGAGCTACCACTCTCACTGCCGCCCTGGCGCACCACGGTAATTACATCGTTGGTATTGGCCTGGGAAATCAGCACGTTGCCGGTCCAGCGACCACTACTGAAATTGCCGCTTTCGGTGGGGCTGATGGTATTGGTCTTGTCGGAAATATTCACTTTGCCGGTAAACTGGGTGGCGGTGTTGCCATAGTTGTCCTGCGCAGTAACCGTAATGGCGAACGGTACTCCTGCTGCCTGAGTGGAAATGGTGCCGATAACAAAATGATGCAAACTGGCAGCATTGATATTGAATTTATTCGACTGCCCGGTTTTACCCGAGCCCGTTGCCGTGATGATGTTATCGGTATAGCTTTTGGTGATGGTTACCAGTCCGGTCCATTCGCCACTGACAAAATTTGGGCTCGCTGTGGGCGTAATGCTATTGGTGCTTTCGCTCAGCGAGACGCTACTGGTAAATCCAGTAACTTTATTATTGTAAACGTCCTCCGCAGTAATCGTAATGCTGAAGGCCTGTCCAGCGATTTGCGGACTGCCGATGGTTGACAGACGAAAATGATCAAGCGCGGCAGGATTGACATTGAAAGAATTGGAGGTGCCGGCTTTGCCACCGCTGGTAGCTGTGATATTATTGCCGGTGCGACTTTTGGTAATGGTTACGCTGCCCGACCATTGTCCACCGGAAAAGCTGCCCGTGGTGGTTGGGTTGATGGTATTGGTTAAATCGCTCAATGACGCAGTGCCAGTGAAATTGGTCACCAGGTTGTTGTTGCTATCCTCGGCGCGAATCGTAATGGAAAACGGTTGACCGGCTACCTGGTTGCCAATGCTTGAGATGACGAAATGATCGACATTACTGGAGATGACGTCAAAGCTATTGGATGCACCATTCTCGCTGCCACCTTGCCGGGTAACGGTGATGATATCGCTGGCGTAAGCTTGGGCAATGGATACATTGCCGGTCCATTGGCCATTGCTGAAATTGCCGCTAACAGTGGGGGTGATGGTATTGGTTTTGTCGGAGATCGTCACTTTACCTGTGAACTGAGTCGCGGTGTTGCCATAATTGTCTTGTGCGGTAACGGTAATGGCAAACGGTGCCCCGGCGGCCTGGGTGCTAATGGTATTCAAAATAAAGTGATGCAGCGTAGCCGCGTTCACGTTGAAGGCGTTGGATTGGCCGGACTTACCGGAGCCGCTCACGTTGATGACATTGTCGGTGGCTGTTTTGGTGATGGTGACGGCGCCGGTCCATTCGCCGCTATTAAAACTGCCGCTGGTGGCCGGGGTCAGGCTACCGGTGTTGTCGCTGAGATTGACCACTCCGGTAAAACCGGTGGCTTTGTTATTGTAAATGTCTTCGGCCGTAATGGTAATTGTAAATGCTGTACCAGCTATCTGCGGGCTGGAAATGGTAGCGATGCGAAAATGATCCAGCGCAGCGGGATCGACATTAAACGTATTGGAAACGCCGATTTTGCCGCCGCTACTGGCGGTGATGGTGTCTCCGATGCGAGATTTGGTGATGCTGAAGCGGCCGGTCCATTGACCGTTGTTGAAGCTGCCGGTGGTTTTTGGCGTGATGGAACTGGTCAGATCACTGATGGATGCGGTACCGTTGAAACTGGTCACCAAATTGTTGGCTGCGTCCTCCGCCCGAATGGTAACGCTGAACGATTGTCCGGCAACCTGGTTGCCAATGGGAGAGATGACAAAATGGTCCACGGCGCTGGAAGTGACGTCAAAGTTATTCGAGGTGCCGGTTTCGGTGCCGCCCTGGCGAGTAACGGTAATGGAGTTGCTGGTATACGATTGGGAGATGGTCACATTGCCCGACCATTGGCCATTGGCAAAATTATCGCTCGCAGTTGGAGTGATGGTATTGGTTTTGTCCGAAATATTGACTTTGGCAGCAAATTGGGTGGCGACATTGTTGTATTGATCTCGGGCCATAACCGTGATATTGAACGGTACGCCTGACTGCTGGGTGCTGATATTGTTGATGCTAAAATGATGCAGCGCGGCGGCCTGGACATTGAATTTGTTGGAGGTACCGCTGACGCTGCCCTGGGTGGCAGTGATCTCGACGTCATTCTGAGCCCGGGTGATGGTAACGTTTCCGGTCCATTGGCCATCGCTAAAGTTGGGGGTAGAGGTGGGACTGATGGTATTGGTGTTATCCGATAGGTTCACCGTGCTCTGAAATGAAGTAACCACATTTTCATAATTATCCCTGGCAGCAATGGAAATGGCAAAAGATTGCCCGGCGGTTTTGGGACTGGTGATATTGGTAAAGGTAAAATGGGTCAGGCTATTGGGCTGGACATTAAAGGCATTGGAAGTACCTGATTTGCCCGCACCCGAAGCGGTAATTTTATTATTGGTATAGGTTCTGGTAATGGTCAGGTCGCCGGTCCACACGCCGTTGTTGAAATTGGGTGTAACCAATGGGCTCAATGTCCCGGTCAGGTCGCTCAGGTTGACGGTGCCATTGTAGCCGGTTACGGTGGCATTGTTTGCGTCTTTGGCGGTAATAGTGACCGAGAACGGTACACCGGCGGTTTTGGGCGTGGTGATGTTGGCGATTTCAAAATGATCGATATTGCCCGCCACTACATCGAAATTGTTGGAAGTGCCGCTTTCTAATCCGGCTGTGTTGGTGACGGTAATTCGATCCGCAGTTCTCACTTGCGTAATAGTAACATCACCGCTCCATTGGCCGAGGTCAAAGGGGCCGCTATTGGTAGGCGCAATGCTACCGGTCAAATCCTGAATTGAAACGGTGCCGTTGAAATTGGTGACTCGATTGTTATAAAAATCCTGAGCCGTGACCACAATCGCAAAGGGAACGCCAGCAGCCTTGGTACCGATGGTGGCGAGAGAAAAATGATCCAGCATGGCCGGCTCGATGTTGAACGGATTCGATTGCCCTGTGGTGGTCGAGCGGGTGGCGGTAATGGTAATGTCATTGGCACTCTTGGTAATCTGCACATTTCCGGTCCACTGGCCGGTACTGAAATTGCCGGAGGTGGTTGGAAAAATGGTACCAGTTGGGTCACTTAAATTGACCGTGTTGGTGAAGCTCGTCACTCGATTATTATAAATATCTTCGGCGGTGATGGTGATGGTGAATGATTGCCCGGCGATATGGGGGCTGGTGATCGTCTGAAATCGAAAATGATCAAGGTTATAGGGATTGACATTGAAGCTATTGGAAGAGCCGGTCTTGCTGCCGGCGGTGGCTGAGATGCGATTGGACGTAAAGCTCCTGGTGATAGTCACATTGCCGCTCCAGATGCCATTCCCGAAATTGGTGGTAATAGTGGGGCTGATGGAGTTGGTGAGATCGCTAAGGCTGGCCGTGCCATTGAAATTGGCCACGGTATTTTCATAGGCATCCTTAGCGGTGATGTTGATGTTAAAACTATTTCCGGCTGTCTGATTGGTCGGAATAGTAGCGAAAGTGAAATGATCCAGACTGTTGTGTGAAATGTTAAAGCCATTGGAGGAGCCGGATTGAACTCCGTTGGCAGTGCGCTGGACTCGGATGATGTCATTGGTACGCACCTGCGTGATGGTAACGCTTCCCGCCCAATAGCCCAGTGCAAAGCTATCGCTGATTGCGGGAGTAATCGTGCCGGTATCATCGGAGAGATTGACGGTTTCTTCGAATTGATCGACCTGATTATTAAATTGATCTTTGGCGGTTACTTCGATAACAAAGGGTACGCCGGCAGTCTGAGCGGCTATATTGTCAACCACGAAATGATCCACTGCCCCGGCTTGTACATTGAATTGATTGGATTGGCTGGTGATGCCGTTGGAGGAAATGGTAATTCTCACATCTTTCTGCTTTTTGGTGATGGTGACATTTCCGTTCCATTGCCCCGAATTAAAAGCGCCGGTCGTCGTGGGGAATATCGTTCCGGTATTATCCGAGAGCGTAGCCGTACCATTGAAGCTGGTAACCTGATTGCCATAGACGTCCTCCGCCGTAACCTGAAGGCCGAAGGCAGAGCCTGCGGTTTGTGGGCTGGCGATATTCTGAACAGCAAAGTGATGGAGTGTGTTCGGAGTGACCGCAAATTCATTGGAAGTGCCGGCTTTATTTTGCGCCATCACGGTGATTTTGTCGCTGGAAAACGCTTTGGTAATGGTCACCGTTCCATTCCATACGCCATTGTTGAAATTGGTGGTCTCGGTTGGCGTGAGGCTGGCGGTGAGATCAGACAGCGCTGCGGTGGTATTAAAGCTCAGCACATTATTATTGTAAGCATCCTTTGCGGTGATCGAGATGCCAAAGCTGTTGCCTGCGGTCTGGCTGGGGATAGAGCTAAATTGAAATGTCGCCAGTTCCCCGTGCATAATGGCAAATGTGGCCGAACTTCCTGAGTCGATGATTGTACCGTTTTTGAGCTGAGTCTCGATCGTCACGGCATAGTTGCTGGCAGCCAGCGTGTGGTTGCGGATCATGCCGACACGGATGCCTACGGTGGTATTGCCGGCAACTGGTGCGCCGGTGGAATCGCGGGTGACGGTGATGATGCCGCCGGCGGCAGAGGCATTTAGCCCACCATTGAGCACGTTGGCATCGACGGAGCTGGAGATTTCCACCTCCGATACATCGAAGCCTCCGGGAAAAGTGATGACAATTTTACCATCAGCCGGAATACCCACATTCACGCCGTTTCCAGTACTGGAGGTGGTAAACGTGAAGGTATAATTGGTGGAAATGCCTGCACGATTATCTCGTGGGGTGACGGATATGGGGGTTAACTGTCCTCCGTACGCTTCGGTGAAAAATATAACCAATACTATGGCCACCAGACAAAGTAACCGATATTTCATTTGCAAGACCTCGCTAAGTTAATCTTATCACAAAATGAGCGGCGTATTCTGGTTCTGAGTGCGATGACAGGCGATGATGTAGATGCAAACGCTCAAACGAATGGCCATCCCCAAACGGCTGAAATGCCACCGGGAATGGGTTTATTTGAAACTAAGCGTTACAAAAATTATGCCGTCGTAACTTTTTTGTAAATAAAAAAAAGAGCTAAAGATCAGAACCATTTGTTGTTGCCCCAAAATCTATTGGGCATAGAATAATATATCAAATGTGTAACACTGTCTCCTGATAATACATATTCCATTAATTTTTGGTGAAAACTCACTGGTGAATTGGTTCCACAACCCTGAATTCGGATGCTAAATTGAAATATATAAAAAAAAGAATAAATATGAAAGCAATAAATCAATAAACTCAAATTAAAAATTTTAAGAAATATTTTTCGCTTGACAACATGATTCAATTTGGCTATATTATTGCCGATATTATTGGGCCACCTTAGAGCGAATAGTTATGATTCGTATTCGAATGCCTGAATTCTATTTCTCGTCTGGTTATTATAATTTCTCCGCTGCTAAGAATATAACGCTACTCGACTTTATTTGCTCCCAACATTTTCATGCCCGCGTGCCATCTTTCTGTCGGGAACAATCGGCCTCTGGCGTACTCCCGAGTGAGGTGCAAGGCCTCTGGTGTTAATAAGCGATCACAACAGGTAACTCAAGCAGTCGATCTAAACAATGAAAGGCAGGTAAAAACGATGCTTAAGAAAAAGAGCGATCCCTCTCCGAAAGACCTTAACTATTCCACATGGCAATTGACCAGTTTGGTTGTGCTTCGAATTTTGATCGGCTGGCATCTGCTTTATGAAGGGATTGCCAAATTGATCAATCCGTACTGGTCATCGGCGAGCTATTTAATGGAGTCAAAATGGATCTTCTCTGGCTGGTTTCAATCCATAGTGGCCAATCCAGCCGCGCTAAAAACAGTTGATTTTTTAAATGAATGGGGGCTCATCGCTATTGGACTGGGCTTGATTGCCGGGATATTAACCAATATCGCGACGATTGCCGGTCTGGTACTGTTGCTGCTTTATTATGTTGCCAATCCGCCGCTGGTGGGACTTACCTATTCCATGCCCACGGAAGGGAGCTATTTGATTGTCAATAAAACCCTGATTGAAGCTGCGGCATTGTTGGTACTGGCCATTTTCCCAACCGGCAGAAAGATCGGTTTGGATGCGTTGATTTTTAAAAAATGACCCTGGACCGACAGTTGTGGCCAGAATTTCTGCTTTGGTGGATTAGCACAGCTTATTTGAAGTGAGTCCCAGGTTATCTACATAATTATTTTTATGAGGAGAGAAGAAAATGAGTTCAGAAAACGATAAAGAGCAGATCAGTTCGGATTCCCGAAAAAACAAAGGAGTGAAACGTAGAGATATATTGAAGGGACTGGCGACGTTGCCGGTATTTGGGGGCTTCATTTACGCCTATGTAGTAAAACGAACCAAAGATGTCAGCAAGAAACAGGCAATTTTAGATGAGCTGGGCCTCGTCGAAAAGCCCGTCAGTCCGGTTAGCCGGCCACAGGCGCCGGCGATTATTACCAGCCGCCCGGCCTCTCTGATTCGACTGGGAATCATTGGTAACGGCGGCCGGGGAGAAAGTCTGATTCGCGCGGCTGGTATTGCCCATCCCGATTGGGTGGAAGAACAGCGAAAGAATGCAGCGCAGAATAAAATGCATACGACGCTGCGCGATTGGCTGGCGCAGGATGACCTGAATGTTGTCCTGACCGGAGTCTGCGATGTGTTTGATGTTCGGGCAGAACGCGGTTTGGCGGCTGCGAAAAATGAGACCCGTCCCGGCGGCGCTACCGGAACTTTGCCCGGTGCCAAACGCTATCGCTATTATCAAGACCTGCTCGCCAGCCCCGATATTGATGCGGTGATCATTGCCACGCCAGACCACTGGCATGCCCAGATGGTCCTTGATGCCGTGAAGGCGGGCAAACACGTCTATTGCGAAAAGTGCATGACCCGCACCGAAGAGGAGGCGGGGCAGATGCTTGCGGCGATCAAGAATTCCAATATTGTTTTTCAATTGGGACATCAGAACCGACAATTGGAGAGCCATGAAAAAGCCAAAGAGCTAATTCAGAAAAATATTCTCGGCAAAATCACGCTGGTGGAAACCACCACCAACCGCAATTCGCCGGATGGTGCGTGGTATTATAACATTCATGAACAAGGCAGCCCCAAGACCATCGACTGGGATTTGTTCCAGGGGCCGGCGCCGCACAAGGTGCCGTTCAGTTTGGAACGCTTCTTCCGCTGGCGATGCTGGTTCGATTATGGCACCGGGTTGGCTGGCGATCTGCTGTCCCATGAATTCGATGCCATTAATCAAATTCTGGAACTGGGTATTCCCAAATCGGCCGTGGCGTCAGGTGGAATTTATTTCTTCAATAATTCCTGGCCGAAAAAAGACGAGTACAAAATGACCGAGCTGCGCGACGTACCCGATGTGTTCAATGTGGTTTTTGAATATCCCGATCGTGATCTGACACTGATTTATAGCGCCACGCTGGCCAGCAATCGTGACCGGGGTAAGCTCATCATGGGCCATGATGCCACGCTGCGGGTTGGCTGGGACCTGGAGGTTTATGCCGATTGGGAGTCTACACGCTACCAGGATAAAATCAAAAGTGGAATTATCGATCCTTCGTTGCCGCTGGTCACCTACAATGCCGGCGCCGGGGCGCTGGATGCGATCACTTCGGCAACGCAGAAATATTTCGCCAGCCGTGGGTTGCTTTATACCTATCGCGAGGGCCGGCGAGTGGATACTACCTACCTGCATATCAAAGATTGGTTGGATTGCATCCGTAATGGCGGTCAGCCCAAATGCAACATCGACCAGGGATTCCAGGAAGCCATCACCTGCCACATGGCGACCCAATCGTATCTGCTGGGACGGAAGGTGGAGTGGGATCCTGTGGCGAGGAAGATTGTTTGATATTCAATGGAGAAATTCTCAAATTTCAAATGCCAAATTCCAAATTATATTCAATCTCCAGATTCCAATTTTCAAACCCTCTGTTGTCCATGAATGTTTGGAGCTTTGAAAATTGATCTATTGAGATTTGTTTGGGATTTGATTTTTGTGTTTTGGAATTACAAGCTTAACCGCAAAGACGCAATGGCGCTAAGAATCTTTGCGTCTTTGCAACATCGCGGAAGCCTAACCAACGAAAGGTCAAACTATGGCTGATAATTTGAATAATCCAAAATCTAATATTATTGCCAAAATCCAGCTCAGCATCATGATGTTCCTGCAATACGCCATCTGGGGCGCCTGGGCGCCAGTGCTATCTGCTTATCTGATGAATAATCTGGGATTCAGCGGAACTCAAGTCGGTTTTATTTATAGTTTGTTACCTCTGGCAACAATCATTTCTCCCTTCATCGGCGGCCAGCTTGCCGACCGCTATTTCCCCACCCAATATGTGCTGATGTTTTTGCAGTTGATAGGCGGCGGTCTCTTGATTGCGATGTCTTTTGTGACCGACTACACTGCCCTGGCCTGGCTGATGTTCATCTACTGTGTCTTTTACGCCCCAACGCTGGCGCTCACCAACTCCATCGCCTTTATCAATTTGAAAAGCTCAGAAAAAGAATTTGGCGCCATCCGCGTCTGGGGTACCATCGGCTGGATCGCGGCGGGATTGATTTTGATGGGCTGGCGCACTGTTGCCAAATCCACTCCTGCTTTTGCCCTGCAGGGCGATACGCTGTTTCTGGCTGGCATTTTTTCGATCATCATGGGGCTGATGTCTTTCAAGCTGCCGCACACGCCACCCAGGAAAGAAGCGGCCAAGCCGTTTGCATTTTTAGAGGCGATCAAAATGCTGGCCGACAAAAACTTTCTGATTTTTGCCATCATTTCGTTTGTGGTCGCCACCGAGCTGCAATTCTATTATGTGTTAACCTCACCGTTCTTAACATCTGACAAAATTGGCGTGGCTGAATCGGCTGTTTCCGGCGTGATGGTGATTGCCCAGATTGCCGAGATTTTTGTGATGGCATTTTTGCTCCCCTGGATTATCGAAAAATATGGCATCCGAAAGACCATGGTGTTTGGCATCCTGGCCTGGCCCATTCGCTACATCATTTTCTCCATTGGCACTCCTTCGTGGCTGGTGATTGCGTCGTTGGCGTTGCACGGTTTCTGTTACGTGTTTTTCTTCGTTGCCGCTTATATTTATGTGGACAAAGTCGCCCCCGCCGATATCCGTGCCTCGGCCCAGAGCTTGATCGCCATCGTCATTCTCGGATTTGGCAATTTTGTTGGGAGCAATTTTTCGGGCTGGATTCAGAAATTATTTACAGTCGAAGGCATCACAAATTGGACGAAGGTTTTTATCGTGCCGACGGTTTTAACGATTTTGTGTGCGATTATTTTTATGCTGTTTTTTAGAGATGAAAAGGTGAAAAACAGGTAATTGGGCTGTTAAGCAATAAAGATTAAATTTTCGTACTGATTCCATCCCGCTATGATCGGGATGGAATCAGTCATTTCAAATTTCGTAAACTATTCGCTTGACAAATTAAGCATATTTGATTAGCTTGACTCAAGAAGCACTATTAAGTCAGGCTAAAAGCATGAAGGAAATGAACACAAATTTTACCTCGGTATTTGAGTTGAGTCCGACTGCCAAGCTTCAATTGGTAGAAGTTCTCTGGGATGATCTTGCCGCCTCTCCCGAAGCAGTGCCTATCTTTGAATGGCAAAAGCAAGAGTTATCTCGTCGCAAAGCCAACTTCATGAGTAAGCCAGCCTCTGGACTCTCCTGGGAAGAAGTCAAGCGAAGGATTCGTAGTCGTTATGACCGTTAAATTAATTATCGCTCCAGAGGTGGAACAGGACGTCAGTGAGGCATACACCTGGTATGAAGAGCGCCGCGTAGGCCTGGGAGAAGAATTTTTGAGCTACGTTGATGCTTGCTCCAGGCTATCTTTCGTATGCCGGAGATGTATGTAGCTGTTTACGAAAACTATCGGCGTGCACATGTACGGTGGTTCCCTTATTCAATCTTCTATGAGTATGTAAGCAACATGGTTACGATTTACAGTGTTTTCCATAATTCCCGCGACCCCCAAAAATGGCGCGAATGGTTGCTGTAATAAGTTTCATGATTGATTCCATTTTGATTTTAACCTAATAGAATCAGTTTAAAGCAAACTTATTGGACATTGATAGCACATGTGGTTTATTTAGCTAAGTACACCATTTCATAATTTCTGGTAGAGCTATTAAAAGGTTTACAACTTGATCCCATTTTGCTGAAATATTCAAAGCGGGAAGCAATTAAATTCGTTGGACACGATTTTATTTCAATTACCAAAGTTCGGTTTAATGGACCAAA